>CAMLJY010000030.1 GCA_946480465.1 uncultured Burkholderiales bacterium
GACATCAACACCAAGGTCGACCGCGCCAGCATGGCGCATTCGCTGGAGGTGCGCGAGCCGCTGATGGACCACCCGCTGGTGGAGTGGCTGGCGACGCTGCCGTCCTCGCTGAAGGTGCGCGGCCAGGAGGGCAAGTACCTGCTGAAGAAGGCCATGGAGCCGCGCCTGTCGGACGACATCCTCTACCGCCCGAAGATGGGTTTCGCCGTGCCGCTGGCGCGCTGGTTCCGCGGCCCGCTGAAGCAGCGCGTGCGCGACGCCGTGCTGGGCCCCCGCCTGGCCGAGACCGGCTGGTTCAACCGCGCCTACCTGCAGCGCCTGGTCGACGACCACCAGTCCGGCGCGCGCGACTACAGCGCGCCGCTGTGGACCTTGCTGATGTTCGAGGCCTTCCTGCGCAACGTCGTCGACGAAGGGGCGGACCGCCCGCTCGGCGAACGCCTGGCCGCCGAGGCCACGGCCTGAGCACGCGCCGAAAGGTCGATGGATGAGTTTGCGAATCCTCCACGTGCTGGACCACTCGGCGCCGCTGCACAGCGGCTACGCCTTCCGCACGCTGGCCATCCTGCAGCAGCAGCGCCGGCTGGGCTGGCACACCGAGCACGTCACCTCGCCCAAGCAGGGACCGGGTGAGCAGCGCGTGGAGCAGGCCGACGGCTGGACCTTCCACCGCACGCCCAGCGTGGAAGGCACCGGCCTGTTCGCGCAGATGAAGCTCACCGCGCGCCGGCTCGACGAGCTGGTGACCGAGCTGAAGCCCGACCTGATCCACGCCCACTCGCCGGTGCTCAACGCGCTGCCCAGCATCTGGGTCGGGCGGCGGCGCGGCCTGCCGGTGGTCTACGAGATGCGCGCTTCCTGGGAAGACGCCGCCGTCGACCACGGCACGACGACCGAGGGCAGCCTGCGCTACCGCGTTTCGCGCGCGTTGGAATCGCTGGCCCTGCACGCGGCCGACCAGGTGACGACGATCTGTGAAGGCCTGCGCGGCGACATCACCGCGCGTGGCGTGCGCGCCGACAAGATCACCGTGATCCCGAACGCGGTCGACGTCTCGGCCTTCCAGTTCGGCGCGGCGCCGGACGAGGCGCTGCGCGCGCAGCTGGGCCTGCAGGGCGCCACCGTGCTCGGCTTCGCCGGCTCGTTCTACGGCTACGAAGGCCTGCACCTGCTGGTGGAAGCCGCGCGCCTGCTGGTGCCGAAGCATCCCAAGCTGCGCGTGCTGCTGGTGGGCGGCGGTCCGCAGGACGCGGCGCTGAAGGCCCAGGTGGCCGCCGCCGGCCTGGGCGAGCGCGTCATCTTCACCGGCCGCGTGCCGCACGCGCAGGTGCAGCGCTACTACGAGCTGATCGACATCCTGGCCTACCCGCGGCTGCCGATCCGCCTGACCGAGCTGGTCACGCCGCTGAAGCCGCTGGAGGCGATGGCGCAGGGCCGCATGTTCGTGGCGTCCGACGTGGGCGGCCACCGCGAGCTCATCCGCGACGGCGAAACCGGCTTCCTGTGCCGCGCCGGCGACGCCGGCGCTCTGGCCGACACCATCGACGGCGTGCTGGCCCGCCGCGCGCAGTGGCAGCAGGTGCGCGAGCAGGCGCGCCGCTTCGTCGAGGTCGAGCGCACCTGGGCCACCAGCGTCGCGCGCTACCGCGACGTGTACCGCCGGGCGCTCGAACGCAAGGGGCGCACCTCGCCCGCGCTGACCTGAGGTAACTTTCAAAGTGTGCGGCATCCACGGCATCTACCAGTTCGACGGCAAGCCCGTCGAATCGGCCCACCTGACGGCGATGGGCGACGTCACGGCCCACCGCGGCCCGGACGACGAGGGCCAGCACATCGACGGCCCCTGCGGCATCGCGATGCGGCGCCTGTCCATCATCGACCTGGCCGGCGGCCACCAGCCCATCAGCAATGGCGACGGCTCGCTGGTGCTGGTGTGCAACGGCGAGATCTACAACTTCCGCGAGCTGCGCGCCGAACTGCAGGCCAAGGGCTTCCGCTTCAAGACCGGCTCCGACAGCGAGGTGCTGCTGCACCTGTATGACGCCGAAGGCGACGCCTTCATCCAGCGCCTGAACGGCATGTTCGACTTCGCGCTGTGGGACGCGCGGCGCCGGCGCCTGCTGATCGGGCGCGACCGCCTGGGCGTGAAGCCGCTGTACGTGATGCAGGACGCCAAGCGCCTGGCCTTCGCCACCGAGGCCAAGGCGCTGCTGAAGCTGCCGGGCGCCCGCGTGGCGCTGAACCGCGAGGCGATCCCCGGCTACCTGCACCTGGGCTACGTGGCCGCGCCGCAGACCATCTTCGAAGGCATCCGCAAGCTCCCGCCGGCCACGCTGCTGTCCATCGAGAACGGTGAGGTGCGCGAGTGGCGCTACTGGCGCCTGCCCTCGCGCATCGAACGCGGCTGGAGCAGGGACGAGTGGCTCGCGCGCACCCGCGCGCAGCTGGAACGCTCGATCGAGATGCAGATGGTCAGCGACGTGCCGATCGGCGCCTTCCTGTCCGGCGGCGTCGACTCCAGCGCGGTGGTCGGGTACATGGCGCGCCATTCCGACCAGCCGATCCGCACCTACGCCATCGGCTTCGAGGGCGGCGAGGCCGAGGCGCTGTACAACGAGCTGCCCTATGCCCGCCAGGTGGCGAAGCTCTTCGGCACCGAGCACCACGAGATCGTCGTCAAGCCCGACGTGGTGGGCCTGTTGCCGCAGCTCTTGTGGCACATGGACGAGCCGGTGTCCGACACCGCCTTCATCACCACCTACCTGGTGTCGCAGTTCGCGCGCCAGGACGTCAAGGTCATCCTCTCCGGCGTTGGTGGGGACGAGCTTTTCGGCGGTTATCGGCGCTACCTGGGCGGGCACTACGCGCGCAAGTTCGGCCGCCTGCCGGCGCCGCTGCGCAGGCTGGCCGGCATGGCCGCGGCGCGGCTGCCGGCGGACCGGCACTCGGGTCTCTTGAACACGCTGCGCCTGGCCAAGGGCTTCGTCGCCAGCGCCGGCATGGACCCCGACGCGCGCTACCGCAGCTACCTGCAGGTGCTGTCGCAGGACACCGTGGCGCGCCTGCTGCACGGGCCGCAGGCCGCGTGGGCCACCGGCGCGGATGCGCTGGCCCAGGCCTTCGCCGGCGCCGGCCATGAAGACGAGCTGAACCGCATGTTCGCGGTCGACGCCGAGACCCAGCTGCCCGACGACCTGCTGATGCTCACCGACAAGATGAGCATGGCCGTCTCGCTCGAATGCCGCGTGCCGCTGCTGGACCACGAGCTGGTGGAGCTGGCCGCGGCGATGCCGGCCGAGGTCAAGATCGCCGGCGGCGAGCTCAAGCACCTGCTGAAGGCGGCGCTCGGCGACCTGCTGCCGCAGGACATCCTGCACCGCAAGAAGCGCGGCTTCGGCACGCCGATGGGCGCCTGGCTGAAGAAGGAACTGGCGCCGGTGCTGCGCGGCCTGCTGTCGCCCGAGGTGCTGCAGCGCCGGGGCCTCTTCGACACCGCCGTCGTCTCGCAGCTGGTGGCCGACCACGAGGCCAACCGCATCGACGGCACCGACGCGCTGATCGGCCTGCTGAACCTCGAGGTCTGGAGCCGCCTCTACCTCGACGGCCGCGACCACGCCGACGTCGCCGACGAGCTGCACCGCCTGGCCGGCGCGGCCGTGCCCGCATGAACATCCTCTACATCTGCCACCGGTTCCCGTACCCGCCGAAGCGGGGCGGCAAGATCCGCCCGTTCAACATGATCCGGCACCTGACGGCGGCCGGGCACACGGTGACCGTGTGCTCGCTGACGCGCTCGGAGGCCGAGGCGGAGGAGGGGCGCGGCATCGCCCCGCACTGCACCGCCTTCGAGATGGGCGCGGTGAGCGAGCCGCTGCAGTTCGCCCGCATGATCGTGCGGCTGCCGGTCGCCACGCCCTCGTCGATGGGCTATTTCTATTCGTCCCAGCTGGCCGCGCGCGTGAAGCAGCTGCTGGCCGAGCAGCGCTGGGACCTGATCTTCGTGCACTGCTCGTCGGTGGCGCAGTACGTCGAGCACGTGCAGGGCATCCCGAAGATCCTGGACTTCGGCGACATGGACTCGCAGAAGTGGCTGGAGTACGCGAACTACAAGCCCTGGCCGCTGTCCTGGGGGTACACCTACGAAGGCCTGAAGATGCTGCGCGCCGAGAAGCGCCTGGCGCGCCGCTTCGACCTGTGCACGGCCACCACCCGCGCCGAGCGCGAGACGCTGGACGGCTACGGCACCGGCGCGGTGACCGACTGGTTCCCCAACGGGGTCGATGCGCAGTTCTTCAGCCCCGGCGAAGAGGCCTACGAGGCCGACACCATCAGCTTCATCGGCCGCATGGACTACTACCCGAACCAGGAGTGCATGCAGCGCTTCTGCGACCAGGTGTGGCCGCGGCTGCTGGCGAAGCGGCCGGGCATGAAGCTGCTGATCGTCGGCGCCGATCCCTCGCCCGAGATGCGGCGCCTGGGCGAGCGGCCGGGCGTCACCGTCACCGGCTCGGTGCCGGACGTGCGGCCCTACGTGCGGCGCTCGGCGCTCATGGTGGCGCCGCTCGCGATCGCGCGGGGCACGCAGAACAAGATCCTCGAGGCAATGGCGATGGGCGTGCCGGTGGTCACCAGCACCATCGCCGCCGGCGGCGTCGATGCCGTGCCGGGTGAGCACCTGCTGGTGGCCGACACGCCCGAGGCGCTGGCCGCGGCGATCGAGCGCGTCTGCGACGACCGCGCCGAGCGCCAGCGTCTGGCCGAGGCGGGCCGGCAGCGCGTGCTGAGCCACCACGCCTGGTCACATTCCATGAAACGCCTGGACGGCATCATCCAGCGCTGTGTCGATTCCTTCGCGGCCAAGGCCGCGCGCACTCACGGACAACCTGCATGAAGATCAGCATTTTCGGTTTGGGCTACGTCGGCGCGGTGTCGCTGGCCTGCCTCTCGCGCGATGGCCACGACGTGATCGGCGTCGACATCGACCGCACCAAGCTCGACCTGATCGCCGCGGGCAAGACGCCGGTGGTCGAGGAGGGCATGGTCGAGCTGATGCAGCAAGTGGCGGCCAGCGGCCGCGTCACCGTGACCACCGACGCCCGCGAGGCGGTGCTGGGCAGCGAGATCTCGCTGGTCTGCGTCGGCACCCCCTCGGCCGCCAATGGCAGCCAGGACCAGGGCGCGATCCTGCGCCTCGCGCGCGAGATCGGTGCGGCGCTGGCGCACAAGACGGTGCCGCACGTCGTCGTCTTTCGTTCGACGCTGGTCCCCGGCAGCGTCGAGGACGTGCTGCGCCCCATCATCGAGGAAGCCTCCGGCAAGAAGGACGGCACCGACTTCCACCTGTGCTTCCAGCCCGAGTTCCTGCGCGAAGGCTCGTCGATCCGCGACTACGACAAGCCGCCCTTCACGATCATCGGCGCCAACCATGAGGCCGCGGTCGAGCGCCTGCAGGCGCTGTTCGGCCATCTGCCGTGCGAGTTCATCCGCACCTCCGTGCGCGCGGCGGAGATGATGAAGTACTGCTGCAACAACTTCCACGCGCTGAAGATCACCTTCGCCAACGAGACCGCGCGCCTGTGCGACGCGCTCGGCGTCGATCCCTTCGAGGTGATGGACCTGGTCTGCCGCGACAAGCAGCTCAACATCTCCAAGGCCTACCTCCGTCCCGGCTTTGCCTTCGGCGGCTCCTGTTTGCCGAAGGACCTGCGTGCCACCAGCTACCTGGCGAAGATGCGCGACGTGGAGCTGCCGATGCTGTCGGCCATCCTGCAGTCCAACCGCGAGCACCTGGACCTGGCGATGGCGCGCATCGCCGCCACCGGCCAGCGGCGCGTCGGCTTCGTCGGCCTGTCGTTCAAGACCGGCACCGACGACCTGCGCGAAAGCCCGCTGGTGTCGCTGGCCGAGCTGTTGATCGGCAAGGGCTACCAGCTCGCGGTGTACGACCCCGAGGTGCACCTGGCCCGCCTGCTGGGCGCCAACAAGAGCTTCATCGAGCAGCACCTGCCGCACATCGGCGAGATGCTGCAGCCCGAGCTGGCACCGGTGGTCGCCGGCGCCGACGTGCTGGTGCTGGGCAGCAACAGCCCGGCGGTGCTGCAGGCGCTGGCGCGCGAGTGCCGGGCCGAGCAGGTGGTCATCGACCTCGTCGGCCTGCCCGAGGGGCATGGCCTGAAGGCCCGCGTGCAGGGCTTGTGCTGGTGATGTCGACACGGCGCGCACGGCGGTTCTGGCAGGACTGGCGCCTCTGGCTGGCGTCGGGCCTGCTGCTGCTGTTCGTGCCGGCCGTCAGCCTGCTGCCGCACATGATGAGCGGCACCGAGCTGGCCCGTGTGCGCAACGCGCTGGTGATCGACGACGACCTGGCCGCGGTGCCCCACTGGGCGCCGCCCGACTGGCCGGACGATTTCCTGCTGGAAACGGTGCCGGCAGACCCGTATTTCGTCGACATCGCCAACCGCCTGCAGCTGGCGGCGCTGGACGACGACTGGGCCCGCTCGCTCGCCATCAGCGCCCACCTGCTCGGCAGCGCGCCGGTGCTGTACGGCGGCCCGGTGCAAAAGCCGCTGATCGAGACCCACCGCGCGATCACCGAGCGCGGGGACGGCTACTGCGTCGATTTCGTGCGCGCCTTCGTCGCCATTGCGCAGGCCGCCTCGATGCAGCTGCGCACCTGGGCCTTTTCCTTCGATGGTTTCGGCGGCCGCGGCCACATCTGGGTCGAGGTCTGGAACCGCCAGCGCACCCGCTGGCAGCTGCTTGACATCTACAACAACTACTACTTCGTCGAGGGCGGCAGCGCCGAGCCGCTGTCCGCCTCGCAGCTGCGCGAGGCGCTGCTGCGCAATTCGCCCACGCTGGCGCTGAAGCCGCTGCATGCCGCGGCACGGCCGGGCTACGCGATCGAGGCGAAGGCCTGGGACTACTTCCGCCGCGGCCTGCCGGGCTGGTACCTGTGGTCCGGCGTCAACTTCCAGTCCGGCGAATCGCAGCCGCTGGTGCGCAGCCTGGCGAAGGTGTCGCGCTCGCTGTCGCAGCTGGCCGGCATCGCGACGGGCGTGCAGCCGCGCATCCACATGCTGGCCGATCCCGCCAACCGGGTGCAGCGCGAGAACATGAGGCAGCTGCGCCTGCGGGTGTTGGCAGGGGCTGCCGCGGCGCTGGCGGGCGTGCTGGTGCTGCTCGGTGCCGTCATGCTGCGGCGGCGATCCAGGCCCTCGCCGCAGGAGTAGCCCATGCGTGACCTGCTGCTGGCCGGTGTCGTCTTCGTCCTCGTGCTGATGGCGCTGCGCCAGCCCGTGGTCGGCGCCTATGCCTGGGCCTGGCTGGGCCTGATGAATCCGCACCGCGCCGTCTTCGGATTCGCGCGCTCGCTGCCTTTCGCGCAGGTGGTCGCGCTGGCGACGATGGCGGGGATGCTGTTCAACCCCAAGGCACGCAAGCGCCTGCCCAGCGACGCGGTCACCATCCTCATGGTCCTGCTGCTGCTGTGGATGTCGTTCACCTGCCTGTTCGCCATTGCCAGCAGCGCGTCGGTCACCGAGCGCTGGATCTTCGTGCTGAAGATCCAGGTGATGCTGTTCATCACCTTGATGCTGGTGCGCGGCCGCGAGCAGATCGAGCGCCTGGCGATGGTGGTCACCTGGTCGGTCGGCTTCTACGGCATCAAGGGCGGGGCCTGGACCGCGGCCACCGGCGGGGGCGGCCGCGTCTGGGGACCGCTGGGCGGCATGATCGAAGGCAACAACGAGATCGCCGTCGCGCTGGTGATGTGCGTGCCGCTGATGGCCTACCAGTACCAGATGACGCAGCGCCGCTGGATCCGCTGGGCCATCGGCGGCGGGCTGGCGCTCACGGCGCTCGGCATTCTCGGCACGCAGTCGCGCGGGGCCTTGCTGGCGGTGGTGGCCATGGCGCTGTTCCTCGGCCTGAAGGGCCGGCATCCGATCCGCAGCACGATGCTGATCGGCCTGGGCCTGCTGATGGCCATCGCCTTCATGCCGGACAGCTGGGTCAAGCGCATGGACACGATCCAGACCTACGAGGCCGACACCTCCGCGATGTCGCGCATCTACACCTGGAAGACCCTGGGCAACTGCGCGCTCGACCGGCCCATCGTCGGCTGTGGTTTCCGCGCCGACAACACCGAGGTCTTCCGGCGTTACGCACCACGCGATCCCGAATTCGCGATGTTCGACGACGTCGTCTACGTGGCGCACAGCATCTACTTCCAGATGGTGGGCGAGCATGGGTTCCCGGGCCTGCTGATCTTCCTGCTGATCGGCGTGTGCACGTGGCGCATGGCCTCGCGACTGAAAAAGCAGTGCCAGGACGATCCGGAGTTCGGGCAATGGGTGCCGGTGCTGATGCCGATGGTGCAGGTCAGCATCATCGGCTACGCGGTGGGCGGCGCCTTCCTCTCCATCGCCTACCTCGACCTGCCGTACTACATCGTCTCGCTCGTGGTGCTGGTCAATGCCACCGTGCGCGAGCGCGTGGCCGAACGCCGCAGCGCGGCCGGGCTGCCACCGATGGCGCAGTTCGCTGCCCACGTGCCGCAGCCGGCGGTGAACAACCAAAGGGGGATTCCATGACGACGCTGGCGCAGCGGCTGCTGGTCAAGTACTACGACAACGACAAGCATCCTTATCGCGTGTTCGAGGCGCGGGTGCATTCGATGATCGACGGGAGCACCCGGGTGCTGATGGACGCCGGCTGCGGGCGCACGGTGCCCGTGCTGCGCCAGTTCCTGGGCCGGGTCGAGCGCCTGATCGGCATCGAGCTGGTCGAGTTCACCGACGTGCCCGCCGGCATCGAGACGCACAACGCCGACCTGGCCCACCTGCCGCTGGCGGATGCCAGCGTCGACCTGATCATTTCCCGCAGCGTCTTCGAGCACCTGGTGGACCCGGACAGCGTCTACCGCGAGTTCCAGCGCGTGCTGCGCCCGGGCGGGCGGGTGCTGTTCCTGACGGCCAACATGTGGGACTACGGCACGCTGGCGGCCATGCTGGTGCCGAACCGGCTGCATGGGCGCATCGTCAAGCGCGTCGAAGGGCGGGCCGAGGAAGACACCTTTCCCACCGCGTACAAGACCAATACCCGGGCGGCGGTGCAGCGGCTGGCGCGCCAGGCGGGGCTGCAGGTGCAGTCCTTCGAGTACCTCAGCCAGTACCCGAACTACCTGATGTTCAACGGGCTGCTGTTCTTCCTCGGCATGTGCTACGAGAAGCTGATTTCACGTGTCGGCGCCCTGGCCTTCCTGCGGGGCTGGATCCTGGTGACGCTGCGCAAGCCGGCGGCGATCCGCTAGGTTGAGCGCCGTGCGCGGTGCGCGGGACGACGCGGCGCCTTGCCGCAGCGGTGATGGCCGCCGGTGCTTTCTGCGACAGGCAGCGGGACTGGGCGTGGGGGGGTGGACCTGGGCGGCTGCCGCCCAGGCGGTGCGTGCGCAGGCCCGGCCGGCGTCCGCCGCGGCGCCTTTCGCCCAGTACCGCACCTGGGATGGCGGCAGCGGACCCAACGCCGAGTACTGGTCAGCGCACTTGGCGCTGAAGTGGATGCATGCCGGCACCGGCGATTGGCTGGACGCGGCCGGCCGCGAGCAGGGCGCGGAACCCTTCGCGCAGGCACGGGTCGGCGGCGGCCCGCTGGCGCTGAACGTGACCGGCCTGGTCACCAAGGCGCTCAAGCAGGGGCACAACCGCGGCTTCCTGCTGCGCTCGCGCGAGGCCTGGCCGTTCGAGTTCGCGGGCCGGCTGCATCCCGATGCGGCCACGCAACCGGTGCTGGAGCTGCGCACGGCCACCGGCGTGCGCCGCCTGCCCGCGCTGTGCAACGCGGCGTGGACGCCCAGCAGCCGCATCGGCGGCAACACCCAGCGCAGCTTCCAGGTCGCCAGGGGCCTGTGGAGCGCGATCGTTCAATTCGACCTGCAGGGCGTGGAGCAGCCGGTGCGCGAGGCGGTGCTGCGCTTGCACTGCATCAACCTGCGCACGCCTGGGCAACTGGAGGTGTACGAGGCCAATCCGCCGCGCTGGCAGGCGGATTTCGGCGGCGCCTCCCGGGAAGGCGGGCTGGCGCAACGCTTCCCGCTGGACCGCGGCGTGCTGGCTCACCCGGACGTGCTGTTTGCCGCGGACTTCAGCCGCCTCAACGACCTCACGTTCGGCAAACGCGTGGCGGCCGGCACCGAGCAGGTGAAGGACCCCGCCACCGGCAGCGTCTACCTGCGCGGCCTGATCCCGCGCGGCGAACAGCTGGGGGCGGACCTGCTGCACAACCTGATCGAGGGCGGACCGGACGGCGTGCCGCGCAAGGTCGAGCCCGAGCTGTACATGCGCTACCTCGTGTACCTGGAAGACGACTTCGGCTCCGAGGTGGACGCCTGCAAGATGCCGGGCTTCGACGCGCGCTTCGGCAGCTGGAATGCCCACGGCTACTGGCAGCACCGCAGCGGCTTCGGTGGCCGGCGCCCGAACGGCATGAAGCAGCGCAGCGACCGCAACGCAGGCTGGGAATACGAAGGCGCCTCGATGCGCGGCCACATCGGGGGCCGCAGCCGGGATGGCAACCCTTATGACGGCATGTTCTGGGTCGCCGGATACCTCTACCACCTCGACCAGGCGTCGCCGTTCGGGGATTCGGTACGCTGGGGCCGGGCGGTCTTGCGGACCGGGCGCTGGTATTCCATCGAGCAGCACTTGCGGATGAACAGCATCACCGGGCCGCACGACGCGCTCGGAAACGGAACGGCAATTCGTGACGGGGTTTATCGCGTCTGGATCGACGGAGAACTCGTCTTTTCCCGCCACGATCTGCGCTGGAGGCGCCATTCCGAGATGGGCGTCCAGGGCATATGGCTCAATTGGTATCACGGCGGCACGGCGCCGGCACCGCGGGCCATGCACTTCCGCATGGATTCGGTCGTCGTTGCGCGTTCTTACATTGGCCCGCGGGCGTGATCCATGATGCCCGGCCAAAGGTTTCCGGATGGAAGCTCCTTGCAGTTCAATACCGGCTGTAACTGATAAAATTACTAATATTGTTCGCATGCATAGACGAACTTTCATGGCTCGCGCCACCGCGACGAGCACACTTGGGACCCTGGCTGCCTGTGGTGGCGGCGAGGACGTGGCCGCCGAGACAACGGCCGACATGCAACTGCAGGCGGCGAATGCCGCCGAAACCCAGGCGAATCCGAGCCGCCTGCGGCCGCCGCCCGAAGTGGTATCGGCCGAGCAGAGCCCCCCGCCACCCCCGGCGGTCACCCCGACCATTTCCACCGCCGGCGTCACGCAGTTCCTGTCGTGGGATGGCGGCAGCGGGCCGACGCGCGATTTCTGGAGCGTCAAGCTCTCGCTGCCGTGGCGCAACCGCAATGTCGGCGACTGGCTCGACGCGGATCTCGTGCCGCAGGGCGCCAGGCCCTGGGCCAGCGCCAGCATCACCGGCGGCGCGGTGAACATCGACGTCACCGCGCTGGTCACCCGCTGGGTCGGCAGCGGGATGAACCGCGGCTTCTACCTGCGCAGCACCCAGGCCTGGGACTACGTGTTTGCCGGCCGCCTGTACGCGGACGTGGCCAAGCGTCCGCAGCTGAAGGTCGTGACCGACCAGGGCGAGTTCCTGGCGCCTTGCCTCTGCAACGCGATGTGGACGCCCTCCAGCGCCTACGGCAAGCTCTCGAAGCAGGTCTTCCGCGTCGCCAAGAGCGGTTACTTCGGCATCCTCCAGTTCGACCTCCAGGCGGTGAAGGGCCGCGTCCTCAGCGCCACGATGACGCTGAACTGCACCGAGCTGCGCTACAGCGGCAAGCTGGAGCTGATGGAACTCGATCCGCCGCTGGTGCAGGACCACGCAGGCGTGCTGCCCGGCGCCACGGTGCGCCAGGGCATCGCGCAGGGCTTCCTGTACGACCAGGGGCTTGCGTCGCATCCCGACGTGCTGTTTGCGGACGACTTCAGCCAGCTCGCGCCGGCCTACACGGGCAGCGTGATGACCGGGTCGCAGCAGGTCGCCGACCCGGCCAGCGGCACCACGTTTCTGCGCGGCGTCGTTCCCGCAGGCCAGCTGCTCGGGGCGGACCTGACCCGCGCCGTGGTGCGCGGCACGGCCAGCGGCATTCCCGACCACGTGGAGACCGAGCTCTACATGCGCTACATGGTCTACCTCGAAGAAGACTGGGGCTCGACCGTCGATGCCAACAAGATGCCCGGCTGGAACGGTGCTTTCGGCTGGTGGAATGCGGTGGGCTACTGGCAGCCGACCACCGGCAGCGGCGGCAGCCCGCCGACCGGCCTGAAGGTCTGGCGCAACGGTCGCTGGGAGTACCAGGGTGCATCGATGCGCGGCCACGGCGGCACGCGCATCGGCGACGGCAATCCGTACGACGACCTGTTCTGGATCGGCAGCTACATCTACCACCTGGACCAGGCCTCGCCGTACGGTGAATCCTGCCGCTGGGGCGGTGCGGTGCTGGCGAAGAAGCGTTGGTACAACGTCGAGCAGTACATCAAGATGAACAGCATCACCGGGCCCTACGACGCGCTGGGCAACGGCGTCGCGGTGGCCGACGGCGAGTTCAAGGTCTGGGTTGACGGCGTGCAGGTCTTTTCCCGTGGCGGCTTCCGCTGGCGGCGCCACCCCGAAATGGGCATCCAGGGCGTGTGGCTCAACTGGTACCACGGCGGCACCAAGCCCACCCCCTCGACGATGCACTTCCGCATGAACTCGGTGGTCATCTCGCGCAGCTACATCGGGCCGCGCCGGGAAGGCGCCTGAACCGTGGCCAGGCGCCGGCCCACGCCGGCGCGGTCGATGGCTCAAGCGAGGACTTGAGCTGTTTCCGTGTGAAAAAGGGCCGCTCGGCCGTCGGGACGACGGGCCGCGCGGCCCGGTCCTGCGCCTGAACTACACGCGGGGCCGTTAGCATGCGCGCTTTCCCGCGGCTCGATCGGAGCCGGGGACCAACCTGAGCCGCCGGGCACAACTGCCGCGGGCACCACCGATGCATCCGGCGCGACCGCGCGCCGCCCACCTGCGACATGATCGGCGCCGGGGGGCGGCAAGCGGCGCGTCCGCGTGCCGCCGTCGGCTCCAGGAGGAGGGCAAAAACGCATGAAGATTCCGTTCAACCGGCCGTACATGACCGGCAAGGAGCTCTGGTACATCGCGCAGGCGCATGCCAACGGCCACCTGGCCGGTGACGGCAGCTTCACGAAGCGCTGCAACCAGTGGGTGCAGTCGCGCACCGGCAGCCACCGCGCCTTGCTGACGCATTCCTGCACCGCCGCGCTCGAGATGGCGGCCCTGCTGGCCGACGTCGGGCCCGGCGACGAGGTCATCATGCCCTCGTACACCTTCGTCTCCACCGCCAACGCCTTCGTGCTGCGCGGCGCGACGCCGGTCTTCGTCGACGTGCGTCCCGACACGCTGAACCTCGACGAGCGCCTGATCGAAGCCGCCATCACCCCGCGCACGCGGGCCATCGTGCCGGTGCACTACGCCGGCGTCGGCTGCGAGATGGACGCGATCATGGAGCTGGCCCAGGCCCACAAGCTGCGCGTGATCGAGGACGCCGCGCAGGCGGTGATGGCCAGCTACAAGGGCCGCCCGCTGGGGTCCATCGGCGATCTCGCGGCGATCTCGTTCCACGAGACCAAGAACATCATTTCCGGCGAGGGCGGGGCGCTGCTGGTCAACAACCCCCTGTTCGGCGAGCGGGCGGAAATCATCCGCGAGAAGGGCACCAACCGTGCCCAGTTCTTCCGTGGCCAGGTCGACAAGTACACCTGGGTCGACATCGGCTCGTCCTACCTGCCCAGCGAGCTGATCGCCGCCTTCCTGTGGGCGCAGATGGAAGAGGTGGACGCGATCACCCGCCGCCGCCTCGCGCTGTGGGGCACCTACCACCAGTGGTTCGCCGAGGCCGAGCATGCCGGCAAGCTGCGGCGGCCGGTGATCCCCGGGCACTGCGTGCACAACGCGCACATGTACTACATCCTGCTGCCCGACCTGGCGCTGCGGACCCGGTTGATCGACAAGCTGCGCGGCCTCGGGGTCAACAGCGTCTTCCACTACGTGCCGCTGCACAGCGCGCCGGCGGGCCTGAAGTACGGCCGCGCCCACGGCGACCTCAAGGTCACCAACGACATCTCCGACCGCCTGCTGCGCCTGCCGATGTGGGTGGGCATGGAAGACCAGCAGGTCGAGATCGTCCAGGCGGTGCTGTCATCGCTGTGACCGCCGCGGCATGCGGGCCCGCCACGGCGCCGGGCCCGCGCCTGCCGTGCACCGGCGCGCCAGACGACACCAGGAAATCCGGGCGAATCGCATGCTCGACGTGACTGCGCCTACTCCGCCGCCGGCCGGGATGCGCGCCCCCTGGCTCCGCTGGCTCGCGGTGGCCGCATTGCTGGCGGCGGCGGCGGTTGCCGTGCTCGCGCTGCCCGTGCTCTTCGACCGGTCGATGCCGAACATCGACCGCGACACGCATTTCCGCTGGCTGTTCCAGTTCCGCGAGGCGATCGAGAGTGGCGAGCCCTATCCGCGCTGGCTGCAGCGCGCGAACCTGGGGCTCGGCGAGATCGGCTACTCCGCGTACATCGTGTACTGGTACCTGTCGGCCGGGCTGCAGCTGCTGGGGCTGGACGTGTGGTCGAGCGTGCAGGCGCTCGCCGTCGCATCGCTGCTGGCCATGGGGCTGATCACCTACGGCTGCGTGGCCCGGCTCGCACCGGCGGGCTGGGCCGTCACCGCGGCGCTGCTGATGATCGCGGCGCCGTTCCCGGTGTTCCTGGTCACGCACTACTCGGCCTTTCCCTGGTCCTTCAGCCTGTGGACCTCGCTGGCCTTCATCGTGCTGTCGCTCAAGCCGGAGCAGACGGCAGGCAGCCGGGCGCTGCTGCTCATGGTGACGGCGCTGATGTGCCTGGCGCACGTGCTGGTGGGGTTCATGGCCCTGGTGAGCGTGGGCGCCGTGATGGCCTGGCAGGCCTGGCGCCAGCGGCACGAGGGAGGCGGCCGGCGCCTCGCCTGGTGGTGCGTCGCCGTCGGGCTCGGTCTCGGGCTGGTGGCCTTCCAGCTGCTGCCGTCGATGCAGACCCGCACGCTGCTGAAGCCGCCGGACGCGACGCATGCGCACTACCTGGACTGGCACAACAGCTTCACCTTCCCGCTCGTCACCTCCGCGCTCTACGGGCAGCGCTGGTTCTCTGTGCAGTGGCTTCACTCGTCGCTGCTGCTGGCGGTGGTGGCCGCCGCCGCGTGGGCGCTGCGGGGGGCGCGCACCGCGCCGGCCCAGCGCGCGTTCGTGCAGGCGCTGCTGGCCACCGCCGGCGTGGCGCTGGTGCTGTCCAGCGAGTTGGCCTATCCGGTCTACCAATTGATCTCCCCGTTCCGCAGCGTGCAGTGGCCGTACCGGTTCCTGTGCATCGCATCGGTGGCCGGCGTGCTGGCGGCCGTCGCCACGATCGGCCTGCCGACGCAGCGGCGCGGACGGCCGGTTCCACGGGTGGCGCTGGCGCTGAGCCTGGCCGCCCTGGTGGGCTTCACCGCGCTGCTGCAATGGCAGGTCCTGCGCACCGGTACCCCGCTCGACCGCTCCGGACGCCTGCTGGAGGGCAGCTTCCAACAGCACGGCCTGGAACTCACGACCGTCGGGCCGGACTGGCGCCGCTACGTCGACGAGGGCGGCCTGGCGGCCGAGTGCCGGCGCCTGGGCCTGGCCTGCACCGAGGCCCCGGGCACGACGCAGAACCGCCACTGGATCATCGAGACCCCTGCCGCCGCCGTCGTCCGCCTGCCGCTGTTCGATTCGCCCACCTGGCGCCTCGAGATCGACGGCCAGGCCGCGCCGAAGGCCCTGGACCCCGCGACCGGGTTGATCACCGCCCAGGTGCCGGCGGGCCGGCACACCATCGGCGTGCGCTTCGTGCCGCTGTCGGCCGCGGGACTCGGCAGCGCGGTCTCGGCCGGCAGCGCCTTGGTGGCCATGCTGCTGGCCGCCGCGGCCTGGCGCCGGCGCCGGCGCCAGGTTTCCCCCTCTTCGATCAGTTAGGAGCCCAGCGTGGGTCAGGTTGGATCTTTGCTGTCGGTCGTCGTGCCGACCTTCAACGAAAAAGACAACATCCGCGAGCTCGTCCGCCGGCTGGACCACGTGCTCCAGGGCGAGGCCTGGGAGGTGGTGTTCGTCGACGACGATTCGCCGGACGGCACGGCCGACGTGGTGCGCGAGCTGGCGCAGGAGCGCGCGAACGTGCGCTGCATCCACCGTGTCGGCAGGCGCGGGCTGTCGCGCGCGGTGGTGGAGGGCATCCTGTCCACCTCGTCGCCGTACGTGGCGGTGATGGATGCCGACCTGCAGCACGACGAGTCGATCCTGCCGAAGATGCTCGAGTCGGTGCGCTCGGGCGGCGTCGACATCGTCGTCGGCAGCCGCTACTGCGAAGGCGGCTCGGTCGGCGAGTGGGACAGCCGCCGCGCCGCGATGAGCCGCTTCGCGACCACGCTGGCGCGGTTGATCGTGAAAGTCGAGCTGACCGATCCGATGAGCGGCTTCTTCATGGTGAAGCGCCAAGCCTTCGCCAGCGCGATGCGCAACCTCTCGGGCGAGGGCTACAAGATCCTGCTCGACATCTTTTCCTCCGCGCCCGCGCCGCTGAAGTTCGCCGAGGTGCCCTTCACCTTCCGCCAGCGCGTGGCTGGCGAGAGCAAGCTCGACACCGCGGTGCTCTGGGAGTACCTGATGCTCATCGTCGACAAGACGATCGGCAAGTACGTCCCGGCGCGCTTCATCCTCTTCTCGCTGGTCGGACTGTCGGGACTGTTCGTGCACTTCCTGGTGCTTTGGCTCGCGCACCAGCAGGCCGGGCTCGGATTCGTCGTGGCGCAGGCGACGGCGACCGGGATCGCGATGACCTCGAACTTCGCGATCAACAACCTGCTCACCTACCGTGACAGCCGCCTGCGCGGCCGCCGCTTCCTGACCGGCCTGCTGTCGTTCTACGTCGTCTGTTCCGTCGGCGCGCTGGCCAACGTCGGCGTGGCGAACTTCGTGTTCGGCCAGAAGTACACCTGGTGGCTGGCCGGCTTTGCCGGGGTGGTCGTGGGCACGGTGTGGAACTACGCCGCCAGCTCGATCTTCACCTGGAACCGCCGCAAATGAAGGTCATCGGCTGGCTGGAGCGGGGCGGGGCGCGGACCGACTGGCTGCTCATCGCGCTGTTCGTGCTGCTGCGGGCGGCGGCCATCCTGCTCGACGTCGTGCCCACCTCCGACGCCGACTGGTACTACCACCGCGCGGTGGGCGTCGCGGCGGGCCAGGGCTACAGCGAAGGCGGCGTGCCCACCGCCTACTGGCCGCCCGGCTGGCCGCTGACCATGGCGGCGCTGTTCTGGCTGCTGTCGCCCAGCGTGATGGTGGCGAAGTGCTTCAACCTGCTGTGCGCCGGCCTCGCGGCCTGGCTGACGCTGGACCTGGCGCGCCGACTGTTCGACTCGCGGCTGGTCGGCCGCGCCAGCGTGCTGCTGCTGGCGCTGTACCCCAACAGCATCGGCTACGTGCCGCTGCTGCTGACCGAGACCTACTACACCACCTTGCTGCTGGCCGGCTGCTGGGTGCTGGTGGTCTCGCGGCGGCCGGCCGCCCTGGTCGCCGCGGGGCTGGTTTTCGGCCTGGCCTCGCTGGTGAAGGCGCAGACCGTGGTGGCGGTGTTTTTCCTGTTCTGCCTCTTCGCGCTGGGCGACCGGTCGCTGCGCGGCGTGGTGCGCAGCGGCGTGCAGATGGTGGCGGTGCTGTGCGTCACGGTGGCCGTGGTGGCGCCGTGGAGCCTGCGCAACCTGGAGGTCTTCGGCAAGCCGGTCTTCATCTCCACCAATGGCGGCTTGACGCTGCTGACGGGCAACAACCCCTCGGCACGCGGCGGCTTCACCCCGGAAGACCCGCTGGTGACGTCGATCCCGCGCAGCGTGGCGAACCAGATCGAGGTGGACGCCGAGGCCAAGCGCCGCGGCGTCGAATGGATCCGCGAGAACCCGGGCCGGTTCGTGGCACTGGTGCCGCTGAAGGTCTTCCGGCTGTGGGGGCCTGACGGCGAGTCGGAGTGGGGCTACCAGGGCGGCTTCGCCGGCTACGAGCGGTACCAGGCGCTGTTCCGCGGCCTGCGCCTGGCCAACCAGGCGTACTACGTCGCGCTGATCGCGGCCTTCCTGTGGGGCACCGTCCTGCTGGTGCGGCGCGTGGCGGCCGGCACGGCGGGGGCGCTCACCCTGCTGCCGCTGGCGCTGTGCCTGTACCCGACGCTGATCGCGATGGTGTTCTCCGGCCAGTCACGCTTCCACGCGCCGATCATGCCCTTCGTCATCATGGCCGCGGCCTGGGTGTTGGCCGGCCGCCCGCGTGAAGCGGCGGGTGCCGTCCGCGTCGCCCAGCCGGCCTGACGAGGGCAGCGCCGCCCAGCCAGTGAGGACGATGCCCAGCATCAGCAGGCGCGGCGTGTCGATCAGCGAATCGGTGACGCCGAGCACGCCCCAGGTGCTCAGGCAGGCCAGGTGCAACCAGCCTTCGGCCCGGCCGGCGCGCGCGGTGCCGGCGGCCCGCGCCAGCGCCAGCGTCAGCAGCGCGCCCAGCAGCAGCGTGCCGGCGCGCCCGAGCTCGAAGCGCACCGCCAGCGCGATGTTCTGGGCATGCCAGTTCCCCAGCACGCTGCCGGTCACGTGCCAGTGATCGAGCCCCCGGCTGAAGTCGCCGTTGCGCAGCAGCGCAGCGCCGCCGGGCGAGGTCATGTGGACGGAAGCCACGTCCACCGCATGCGGCCCGTGTGGGGTGTACAGCGTGAACTTCAGCGGCCGCGGCACCGGGCCCGTGGCCGCGCCGACCAGGCCTGAGTCAAGCTCCAGCGTGAACCGCGTCCACGGCGCGCCGCCGTCGGTGGCCGGCACCGGGGTCCGCGCCATCGCGGGGGCCGATACTCCCTGGAAGCGCAGCGTGCGCTTCTCGCACTCGAAGCTCGCCAGCAGCCACTTCTCGCACAGGCCGACGAAGAACATCGCCTCCGGGCGGCCCGCCCGGGCCAGCACCTCGACGCGGTAGGGCGTGTGCGGGCGCGCCTCGACCAGCTGTTCGACGAACAGCGTGTCGCCGGGCTCGAGCCGCAGCACCGCGGCGCCGCTGGCGCGGCGCACCAGGGACACCGCCGCGGTGCGGGCGTCATCGGCGGCGTGGGCGCGCCGCTCGGCCGGGTAGCGCCCCAGGCCGGCACCCCACCAGGCCGAATGCGAGGCTGCCGGCTTGCTCACCCCGTCCCAGTGCGCCATGCGCGCCTGCAGGTCCTTGCCGATGGACTGCAGGCGGTGCCGGGCGAAGGAGCCGTCGATGACGGGCGCCGCCAGCAGCGCGGCCGTTGCGATGAGCCCCGCCGCCGCGATGCGGTGATGGCGCGCGCCTTCGACCAGCAGCCCGCACAGCAGCAGCGCGGTGGCCACGGCGTGGGCGGCGTAGCCGGCGCGGGAGTACGTGACCGCCAGCGCATAGCCGGCGCTCAGCCACACCAGGGCCGCGGCGATGCGCAGCCCGCGCGCCGGCGCGCGCCAGGCCAGCCAGGCTGCGAAGCAGCTGCCCAGCACCAGGCAGCACTCGAGGTAGGCCCCGCCGAAGCCCATCGCATGCAGCGGGCCGGTGACGCGGTAGCGCGTGCTGAAGTCCAGCAGGCCGACGAAGGCGAGCCGCTCCCACGCCACCGCGGCCACCAGGGCCGCGAGGCCGGCGGTCATTCCGACGGCGGTGACCAGCAGCATGTCTTCGCCGCGCCGCCGCAGCCGGGCCATCAGCGCCAGCAGCAACGTCCCCCAGACGGCGCCCTTGGCCAGCCGCAGGCCGGCGGCCGGGCTGAGCGCGGTGGGGTGCAGCCCGGCCTGGTCGCCGGCGGCCAGCCACGCGAGCGTGGCCGACAGCAGCAGCAGCGTCACCACCGCGCCGACCGCCAGCCCCGCCAGCCGGCCGGCCGCCGCAGTCTGTTTCGGCACCGGTGCGGCCGGACCCAGGCGCAGGTGGGCCAGTCCAAGGATGGTGGCGCAGAACAGGTCGTACTCGACCCACTCGACGCGGCCGGCCCAGGGCGTCAGGTCGAGCACCGGCAGCAGGGCCAGCACCAGCGTCGGCGCCCACGCCGGCCGCCACCAGGCCAGCAGCGCCGCGGCGGCCAGGCCCGCGGCGAGGCCGGGGGCGGCGGCGGGCCAGTCGAGCGCGGCCGCGAGCAGGGCGGCGGCCCAGCCCAGGGCCAGCGCCGGCTTCAGCCGCAGGGCGAGGAGAGAGGCCGGATGCTCAGCCGACACGCCAGGCCGGGTGGTGGGCGCGCAGCCACTGCTCCAGCATCATCAGCAGCCACACCATCTCGCCGTAGTAGCCGGGGTGCTGCGGCAGCAGGGTGCCGAGCAACTGGTCGGCGAAGTCCGGCCGCACCAGCCCGCGCGCGGCGGCGCCGCGCACCGCATCGGCCGCCAGCTTGTTCAGCGCCTGGTGCCGCAGCGCCCACACGCCGAAGGGCAGGCCGAAGCCCTGCTTCTTCTTGGTGATGATCTCGTCGGGCAGGAAACCGCGCAGCGCTTCCTTGAAGAACCAGCGCAGCTTGAGCCCGCGCAGCTTGTCCGCCGGCGCCAGACGCATCGAGAAGTCGACCAGTGCGTGGTCCAGCATCGGGTAGCGCACCGTCACGCCGGCCAGCTGCGAGGTGCCGCGCACCTTCGGCAGGTCGCTCTCGGCCAGCGTGTAGCGCCAGTCGTAGGCCAGGTTGCGGTCCAGGTCGTCCGCCGCGTCGCAAGCGGCCCAGACCTCGCGCTGCTGGCGCAGCGGCGCGGCCTGGTCGACCTGGGCCAGCCAGGCGCGCGGCAACACGTTCTCGGCCCCCAGGCGCACCAGCAGGTTGTGGTTCTGCAGGCGGTCGGGCATCGGCGTCGTGGCCTGGCGGATGTAGCCCGAGCCCTTCTTGATGATCGGCGTGCGGGCCACCGCCGGCAGGCCGAAGAAGGGTTCCATCAGCCCGCGGCGCAGGAAGCCGGGCACCTGCTGGTACCAGCCGAACACGCGCAGCATGGCGTAGCGCGAGTTGCCGCCGAACAGCTCGTCGCCGCCGTCACCGGCCAGCAGCCGGCTCACGCCGTCGCCGCGGGCCTTCAGCGCGCAGTAGTAGGCCGGCAGCGCGGACGAGTTGCCGAAGGGCTGGTCGTAGGACGCGGCGACCTTGGCGATGCCCTGCACCAGGTCGTCCGGCGTCACGTAGTACTCGTGGTGCTCGGTGCCGAAGTGCTTGGCGGCGATGCGCGCGAAAGCCATCTCGTCGTAGCCGGCGGCCTCGAAGCCGATGGAGTACGTGGCGGCGGGGCGGCCGGCCACTTCGCAGATCATGCCGGCGACGGTGGAGCTGTCGGTGCCGCCGCTGAGGAAACAGGCCGGCTGCGTGCCGTCCAGCTGCTGCCGCACCGCCTCGCGCAGCAGCAGCAGGAACTCGGCCCGCTTGTCCTGGAAGCTCATGCCCTGGGCCGGCGCGAAGCGCGGCCGCCAGTAGGGTTCGATGCGCAGCTGGCCACGCTCGAACACCGCGCAGTGGCCGGCCGGCAGGCGGTGGATGCCGCGGTAGGCGGTGCGCGGCGAGGGGATGGCGTGGAAGTACAGGTAGTCGTACAGCGCCTGCGGGTCGATCGGCGCGGCGTCGTCGCGCAGGGCCTGCGCATCCCGCGCGAAGCGCAGCTCGCCGTCGACGATGCGGTAGCACAGCGTCTTGATCGCGAAGCGGTCGACCGCCAGCAGCGTGCGCCCGTCCGCCGTGCGCAGGCCGACGGCAAAGCCGCCGCGCGCCTGCGCCGCGGCCTGGGCGATGCCGCCAGCGGCGACGCGTGCATGCCAGGTGGCCAGGTCGGTGTCCTGCTCGGCGTCGAGCAGGTCCTGTTCGAAGCAGGGGTCGCGGAAGCTCAAGAGCGGTTCTCCTCGGTCTGGGCGGGCGCGGCGTTCGGCGCGGCGGCCTCGGCGGGGGATGGGGTGCAGGTGGCTGGCCCGGCCTGGCCGGCTGCGGCGGCCGGGGCCTCCGGGGTTGCGGCCGGGGCACGCGTGGCCCGCAGGCGGGCCACGGTGGCGGCCAGCTGCTGGCGCTGCCATTGCACCCAGCCCCGCAGCGTCGGCGGGTAGATGGTCCAGGGCCGCCGCGTGTAGGTGCGGGTCTGGTCGGACCAGCGGGTCTTGTGCGGGTTCACCGCGCCCTTGAAGTCGTAGGTGCGCACGCCCATCGCACGCAGCGTGTTGATCAGCTCCAGGTTCAGCAGGTAGCTGGGGCTGTATTTCTCGTGCGCCTCGACCTGGCTGTGCTTGAGGCAGGAGAACACGCCCTGGTGCACGACGCCCACGTTGAACGCGATCGGCTCGCCGTTGGCGCAGGCCACCTTCGCGACCACCCGGCCGGCGGGCAGGCCGTGCTGGAACAGCGCGCGGTGAAAGCGCTGCTGGCGCTCGGATTTCGTCAGCGCATCGCCGCCGGTGTGCTTCCAGGACTGGCGCTCGATCGCCATCATCACCTCGAGCAGCTCGTCGGCCTGGTCGCCGCGCAGGTAATCGCGGTAGCTGATGTCGAACTGGCCGCGGTAGCGGTTGACCGAGGTGCGCAGGTTCTGCCGCAGGCTCTTCGAGACGTGGGCCATGAAGGCCTTGTCGTCGGCTTCGAGCGGGAAGTACGGTGAATCGTAGGGTTCGCCGGGCACCATGCGGTAGCCGCCCTGGCGGCAGGCCTGCTTCATCAGCGACTCGCTGGGGCTGCCGCAGACCAGGCGGATCTCGAAGCTGGCCCAAGGCCCGAAGTGAGCGGCCAGCGAGCGCAGCCAGGCCAGCACGATGGCCGGGTCCTGCCGCGCCACAAGCAGGCCGTTGCGGCCGCCGATCTCGCCGGTGGAGGTCATCAGCCGCAGCCCCGCCATCTGGCGGCCGACGATGGTGGTGGGGAACAGGCCCAGCACCTCGCCGCCTGGGCCGCTGCGCACGCACACGGTGCGCGCCTGGGCGGGGTCGTCCAGGGCGTCCTGCACGGCCCAAAACCACTCGATCGTCGAGCTGCCGTCCAGGCCCAGGCAGGTCGCCGGGTCTTCCTGCGCCAGCGCATTCCAGGTCGGGCGCAGCGCGGTGAGCGCAGCGCGGTCGGTGATCAGCTCGGTGTGGGGCATGAAGGTGTCAAGGCGCAAGGGCGGGGGCGGGCTGCAGCCGCAGCGACAGGCGCCGCATGCGCTGCAGCAGCTGCTCGGGGTCGAGGTCCTGGTGCACCGGCACGCAGACGACGTGCTCGGCCAGGTGGCGGGCGTCGTCGATCAGGCGCGCGTCGCCGCAGGCGGCGAGGCTGGGGTGCAGCACCGTGCCGAAGGTCTGCGGCATCAGGCCGGCCTGGGTGCGGCACTCGCGCGAGAAACGCTCGCGGTCGTCGACGAAGAGTGGAAACAGCCAGGGCGTGGCTTCCGGCGGCAGCGCGGGCAGCACCGGTCGCGGGCCCGGCGTGCCGCCCCAGTGCGCGGCCAGCGCGGAATAGCGGGCGCGGCGGCGTTCGGCCATCTGCGTGAGGTCGGTGGCCAGCAGCAGCCGGCGCGACACCGCCGGCATGCACCAGCCGGCGCGCACCAGGTCCAGGCCCATCACGCCCTCGTCGCCACCGGCGTCGGCGCTGGATGGCGCAGCGGGGGCGACCGGTGCCGCGGGTGCGCCCGGCCGCACGCCCTTCAGGCGCAACCGGGTGTTCTCCAGCGCCGTCGCCATTGCCTTCAGCAGCGGGCGATCGGACTGCGCGATCGCCTCTTCGACGAAGCGCTTGTAGAGCCGGACCTCGTGGCCGCGCGGCGGCGGCTGCAGGGGGGCCGCACCAACCGGCGCGGGCTGCCCGCCCGGCCGCAGCAGGCCACCGCCGGCGATGCTGGGCACTGTCTTCCAGAAGCTGTAGACGCGGTAGCTGTCGTCGCGGCCGGCGAGCGCGCCGGCCTCGGCATCGAAGAAGGAGTGCGACCAATCCTCGAGCACCGGCAGACCCAGTGCCCGCACCGCGTCGAAGGCGGCTTCGTGTTGCGGGATGCCGAAGTACTGGATCGCCATGACCGCGGCCACGCCGCCGGCGCGGCAGCGGGCCAGCAGGTCGTCCGCGTCGACGTGCAGGGTGCGGTCGATGCGGTAGTAGACCGGTTCCAGCCCGGCCTGCAGCACGGGCGTCACGCAGGCCGGGCAGTGGTAGGCGGGCACCAGCACCCGGCGCGCGCCGCTGGCCGCCAGTTCGCGGCAGGCGCGCAGCAGCGCGCTGCGGCCGTTGTAGGTCAGCTCGAGCCCGGGTGTCGCAAGCAGCGCCTGCGCCTGCGGCAGGCGCCGTCCCGGCGCCAGCTGCGGCAGTTGCACCGCCGGCTGCGACGACACCGGCGGCAGCGGCGCGGCCGCGGCCGGCACGGCGGCGCCAGCCATGGCCTCAGCTGGCATGGCCGACCCCCCGCTTGCTGCGCAGCCGCGAGGCGACCAGCACGATCTCCGGCCACAGCGGGTGCTTGAAGCTGCGCAGCGCGCCCAGCCACAGCACCAGCGCCAGCAGGCCGCTGCTGACCAGCACCGCGATGTAGTTGTCGCCGTTCTGCCCCCAGAGGTGCACCAGCAGCCAGACCGGGCCGACGACGGTGATGGTGACCAGCGTGCTCGGGATGCAGGCGCGCATCAGGTCGACGAAATGCAGGTCGATGAAGCGGCGCAGGTAGCGCTGCGAGACGAAGCCGCCGATGAAGGTGGACACCATCAAACCCCAGCAGGCGCCCTCGAGCCCGAACGCGACGCCGATCACCAGCCCCGAGATGCGCAGCAACTGCACGGCCAGCTGCAGGCGGCTGCTCTGGTCGACGCGGCCGACGGCGATCATCACCTCGCCGGTCAGCCAGTACGGCAGGTCGAAGATGCCGACCAGGCACAGGATGGCGGCCAGCGGCACCGCCGGCGCCCACTGGTCGCCATAGAGCAGGCGGATGGCCGAGTAGGCCAGGATGCCCAGCAGCGCCAGGAACGGCCAGCCGGCGCCCGTCAACAGCGCGGTGGCGCCCAGGTAGGCCTTGGCGGTGCCGTTGCCGCTGCGCGATTCGCGCGAGAAATACGGCAGGCAGATGTTGATCGCGGTGCGCAGCACGACGCGGTTGAAGATCTCCATCAGCCCGTTGGCGCGGCTGTAGAACGCGGTGGCGGTGACGTCGAGCACGCGGCCGATCACCGCCTCGGGCGCGCCCTTGCCGATCTGGCCGATGAAGTAGATGCTCATCGCGTGCTTGGAGAAATGCAGCACGTGGCCGATGCCCTTGAACGAGGGCCAGCGCGGCAGCTCGGGCGGGCGGAAGTACAGCGCCACCAGCACCGTCACCGCCAGGCCAGCGATCGAGGCCCAGGCCATGCTGAGATAGCTCATGCCTGCCAGCGCGCAGCTGACGCCGACGACGAAGGTGGTCACGTTCGCCACCTGGTTGGCGATGAAGATCGGGCGGAAGTTGAGCTCGCGCCGGAAGTACGCCATCGTCACCGCCCCGAAAGGCACGATGACGAAGTTGACCGCCTGCAGCTGCAGCACCTGCGTGATGCCGGGTTCGCCGTAGAAGCGGCCGATCCAGTGGGCGGCGCCGGCGATGACCACCGCCATCGACCACGAGGTGCCCAGGTTCACCATGAAGGCGGCGCGGATCTTGCCGTCGTCCAGTTCGCGCTCCTGGATCAGGTACTCGGCCAGGCCGAAGTCGCGCAGCTGGCCGGCCATCGCGATGATGACCGCTGCCACCGCGTAGACGCCGATCTCTTTAGGCGTCAGCACGCGGGCCAGCACGATGGCCGACAGCAGCTGCAGCACCACGCCGGCATTGTTGTCCAGCAGGTGCAGCAGGAAGGAACGGCGGACCGAACTCATCGCCGGGGCTTCGCGGCGCGCGGCGAGTGGAGGAAGAGACTCATCGGGTGGTGGCGGTGGACGCCGCGGAAGCGGAAGGTGCGGCAGCGGTGGCAGGTGCTGCAGCATTGGCCGGTGCGGCTGTCGCGGAAGCCGCGCTGGCCGCCGGCGTCGCTGCATCCGAAGCTGACGCCGGCGGCTCGGATGCCGGGGGGGCGGGCTGTGAAGCCGCTGCCGGCGGCGGCACGGCGATGCCCAGCAGCCTGGCCTGCGCCAGCAGTGCCTCGGCCGTGGGTGCCTGGCGCAGCCCTTCGCGCACCAGCACCTCGGCATCGCGTTTCAGGCCGCGCTTGATCAGCACGTCGGCCCACTGGGTGTAAGCGGGCCAATAGTCGGGCTTGATGGAGCGGGCCGTGGCATAGGCCTCCTGCGCGTCGGCCCAGTTCTCGGCCAGCACCCAGGCCTCGCCGATGCGCACCCAGATCTCCGGCAGCAGCACGAAGCCGGGCTGGGTGTTCTTGATGACGAAGTAGTACTCGCTGACGATCTGGCGGATGCGTGCGCCGTACTGCGGCGCGGTCCTGCCTTCGCGCTGCAGCCGCCGCAGCTCCACCAGGCCCCAGCAGTAGTGGTGCAGGGTCCAGAAGCCCTTGCCCATCAGGCCTTCCCAGTGGCTGGCGCGCGGCGACCGGTTCTTCGAGTACTCGTGGCCGTAGTGGAAGCCTTCGGTGTCGATGCAGTACGGCGGCAGCAGCGCGATCTCGCCGTTGGTGACGTTCTCCGGCTTCTTCGCAACCGCGCCCTGGGCCAGGGCCAGACAGAGCAGCGCGGCAGCGCCCAGGCGCGTGGAGCGCGCGGGGCACAGAGAGCGAGCGGGGCGCCGCTGCGGCTCAGGCAGGCCGGTGCGGGGCTTCCTCAGGGCATTCGACGGTCGCATGCTTGTCACTCCGTGGTCGCCGCACCGGGCCGCGCGCCGCGTGCGGCGCCGGGCCGCGCGCGCGCGGTCTTCAGCAGGCCGCTGGCACTGCGCCGCAGCAGCTCGCCCAGCAGCTGCAGCAGGCCCGCGAGCGAGCGGGTATGGTAGGCGGCGATGCCCCAGCGCTCGCGGCGGCTGCGCAGCCAGTCTTTCTTGTAGGCATCGTCGCCGCTCAGGTAGTCCACCTGGTCGACGCGGTCGACCTCCAGCACGTGCCGCAGCAGCTTGGCGGTGAGCAGGCTGCCCGGCGAATAACGGCTGAAGTCCATGTCATGGGCCAGCTTGTAGATGTCGGCCTTGCGGTCGGCCACCAGCCATATTTGCGCTGCCACCGGCTTGTCGTGCAGCCAGGCCAGGCCCAGCCGCACGCAGCCGCGCTGGCCGAAGACGCGGATCAGCTCGGGCAGGAACTCGGGGTAGGGCTCGGCACGCTTCCAGCTGTGCGCGTAGACCTGCAGGTAGCTCGCCAGCGCGGCCTGCAGCTCGGCCGGCTCGCGCAGGATCTCGAAGCGGCCGCCATCGGCGAGGAAGCGCTTCAGCGTGCGCGCCAGCGTGTTGCGCACGCGGCTGTCCAGGCCGTGCTCGTAATCGGCCCACGAGCTTTCGATGCGCTGGTACCAGTTGCCGAAGCAGAAGAAGCGGAACGGGAACCAGCCGCCCTGCTCCAGCGCCGAGTACAGGTGCTGGTAGGCCTCGCTGTCGGGGTCCATCGGCGCGAAGGTGAAGCTGGCGGCGCCGCCGGCGTCGCGTGCCAGCGCCTGCAGCGCCAGCGTCAGCCCGGCGGGCTTGCAGCGCGGGCTCAGCGCCGGTGCGAAGAGCGAGGTGTAGTAGTTGGCCAGCCCCGACAGCAGGTGGCCGCGCCGGCGCTGCTGCACCAGGGCCGGCAGCACCGCGATGCAGTGGGCGCCGTCGCGCACGACGGCAAAGCGCACGATGCTGCCGGCGAACACCGCCCGCGTCAGCGTGCGGTACCAGTCGGTGCCGAACTGCAGGCTCTGGTCCTCCGCGGCGTCCATCAGCTTGATGGCGTCCTCGGGCAGCTCGTCGAGCGAGGCGTGCAGCGCCACCTCCAGGCCCCCGGCATCGGCGGCGCGCGGGCGCAGCAGCTGGCGCGTCATGCGCATGCCGGTCACCAGGTGCTGGGCCGCTGCGCCGCGGTACAGCGTCATGTGGCTGATCACGCGCTGCCCGGTGGCCCAGGCCAGTTGGTCCTGCGTGGCGTCGGTGTAGAACTCGACCTGCTTGCCGGCATGCCGCGCGAACAGGTTCTCCAGCACCGCGCGCAGCAGCACGCGGCCGGGGGCGTGCTTGTCGAGGGCTTCGTTGTAGGTGGTCTTCAGCATGACCACCAGCTGGCCGCCGTGCACGATCAGGCGTGAGGCAGCCAGCGTCTCGCCCAGCCACAGCTCGTGCACTTCCGCCTGCCCGGCTTCGGCGCACGCGCGCATCAGGCCGGTGTAGAAGCGGCCTTGCTCGTTGTCCGGTCCCAGCGCGGTGCCGGCCGCGCCCTTCCAGCCCTGCGATTCCAGCGTCGCGTAGCGCTGCACCGCTTCCACGACGCCGGCCGGATCGGTCACCACGTCGTGCCGCAGCGGCATCTCGGCGGCGGCGCGGCGTTCGTAACGGCGGATGTTTTGGCGCAGGCCTGACGGCCGTGCCGCCCAGTAGGCGTCGAAGCTGCCGCTGAGCGTCACGTTCATCGTCAGCGCGTGGCGCAGCTTCTCGCTCGCCGTGTAGGCGCGCGCCGGCTCGATGAAGGCGGGGTCGACGCACAGCAGGTCGAGGCCGACGGCGGGTCCCGGCAGGCTGCGGATCAGCTCGCCCATCGGCTCCGAAGGCGACAGCAGCAGCGGACCGACCTGCGCCTGCGACGGCAGGAAGGTGGTCCACAGCCCGCCGCCGCGCCGCTGCAGTATGGCCATGGCTTCGGGCCGGTCGCTGGTGCCGCGCAGGCACAGCACCTGCCGGCCGTCGCCGAAGTGGCGCAGCATGCGGTCGACGAAGTCGCCCGACAGCATCGGATGGTTGCGCATCAGGCGCTGGTTCAGGACGTCCCAGGCGGCGCGGTGCAGTCCCAGGCCTTCGCCGGGACCGAGCGGCAGCACCTGCCAGCGCCGGGCGCGTTCGTCCCGGGCGGGCGCGGTGCGCTCGGGCTGCGGCGGGCGGGCCGGCATGGCGGGCGCCAGCGGTTCGGCGGGGCGGGGCGTGGAGGCGGGGTGCGTCATGCCGGTCGGCCCCGCTGGTGCGCCGCGATGAAGGCGATGGTGCGGTCGATGTCGCTCGGCTGCAGGCTCTGGTGGCACAGCAGCTGCAGCACATGGTGACTCCAGCCGGGGCCGGCGTCGCCGGGGACGCTCGGGGTGCCCGGCCAGCGCCGGTTCCAGCGCGAAACGGCCAGGCCGGCATTGCGCATGGCCAGGTACAGCCCGTCCGGCTCCTCGGCCCACAGCGGCAGCACGAAGGGCACGGCCCGCTCGGCGGCGGCGGCCCGCGGATCCCACAGCAGCCGCGTGCCCGGCACGCCGGCCAGGCCCTGCGCCAGGCGCTGGAAGTTGGCGCGCCGCCGTGCCATGGCGCCTCCCAGCGGCAGGCTGCGCACCAGGGCCGCGGCGATGGCGCTGGGGCGTTCGCCGACGCGGGCCAGGTCGGCCGCGGCCATCAGCGTGGCGGCATCGGCCTCGGAGGCCGCGGCCGCGAAGCGCGTGACCGCGGTGGCCGGCCGCCGCCGCAGCCGGCGCCACAGCCCGACGAGCGCGCCATCCCAGCCGCGCGCCGGGCGCCGCTCCAGCAAGTCCACCAGGGCCTGCAGCTGGCGCCGCAGCGGCGCCGGCGTGAGCACGAGCGGCGGCAGTGGCCGCTGCGCGCTGACCAGCAGCCCGGCCTCGGGCACCGGCAGGAATTTCGTCAGGCTCGCGATCGCGAAATCGCCCCAGCCGCCCACCGGCCGCTCGCCGGCGATGCCGTGCAGGCAGTGGGCGCAGTCCTCGATCAGCGCGACGCGGCGTGCGTCGCACCACTGCCGCACCGCCGCCAGCGACTGCGCGCGGCCGAAGTAGTGGGCGACGACGATTGCCGCCGCCCCTTCGTCCGGCAGCCGGTCCACCTGGGGCAGGCCGCGCTCGTCGATCGCGAACCAGGCCGGGCGCAGGCCCAGCGCCAGCACCGGCGCGACCATGGTTTCGCAGTGGAAGCTCGGCAGCAGCACGGTGGCGCCGGCGGGCAGCTGCAGCGCGCGCAGCGCCAGCCACAGCGCCGCGCGGCCGCTGGTCGCCAGGCGCTGGTGCGGCCAGCGCAGCAGGTGCGGCAGCGCCGCGGCCGCCGGCGGCGCGCAGACGCTGGCCCAGCCGAACACGGGGCTGCGCGGCAGCGCCGGCAGCGTCTGCGCGGACTCAGCCATGGCGTGCCCGCAGTCCGGTGCGCTCCAGCCAGTCGCACACCGCGGCCAGTGCAGCCTGTTTGGCGCCGGGCGTCGACAAGGTGTGATCGGCCCCGGGCAGGTCGACCCGCATCAGGCCGTTTCGGGACTCCGCGCCGCGCCACTCGGGCTGCGACTTCAGCGCCTCGTCGAATTCGCGCGCGGTGTAGTCCTGTTCACTCATCAGCAGCAGCACGGGGCCGGGATGCGCCTTCCAGCCCGCGGCCATGCGGACGGTGTAGGGCGCCTGGGCATCGGCCTGGCCGCCGGCCGGTGTCGTGCTGCCGCGCCGGCCGCCCAGCATGGCGAGCACGCTGCGCAGCAGCCCGCCCAGGGCGGACAAGCCGACCCCGCCGCCGGCCAGCTTGCGCCAGAAGGCCGGGTCGCGCAGCCGCTGCAGGTAGTAGTGCTTGACCTGGGTGCGCGCATGCGTCGCCGCGCTGCGTACCCAGGGATTCAGCAGCGCCAGGCCCAGCACCCGCGGGTCGCGGCGCTCGGCCTGGTACATCAGCGCGGCGGAGGCGCCGTCGCACAGGCCGAACAGCACCCAGCGCTGAACGCCGGGCAAGGCGCGTGCGCCTGCGTCCAGCGCGCTCGCGATGTCGGGCGTCTGCTGCTCGAAGCCGAGCGGCTGGCCCTCGCTGTCGCCCATGCCGCGCACGTCGAATCGCAGTGCCGGCACGCCGGCCCGCGCGAGGCCACGGGCCAGGTGCACGAACTGGCGGTGGCTCCCGGCACGGTACTGCGGCCCGCCGACGACGATGACGACGCCGACCTCGGCCGCCTGCGCAGGCGCTGGCGCCGCGAGGACGCCCTCGAGGCGATCGTCCCCGCAGGGCCACGACAGCGCGTGCTCTTGCCAGTTCAGCATCGGGATGGTTCTGTTTCCCCGGGCGGCCGGCTACGCGGCGGCCAGGGCTTGCTCGGCCGCGGGCGGGATCCGGCTCGCCTGCACGAGCGCCGGGCATTCTTCGATTTCAACCGTGGACCAGAAGGGCGGGCCCTGGACGGCCTCGGCCTGCGCCGTCCAGCCGGCGCTGCGCCAGCGCTGCAGCACCGCCTGGCTGGCCGGGAGCAGTTCGCGGTCCTCGCGCACCGTGGCCTCGAGCCAGCGCAGGTGGCCCGGCGCCACGCCGGCGGGTGCGTCGAGCGCCGCGGCCTCCAGCCCCAGCGCCAGCGCCGGCGGCAGCACGTAGCCCGCGACCTCGATGCTGCGGCCGGCGGCGAGGTCCGCCTTCAGCCGGCCGACGATCTGCTGCGATTCGGCCGACTGCATCATCGCCGCCTGCTTCAGCCGCAGGAACTGCTGCAGCACCTGCTTGCCCGAGCCCTGCGGCTGCCAGAACAGGAAGTTCAGCGGACCCGGCACGCGCGGTGCCGCCGCGCTGGCCAGCAGGCAGCCGGCGCGCAAGCCCCACAGCCACAGCGCGGGTGCGGCAACACCGGGCCACTGCTGGTGGTGGCGATCCCGTGCCAGCGCGCAGGCCTGGACGACGTCGTCGACCCAGGCTGCCCAGGAGGCGTCGGCCCAGTCGCCTGCACTGTCGCCGCAGCCCAGCAGGTCGAACTGCAGCACCGCGCAGCCATCCGCCGCCAGTGCGCGCGCCTGCAGCGCGGCCATGCGGCGAGCCTTGTTCATTTCTTCCGCGAACGGATGGACGTAGACGACCAGCGCGCGGGCGGGGGCGTCCGCCGGCGCGAGCCAGCGGCAGTAGCGCTGCGATGCCCCGGCCGCGTCGCGCGGCTCAGCCCCCGCGGCGGTGCCGGGCGGGCCGGCAGCAGGCCAGGCGGCGAAGAAGGACTCGTTGCGCAATCGCATTCAAGCCGGTGGCATGGGCGGGCGTTGGATCAGAGCCGCTCGGCGACGAAGTCGACCAGCGCGCCGACCGATTCGAAGGTGCTGCCGACGATGTCGTCGTCGTCGATGGTCAGCCCCAGGCGTTCTTCCAGCGCGGTAATGATCGAGACGACGGCCATCGAATCGAGTTCCGGCACCGCGCCCAGCAGCGGCGTCTCGCGCGTGAACTGGGCGCTGCGCCCGTTCAAGCTCAGTACGTCATCGAGCAGACGCAGGACTTCCTGTTCAACGTTCATGGGTCGGGTTCGGGGGCAGGGGGCCGGGGGTCCCGGCGGAGTGGGCGGAATTCTAGGCGTCGCCCTGCACGGTCCACAGCGCTGAAACAGAGGGCGGGCCGCCTCTTGAGACAACTGCGTCACGCCCGGCGCGATCCGCTGCCCTGATGGCCTTGCCTTCGCCCACGCGATGTTGCAGCGTAGCGGGCTGCCTGGCCGGCCGCCTGCCGGTCCACAGGCCCTTCATGCGCAGGCGAACCGTTAGAGTCGCGCCTGTCCCGCATCCCCCGTCGCCCGCGGCCCTTTCCTCCATGGACTTCCGACCTCCCGAAGCCGTCCTGCTGCACGAGCTGATCCAGCGCGCCGCGCTGCTGTCGCCCGATGCACCGGCGCTGACCTCCGGTTCGCAGACGCTGCGCTACGGCGAGCTGGCGCAGGCCGTCGCGGCCTTCGCGTCCGGCCTCGTCGGCCTCGGCCTGCCGCGCTCCGGGCGCGTGGGCATCTGGCTGGAAAAGCGCGTCGAGACGGTGGTCGCCAGCTTCGGTGCACCCGCCGCCGGCGGGGTCATGGTGCCGATGAACCCGATGCTCAAGCCCGAGCAGGTCGGCTACATCGCTCGCGATTGCGACGTGACGGTCCTCGTCACCTCGCCCGATCGGCTGGCGCTGCTGCTGCCCACGCTGGCCGAGTGCCCGTCGGTGCGCCACGTGGTGCTGACCGAGGTCGCCGGCCAGGCCGCGGCAGCCCCGCCCGCGCTGCCGCCGCATTGCAGCGCGATCGGCTGGTCCGAGCTGCTCGGCGGACCCGCGCGCAGCGGCAGCCGCGTCATCGACAGCGACGTCACCGCCATCCTCTACACCAGCGGTTCCACCGGCCGGCCCAAGGGCGTCGTGCTGTCCCACCGGAACATGGTGGCCGGGGCCAAGAGCGTGGCCTCCTACCTCGAGAACCGCCCCGGCGACACGCTGCTCGCGGCGCTGCCCTTGTCCTTCGACGCCGGCTTCAGCCAGCTCACCACGGCCTTTCATGCCGGCGCCCGCGTCGTGCTGCTGAACTATCTGCTGCCGCGCGACGTGCTCAAGGCGATGGAGCGCGAGCGCGTCACCGGCCTGACGGCGGTGCCGCCCCTGTACATCCAGCTGACCCAGCTCGAATGGCCGGCCGCCATCGACCAGCACCTGCGCTACTTTGCCAACACCGGCGGCCGCATGCCGCGCGAGACCTTGATGGCACTGCGCCAGCGCGTGCCCAGCGCCAAGCCCTTCCTGATGTACGGCCTGACCGAAGCCTTCCGCTCCACCTTCCTGCCGCCGGAAGAGGTGGACCGGCGCCCCGACTCCATCGGCAAGGCCATCCCGAACGCCGAGATCCTGGTGCTGCGCGAAGACGGCACCGAGTGCGCGGCCGACGAGCCGGGCGAGCTGGTGCACCGCGGGCCGCTGGTCGGCCAGGGCTATTGGAACGACCCCGAGAAGACGGCCGAGCGCTACCGTCTGCTGCCGCCGGCGGTGGCCGGGCGTGCCATGGGCGTGCAGGTGCCCGAGTACGCCGTGTTCTCCGGCGACACGGTGCGGCGCGACGCCGAAGGCTTCCTGTACTTCATCGGCCGGCGCGACGAGATGATCAAGACCTCGGGCTACCGCGTGAGTCCGACGGAGGTGGAAGAGATCCTCTACGCCACCCGCATGGTCGGCGAGTGCGTGGCCTTCGGCATCGACGACGATGCGCTGGGCCAGGTGATCCAGGTCATCGCGACGCCGGCCGACCCCGCCGTGCCGCTGGACGTGGAGGCGCTGCGCCAGGCCTGCCGTGCGCGCATGCCCGCCTACATGGTGCCCGCCGGCATCGAGCCGGCCGCCGGCCCGCTGCCGCGCAATCCGAACGGCAAGATCGACCGCAAGCTGCTGTCCACCGCATGGGTCGAACGCCGGCAGGCGGCCTGACACCGTCGCGCGTCCTTTGCCCGTCAGCACCGCCATTCGCTTCAATCGAGGTTGCCCGTGAGTGATTCCCCGCCCGCCGCCCGCGCCCTGCCGGTGCACGCGCCGATGTCCCAGTTTCCGGTGCGCGACGGCGAACTGCTGGTGGGCGGCATGCCGCTCAGCCGCCTGGCCGAGCGGGTCGGCCGCACGCCGTTCTACGCCTACGACCGCCAGCTGCTGCGCGCACGCGCGGCGGAGCTGCGCGCGGCGCTGCCGCCAGGCATCGAGATCCACTACGCGATGAAGGCCAATCCGATGCCGGCGCTCGTCGGCTGGATGGTCGGTTGCGTTGACGGCATCGACGTTGCTTCCGCCGGCGAACTGGGTGTCGCGCTGGACGCCGGCGCCGATCCTCGCCACGTCAGCTTCGCCGGGCCCGGCAAGAGCGAGCGTGAGTTGCGGCAGGCGGTGGCGGCTGGCGTGCTGATCAACCTCGAATCGGCGCGCGAGCTGCGCCTGCTGGCCGACATCGGTTCGCAGCTGGGCCTGCAGCCGCGCGTGGCCGTGCGCGTGAACCCCGACTTCGAGCTGAAAGGCTCGGGCATGAAGATGGGCGGCGGTCCGAAGCAGTTCGGCGTCGACGTCGAGGAAGTGCCGCGGCTGTTGGACGGCATCGCCGCGGCTGGCCTGGGCTTCGAGGGCTTCCACCTTTTCGCCGGTTCGCAGAACCTGCGCGCCGAATCGATCTGCGAGGCGCAGCAGAAGTCCTACGAACTGGCCCTGCGCCTGGCCGCGGGTGCGCCGGCGCCGGTGCGTTTCCTGAACCTGGGCGGCGGCTTCGGCGTGCCGTATTTCCCCGGCGAACAGCGCCTGGACCTCGGCGGCATCGGCGCCAACCTCGCGCGCTTGCAGGAGCGCGCGGGCGCGGAAATGCCGGAGGCGGTCCTGGTCATCGAGCTCGGCCGCTACCTGGTCGCGGAGGCCGGCATCTACGTCTGCCGCGTCGTCGACCGGAAGGTCTCGCGCGGCCAGGTGTTCCTCGTCACCGACGGCGGGCTGCACCACCACCTGGCGGCCTCCGGCAACTTCGGCCAGGTGGTGCGCAAGAACTACCCCGCCATGATCAGCGTGCCGTCGGCCGGCCGGGACCGCGAGGTCGCCTCGATCGTCGGCCCGCTGTGCACCCCGCTGGACCTGCTGGCCGACCGGATGGAGCTGCCCTGCGCCCAGCCCGGCGACCTGGCGGTGGTCTTCCAGTCCGGCGCCTACGGCTTCACCGCCAGTCCGCAGCGCTTCCTCGGCCATCCCGAGTGCGTCGAAGTGCTGGTGTGACCTTCCGCATCTTGCGCTGACGCCGCTCCCACCCCCCTTTCTCGGGTGGGGGACATTCGGGGCGAAGCTTTTACAGTTACCGCCGATTGTTCTGGTGGGCGGTGTACTCGTGGTTCGACAGCTGATCCCTTGCGCTCTTTCGTTGTTTGCCGCTGTCGCGGTGACCGCCGCGCAGGCCGCGGATTCAATGGGGGAGGCCGGCCTGGATGCTTCTCCCGCTGCCGAGCAGCCGGCCCGCGTCGTCACCGGCAACCGGGCCGTTGACATGCTGCTCGAAGCGGGCTCCACCGCTGAGCCGGCCGCACGCCCCACGCGCGATGAGCGCTTCTCCACCAGCGTGGCGCCGCACATCGTGCAACCGGCCAGGGGTGTGGCTTCCGCCGGCGACTCCCTGCGAGACGGCCTGCTGCGCGAAATGGCCATCGAGGCCGAGCAACAGGGCAGCAGCCGCGGTGCTGAAACGATGTCCTCGCTCGATTCGGCCCGTGCCGCTCGGGCGGATGGCTTCGTCGAATCCCCAGCGCGACGGCCGGCGGCGGCGCCGGTGCAGGAGCGCGGCATCGGCATCGGCCCGTTGCTGGACCTGATTCGCGAATACCGCTGGTGGCTGGCCGGCGCGGTGGCCGTGGTTGCGACAGGCCTGCTGGGTGCCGCCAACATGCGTGGATCGGTGTGGGGGCGCCGGCCCACGTCCACCGGTTCGCGGCCCACGGCCGCGGTGCGTCGTCCTCGCACGGGCTGAAAGGACCGTGCATTTGTCGCCATGATGACGGCGGCGGACCCTTAGATCGGGGGGCCGCGGCCCCCTGGGGGCCGAGGGGGCTCCCCTAGAATCTTCGAGGGAAACAGCGGCATAGAAAGGCAACACCATGCTCGGCGACCATGAGCAAAACGAATCGGCGCCCCCGGCGCCCGCGTCGCCTTCGGTGCGCAACCCGTCGCGTCGGCGGCTGGCCCGCCTGGGTGTCGCGGCGCCCGTCGTCCTGGGCTCGCTGACGAGCCGGCCGGTACTTGGCAGCACCTCCACGTACTGGTGCACGATCTCCGGCAAGCTGTCCGGCAACCTGTCGAATCACGAGAACAGCCTCAATTGCAAGACGCTCGGCCGCTCGCCGGGCTACTGGAAGAACAAGACCTGGCCGAGCGGCTTCTCGAACGGCACGATGTGCGACAACGACTGCCGCTTCAGCGGCAGCTACGTCGCGGGCACTTTCTTCAACGGCTACAGCGCCGATGGTCGGACACTCGCCGCCGCTTTCAAGCGCAAGGCTGCCGATGGCGTCTGCAAGATCGTGGACGCCACCGAGGCGGACTTCGGCTCGATCAGCCGGAAGGCGACCATGCTGCAGGTGCTGGAGACCGGTGGCGGCCTGAACGACACGGCGATCGCGGCCCTTGGGCGAGCGACCGTGGCCTCGCTGCTGAACGCCGTGATGTTCGCCGGCACCTACCCGCTGACACGCGGTCAGATCATCGACATGTTCAACGCCACGTACATGGGCGGCCTGTACTCGATCCCGAACTCCACCGTGAAGTGGGACCGCGACCAGGTGAAGAGCTACTTCGAAAGCCTCTACGGCGCGCTGTAGCCTGCCGCGCACTGCGAACGACGACGGGCGCCGCCAGGCGCCCGTTTCTTTTGGCCGAGAATGACGCGATGCACAGCGATGGGCAGTGGCAGCTCGATGAGAACGCCGACATGGCATGGCGCCAGTGGGACGGCGAGTACGTCGTGCACCACGCGCTGTCCAACGACACGTTCCGACTCAGCGAGCTGGCCGGGCGCGTGCTGCTGGCGCTGAGGGCATCGCCCGCGCCCTGCAGCGTCCCGGCGCTGGCGGTGGCATGCGGCATGGCGCCCGACGAGACGGAAGAGACGCTGGAGAACCTCGAGGCGGTCGGGCTGGTCCATCCATGCCGCGCATAGGCGACCTGGATCGCGGTGAACTGCGGCAGCGCCTCGCCAGCGGCGCGACCCTGGCCACCGGCCCTTTCCGCTATCGGCTGTCCACGGCCATGGCCAGCGTCTGCGACAACCTGGCGAAGCTGTACGCGGACTTCGAACTCGGCGAGGACACCGGCCTGCGTGACTACCACATCCGTGTCGACCGCGTGCCCGGCCTGCGCCGCCACTGGCGGCCGCAGGTCAACTTCTGGTTCGACGAGCGCCTGCCCTTCAAGCCGCTGCCGGCCGATCACGCGTTCGCGATGCTCGAGTGGGGCATGAACTGGTGCATCGCCGGCCACGCCCACCACTGCCTGCTGTTGCACGCCGGCGTGCTGGAGCGCAACGGCCGCTGCGTGATCCTGCCGGGCGAGCCGGGGGCCGGCAAGAGCACGCTCACCGCGGCGCTGATGCTGTCCGGCTGGCGCCTGTTGTCCGACGAGCTGACGGTGATCGACCGCCGCACCCGGCGGATCTGGCCGCTGGCGCGGCCGGTGAACCTGAAGAACCAGTCGATCAAGATCATCCGGACCACCTTCCCGGACGCTCACTTCGGCAGTTTGGCGGCGGACACGCACAAAGGCTCCGTCTGCCACCTCAAGCCCACGCCCGACAGTGTCGCCCGCCTGCACGAGCCTGGCCGCGCGGCGCACGTCGTGTTCCCGCGCTGGCAGGCCGGCGCCGAGACGCAGCTCAGTCCGCACCCGAAGGCCGACGCGTTCATGCAGCTGGCGAGCCACGGCTTCAACTACAGCCTGCTCGGGCGCGACGGCTTCGAGATCGCCGCCGCACTGGTGGATGCTTGCCGCTGCTGGGACTTCCGCTACTCGCAGCTGAGCGAGGCGATCCGTTGTTTCGAGGACCTGGTCGCGTGACCGACGCCTATGCCGCCCTGCTGAGCGCGCTACGCGATCCCGCGGCGATGGGCCGCTTCGACGAGGCCACCTGGGACCGCGTGCTGCGCCAGGCGGCGTCGGCCGGCCTGCTCGGGCGGCTGGGCCGCACCGGCGAAGACCTGGCGGGCGAAGCGGACTGGCCCGCCGTGGCCCGCCATCGCACCTGGGCGCATGCCACCATCGCCGCCCAGCAGCAGCGTGCGGTGCGCTGGGAATTGACGCTGTTGTCGCAGACCCTCGCCGAGATCGAGGGTCCGATCGTCGTGCTGAAGGGCGCGGCGTACGCGGCGGCGAACCTGGCGCCGGCGCCGGGCAGGCTGTTCTCGGACATCGACCTGATGGTGCCTCGGTCGCAGATCGACGCGACCGAGGCGGCGCTGATGCTCGGTGGCTGGATTTCGTCCCATCATGACGCGTACGATCAGCGTTACTACCGGGAGTGGATGCACGAGCTGCCGCCGATGACCCACATCCGGCGGCAGACGGTGCTGGACCTGCATCACAGCATCCTGCCGCGCACCGCCCGCCTGAAGACGCGGCCTGAGCCCTTGTTCGAGGCGGCCCGGCCGCTGCACGGCTTTCCGCGCTTCATGGTGCTCGAGCCCGCGGACCTGGTGTTGCACAGCGCCACGCACCTGTTCCACGAAGGCGAGTGGCAGCACGGCCTGCGCGACCTCGCCGACCTCGACGCGCTGCTGCGCGCCGGCAGCCAGGCGGAGCCGGCGTTCTGGACCCGCCTGGCCGAACGCGCAGCCCTGCTGAACCTGGGCCGGCCACTGAGCTATGGGCTGCGGCTGTGCGTCGATCTGTTCCAGACCCCCGTTCCGGCGGAACTGCGGCTGCCCGGCGCGCCGGGGCGATGGCCGGGCGCCGTGATGCACGGGCTGTTCAAGCGCGCCTTGTCGCGCGCGCACGAGCCGTCGCAGCTGCCGGGCGCCGGCATCGCCGAGTGGCTGCTGTACGTTCGCAGCCACTGGTTGCGCATGCCGCCGCAACTGCTGCTGCCCCACCTGCTGCGCAAGGCGTGGGTGAAGCGCTTTCCCGAACGCGCTGAATTGCGGCCGGCCGACGAGCGCGAGTGAGCCGGGCGGCCCGCGCCGGCGATGGGACTACCATCGCCGGCTCCACCACTCGGTCGAGCGGACATGGCCACCATCAATCTCCGGGTCAACGGCGCCGAACACAGCGTCGACGTCGCCAACGATGCGCGCCTGATCGACCTGCTGCGCGGGCCGCTCGGCCTCACCGGCACCCATGCCGGCTGCGACACCGCTCAATGCGGCGCCTGTACCGTCCACCTCGATGGCGTGGCCATCAAGAGTTGCAACGTGCTCGCGCTGCAGGCGGCCGGGCGTGAGGTGACGACGATCGAGGGGCTTTCACAGGGCGACCGGGCGCACCCGCTGCAACGGGCCTTCATCGACTGCCACGGCCTGCAGTGCGGCTTCTGCACGCCGGGCATGATCATGAGTGCGGCCTGCCTGCTGCACACGACGCCGCAGCCCAGCGAAGCCCAGGTCGTCGAGGCGCTGGAAGGCAACCTCTGCCGCTGCACCGGCTACGTCAACATCGTGGCAGCCGTGCGGCAGGCGGCCGACGCCCTGCAGAAGGGCCAGCCATGAACGCGCCATTCGACGCCGGGCGCTTCGGCAGCGGCCAGGCGATCAACCGCATCGAGGACCCGGCCCTCGTCGCCGGCCACGGTCGCTACACCGACGACCTGGATCATCCCGGCCAGCTGCACCTGGTGTTCGTGCGCGCAGCTTACGCGCATGCGGAGTTGCGCGGCGTCGACGTCGAGGCTGCGCGTGGCATGCCCGGTGTGCTGGCGGTCTACACCGGCGCTGATCTGGCCGCCGCCGGTGTCCAGCCCATGCCCGGTCCCGGTGGCTTCAAGCGGGGCGACGGCTCACCCGCGGCCTCGCCGCCCCGACGCGCCATGGCCGTGCAGCGTGTGCGTTATGTCGGCGAGCCGGTCGCCGCCGTCGTCGCCACCAGCTTGCCGGCGGCCCGGGCCGCCGCGGACTCGGTCTGGGTCGATTGCGAGGAGCTGCCTGTGGTCGTCGACCCGTTCGACGCGATGCAGCCCGGCGCGCCGCGCCTGTGCGACGAAGCGCCTGACAACATCGCCGCCGAGATGCGCCATGGCGATGCTGCCGCCACCGCTGCGGCCTTCGCGGCCGCGGCGCACGTGGTGTCGGTGGACGTGCACAACCAGCGCCTGGCGCCCAGCCCGATCGAGCCGCGCTGCATCAATGCCCGGATCGATCCGGCGGATGGCCGGCTCTGCGTGCAGATCAGCAACCAGATGCCGACCGGCGTGCGCGGCACCTTGGCCGACGCCTTGTCCGCGCTGGGCACCGCGGTGGACACGGTGCGCGTCCAGGTGGGCGATGTCGGCGGCGGCTTCGGCATGAAGACCGGCGCCTACCCCGAGGACATCGCGGTCGCCTATGCGGCGCTGGCGCTGAAGCAGCCGGTGAAATGGCGCGCCGAGCGCATCGAGGAGTTCCTCTCCGCCGCGCATGGCCGCGACGTGACCAGCCGGGCCGAACTGGCGCTGGACGCCGAGGGCCGTGCCCTGGCCTTGCGCGTCAGCGGCGTCGCCAACGTTGGCGCGTATGCCACAGGCGTCGGCATCGCGATCCAGGGGCTGATCGGCCCGTGGGTCTCGACCAGCATCTACGACATCCCGCTGGTGGACCTGCACTACCGCGCGGTGATGACCAACACGGCCAGCACCGGCGCGTACCGCGGCGCCGGGCGGCCGGAGGCGATCTTCCTGATCGAGCGCCTGATGGACGCCGCCGCGCGCAAGCTGCGGCAGGACCCGGCGGCACTGCGCCGCCGCAACATGATCAGCCCGCAGCAGATGCCCTACCGCAATGCCATGGGCCAGGTCTACGACAGCGGCGCCTTCGAGCGGATCCTGGACCAGGGGCTGTCGCTTGCCGACTGGGACGGCTTCGGCCGCCGACGTGCCGAGTCGGAAGCCCGCGGCAAGCTGCGTGGGCGCGGCATCGCCACGTTCCTGGAGTGGACCGGCGGCAATGCGCTCGAAGAGCGCGTAACCGTCAATGTGAGCGGCGACGGCTTCATCGAGATCGGCTCGGCGACGCAGGCCATGGGCCAGGGCATCGCGACCAGCTACGCCCAGCTCGCGGTGGACGTCTTCGGCGTGCCGATCGAGCGCATCCGGATCCTGCAGGGCGACACGGACCGGCTCAACGGCTTCGGCAGCGCCGGCTCGCGTTCGCTTTTCACCGGCGGCTCGGCGGTGGACGTGGCCTCGCGCCGGACCATCGACGAAGCCAAGGCGCTGGCCGCCGACGCGCTGGAGGCGCCGGCGCAGGACATCGAGTACGCCGCCGGCCGCTTCAGCGTCACGGGCACTGACCTGGGCATCGGCCTGTTCGAGCTGGCGGCGAAGCAGGCCGGCGCGAGCATCCACGTCGACGCCAGCACCAAGGCCGGTGGCCCGACCTGGCCCAATGGCTGCCATGTCTGCGAGGTCGAGATCGACCGCGACACCGGTGCCGTGCAGATCGTCGCCTACGTCTCGGTCAACGACATCGGCCGCATCGTCAGCCCCACCATCGTGCGCGGCCAGATCGAAGGCGGTGCAGTGCAGGGCATCGGCCAGGCGCTGTGCGAGGCGGTGCAGTACGACCGCGAGACCGGCCAGCTGCAGAGCGCCAGCTTCATGGACTACGCGCTGCCGCATGCCGACGGCTTCATCGGCTTCCAGACGCGTTTCGACACCTCGATTCCCTGTAAGACCAACCCGCTGGGCGTCAAGGGCGTGGGCGAGCTGGGCACGATCGGCGCGACGCCGGCGGTGGTGAACGCCGTGATCGATGCGCTGGACCACGCCGGCCTGGGCGCCCGGGCCGAGGGCCTGCAGATGCCGCTGACGGCCGAGCGTGTGTGGCGCGCGCTGCACCTGGGTCAAATCGAGCCCTCGCCGTTCCGCGCCTGAAGGGGGCGCCGCGCCGGTCCGCGGTCCTCTCCATGACGCCTTCCGGCGCCCCTCTTGAAAGTGCGCCAGCGGACCCAAAATGCCGCCCGCGCGCCCGGCGGCACAGGCCGCCGCGGGCCCTTCGTCTCACCCCGACAACCATCGCACCATGAGCAAGCACACCCACGCCTTCCAGGCCGAGGTCAAGCAGATCCTGCACCTCGTCACGCACTCGCTGTACTCCAACAAGGAGATCTTCCTGCGCGAGCTGGTGTCCAACGCCTCCGATGCCTGCGACAAGCTGCGCTTCGAGGCGCTGGACAACCCGGCGCTGTACGAAGACCAGCCGAACCTCGAGGTGCGCGTCTTCTTCGACGCCGAGGCCAAGACGCTGACCATCCGCGACAACGGCATCGGCATGAGCGCCGAAGAGGCTGCCTCGCACCTGGGCACCATCGCCAAGAGCGGCACCCGCGAGTTCATGGCCAAGCTGGAGGGCGACCAGAAGAAGGATGCCAACCTGATCGGCCAGTTCGGCGTCGGCTTCTACTCCGGCTTCATCGTCGCCGACCGCATCACCGTAGAGACGCGCCGTGCCGGCCTGCCGGCGTCGCAGGGCGTGCGCTGGTCCAGCGAAGGCACCGGCGAATTCGAGATCGAGGACATCGAGCGGCCGCTGCGCGGCACCGACGTCATCCTGCATCTGCGCGACGAGGAGGCGGACGACTTCCTGAAGACCTGGAAGCTCAGGTCCATCATCGGCAAGTACTCCGACCACATCTCCCTGCCCATCCTGATGCAGAAGGAGGAGTGGGACGGCGACAAGCAGCAGCAGGTCAAGAAGGACGAGTGGGAGACGGTCAACAAGGCCGCGGCGCTGTGGGCCCGCGCCAAGAGCGACGTGACCGACGCCGAGTACCAGGAGTTCTACAAGCAGATCAGCTACGACACCGAGCCGCCGCTGGCCTACACCCACAACCGGGTTGAGGGCCGCAGCGAGTACACGCAGCTGCTGTACGTGCCCGCCAAGGCACCGTTCGACCTGTGGAACCGCGACAAGCGCGGCGGCGTGAAGCTCTACGTCAAGCGCGTCTTCATCATGGACGACGCCGAGGCGCTGATGCCGGTATACCTGCGCTTCGTCAAGGGCGTGATCGATTCGGCTGACCTGCCGCTCAACGTCAGCCGCGAGCTGCTGCAGGAAAGCCGCGACGTGAAGGCCATCCGCGAAGGCTCGACCAAGCGCGTGCTGGGCATGCTGGAGGCCCTGGCCGACAGCGAGAGCGCCGAGGACAAGGCCAAGTACCTGGCCTTCTGGCAGGAGTTCGGCGCCGTGCTGAAGGAAGGCATCGGCGAGGACCACCAGAACCGCGAGCGCCTGGCGAAGCTGTTCCGCTTCGCTTCCACCCATGCGGACGAAGGCGTGTCCTTTGCCGACTACGTGTCGCGCATGAAGGAAGGCCAGGAGGCGATCTACATCATCACGGCCGACACCCTGGCCGCCGCCAAGTCCAGCCCGCAGCTCGAGATCTTCAAGAAGAAGGGCATCGAGGTGCTGCTGCTGACCGACCGCGTCGACGAGTGGATGCTGAGCCACCTCTACGAGTTCGAAGGCAAGCCGCTGCAGAGCGTGGCCAAGGGCGCGGTGGACCTGGGCAAGCTGCAGGACGAGGAAGAGAAGAAGCAGGCCGAACAGGCGGCCGAGACCTTCAAGCCCACGCTCGAGAAGCTGAAGACGGCGCTGAAGGACCGGGCGAAGGACGTGCGCGTGACCGCGCGGCTGGTGGATTCGCCCGCCTGCGTCGTTGTCGACGAAGGGGACATGAGCGCCCACCTCGCCCGCATGCTGAAGCAGGCCGGCCAGAGCGCGCCGAAGACGCAGCCCATCCTCGAGGTCAACCCCGAGCACGCGCTGGTCAAGCGCCTGGATGCCGATGAGGGCCGCTTCGATGACCTGGCGAACATCCTGTTCGACCAGGCCTTGCTGGCCGAAGGCGGGCAGCTGGAAGACCCGGCGGCCTATGTCGCCCGCGTTAACCGCCTGCTGGCGGCCTAGTCGACGTAGGACAGATCGAGCGGTGGCTCGGCCATCGCCTCGATCTGCTCGTGCAGCTGCGTGGTCTGCTGGCCCCAATAGCCGGGGCCGCCGAACCAAGGGAAGGCGGCCGGGAAGGCGGGGTCGGTCCAGCGCTCGGCGATCCAGGCGCTGTGGTGCAGCATGCGCAGGGTGCGCAGCGGCTCGATCAATGCCAGCTCGCGCATGTCGAATCGGCGGAACTGGCGATAGCCGCTCAAGACAGCGGCCAGCTGAGACTGCATCGCCGCGGTGTTGCCCGACAGCAGCATCCACAGGTCCTGGATCGCGGGGCCGGTGCAGGCGTCGTCCAGGTCGACGATGTGCGGGCCTTCGTCGCGCCAAAGGATGTTGCCGGGATGGCAATCGCCGTGCAGGCGCAGCATCTGAAGTGATTGGACCGCTGCGAAGGCCGCGTCGATGGTGGCGAGCGCTTCTGCGCAGGCGGCCTTCCAGCCGGGCAGCTGCGCGGGCGGGATCAGGTCCAGCGCCAGCAGCCGGTCGCGCGCCGCGTGGCCGAAGGTGGCCGGGTCGAGCCGGCGGCGGGTGCTGAATGGCCGCTCACTTCCAACGGCATGCAGCCGGCCGATGAAGCGGCCGAGCCAGCGCAGCACGTCCGGATCGTCCAGCTCCGGCCCATGGCCCGCGCGACGCGGGTAGACCGCGAAGCGAAAAGCCTGGCCCTCGATCTCGGCATCGGCCAGCGTCCGGCCGTCCGGCAGGCGCAGTGGCGCGACCACCGGAACCTCGGCTGCGGCCAGCTCGATCGCGAAGGCGTGCTCTTCCAGGATCTGCGCGTCGCTCCAGCGGCCAGGCCGGTAGAACTTCGCGACGATGGCGCTGCCGTCTTCCAGGAAGACCTGGAAGACGCGGTTTTCGTAGCTGTTGAGTTGCAGCAGGCGGCCGTCGCCGCGCTGCCCCACCGCATCCAGTGCATCGAGCACCGCCTGCGGGGTCAGGCGGTCATAAGGGTGGGCCGCGCCCACGGAATCGGTCATCTAGTGGCGCAGCGGCGAAGAGGGGTAAGCGGGGCCCGGCTTGCCGTCGCCGGCTTCACCGGGCGGCTCGGTCGGCGGCCCTTCGTTCGACAGCGCGCTGGTGCGGCTCGCCAGCGAGCCCATCTCGCTGTTCTGCGCCTCGCTGCGGGTGTCCGGCGCGAAGAACGAATCGTGGAAGAAGCCCGAGTCCTGCCACAAGGTGGTCCGCTCGCGCCGGCGTGAAGCGACGGCCGTGGCCAGCGAATCGCGCGCCCGGTAGACCGCCGGCGCGGGCTGCGGGCCCCGCGAGGCGGCGGTGCTCTGCGGCACCAGCAGCTGCAGTTCCGGAATCGAAGGCAGATGATCGATCGGGCAGCGCAGGTAGCGCACGCGGCAGGCACCCAGCACCGACTGCTTGATCTGCATCGAGCGGGTTTGCGTCGAGCGGTCGTTGGCCAGGTCGATCGCCGCCAGCACGCGCCCGTTGGCGCTGCAGATGGCGAAGGTGACATGGATCGAGCCCAGCATGTCGTACCAGTAGCGCACCTGGTGTGGGTCGTTCGGTTGGCAGAAGCGCACCAGCGGCAGCTTCGACAGCACGATGTGATGGGGCAGCGCCTCGCGCAGCTGGCGGTAGACGCGGCGCTCGTCGGTGCTGAACACCGGCCGGGCGGTCAGTGCCCACTCGGTGGGCAGCGGTTTGGGCTTGCCGGGCTTGCGCGGCTTCAGCCAGAACCACACCACGGCCGGTGCCATCACGGCCACGGCCACCAAGGCAAGGATCCAGGGAAGAGTCTGCTGCATGGGCCCGCGTCGGAGACGACCGCCAGGTCAGCCGCACAACACGGCAACAGCAGTGGGAGGGGAACTGGCGCGCGCATCATATTACGCTGGGCCCTGGGGACCGACGCCCCTCGGCCCCGGGGGCGGGAGCCCTGTCCCTGCCCATTCGAGGGGGAGGGTCCGCCCCACCGCCCACCGAAGCGCCAGGGTCAGTCCTTCGAGCCGCTGCCGCGGCCGACACCCGTGCGCACTTCGGCCAGGACGTCCATGAGCGCGTCCACCATGCGGGCCTGCTGCTTGAACTGGTAGTCCAGTGCCGCAGCGCCTTCACCCACGAACTGCTCCATCTGCGAGGCCAGCGTCTCGGGCGGCAGCTTCAGGTAGGCGTCCGACTCGCCGCCCGCACGCTCCACCTTGGCACCGGCGCGGCGGGCGATCCGCAGCATGGGCAGGTTTTCGCTCAGGGCATGGATGAAGAGCGTGTCGATGCCGCGATTGCGTGCGTGCAGCACCGCGTGCTCGAACAGCCGCGCGCCATAGCCGCGGCCACGCAGGTGCGCGGCCACCGATCCGCCGAACTCCGCCGCCTTGCCCTGGGTGTCGTCCGGTGGATAGGCAAGATGCGCCAGCCCGATCAGCTCCAACCGGCGATTGAACACGCCGAACACCTCGTCGCGATCGAAGTCCAGGCCGTCCACGTAGTGCTGGATCTGGGCGTCGCCAGCGGCGAAACCAAAACGGAGGTAACGGTCGTGCTCGCCCAACGCCAGCAGGTGCTCCAGGATGCGGGGGCGGTGGCCGGGTCCGAGGGATCGGATGGGAATCCAGGCCAGGCGTTCGGGTTGCGGAGCCGGAGGTTCGGAGGCAGAGGACATGGCCCTCCCGGGGTTGGTGCTTTCCCTGATGCTAAGGGCTGCGACCGGCGCGCGGCGCGCCAGGCAGCCGCACGGTCAGGGACCGGGCGCGGGAAACCGCACGGCATGGCTATAATCTTTGGCTCACCCGTTTCCGGCGGGGTGGAGTGTGGTCGTGGTCTCGGGTTCGAGGCGCCGGCCCCCCTGGCTCAGAGAGGCTGCCCTCATAAGCAGTTCCGATGAATCCCCGGGGCTCCGAACAGCCGTTCCTGCGATTCCGCACCGGCCGCCCAGGCGGCAGTGGGGTTCGCGCTTCCAGAAAGACCCTCATGAAGACCTTCAGCGCCAAGCCGGCCGAAGTGAAGCACGAGTGGTTTGTGCTCGATGCCACCGACAAGGTGCTCGGACGTGTCGCCAGCGAAGTGGCACTCCGTCTGCGCGGCAAGCACAAGGCCATTTACACGCCTCACGTCGACACTGGTGATTTCATCATCGTCGTCAATGCCGAAAAGCTCCGTGTCACCGGCAACAAGGCCGAAGACAAGGTGTACTACCGCCATTCCGGCTACCCGGGCGGCATCTACGCCACGAAGTTCAAGGACATGCAGGCACGCCACCCGGGCCGTGCGCTCGAGAAGGCCGTCAAGGGCATGCTGCCCAAGGGTCCGCTCGGCTACGCGATGATCAAGAAGCTGAAGGTGTATGCCGGTGGTACCCATCCGCACACCGCCCAGCAGCCCAAGGCGCTGGAAATCTAAGGAGCGGTGATGATCGGCAATTGGAACTATGGCACCGGCCGCCGCAAGTCGTCGGTGGCACGTGTGTTCATCAAGCGGGGCGAAGGCCAGATCGTGGTGAACGGCAAGCCCGTGGACCAGTATTTCGGCCGCCAGACCTCGATCATGATCGTCAAGCAGCCGCTGCTTCTGACGAACAATGAAGTGGCGTTCGACATCAAGGTGAACGTGCACGGCGGCGGTGAATCCGGCCAAGCCGGTGCCGTGCGCCACGGCATCACCCGCGCCCTGATCGACTACGACGCAACGCTCAAGGGCGACCTCAGCCGTGCCGGCTTCGTGACGCGTGATGCGCGTGAAGTCGAGCGCAAGAAGGTCGGCCTGCACGGCGCCCGCCGTCGCAAGCAGTTCAGCAAGCGCTGATGCTCTTGCCCATGCGGCCGGACCTGCGTCTCGCCGCCTGAGTGTTCCGTCGAGGGCCGCTTTCGAGCGGCCCTTGTCGTTTTTTCCCGGTTCTTCGGCCATGCGTTGGAAGCTGTTGCGCCGCCGCCTCTCCGTCAGCGCGCCGCGCGTCATCGTTCGGCGGCATCTGCCGTGGCCCTTGCGCTCGGCGGCTGCGGCCGTGGTGCTCGGCTTCTCGGGCGCCATCGCCTTGTGGGCATTCGAACTGGGGAAGGACATCGCAGGGCTGGACCGCGAGGCCAAGGTCGAGTTGTCGCGCCTGCGCGAGGAGGTCGCTCGGTTGCGCCAGGAGCGCGACCAGGCCCAGTCGATCGCGCACACGGCGGATAGTCTGCTGAGGGCGGAGCGTGCGGCACAGGAGAAACTGGCGCTCCAGCTGCGGCAGCTCGAAGCGCAGAACCTCTCGCTGCAGGCGGATCTGGGCTTCTTCGAGCGCCTGCTGCCCGCCGTGGCCAACGACCAAACCGTTGCCGTCCGCGGCTTGCAGGCGGAGCCCCTGATGCCGGGCCGCTTGCGCTATCAAGTGCTGCTGATGCAGAACGGACGCTCGATGGCAGCGTTCTCAGGCCGCTGCGAACTGACGCTGGCCGGCACGCTGGATGGCAAGCCGTGGATGTTGACGGCCCCGTCGGGCGCGCAGCCGGTCCAGCTGAAACAGTACGCGCGGCTCGAAGGCGTGGTCGAGCACCCGCCGGGGGCCGTGGTAAAAACCGTGCAGGTCAAGGTCACCGATGGCAGCGGCGCCGTCCGCACCACGCACACCATCCGGCTGTAAGCGGCATTCGAGCCCGCAGCTGGCCACCTGGGAGACGCAGTCCATGGGGTTTGGCAAAAAGGCTCAGCCACCGATCCGCTCGCTCGTCGGGGAGGGGACCCGCCTGAGCGGGGAACTCCGGTTCCGTGACGGCTTGCGCGTCGACGGCGAGATCGACGGCGACGTGATCGCAGACACTGACGCCCGCAGCCTGCTGGTGATCAGCGAAAAAGCCCGGGTCCGAGGCAAGGTGAAGGCGGCGCATGTGATCATCAACGGCGAGATCGTGGGGCCCGTCGAGTCGCTGGAACTGCTTGAATTGCAACCCAAGGCCCGCATCATCGGAGATGTGCGCTACGAACTGCTCGAAATGCACCCCGGCGCCGTCATTGATGGCGAGCTGCGCCCCATCAAGGCGCCCGAGCGTCCGGCCTTGACACTCGCGGCGTCGAACGACGCCTGAAACCGAACCCCGAATTCCCGTTGTCTTCCCTGGAGTCCTGATGAACGCCGTCGCCGAAAGCCTGGCCCCCGAAACCTCGATGCCCGCTCCGCTGGTGTTCACCGACAGTGCCGCTGCCAAGGTGGCCGATCTCGTCGCCGAGGAAGGCAACCCTGACCTGAAGCTGCGCGTGTTCGTGCAGGGCGGCGGTTGCTCCGGCTTCCAGTACGGGTTCACCTTTGACGAAATCGTCAATGACGACGACACGCAGATGACGAAGAACGGCGTCACGCTGCTGATCGACGCGATGAGCCTGCAGTATCTGGTGGGCGCGGAGATCGACTACAAAGAAGACCTGCAGGGCGCTCAGTTCGTGATCAAGAATCCGAATGCGACGACGACGTGCGGCTGTGGGTCGAGCTTTTCGACCTGAGCCCGCGGCACCTGCACGCCCCGGCGTCCCTTGACGAAAAAGCCGCCCCACCCGGGCGGCTTTTCCTTGGTCCTGGCATGCGTGCGGGACCGGATCGGCTTCGGTCAGGCCGGGTAAAGGGCGCCCAGCAGCCTCGGCCCATGCGCCCCGGTGACCTCGGGTCGGTTTCCGGATTGGCGCTGCATGAAGGCATGGGCCAGCCACGCGAAGGCACAGGCTTCGACCTGCAGGGGTGGCAGGCCGGCGGACTCGCTCGAGGCCACGGAGACATGTGGCAGGGCGGCGGCGAGGCGGCGCATCAGGTGGCCGTTCAGCGCTCCGCCGCCGCAGATGAGCAACCGTCGCGTGTCTGGTGCGTTGGTTTGCAGTGCCTGGGCGGCCGCTTGGACCGTCAATTCGGCGAGCGTGGCCTGGATGTCGGCCGGCGCTTGCGCGCCACCCTGGATGGCCAATCCGGCATCGAGCCAGGCCGCATGGAAGAGATCGCGTCCGGTGCTCTTCGGCGGCTGGCGCGCGAAGAAGGGCTCGGCAAGCCACTGCGCCAGCAGTGCCGGATGCACCGTTCCGGATGCTGCCCAGGCGCCGTCCACGTCGTAGGAGGCGCCGCGGTGACGCCGGCACCACAGGTCCATCAGCACGTTCCCGGGGCCGCAGTCGAAGCCGCCGAGGCGGCCGTCGCCGTGCAAGAGACTCAGGTTCGCGATGCCGCCGATGTTCAGCACGGCCGTCGTCACGCCGGGTTCGGCGAAGCGCGCGGCATGGAACGCTGGCACCAGTGGCGCGCCCTGGCCGCCGGCGGCGACATCGCGGCTGCGCAGGTCGCAGACGACGTCGATGCCGGTCAGTTCCGCCAGCAGGGCGGCGTTGATCAGTTGGCAGGTGTAGCCGACACCATCGAACTCGCCCGGCCGATGGCGCACGGTCTGTCCGTGGGCGCCGAGCGCCGCGACGTCGGCGGGTGACACGCCCGACGTGTGCAGCAACTGCCGCGTGGCGTCGGCATATAGCCGCGCAATGGCATTCGATGCGAGGGCGGCGCGGTGCAGTTCCTGTTCGCCGGGGGAGTTGAGCGACAGCAGTTCAGCATGCAGCGCGGTCGGCATCGGCAGCGCGACATGTGACAGCACGCGCATCGGCCGGTCAGCCGCGAAATCCGCGAGCACGGCATCGACACCGTCGAGCGAAGTGCCCGACATCAGGCCGGCGTAGAGCGCCATCGCCTGCGGGTGCGCGCCCGTGGTGCTTACTCGGCGTCGCCGCGGTAGCCGGTGAGCGACCCGGCCGCGTCGAGCTGCGACTGCGCGGCGACCGCGGTTTGGATGAAGCGCGGCTTGGCGGCGGCGTCGACCACCACGGTGTCGGCCGCGCGTGCCACCTTCAGCGGGTCCTGGAACTGGCCGTTGACGCGGAATTCGAAGTGCAGGTGCGGACCCGTGGCCCAGCCGGTGGCGCCGACCAGGCCGATGCGCTGGCCCTGCTCGACCTTCTGGCCCTTCTGCACGTCGAGTTTGCTGAGGTGGGCGTAGACGGTGGTCTTCTCGCCCGCGTGCTTCACGTGCACCACGTTGCCGTAGCCGTTCTGCCAGCCGGCGAAATCGACGATGCCGTCGCCGACCGTGCGCACGGGCGTGCCGGTGGGTGCGCCATAGTCGACGCCGTTGTGGGCGCGCCAGGTCTGCAGGATCGGGTGCAGGCGCATCGCGAAGCCGGAAGTGACGCGCGAAAACTCCATCGGACTGGCCAGGAACGAGCGGCGCTTGCTCTGGCCGTCCATCGTGAAGTAGGCACCGCGGCCGCTGGCGTCCTTGAACCACACCGCCTGGGAGACCTTGCCGTTGTTCGTGAACTCGGCGGCCAGGATTCGGCCAGTGCCCTCGTTCCACGTGATCGGCTGGTCGTCGGCCGTGAGCGCCTCGTAGACGACGCTGAAGGTATCGCCCTTGCGCAGCTGGCGGTGGAAATCGATGTCGGTCGAGAAGATGTCGACCATCTGGCCGGCCAGGCTGTCCGGCAGGCGGGCTTCGTCGGTGGCGGCGAACAGCGAGCTGCGGATCGTGCCGCCGCCCAGACGCACCTGGGCCAGCAGCGGCGCGGTTTCGAGGCGCGCCAGGAAGCGGCCGTCGAAGCGGGTGATGGTGAGGCGGGTGAAGTGGCTCAGCTGCTGCGCGCTGTCCAGCGCGGGGAAGCGGGCGACCAGTTCCTTCAGCGCACCGCTCTCGTCGGTGCGCACCTGAATCATCTTGCCGGCGCGGCCTTCGAACAGGCGGCGGCCTTCGCGGTCGCTGCGCAGGAAAGCGGCGGCGGTGGCATCGACGACGCCGAGGCGGCGCAGCAGTGAATCGGCGGTGTCGCTGGCGCGGGTGAGGTCGGTGCGGGACAGCTCCAGCGCATGCTGGGCCAGCTCTTCCAGCTGCTGGTCGATGCCGTTGAGCGGCAATTCCTGCGTGACCAAGCGCTGCGGCAGGTCGGCCGCGTCGGGCGCGAGCGGTGCGATACCGAAGGCGGTGACGGCGAAACCACCCAGCAGCGTGCAGACAGCGGCAGCCACCCGGCGCGGATGGCGACGCAGCCGCTCATGCAGGCGCTGCGCTGCCGCTTGCACTGACTTTTCGAACGAATCCAAGGACAACAATCACTCCCCGACCCGGGCCCGCTGCCGCGCAGGAGCCGAGAGGTAACAAAGGGACTGCGGGGGCGTCCACTAGAATCGCGGACCGCTTGCCCCTGGGTGGCCTGGCGTTGGGCCAGGGCCGCAGGGCCCGCAAACGAAGGGGCAGTATAGCAACCGGTTTTCGCGGTCCAACGCGTAAAAGCCCGTACCTTTACCCCCTTATGTCAAGCTCCGAGTTCCCGATCACCGACCGAACCCGCGAGGCGCTGGCGACCTCGTTGCGCGGTTGCGACGAATTGCTGCCGGAAGCGGATTGGCTGCGCAAACTGGCCCGCTCGGAAGCCACGGGTACGCCACTGCGCATCAAGCTGGGCCTGGACCCGACCGCACCTGACCTGCACCTGGGCCACACCGTGGTCCTGAACAAGATGCGCCAGTTGCAGGACCTGGGACATCAAGTGATCTTCCTGGTCGGCGATTTCACCTCGATGATCGGCGACCCCTCCGGCCGCAACACGACGCGGCCGCCGCTCACGCGGGAGCAGATCGAAGCCAACGCCCAGACCTACTATGCGCAAGCCAGCCTGGTGCTGGACCCGGCGCGTACCGAGATTCGCTACAACAGCGAGTGGAGTGATGCGCTGGGTGCGCGCGGCATGGTCCAGCTCGCCGCGCAGTACACGGTGGCGCGGATGATGGAGCGCGACGACTTCAGCAAGCGCTTCAAGGCCGGCACGCCGATCAGCGTGCACGAGTTCCTGTATCCGCTGATGCAGGGCTACGACTCCGTGGCGCTGAAGGCCGACCTGGAGCTGGGCGGCACCGACCAGAAGTTCAACCTGCTGATGGGCCGCCACCTGCAGCAGGAGCACGGCCAGGAGCCGCAGTGCATCCTGACGATGCCGCTGCTGGAGGGCCTGGACGGCGTCGAGAAGATGTCGAAGAGCAAGAACAACTACATCGGCATCACCGAGCCGGCGAACACCATGTTCGCCAAGGTTCTGTCGATCAGCGACGAGTTGATGTGGCGCTGGTTCACGTTGCTGAGCTTCAAGTCCGAAAGGGAGATCGCGACCCTGAAGGAGATGGTTCAGGCCGGCCGCAACCCGAAGGAGGCGAAGGTGCTCCTGGCGCGCGAGATCGTCACGCGATTCCACGGATCGGCGGCGGCCGATGCGGCGGAGCAGGATTTCAACAATCGCGCCCGCGGCGGCATTCCAGATGAGCTGGACCAGGTCACCTTGTCCGGTGCGCCGCTCGCGATCGGCGCGTTGCTGAAGCAGGCGGGGCTGGCACCGTCGACCAGCGAAGCGCTGCGCCTCGTCGACCAGGGCGGCGTGCGCATCGACGGGGCCGTGGTCAGCGATCGCGGCCTGAAGGTGGCCGCCGGCACCTGCGTCGTGCAGGTGGGCAAGCGCAAGTTCGCGCGGGTGACGCTGACATCCTGAGCCGCCGGCCCCGCACAACGCGGGAAAGTACGCGTTTTCGCGGCGATCGAGCGCGTCTGAAGTCTTCGAGAATCCAGGCCATGTCTTTCCCGACTTCTCGCCGCGCCGCCTGTTGCGTGATCGCGGCCTGCCTCGGTGGCACCGCTGGCGTCGTTCGTGCCGCCCCGTCGCCGGTCGAAATGGCCCGCATCGAGCGCCTGCTGGTGATGATCGGCTCGCGGCGCGACATGCGCCTGCTGCGCAACGGCACCGAGCATGACACCGATACCGCAGTGTCCTTCCTGCGCGGCAAGCTCAAGCACCACGCCAGCGGCATCAAGACGGCTGAGGAGTTCATCGACCGCCTGGCTTCGCGCTCGAGCACGACAGGCCAGCTGTACTTGGTGCGGATGTCGGACGGGCGCCAGATTCCCGCAGGCGACTTCCTGCGCATCGAGCTGGCGCGGCTGGACAAGGCGGCCGCGGCTTCAGCGGCGCGTTGACGGTATTCCGGGTGCGCATGGGCGCCCCGGTCGAGTGGAGCGGCCGGCCGACAATGGCCGTATGAAGGCCTCGTCCTACCTGAAGCTGTCGGTCGTGGTGGCGCTGGCCACCATCGTGCTGAAAACTGCCGCCTGGCGCGCGACCGGCTCGGTGGGCCTCCTGTCCGACGCGCTGGAATCGCTGGTGAACCTGGCGGGCGCGCTGTTCGCGCTGTTGATGGTCACGGTGGCGGCCCAGCCTGCCGACGAGGAGCATCCCTACGGCCACCACAAGGCCGAGTACTTCTCGGCCGGTTTCGAGGGCGTGCTCATCGTGGCCGCGGCGCTCGCCATCGTGTGGGAGGCGCTTGGCCGCTTCACCCGGGCCGAGCCGCTGCAGTCGCTGGGCCTGGGCGTCGCGCTGTCGGTGGCCGCTTCGGTGCTGAACGGCGTGCTGGCGGTCGCGATGAAGCGGGCCGCGCACGCGCAGCGCTCGGAGGCACTGGCCGCCGACGCGCGGCACCTGATGACCGATGTCTGGACCTCGATCGGCGTCGTCGCTGGTGTCGGCGCGGTGCAGCTCACCGGCTGGCTCTGGCTGGACCCGGTGATCGCGATCGTGGTGGCCGGCAACATCGCCCGGGAGGGCTGGTGGCTCACCCGGCGCTCGGTCGATGGGCTGATGGACCGGGCGATCGAGACGCCGGTGCGGCAGCAGATCGAGCGCACGCTGGCCGGCTTCGCGCACCCCACCATCCGCTTCGACCACCTGTCGACGCGGCGCGCCGGCCAGCGCCGCTTCGCTGACCTGCACATGCACATGCCGGCGGACTGGACATTGCGCCGCGCGGCCGCGCTGCGCGGCAACGTGGAACAGGCGCTGATGAGCGCCGTGCCGGGCTTGCGCGTGACGATCCAGCTGCTGCCACTGGACGTCGAGGCCCACTTAGCAGACGAAAAGGATCCCTTGTGATCGGATTGATTCAACGGGTGGCAGAGGCCCGCGTGACGGTGCATGGCCGCCTGACGGGCGAGATCGGGCGCGGGCTGCTGGTGCTGGTGTGCGCCGAGTCGGCGGACACGGAGGCGCAGGCGCTGAAGCTGGTCGACAAGCTGTTGAAGCTGCGCATCTTCAGCGACGAGGCCGGCAAGATGAACCGCAGCGTGGTCGACGTCGGCGGCGGGCTGCTGATCGTCAGCCAGTTCACGCTGGCGGCCGACGTGTCGGGCGGCAACCGCCCCAGCTTCACAGGGGCGGCCGGGCCGGAGCTGGGCCGGCGGCTCTACGAGAAGGTGGTGGAACTCGCCCGTGCACGCCACCCCCAGGTGGCGACGGGCGAGTTCGGGGCCGACATGAAGGTCGGCCTGGTCAACGACGGACCGGTGACGATCCCGATCCGCATCGTTTGAGGCGGCCGGTCAGTCCGCGTACTGTCCGGCGGCCTTGATCGCCGGGCCCCACTTGTTGATTTCGGCCTCGACGAATTTCTTGTGCTCGGCCCCGTTCACGCGGGCATCGGTCACCACGACGGCGCCCAGGGCTTCCTGGCGCTTGATGAACTCAGGCTCCTTCAGCGCCGCCTTCAACGCGGTGTTGACCTTGTCGAGCGTGGCCTTGGGCGTGCCCTTGGGCGCATACAGGCCGTGCCAGATCGACACGTTGAAGCCCTTCACGCCCGACTCGTCCAGCGTCGGCAGCTTGGCCAGGGCGGGCGTGGTCAGGCGCTTGGTCGTGGTGACGGCGAAGGCCTTGATCTTGCCGGCCTCGATCTGGCCGGTGGTGTTGGTGGTCTGGTCGCACATGATGTCCACCTGGCCGCCGAGCAGGTCGTTCATGGCCGGTGCCGTGCCCTTGTAGGGCACGGTGGTCATGTCGATCTTCAGGTTCTGCTGCAGCAGCAGGCCGCACAGGTGCGATGCGGCGCCCAGGCCGGCATTGGCGAGGTTGATCTTGCCCTTGTTCTGCTCCAGCCACTTCAGCAGCTCGCTGAAGTTGTTGGCCGGCAGGGTCGGGCGGCCGACGACGGTCATCGGCACTTCATTGACCAGGCCGGCGTACTCGAAGTCTTCCAGCGTCTTGAAGGGCAGGTTGCGGTACAGCGCGGGCGAGGTCGCCATGCCGATGTGGTGCAGCAGCAGCGTGTAGCCGTCCGGCGCCGCCTTCGCGACCTTGGACGCGCCCAGCGTGCCGCCGGCGCCGCCGACGTTCTCGATGATGACCGGCTGGCCGAGCTTCTGGCGCAGCACGTCGCCCAGGTCGCGCGCGACTTTGTCGGTCGGACCGCCCGCGGCGAAAGGCACGACGATCGTGACCGGCTTCTCGGGGTATTCGGCGAACGCGGCGGTGGCCAGCATCGAGGCCACGGTGGCGATCAGCAGCTTCTTCATCTCGGTCTCCTTCAGGGCCTGGGACTTGGCCAGTGACATAACGGAAGCCGGATGCTACGAAAGCGGCGCGCGCGCCGAACGACGGGAACTACCTATGCGCCGCTTGGGGTTTGTGCCAAATCAGAAGCCCGAAGAGGCCCGGGCCGCCGTGCATTTCAGCGGTAACTGCGCGCGTCCTCGATCACCTTGCCGTCGTTGGGCAGCCCGCCGGGTGCGGTGAACTCCACGTCGGCACGCAGCTTGGTGACGTCGCGCACGCTCCCGGCGATGGCGCTGGCCAGGCCATCAGGCGCGGAGGCCACCTCGGCTCGCAGGGTCATCTGGTCGTTCGCCATCTCGCCGCTGACCACCAGCCGCGCGCGCACGACTTCCGGATGCCGGCGCACGATCTCCGCCACCTGGCTCGGGTGCACGAACATGCCGCGCACCTTGGCGGTCTGGTCGGCGCGGCCGAGCCAGCCCTTGATGCGCGTGTTCGTGCGGCCGCTGGGGCAGGGGCCGGCCATCACGGCGGACAGGTCTCCGGTGCCGAAGCGGATCAGCGGGTAGTCCGGGTTCAGCACCGTGACGACGACCTCGCCGACCTCGCCTTCGGGCACCGGGTCGGCGGTGCCCGGACGCACGATCTCCAGGATGACCGCCTCGTCCAGCACCAGGCCTTCGCGGGCCGGCGTTTCGTAGGCGATCAGGCCGGCATCGGCGGTGGCGTAGCTTTGGTAGGCCTCGATGCCGCGTTCGCGCAGCCAGTCGCGCAGCGAGGGCGGGAAGGCCTCTCCGCCGACCATGGCCTTGGTCAGCGACCCGATCGGCGCGCCGGTCTCGGCCGCCTTCTCGACCAGGATCTTCAGGAAGCTGGGCGTGCCGATGTAGCCGTGCGGCTTGAGGTCGGCGATGGCCTGCAGCTGCAGCTCGGTGTTGCCGACGCCGCCGGCGAAGGTGGTGCAGCCCACCGCATGGGCACCGGCCTCCATCATGGCGCCGGCGGGGGTCAGGTGGTAGCTGAAGCTGCAGTGCGCCAAGTCGCCCGCGCGGAAACCGGCGGCGTGGATGGAGCGCGCCATGCGCCAGTAGTCGTCCGCCCCGCCCTCCGGCTCGTAGATCGGGCCGGGCGACTGGAAGACGCGGCGCGCGCCGCGGCCACCGGCCACGCCGCGCCAGCCGATGGCCGAGTAACCCCCGAAAGGATCGTCCTCGCGGCGCGCCTTCTGCCGCTCCAGCAGCTCGTGCTTGCGCAGCACCGGCAGGGTGGCCAGCGCGGCCCGGCTGGTGACGGCGGCGGCCTCGACGCCGGCGAGCAGCTCGGCCATCGCCGGGCTGGCGCGCTGCGCCTGCGCCACCTGCGCGGGCAGCGCTGCCAGCAGCGCGGCTTCGCGGGCGGCCGGGTCGCGCGCCTCCAGGGTGTCGTAGAAGCGGTTCATCGTTCCTCCTCTGTCCAGCGCGCGAGCCGGCGCTTCACTTCGTCGGTGAATCTGCGCACCTCCGGGCTGCCGCCCAGCCTGAATGCCTCCCACTCGGGCGTGCCGCCGCGCATCGGACGCTTCGCCAGCCGGGCGTCGATGTGCTGGTCGGTGGCGGCCAGCTCGATGACGCGCGAGCCTTTCAGCTCGAAAGCGTCGCCGCGTTCGGTCAGGGTGCGAAGGTCGCGCAGCGTGCGCTTGAGCAGCACCAGCGTCTCGGCGGGCTTGAACGGCGGCAGGGCGAAAAAGTCATCGTTCATCTGATATCACCTCGGTGACTGCGGCGGGCCCCGGGCGAACGCCGCGGAATCGGCTTGCCAGGCCGTTTTCGGGGGGTCACGCCAACCAGCGCTTGCGGCGCTTGTAGCTCTTGACGTCACGGAAGCTCTTGCGGTCGCCCCCACCCATGCCCAGGTAGAACTCCTTCACGTCCTCGTTCTCGCGCAGGTCCTTCGCGCTGCCGTCCATCACGATGCGGCCGTTCTCGAGGATGTAGCCGTAGTCGGCGTAGCGCAGCGCGATGTTGGTGTTCTGCTCGGCCAGCAGGAAGGTCACGCGCTCCTTGGTGTTCAGGTCCTTCACGATCTCGAACACCTCCTCGACGATCTGCGGCGCCAGGCCCATCGAGGGCTCGTCCAGCAGCACCATCTTCGGGTTGGCCATCAGCGCGCGGCCGATGGCGCACATCTGCTGCTCGCCGCCGGAGGTGTAGGCGGCCTGCGAGCCGCGCCGCGTCTTCAAACGCGGAAAGTACGCGTACACCTTGTCCAGCGTCCGCTGCACCGCGGCCTGGCCGTCGCGGCGGGTGTAGGCCCCGGTCAGCAGGTTTTCCTCGATCGTCAGGTGGGCGAAGCAGTGGCGGCCTTCCATCACCTGGATCACGCCGCGGTCGACCATCTCGGCGGTGCTCAGCCTCTCGATGCGTTCGCCGCGCAGCTCGATCGAGCCCTTGGTGACCTCTCCGCGCTCGCCGGCCAGCAGGTTGCTGACGGCGCGCAGCGTCGTCGTCTTGCCCGCGCCGTTGCCGCCGAGCAGCGCCACCACCTTGCCCTCGGGCACCTGCAGCGAGACGCCCTTGAGCACCAGGATCACGTGGTTGTAGATGACCTCGATGCCGTTGACGTTCAAAAGGGTCGTCGCGCTCATGGTGCTCGCTTCGGTTGCTTCCCGGTGGGGCAGGTCGCCGAAGGGCGACCCGGGGGCGGTGCTGGCCGGCAGGCCGGACCCGGATCCGGGGCGCCCAGTCCGGCCTGGTGGCCCCGCGGTCGGCCGCCGCATGGCGGCCCGCCGATCAGGACTGGCAGTCCTGCGGTGCGCGGCGCGTCAGCTTCTTCTCGTTCGCGTACTTGTCCGCGGCTGCCTTGATCATCGGCTTGATGAGCGACTCGTCCGACTGCATCCAGTCCGACGAGAAGTCCCACTTCTTGCCGTCCCAGGTGTGGATGCGGGCCCAGGTGGCGCCGCGGTGGTCGGCGCAGCTGGTGGAGATCGGCCGCATCACGCCGGCGAAGCCCAGCGCGTCCAGCTTCTTCTGGTCCAGCGCCAGGTTCTCGTAGCCCCAGCGCGCCTGCTCGCCGGTCATCACCTTGCCTTTGCCGTAGCGCTCCTGCGCGCGCTTGACGCCTTCGACTGCCAGCATCGCCGCCGTCAGGCCGCGCATGTAGAGCACCTGGCCGACCTCTTCCTTCGCACCGGTGCCCTGGCCCTTGCCGTGCACTTCCTTCAGGATCTCCTGAACGATCTTGGCGTTGGGCTCGGCGCCGTGCTGCAGCGCCAGGCCGTTGTAGCCCTTGGCGCCGTCGCCCACGTCCTTCACGTCGGGTTCGGCCGCGGCCCACCACACGCCGTACATCTTGTCGCGCGGGAAGCCGGTGGCGAGGGCTTCCTTCAGCGCGGTGGAGTTCATGACGCCCCAGCCCCACAGGAACACGTAGTCGGGGCGGTTCTGGCGGATCTGCAGCCAGGTCGCCTTCTGCTCCACGCCGGGGTGGGCCACGGGCAGCAGCGTCAGGTCGAAGCCGTGCATCTTGCTGCGCTCCTGCAGCAGCGGGATCGGCTCCTTGCCGTAGGGGCTGTCGTGGTAGACCAGCGCGATCTTCTTGCCCTTGAGCTTGTCGAGGCCGCCTTCCTTCTTCCCGACGTGCTGGACCAGTACGTCGGCCGCGTCCCAGTAGGTGCCGGTGAGCGGGAAGTTCCACTTGAACACCATGCCGTCGGTGCTCTCGCTGCGGCCGTAGCCGGCGGTGATCAGCGGGATCTTGTCGCCCGGCGCCTTCTCGGTCAGTGCGAAGGTGATGCCGGTGGACAGCGGCTGGAACACGGTGGCGCCGCCGTTCTTGCCCTTCAGCCGTTCATAACACTCAACGCCCTTGTCCGTGGCGTAGCCGGTCTCGCATTCTTCGAAGACCACCTTGACGCCGTTGATGCCGCCCTTGGCATTGACGTACTTCAGGTAGTCCACGTAGCCGTTGGCGAAGGGCACGCCGTTCGGGGCATAGGCGCCGGTGCGGTAGACCAGCACCGGAAAGAACTGCTCCTTGGCCTGCGCGAAGGCAGGCGCCGTGAGCAGGGTGCTCAGGCCGGCGCCAACGATGCCGGCGGCCAGTGCGAGGGATTTGAGTTTCATGTCTGCCTCCAGAGGGTGGGAACGTGCGTGCACTCGTCAGTGCTTCTTGGATGCCGCCGGGGTTGTCGACAAGATCTGCGGCGTCAATGCGGGAAGGGCCAGAGCCTGAGCTTCTCCTTGCCGATGGACCACAGGCGTGCCAGGCCGTGCGGCTCGACGATCAGGAAGAAGACGATCAGCGCGCCGAAGATCATGAAGGTGAGATGCGACGCGGCGGCGGTGGACAGTCCCACCGCGACGGTGAGGTTGTCCAGCGCGATCGGCAGGATGACGATGAAGGCGGCGCCGAAGAAGCTGCCCATGATCGAACCCAGCCCGCCGATGATGACCATGAACAGCAGCTGGAAGGAGCGGTCGATCGAGAAGGCCGCCGGCTCCCACGAACCCAGGTGCACGAAGCCCCACAGCGCGCCGGCCACGCCGACGAAAAACGAGCTGACCGCGAAGGCGGTGAGCTTGGCGTGCACCGGGCGGATGCCGATGACGGCGGCGGCGACGTCCATGTCGCGCATCGCCATCCAGGCGCGCCCGATGTGCCCGCGCACGAGGTTCTTCGCCACCAGGCCGAAGACCAGCACGAAGGCCAGGCAGAACAGGTACTTCTCGGCGGGGGTGTCGATGGTCCAGCCCAACAGCTTCAGCTCGGCCACCGAGACGGAGCCGGAGGATGAGTCGTTGGTGAACCACTTGATGCGCAGGAACGCCCAGTCGGTGAAGAACTGCGCGGCCAGCGTGGCCACCGCCAGGTACAGGCCCTTGATGCGCAGCGAGGGGATGCCGAACAGCACGCCGACCACCGTGGCGCACGCACCGCCCAGCAGGATGGCCGGCACCAGCGGCATGCCATCGATGCGGACCACGAAGTTGTAGGCCGCGTAGGCGCCTACCGCCATGAAGCCGCCGGTGCCCAGCGAGATCTGCCCGCAATAGCCGACCAGGATGTTCAGTCCCAGCGCCGCGAGCGACAGGATGAGGAAGGGGATCAGGATGGCGCGGAACAGGTACTCCGGCGCGAACAGCGGCACGGCGACCGCTGCCAGCACCAGCAGCGACAGCATGACCACGCGGTCCTGCAGGATCGGGAAGATCTGCTGGTCGGCTCGGTACGAGGTCTTGAACTGGCCGTTCTCACGGTAGAGCATGGTCGTTCCTTTTGCCAGTTATCCGCCGGTCAGGCCCGGTCGATGATCGTTTGGTTTCGGCCTGCTTCGCTCAACTTGCTTCGCACCTGAGCCTTTGCCGAAGAATCACGGGTCATGGTCACACTCGATCGATGATCTTTTCGCCGAACAGGCCCTGGGGCCGCACCAGCAGCACCAGCAGCACGACGACGTAGCCGAACCAGATCTCGATGCCGCCGCCCACCATCGGGCCGACGAAGACCTCGGACAGCTTCTCGCCCACGCCCAGGATCAGCCCGCCGATGATGGCGCCCGGCACCGAGGTGAGGCCGCCCAGGATGACCACCGGCAGCGCCTTCAGCGCCAGCACCGTCAGCGAGAACTGCACCCCCAGCTTGCTGCCCCAGATGATGCCGGCCACCAGCGCGACGAAGCCCGCCACCGACCAGACGATGACCCAGATGCGGCTGAGCGGAATGCCGATGGATTGCGCGGCCTGGTGGTCGTCCGCTACCGCGCGAAGGGCGCGGCCGGTGCCGGTGTACTGGAAGAACAGGCTCAGCACGAGGACCAGCGCGGCCGCGATCGCGGCGGCGAACAGGTCTTCCTTGTTGACGAGGATGCCGCCCTGGAAGGTGGACTCGAGCAGGAACAGCGGGTCCTTGGGCAGGCCGATGTCGATCTTGTAGATGTCGCTGCCGAACAGCGTCTGGCCGAAGCCGTCGAGGAAGTAGGTGATGCCCAGCGTGGCCATCAGGAGCGTCACGCCTTCCTGGTTCACCAGCTTGCCCAGCACCAGGCGCTCGACGAGCCAGGCCACCACCACCATCACCAGCAGCGCGGCGGCAAAGGCCAGCAGGTTGGCGAGGAACTTGCCGTCCAGCCCCAGCAGCTTCGGAATCCATTCCGAGAAGCGCGCCATCGCCAGTGCGGCGAACAGCACCATCGCGCCCTGCGCGAAGTTGAAGACGCCGGAGGCCTTGAAGATCAGCACGAAGCCGAGCGCGACCAGGCCGTAGAGCATGCCGGTCATCAGGCCGCCGATGAAGGTTTCGAGGAAGAAGGCCATTGCCGCGCTCCTGGGGTCAGTGCGATGTGCCGAGGTAGGCCGAAATGACGTCCTCGTTGCGCCGCACCTCGTCGGGCGTGCCGTCGCCGATCTTCTTGCCGTAGTCGAGCACGACGACGCGGTCGCTGATGTCCATCACCACGCCCATGTCGTGCTCGATCAGCACGATGGTGGTGCCGAACTCGTCGTTCACGTCGAGGATGAAGCGGCACATGTCCTGCTTCTCCTCGACGTTCATGCCGGCCATCGGCTCGTCCAGCAGCAGCACCTTGGGCTCCATCGCCAGCGCGCGGCCCAGGTCCACGCGCTTCTGCAGGCCGTAGGGCAGGCGGCCCACGGGGGTCTTGCGCCAGGCCTGGATCTCGAGGAAGTCGATGATGTGCTCGACGAACTCGCGGTGCGCGCATTCCTCGCGTTCGGCGGCGCCCCAGCGCAGGGCCTGCTGGAAGAGGTTGCACCTCATCTTCAGGTTGCGGCCGGTCATGATGTTGTCGACCACGCTCATGCCCTTGAAGAGCGCCAGGTTCTGGAAGGTGCGGGCTAGCCCCATCTCCGCGACCTGGCGCGAATTCATGTGGCTGAAGGTCTTGCCGCGGAAGGTGATGCTGCCCTGCTGCGGCGTGTAGACGCCGTTGATGCAGTTGAGCATGCTGCTCTTGCCCGCGCCGTTGGGACCGATGATGGCGCGCACCTCGTGCTCGCGCACGTCGAAGCTGATGTCGGTCAGCGCCTTCACGCCGCCGAAGGACAGCGAAATGTTCTTCACGTCCAGCACCACCGCGCCCGCAGCACGCTGCGGTGCGGCCGCGGCCGTCTCGCGCGGCGCTGCCGCGTCCACGGGCAAACCTGCAAAAGCCGTGGCCACTGTCATGTTGCCCCCTTGGCGCTGCGCGCCGTCCCCCCGAGGGGGATATGACCGCTTGGGGCGGCCCTGCGCTTGGTCATGTTGCCCCCTTGGCGCTGCGCGCCGTCCCCCCGGGGGGGATATGACCGCTTGGGGCGGCCCTGCGCTTGGTCATGCTGCACTCCTCAGTGCCGGGAAGGTCTTCACGTCGACGATCTTCAGCGTGGCCGCGACGCTGCCGCTGCGGCCGTCCTCGAACTTGACGGCCGTCTCGATGAACTGCTCGGGCTTGCCGCCGTACAGTGCATCGACCAGCACCTGGTACTTGTCGGCGATGGTGCCGCGGCGCACCTTGCGCGTGCGGGTCAGCTCGCCGTCGTCGGCGTCCAGTTCCTTGTGCAGGATCAGGAAGCGGCTGATCTGGCTGCCCGCCAGCTTCTCGTCGGCGGCCAGGTCGGCGTTCACCTTCTCCACGCAGTCGCGTACCAGCTCGTAGACCTCGGACTTCTGCGACAGGTCGGTGTAGCCGCCGTAGGGCAGGTTGCGCTTCTCGGCCCAGTTGCCGACGGCCTCGAAGTCGATGTTGATGAAGGCGCAGACCCGGTCGCGCTTGTCGCCGAAGGCCACCGCTTCCTTGATCTGCGGGAAGAACTTCAGCTTGTTCTCGACGTACTTGGGCGCGAACATCGCGCCGTCGTTGGGGCCGCCGGCGATGCGGCCGACGTCCTTCGCGCGGTCGATGATCTTCAGGTGGCCGCCGGCATCGATGAAGCCGGCGTCGCCGGTGTGGTACCAGCCGTCGGCCGTCAGCACCTCGGCGGTGGCGGCGGGGTTCTTGTAGTACTCCTTCAGCAGGCCGGGCGACTTCACCAGGATCTCGCCCGAGTCGGCGAGGCGGATCTGCACGCCCTCGACCGGCACGCCAACGGTGTCGGCCTTGGCTTCGTTGTCGGGCTGCAGGCAGACGAAGACCGCGGTCTCGGTGGAGCCGTACAGCTGCTTCAGGTTGATGCCGATCGAGCGGTAGAAGGTGAAGAGGTCCGGCCCGATGGCCTCGCCCGCCGTGTAGGCCACCCGCACGCGCGAGAAGCCCAGCGTGTTGCGCAGCGGGCCGAAGACGGCCAGGTCGCCGAGCTTCCACTTCAGCCGGTCCAGCGCCGCGACCGGCTTGCCGTCCATGCGCGCCGGGCCCACGCGGCGCGCCACCGCCATGCAGGTGTGGAACAGCCAGCGCTTGAAGCGCGAGGCGTCCTCCATGCGGATCATCACGCTGGTGAGCAGGCCCTCGAAGATGCGCGGCGGTGCGAAGTAGTAGGTCGGCCCCACTTCCTTCAGGTCGATCGTCACCGTGCTGGCCGATTCCGGGCAGTTGACGACGTAGCCGCAGGCCAGCCACTGGGCGTAGCTGAAGATGTTCTGGCCGATCCATGCGGGCGGCATGTAGGCCAGCACCTCCTCGCGATCGGTCAGGTGGTCGAAAACCTTGCCGGCGTTCGCGCGGTCCAGCAGCGTGAAGTGGGTGTGGACCACGCCTTTCGGGTTGCCCGTGGTGCCGCTGGTGAAGAACATGGCCGCGACGTCGTGCGGCTGGCCGGCCTGCACCTGGGCCTCGAAGAAGCCGGGCTCGCGCCGGGCGTGCTCGGCGCCTTCGCCGATCAGCGCATCGAGCGCGGCGAGGCCGGGCTCGGCGTACTTGCGCAGGCCGCGCGCGTCGTCGTACCAGATGCGCTCGAGCCGCGGGCACTGCTCGCGCAGCTCCAGCATCTTGTCGACTTGTTCCTGGTCCTCGACGACCGCGAAGCGCACCTCGGCGTTGGTGATCGGGAAGACGAATTCCGCCGCGACGGCGTCCTGGTACAGCGGCACCGGGATGGCGCCCAGCGCCTGCGCCGCCAGCATCGAGGCATACAGCCGCGGCCGGTTGTCGCCCACCACCACCACATGGTCCCCGCGCCGCACGCCGGCGGCGGCCAGGCCGCAGGCCAGGTGCTTCACGAGCGTGGCCAGCGCACCCCAGCTGGTGGTCTGCCAGATGCCGTACAGCTTCTCGCGCAGCGCGGGCGCGTCGGGGCGCTGGCCGGCATGGGCCAGCAGCAGACGGGGGAAGGTCGTTTGCACGGCGTCTCCTTCATGTTCGCCCCCTGGGCGTCCCGGCGACGGTTGCTGTCGGGCCCGGGGACCGGCATCGATTCCGGGGCCTGGTGTTTGAGCCGCACTCTAGGACCAAGTTTGACGCTCGGATGTCGGTATGACGACAATCCTAGGGTCCGACCCGAGCGGAGTTTCCCGCCCCCTGCCGCGATCCCCCGATGCGCCACCCGGCCCCGCAGCGGACGATTCCTGCACACCGCTTGCGCCGATCCTGAAGCGCCGACATGACCGCTGCCTCCAGCCTGCGCGACCGCGCGCGCTCACCCACCGTCGACGAGCTCGACAGCATTCCCTGGCTGAAGGTGCTCGATCCCGCGGACCAGCGCCGCGTCGCCGCCACCATCGTGGTGGCGCATGCCCATCCGGGCGACCGCATCTGCCGCGTCGGCCGGCCGCCGACCTACTGGTTCGGCGTGGTCGAAGGGCTGCTCAAGATGAGCAACGACAGCAAGGGCGGCGCGCAGATCACCTTCACCGGCATCCCGCCGGGCGCCTGGTTCGGCGAGGGCACGCTGCTCAAGCGCGAGGTCTACCGCTACAACATCGAGGCGCTGCGCAAGAGCACCGTCGCCGGCCTGCCGATCGACGAATTTCACGCGCTGCTGGACCGCAGCATCCCCTTCAACCGCTTCGTGATGAACCAGCTGAACGAGCGGCTGGGCCAGTTCATTGCCGCGCGCGAGATCGACCGCCAGAACCACCCGGATGCGCGCGTCGCCCGCAGCCTGGCGGCGCTGTTCCACCCGGTGCTGTACCCGGGCGTGGGCGAGCTGCTGCGCATCACGCAGCAGGAGCTGGCCTACCTGGTGGGCCTGTCGCGCCAGCGGGTGAACCAGGCCCTGTCGGCGCTGCAGGCGCAGGGCGTGATCCGCATCGAGTACGGGGGCCTGCGCGTGCTGGACCTGGACGGCTTGCGCCACTACACGATGGAGTGAGCGGCCGCATGGACGCTCAGTTTGAATGTCAGCGGCGGTGCCGGGCGCGGTATGCGGCGCCGAGGCCGAGCAAGGCCGTGACGGCCAGCGCCAGGCTGGCCGGCTCGGGCACCGGCTGCGTCCCGGCGAGTCGGTACGCGGCATCCACCACGTCCACGGTGCCGCCGTCATCGAAGGACAGCAGGGGCGCGAAGCCGCCGGCACCGCCCAGGCCCGGCAGGAAGGTGTACGACCCGAACGCCAGCTCCAGACCCGGCGCGCTGCCGTCGCCCGGCTGCGCCCAGCCCTGGCCCGCCAGCCCCGCCAGGTCGGCCAGGCCGAAGCTGCTGGCGCCGTGGTTGAACGTGAACGTCAGCAGCTGGTAGATCGGGTCGCCGGCCACGTTGCTGCCGGAGGGGGCCGCGTCGTCGAAGCTGAACTGGCCGCTGAAGCCACTGCCGGCCAGCGTGCCGCCGACGAGGTCGTAAGTGACCACCGCGGCGGAGCTGGGCACGGCGGTGAACAGCGCGGCCGCCGCGAGCAGGCTGGTGGTGGTCTTGGCAAGGGTGGAGATCATCGTTTGTCCCGTCTGTTGATGTGTCAGGTTCGACGGCTTCAGGCGCCGGCCGTCATCGTCGTGTCGAACACCACCTGGCCATCCAGCTGCGCCAGGCTGACGCCTACCAGCTCGACCAGCGGACGCAGCGGCGCAGCGCCGGCGGCGCCGTCGAGGTCGTAGGCGGCATAGCTGCGGCCGCCCAGGGAGACCAGCTTCAGCGTGCCGTCCGCGATCGGGTCGGCGCCCGCGTAGCCGAAGCTGGCGAGCAGCTGGCCGACGACCAGCCGGTCCATGCCGGGCGTGAAATCGGTGATGCGATCGCCGGCATCGAGCACGCTGGTGTAGACGAAGCGGTCGTCGCCGCCGCCGCCGGTCAGCAGGTCGCGGGCCTGCAGGCCGGTCAGCGTGTCGTGGCCGGCGCCGCCGACGAGGGTGTTGACCCCCGCCGTGCCCACCAGCACCTTCTGCTCGGCGATGCCGAAGCGCGCCACGGAGGGGTCGTGGTCGCTCAGCTGGTCGGCGAACTCGGAGTTGATGTGCACGACGTCGAAGCCCGTCGTCGCCGCCAGCAGGCCGGGGCTGACCATGACGTGGTCCAGCACCTGCGCATTGCCCTCGAAGTTGTAGCTGTAGCGCTGGTTCGCGGGCAGGGTCTCGACCAGCGAGGTGAGGCCCGCGGCCTCCAGCACGCCGACCGGCGCCGAGAACTCGAAGTCGTTCAGGTCGCCCAGCACGATCACGCTGGCGCCGGCATCGGCCGCGAGCAGGCCCTCGACGTAGTCGGCGACGATGGTTGCCTGCTGCAGGCGCTGGATCTCGGAATCCAGCACCGGCGGCTGCGTGGCACCGAAGAGCGGCTGGTCGCCGCCCTTGGAGTTGAAGTGGTTGCCGATGATGGTGATCTCTTCGCCGTTGAAGCTGAAGACGCCCACCAGCGGCTTGCGGCTGCTGTCGAACGCGCCGCCCACCGGGTCCTGCAGCCGCGTCAGCGAGCCTTCGACGAAGTCCACCCGCTCGGGGTTGAACAGGAAGCCGGTGCGGATGTTGCCGCCCGGCTCGCCGCCGTCGGCGCCGTCCACCGGGTTGACCTGGCGGTAGTCATAACGCGGACCGCCGGCGGCCACGATGGCCTCGATCAGCATGTTGAAGGTGACCGACGCATCGACCACGCCGTTGTTGGCCGGGCCGCTGTTGTCCTGGATTTCCTCCAGGCACAGGATGTCCGGCGCGCCGAGGTTGTTCTTGATGGCGGCGGCGATGGCGGCGAAGGTGGTGTCGCCCGGGTCCAGGTTCTCGACGTTGAAGGTGCCCACCGTCAGCGCGCCGGCGCTGCCGCCCAGCGTGGTGACTTCGCGCTGCAGCGTCGAGGCGGCGGTGACCGCCGGCGCATCGGCCACCAGCACCTCGAAGTTGCCGAAGGCGTAGTGCACGACGCCGGTCATGGTGCCCAGGCGCGCGCCGACGTCCACCTCCGGCAGCAGCGTGCCGGTGTTCAGGTCGTCGATCTGGATGCGCTCGGGGTTGAAGTCGCCGGCGCTGACCGCGATGCCGCCGCGCTCGGTGCGGCCGGTGGCGCCGGCGCCGTCGTGCGCCAGCACCCAGATCTCTTCGTTGCTGCCGAAATGCGCCGTCGGCGACACCGCCACCGCGCCCGGCACGCTGACCAGCATGCCCTCCAGGCTCTCCCAGAAATCGATGCCTTCGTTCGCGGGGTCGAAGTCACCGCCGGTCTCGACGTTGCCGCCGCCGGCGCCGAAGTCGTCGTTGATCTTCTGCGCCGGCAGCACGCGGTCGGTGCCGAGCACCGTGGCGGTGATGCCGCCCGCCGGCGCATCGTTCCAGGGCACGACCACCAGGGGTTCGACACCGGCGTTGTGCACGATCTCGGTGACGGTCAGGTTGCTCGATGCGGCACCGCCGGCGCGGAACTCGGTGACGGTGCCGGAGACCAGGACCGCATCGCCCACCGCCTGTGTCGGGGCGCTGCTGGTGAAGACGAAGATGCCGTCCGAGGTGGCGGCGTCGGCGTCCGGCGTCGGGTCCTGCATGTAGAAGCCGTTGGCCGCCACCGCGGTGACGATGCCCGGCACGTTGTGCACGGCCGCGGTGTCGGTGGCCGAGGCCAGCAGCGGGGAGATGTGGCCCGCGCCCTGCACGTCGGCGATGCGGGTCGTGACCGCGTTGTCGACCAACAGCACCGCCTGGCTGGGCGCGCTGCCCAGCGTCAGCTCGGAAGACGGCGCGCTCAGGCTCAGCAGCGCGGTTTCGTTGCCTTCGGTAACGCCGTCGTCGAGCACGGTGAAGGTGACCGAGCCGCTGCTGGCCCCGGCCGGGATGGTGATGGTCGTGGACGACAGCGTGTAGTCGGCGCTCGTGATGCCGCTGCCGCTCACTTCAAGTGTCACGGTCTGGTCGGTGGTGACGGGGCTGGTCGTGGTGGCCGTCACCGTCACGCTGGTGCCGGCCGATTCCTGCGCCACCCCGGTGCTGACCGACAGGTTCACCTGGTTGGCGGGCGGGGTGCCGCCGGTGCTGAGGGTGAAGTCGTCGATCGCCAGCCCATCGTCGGAGCTGGCGACGTCGGTATCGGTCCAGCGCAGCCAGAAGGTCTGCCCGGGGGCGATCGACAGGCCGGTGATCGTCGTGCCCAGCGCGGTGCTGTTGGCCGCGGCATTGCCGTTCAGCGCGCCGGCGGTGCCGCTGGTGACCGGCGCGACGAAGTCCAGCGCGTCGGCATCGACCCAGGTGCCGCTGCTCAGCGAGCTGGCGTTCACGCTGTACTGGAACTCCAGCCGGTCGGCCACGGCCCGGCTGGTGACGCCCAGGCGCCATTGCTCGCCGGTGTAGCCGATGGACAGCGAGGTGATCGTCGCGCCGGTGTCGTTGGTGAAGCTGGCGCCCAGCGTGGGCACCACCGAGCCGGAACGCAGCGAGCCGAAGGCGCGCTCGGTGCTGCCATCGGCACCGAAGCTGTAGGTGTCGCCGTTGTTCGCGCTGCCGGTGCCGCTGCGGTAGCTGCCGTTGGCGCCGCTGCCGGTCTCGGCGAAAGCCCAGCCGTTGGGCAGCACGCTGCCGGTGCCGCCGCTGACATTGTTCGATAGGGTGTTGAAGTCCTGCGTGTAGGGGCTGGCGGTGAGGGAGATCGGCACGGTGTGTTCCTCGAGGCGTTGGATGGTCGTCGTGAAACCCGGCACTGTCGGGCGTGGGCATGAAACCTATGTGACCCGGGGGCCGGCGGTCCAGCGCGTTTCCCCGCATGCTCATCCCGAATGGGGAGGTCGAGCCGGCGCCGCCGGGGCGCTTTCAGCGCCGCCGGTGCTGTTGTCGAATTGCAGCTTGCGTGCCCGTCGCGCCCCCTTGAATCGGGGGCCGGGTTCGTACCGATCGTTTGGTGCGCCGGTGCGCCGCGGCGGATGCCCGCGCCGCGTCAGCGCAGCAGGTTCGCGACGCCGGCGGTCACGTGGCCCGCGGGCACGTGCGGCGCGGCGCCGTCCACGTGGCGGGTCTGGTCGTCGAAGAAGAAGTCGGGCTCGAATTCGCGCAGGAACTCGCCCTTGGGCAGGCCGCCGAGGAACATCGCCTCGTCAACCTCGACGTGCCAGTCCATCAGCGTGCGGATCGCCCGTTCATGCGCCGGCGCGCTGCGCGCGGTGACCAAGGCGGTGCGGATGCGCATGCCCGCGGGATCGGCCGCCTCGCGCAGCTTGTGCAGCGCGGCCAGCAGCGGCTTGAAGGGGCCGGGGCCCAGCGGCGTCGCGGCCTGTGTGTGCTCGTGGCGCTGGAAGGCGTCCAGCCCATCGCGCTGATAGACCCGCTCGGCCTCGTCGGAGAAGAGCACCGCGTCGCCGTCGAAGGCGATGCGCACCTCGTTGGGATGGCGGTCGCTGGCGCGCGCACTGTGCGGCAGCACGCGCGCGGCGGGCACGTTGGCGTCGAGGGCCGAGCGCACGTCGGCCTCGTTGGTGGACAGGAAGAGCTGTGCGTTCAGCGGCTTGAGGTAGCGCCATGGCGGCTCGCCGCGGGTGAACACGCCGCGCTCGACACCCAGGCCGTAGTGGCGGCAGGAGCGGAACACGCGCAGGCCGGACACCGGGTCGTTGCGCGACAGGATCACCACCTCGACCTGCTGCTGGCCCTGCCGCATCAGCGCCAGCAGCTTCTGCACCAGCGAGAACGCCACGCCGGGGCGCGCCGGCTGGTCGATGCGCTCGAGCTGCAGCTGCATGTAGGCGCGGTCGTCGTTCGCTTCGAAGACCTGGTTCTCGTCTTCGAAGTCGAACAGCGCGCGTGACGACAGGGCGATGACCAGGCGGTCGGAGAAGGGGCCGGGCATGGCGGGATGATAGGGGCGGGGTGCGGCTGGTCCTTGCTAGTGCGGTTGACTGCCACACGGCTGGGGCTCGCCCTCGCGCTTTGCGGTCTGCGGTGGACTACCACGCGGCCGGGTCTCGCCCCGGCGGGCGAGTCACTTCTTTCTGCTGGCCCAGAAAGAAGTAACCAAGAAAGAGGGCCTGAACGTCCATCCGTGCATCCGCACACTCAGTGCATCCGCCACAGTTGTGGCTCGGCACCCTGGCATTCCTAATACCCCGAACCGTCGGTCACCAGATTGGCACGTAAGCCGCCCTGGCATGCGAAAGCATGCGGCGTGTCGCAC
>CAMLJY010000031.1 GCA_946480465.1 uncultured Burkholderiales bacterium
CCTGTCGAGCCTGTCGAGCCTGTCGAGCCTGTCGAGCCTGTCGAGCCTGTCGAGCTGACTGCCGCCGCCGGCCGGTGGAATCGCCGGGACGAGTGATATCACGGTTAAAGAGCGGCCATGCGCCTCGGGTGGGTGCGGGCTGTGGCGAAAGTCACGGCCAACCCGCGCTGTCATGCGCGCGTCACGGCGCGGGCACGGGCGGTGCCGATGATGCTGCGGTGCATCAATCGCCACCGTCCGCCATGCTGCTCGCCCGCTTCGAACGCCTTTCCCTGCGCCGCCGCTTCAGCATCCTCGGCATCGTCGTCGCGCTGCTCGTGGGGCCCCCCTGTGCCGCCTGGATGGCGCGCCAGCTGGAAGAACGCGCCGCGCTGGCGCGCGAACGCGCCGGCCTGGCGCCCGCGCTGGCACTGGTGGCGGCGCACGACGCCCTGGCCTTGCACCGCCACCTGTCGCTGCGGCAGCTGAGCGGCGATGCGGCCGCTGCCCCGCCGCGGGCGGCGGCGCAGCGCAGCGCCGAGCAGGCGATGGCCGCGGCGGCGCAGGCGCTGGCCGGCCAGGCCGAGGCGACGCGCCGGCCGCTGGACGAGGCGCGCCGGCAGTTCGCGCAGCTGGCCGCCGCCGTCGCCCGCGACGACCTGCAGGCCCGCGCCGCGTTCGACCAGCACCAGCCGCCGATCGACGCGCTGGCCGACACGATGGCGCGGCTGCTCGCCGAATCCGGCCTGCTGTACGACGGCGCGCCGCGCACGCACCACCTGGTCATCGCCGGCCTGCAGGAAGGACCGGCCATCGTCTCGCTGCTGGGCCAGCTGCGCACGCTGGGCAGCACCGCGCTGGCCAACAAGGGGGCGACGCCGCTGGACCTGAACCAGATCGCGGCGCTGCATGCGCAGCTGGTGCACCGGCTGCGCTTCTTCCAGGTGAACGTCGCCGCGGCGCAGGGTCATCACGCCGCGGCGGAGGACGATCACGCCGCGACGAAGGACGATCACGCCGCGGCGCAGGGCGATCACGCCGCGGGGCAGCAGCCGGTCGCCCGCGCGATGGAGGCGGCGCTGGCGCTGACGCAGAAGAACTTCCTCGGCTTCGAGGCCGACTGGTCGGCGCCGAAGGACGAGTACTTTGCGGTGCTGGGCACGGCCATCGAGCAGCAGACGCAGTTGGCCCACGACACCGCGCGGGCCATCGCCGCGACGCTGGACGCCTCGTCGCGGCGCATCGAGCAGCGCATCCTGGCGCTGGGCAGCAGCTTCGCGCTGCTGCTGGCCTTCGGCGGTGCGCTGCTGTGGAGCAGTGTGCGCCGCATCTCCATCGATGCCGATCACGCGCTGGCCTTCACCGAGCGCCTGGCCGCCGGGCGGCTCGACGAAGGGGCGGGCACCGCCGTGCGCGTGGGCAGCCGCAACGAGCTGGACCGGCTGGTGCAGTCGCTGGAAGCGCTGCGCCTGCGTTGGGCGGACAGCATCCGCGGCGTGCGGCAGGCGGTGACGCACACCCGCGATGCGGCCGGCGAGATCGCGCAGGGCAACGAGGACCTGTCCAGCCGCACCGAGCAGGCGAGCGCCCGCCTGCAGCAATCCGCCGCCGCGCTGCAGCAGGTGACCGACGCCTTGCGCGAGACCGCCGCCTCGGCCCAGTCGGCGCGCGCGCTGGCCGCCGCCGCGGAGACCGCGGCCGCCCGCGGCGGCGCGGTGGTGGCCGACGTGGTGGCGACGATGGAGGAGATCGTCGGCGGTGCGCGCCGCGTCGGCGAGATCATCGGCGTGATCGACGGCATCGCGTTCCAGACCAACATCCTGGCGCTCAATGCCGCGGTCGAGGCCGCGCGCGCCGGCGAGCAGGGCCGCGGCTTCGCCGTCGTCGCGGCCGAGGTGCGCGCGCTGGCGCAGCGCTCGGCGCAGGCGGCGCGCGAGATCAAGGCGCTGATCGGCCAGTCCACCGACCATGCCGAAGCCGGCGCGCAGCGCGTGGCCGACGCGGGCCAGGCGATGGCCGCCATCGGCGACGGCATCCACCGCCTGGGCGGGCTGATCCGCGGCATCTCGGCCGCCGCCGCCGGCCAGAGCGAAGGCCTGGCCGAGGTCAACGATGCCATCGGCCGGCTCGAGGGCATGACGCAGGAGAACGCCGCGCTGGTGGAGCAGGGCACCGCCGCCGCGCACAGCCTGCGCGGCCAGGCGCTGCAGCTGGCGCAGGCGGTGGAGGCGTTCCGGCTGTCGCGGACCTGAGAGCTGCTCTGAGGCCCGGCAGCGGCCGGCGGGCGCTGCCGCCGCCGGATGCCGCTGCCGTGGCACGCACAGCTGGTGCGTTATCAGAGCGGCCGTCCCTCGATGCGGTTCACCGAGATCGACGGCGCCCCGGCGCCGGCGCCGGCGGTGTAGACGGCCGTCACCTCCAGCTCCACCGTGCTGACGATCTCGATGAAGCCGATCGTCAGCGGCACCGGGCCGGCGGGCACGGCGCCCAGCACCAGTTCGAGGATGCGGCAGCAGTCGCTCATCGTCGCGCCGTGGGCCGGCAGCTTCGTCACCGAGGGCTTGGCCGGCCCGGTGGCGCGGGGCTCGCGGCCCGCCGCGGCGCCCGCCACCACCACCGGCACCGGCCGGGTCAGCACCGGCACTTCGCGGCCCGTGGGGTTGAGGATGTTGATCTCGGTGGCATAGCTGCCCGGCCGCACCGGGGCGCAGCCGCAGGGCGCCTCCGGCTGCACGCCGCAGACGAACTTGACGCCGTAGATGAAGAGCCTGAAGTCCACCGGGCCCACCACCACCGGCGGCCGCCCCGGCTGCGCCACGCCCACCTGCGGCGGGCCCAGGCTGCCCGGATCGACGCGCACGCCCACCTGGTAGCGGCCGCCGCCCAGGTCTACCACCGGCCCGGTCGGCGTGCTGCCCGGCACCGGCTGCACCGTGAAGGCATCCAGCCGGCCCGGTCCCAGCAGGTTGCCGTAGCGGTCGCGCGGGGTGAAGGTCAGCGTCCAGTTCGTGCTGCCGTCCGGGCCGTCGGGCAGCGGCGTGGTGCTCACCGTGGTCTGGCCGGGGTCGATGCCCACCTCGATGTGCAGCGACCACACCTGCTCGCGCATGCCCGAGCAGCCGCCGCCATAGCCGGCCTTGACGTGGAAGCTGTAGTTGCCCTCCACCGTCAGCACGTCGGCCAGGCGCCGGCCCCGCATGCCGCCGGGCTCGAACAGGCCGTTGGTGTCGCGGCTGTCCGCGCTCAGCGCGAAGGTGCTGGGCTGGTAGTTCACGACCGGTTGGCCGCTGGTGGCTTCCAGCGCCATCAGCGTGGCCTGGCGCGCGGGAATGCCGTCGGCATCCACGTTGCCGGCACCGCCCAGGCCGGCCTGCGCCAGCAGGTTGCCCACGGCGGCGTCGGGCCGGGTGAGCGTCATCGTCATCGCCATGTCCTCGGGCCAGCTGCCGTCGTCGTAGCGCAGCATCAGCACCGGGTTGATGACGTCGCCCGTGTAGTAGCGCCGGTTGTCCGGCAGGCGCAGCAGGCGCGGTCCGCCGGAAGGGATGACGTTGACGAAATAACGCAGCGCCGGAGCGGGTGGCGGAAACTCGCCGCTGCCGGGCGGCCGCAGCACGCGCAGGCTCCAGCGGCCGTTGCGCTCGCCGACGATCGGCAGCGGCACGCGCAGGAAGGTCCAGTTGCGGCCGTTCGACGATTCCACCGTCGGCGCGCCGGCGGTGACCAGCACGCCGCCGGGCGTGCTCAGCTCCAGCAGCAGCCGCGCGTCGTCCCGGTCCCAGCCGGCCACCACGGTCAGCGCGGTCTCGCCGCAGACGTCGAAGGGAATCGGCGCGCCGTGGCTGCCGTCCGGCAGGTCGAACTCGGGGTCGAACAGCACGCCGGCCTCGAAGATGTTGCCGAAGGCGCTGGAGAAGAACTTCTGCAGCGCCAGCCCGCCGCCGGCGCGCATGTACTGCCCGCCATGCGCCGCGGCCACCGCGCTGAGCAGCGCGCCGTCCAGGCTGGACTCGGTGCCGAAGCCGATGGCGTGCACCGCGATGTCGCCCAGCGCGGGTTCCACCGTTTCGATCATCGGCGGGGTGTTCTGCAGCCCGTCGGTCAGCAGCAGCAGCGCGCGCGGGTTGGCGCCGGCCATCGGGAACTGGGCGCGTGCCGCATCCAGGCCGCTACCGATGCTGGTGTTGCCGCCGGGCGTGATGGCGCCGACCTTGCCGCCGGCGAAGGGTGGCGGGCCGATCAGCGCGGTCTTGTTCGCCGCGGTGACGTTGGCCAGCGCGAAGTCCACCGGCGACGAGGCCGCGGTGCTGAAGGACACCAGCCCCGCGCGGTTGCCGGTGCCCGCGCGCACCAGCTGCACGAACAGCGACACGGCGTCGCGCGCCGCCTCGATCTTCGTGCGGCCGGTGCCGTCGTCCAGGCTCATGCTGCCCGAGCGGTCGACCACCAGCATCACGTCGCGCTCGATCGGCGGCGGCGGCGAGGGCGTCAGGTCGGCCAGCACGTTCTTCGTCGGGCTGTAGGCCAACGGCGATCCGGCGCAGGGCGCGCCCTGGGACAGGATGCCGAGGATGCGCCCGGCGGTGTCGAAGAGGCCCGAGCCGGAGCTGCCGCCCGAGACGTCGAAGCTGGACGGCACGTTGATGCCGCTGGCCGAGCTGCCGGTGACCTCGGAGAAACCGCTGCCGTGCGGCTCCGACAGCTTCTTCACCGCGCCGTTCGGGTGGTGCACGCCGAACACCGCCTCGCCGATGGCCGGCAGGTCGTTGCGCGTCTGGATGGCGGGCAGCCCCGGCGGCGCCTCGGCCAGCTGCAGCAGGCTGTAGTCGAGGCTGGCGCCGGTGAACTTGCGGCCCAGCACCGCCTTCACCTTGTAGAAGCGGGGCGCGTAGCCGGGCGGGCGGCTGCCGTCGGCCAGGGTCTGGTAGTCGAACACCACCGAGCCGCTCAGCGCCTCGTCGGTCGTGTCGTGGCAGTGGCCGGCGGTGACGACCTTGTCGCTGTCGACCAGCGTCACCGAGCAGGTCGACACATGGTCGCCGTGCACCATCACCACCATGCCCACGCTGCGCGCCACGCGGGCGCGCACGTCGGTGGCATCGGCCACCTGGGCGATGTTTTCCCAGTTGGGCGGCTCGGTGCAGTACCAGAACGGGTCGTAGGTGGGCTCGGGGTAGACCGCGTCGCGGTAGAACGGGTCGGAGTTCGAGAAGCTGGCGTGGCCCGGCTCGCCGGCATGGCGTTCGCCGCGGCCGTAGCGGTCCAGCTGCACGCTGCCCACCGCGGCCCCGGCCTGCACGTAGGTGATCTGCACGCCGGCCGGGAAGGCATAGACGTCGATCGGCCGCGTCCAGAAGGCCGGGCCGTCGGCTGCGGTGAACACGTCGGTGCCGTAGCCCAGCTCCACGCGCAGGCTGTCGCCGGGCTTGAAGTCGGGATTCTGGAAATGCAGGATCAGCATCTTGGTGCCGCCCGGCGCGGCCGGTGGGTTGAAGACCGTGCTGCCGGGGCCGATGGCCAGCGCGGGGCTGAGCACCTGGACGGTGCCGGTGATGTGGGACATGGTGGCTTCCCCTTTCGCTTCGTTCAGGCGGCCCGCGTGGGCGTGATCGGCTGCACCTCGATCGACACGCCGCCGCCGGGCTCCAGCCCGCTGCTGGTGTAGACCGCGGTCACCACCAGCTCGGCGCTGCAGGTGATCTCGACGAAGCCGATGCTCAGTGCCTCGGTGGTCCCGCCCGGGGCGCCGAATAACAGTTCATGGACGCGGCAGCAGTCGTCCATGGTGGCGCTGTGCGGCGGCAGCACGATGCGGTCCTCGGCCCGAGGGGCGGCCGCGCGCGGCTCGCGGCCCGGCGCCGCGCCGGCCAGCACCACCGGGATGAAGCGCTTGCGCACGCGCACCTCCTTGGCACCGGCGTTGAGCAGGTTGATCTCCGTTGCGTAGCGGCCGGGCCGCACCGGGCTGCACTGGCAATCGCAGGCCGGCTGCGTGCCGCAGACGAACTTCACCGCGTAGACGAAGTCGCGTGGCGCGCAGGGCGGCACGGTGATCTGCACCCGCTTGGCGGCCACGACGGTGCCGTCGGCCACCACGTCGATGCTGCCGTTGACCACCTGGGGCTCGGGCTTGCACGGAATGCCGCGGAAGCGCACCTCGAACTTCAGCGTGTGCTCGGTGTCGCTCGCCAGCGGCCCGTAGCCGCTGGCCGGCGTGATCGAGGCGACGAAGGGCGCGATGGGGGGCGTGGGCACCAGCTTCAGGTTCTTGATCGCGCCGACCGCGCCGGTGACCAGCTTGACGATGGTGTCGGCGATGTTGCCGGGGTTGATGCCGGTGACGAAGGCGCCGCCGGTGGCCGCGGCGATGCGCGTGGCCTGGCCCGCCAGGCCGCCCGGCGCGCCGCAGGGGCCGGTGTAGTCGGTGGCGCCGGTCTTCGGGTCCTCGTCCAGCCCCGGGGTGGCGGTGGAGATGGCCAGCACCACGATGCCTTCGGACGCCAGCTTCGCCGTCACGCTGGCCTCGGTGATGGCCACGGGGTCGCCGGAGACGGCCGGGCACACCGGGTCGTGCGCGGCGGCGTCGCCGAACCACACCAGGATGCGCTTGGCCCCCGCGCGCCAGCCGATCGGTCCGCCCGGCGGCGTGGCCAGCCGGTCGAGCGCGAAGAACGCGCCTTCGGGCAGGTCGGCGCCGCCGCTGGCCGACCAGGCGCCGATCGCGGCCGCCACCGTGGCCACCGTGGCCGTCGGGCTGGCCTGGTGCTGGAAGCAATAGGGATCGCCGGAGCGGAAGTCCTTGTAGTTGCCGACGCCGCAGGCCAGGTCCACGCCCAGCGCGTTCAGCGCGGCCAGCACGTTGTTGGCGCCGGCCTGCACGGCGGCCAGGATGCTGCCCATCGAGCCGGTGGTGTCGGCCAGGAAGTACACGTCCGCCTTGGCCACGCCGGCGCTCTTGGGCACGGTGACGACCAGCGTCTCGTCCAGCGTGTCGGCCGGCTCGAGCACCAGCGTGTTGCTGTCCGGCGCAATGGTGATGGCCGCGGCCAGTGGTGCAGGCATCGGTGCGGGCATCGGTGCGGGCGCCGGCGCGGGGTGCGCATGGTCCGCGGGCATCGGCTCGCTCGGCCGGGGGCCGGCGCTTGCCCGGCCCTCGGCGTCGACGATCACCTCGTGCGAGGCGGCATTGGGCTCCGCCGCGCTGGCCAGCCGGAACCAGCGCGCCGGCGGGCCGCCGCCGGGGTCCGCCACCGGCGCCTGGTCCAGCACCAGCGCATCCCGCCACCCGTGCGCCTTGGCCACCCAGGCCCGCGCCGCGTCGATTGCCGATTGGCGTGCCATCGCTCTTTCCTTCCGAAGCTCCGGGCGCCGGGCGGCACCCGTGATGAATCCAGCTTACGGAGCGGCGGCCAAAGCCGGATCCCCCGCCTGGTGGAAGTGGGCTTGCCGCGTCCACAAACCGTTAGACGGATGCCGCGGGCTGCGGCCTGGCGCGGCAAGTGGCTCCTGCGATGCTTGCCCTCCTAGAATTTCGAAGGAACCACTCGGGGCGAACGGAGGCGGGGATGGGTGCATCGGCACTGTCGGACTGGTTGCTGCAGCGCCTGGACCGCGACGCGGCGCAGCCCGCGTACCGGCAGCTGCATGCGCTGCTGCTGCAGGCGGTGCTGCAGGGCCAGCTGGCGGCCGGCACCAAGCTGCCGTCCAGCCGGCTGCTGGCGCAGGAACTGGGGCTGGCGCGCAACACGGTGATCGAGGTCTACGAGCACCTGGCGGCGCAGGGCTGCCTGCAGACGCGCCATGGCAGCGGCACCTACGTGGCCGACCTGTCGGCCGAACGCATGCTGGACGTGCCGGCCGCCGCACGGTCCAAGCCGGCGCCGCGGCCGGCCAGCGCGGGGCCGGCGTCGCTGTCGCGCCGCGGGCGGCTGCTGCTGGCGGGCGCGGGCGTCTCGGCGCGGCAATGGGGCGCCTTCATGCCCGGCGTGCCCGACGTCGAGGAGTTCCCGGCCCGCCTGTGGAGCCGCCTGCACGCGCGCCACTGGCGCCGCGCGCCGGCCGAGCGCCTGAGCTACGCGCCCGCCGGCGGCCTGCCCGCGCTGCGCCAGGCGCTGGCCGAGCATTTGCGCAGCACGCGCTCGGTGCAGTGCGAGGCGGAGCAGGTCATCGTCACCAGCGGCAGCCACCAGGCGGTGGACCTGGCGGCGCGCCTGCTGGCCGACGCCGGCGACCATGCCTGGCTGGAAGACCCCTGCTACTGGGGCCTGCGCAGCACGCTGCAGACCCTGGGCCTGCAGCTGCATGCGGTGCCGGTGGATGCGGAAGGCCTGCGCTGGTTCGGCGGCCGCCGGCAGCGGCCGGTGCCGCGGCTGGTGCTGGCCACGCCCTCGCACCAGTACCCGCTGGGCATGGTGATGAGCGTGGCGCGCCGGCAGGCGCTGCTGGAGTTCTGCCGGCGCCACGGCAGCTGGATCATCGAGGACGACTACGACAGCGAGTTCCGCTACGGCACGCGGCCCATCGCCTCGCTGCAGGGCCTGGACGCGGCCGAGCGCGTGGTCTACGTCGGCAGCTTCAGCAAGACGCTGTTCCCCGGCCTGCGCGTGGGCTACCTGGTGGCGCCGCGCGGTCTGGCGCCGGCCTTCGCGCAGGCCTCGGCCGAGCTGTACCGCGAGGGCCAGCTGCAGCAGCAGGCGGTGCTGGCCGACTTCATCGCCGAGGGCCACCTGGGCGCCCACATCCGCCGCATGCGCAAGCTGTACGCCGCGCGCCGGCAGTGCCTGCTGGAAGCCATCCACGCGCGCTTCGGCCAGGCGCTGCCGGTCTCCGGCGACAACGCCGGCCTGCACCTGGTGCTGCACCTGCCCGCGCGCTGCGACGACGTGGCGCTGACGGAGGGCGCGCTGGCCGCCGGCGTCGCGGTGCGGCCGCTGAGCCGCTACCACGCCGATCCGCAGCGTGCGCCGCGCGGGCTGCTGCTGGGCTACGCCTGCGTGAAGGAGGCGGCCATCGGCCCCGCCTTCGCGACGCTGGCGACGGTGATCGAGCAGCATTCGGATAGCTGATGAAAGACGCGGCCATGGCGGGGCGCACCGGCTCATCCGCGATACTGCCGGGCCATGAGCGCCGCCGCCCCCGATCCGGAAGTCCACATCGCCTGCCTGTGCGCGGCCTGGTGCCGCGTCTGCGAGTCCTACGCCGCGGTGTTCGACGAGGTGAGGCGCGGCTGGACCGGCCCGGGTCCGCGCACCGCCTGGCACTGGATCGACATCGAGGACGAGAGCGAGCGCGTCGGCGACCTGGACATCGAGACCTTTCCGATGCTGCTGGTGGCCGATGCTTCGGCGGTGCGCTTCGCCGGGCCGGTGGCGCCGGACGCCGGCACGCTGCGCCGGCTGCTGCGGGCGCTGCTGGACCCGGCCGCGGCCCCGCCGCGCTGGCCCGCGGTGCCGGAGGCGGTGGCCGTGCTGGGGCGGCGGCTGTGCAGCGGCGGATAGCGCACGAAAGACGCGTCCTTCGGAGACGTCAGCGCGCCCAGCCCAGCGCCGCCAGCAGCACGCAGGCCAGCGCGTAGCCGGCGGCGATCGCCGCCATCCAGCGCCAGCCGAGGCCGCGCCGCGCCAGCCAGGCACCGGCCAGCGGCAGCACCTGCGCCGCATGCAGGCCGAGGAAATGCGCAGGCCGCAGGTCCTGGGCCAGGTGCCAGCCCAGCAGCGGCAGGCCCGGCGTGCTCGCCGGCATCTGCTCGGACAGGGCCAGGCCCACGCCGCCGCCCAGCACGAAGGCCAGCACCAGCCCGGCGATGACGCCCAGCCGCAGCACCAGCGGGCGTCGCCGGTCGGGTGAACGCCACAGCAGCCAGGCCAGCAGCGGCTGGCTGGCCGTCAGCAGCAGGGCGCCGAGGCCCATCAGCGTGTACATCGTGGCGTGCAGCGGGTCGCCCACGTTGTAGTGCGAGCCCTGGCCGAGCGCCGCCTGCAGCGTGATGTAGCCGATCTCGAAGCCGCCGGCGCCGATGACCAGCGCCACCACGGCAGTGACGCCGCGGCCGCGCCGCCGCGCCGGCGGCAGGTGGCCGATGAACCAGGCCGCCGTCCATGCCAGCAGCGCGACGGACAGCATGAACTTCAGCGGCTTGATCCAGACGCTGGCGCCGCGCAGCACGCGATCGTCGAGGCCCCAGGCGATGGCCGTGGGCAGCATCGCGGCCAGCAGCAGCATGCCGAAGAGGGCCAGTGCGTGCTGACGCCTGAACAGCTCGGCCAGGATGGCAGCGACGGGCTGCGAGGGGCCTGCGGTGCGCGGGCGGGCGGGGCGTGCCGGGTGGCCGGGCCCGTCCAGGGGCAGGGTGGGGTGCATGTCGGCTCCTTCGGGATGGGGCGTGGTGGGACGGCGCACAGCGCCCGCGCGACCGGCGGGTTGCGTGCGGTGGTTTGATTTGAACAGTGTTCAGACGCATTCTGGCTAGAATTTGAACGATGTCAAGTTCAACCCGCTCCAGCTACCACCACGGCACCCTGCGCCAGGCGCTGATCGACGCCACCGAATCACTGCTGGCCGAGCGCGGCCTGGATGGCTTCTCGCTGCGCGAAGTGGCGCGCCGCTCCGGCGTGTCGCCCGCGGCGCCGGCCCACCACTTCGGCGATGCGCAGGGGCTGCTGACGGCCGTCGCGACGCTGGCCTTCGACGGCCTGACCGAGGCGCTGCAGGCCGGCAACGCCCGGGGCGGCGACGACCCCGTGGCCCGCCTGCGCGAGCAGGGCGTGGGCTACGTCGGCTTCGCGCTGCGGTTTCCCGGCCGATTCCGCTTGATGTTCGGTCCCTGCGACCGCGAGGACGAAGGCCTGTCGCGCAGCGCCCGGGCCGCGTTCGAGGTGCTGGAGAACGGCGTGCGCGCGCTGTGCGGCGTCGCGCCCGGCCAGCCGCTGGACCCGGCGCAGACGGCGGCGCTGCTGTCGATCTGGTCCGTGGTGCACGGCTTCGCGCACCTGCTGATCGGCGGCCAGCTCGACCAGCCCGCCGGCAGCGCGGGCCGGCAGGCCTTCGCGGCGGCCATGGTGGGGCCGATGCTGCAGCTGCAGCTCGATGGCCTGCTGCATGCATTGCAGGCCGGCACCTCGGTGAAGCCGCCGCCGGCGCGCCAGCCGCCAGCGGCACGCCGGCAGCCATCGGCTCTCCGGCCCGCGCCGGCGCGCAAGCAGCCAACGAAGCCGCGCCGCTGAGCGCGCCTGCGCCGCGCCCGGCGGTGGCGCGGGTTGCGGCGGGCTCGTTCATTGCCGGGCAGGGTGGTCGCCACGCTTGCCCGAGGAACCAGCATGCTCGCCATGGACTATCGCGGCCCGTACCGGGTCAGGGTCTCCCAGAAGCCGGAGCCGGAGATCGAGCACCCCGGGGACGCCATCGTGCAGGTGACCCGGTCCTGCATCTGCGGTTCGGACCTGCACCTGTACCACGGCCTGGTGCCCGATACGCGGGTGGGCAGCACCTTCGGCCATGAGTTCGTCGGCCGCGTGGTCGAGACCGGCCCCGGCGTGAAGCGCCTGAAGGTGGGCGACGACGTGCTGGTGCCCTTCAACATCTTCTGCGGCAGCTGCTTCTTCTGCCAGCGCGAGCTGTACAGCAACTGCCACGCCACCAACCCCGAGGCCACCGCGCTCGGCGGCATCTACGGCTACAGCCACACCACCGGTGGCTATGCCGGCGGGCAGGCGCAGTACGTGCGCGTGCCGATGGCCGACGTCGGCCCCACGGTGATCCCGCCCGAGCTGTCGCTGGACGATGCGGTGCTGCTGACCGATGCCTGCCCCACGGGCTACCAGGCGGCCGAGATGGGTGACATCGACGAGGGCGACACCGTGGTGGTGTTCGGGGCCGGGCCGGTGGGCATCTTTGCCGCAAAGTCAGCCTGGCTGCTGGGTGCGGGCCGGGTCATCGTGGTCGACGGGGTCGACTACCGGCTCGACTTCGTCGCCCGCTATGCGCAGTGCGAGACGCTGGACTTCCGCCGCGTGCGGGACATGGCGGTGCACCTGAAAGGCCTGACCGACGGCCTCGGGCCCGACGTCTGCATCGACGCGGTGGGCGCCGAGGCGGCGGGCAACTTCATGCAGCGCCTGACCGGCGTGAAACTGAAGCTGCAGGGCGGCGCCGCCACCGTGCTGCACTGGTGCATCAACAGCGTGCGCAAGGGCGGGCGCGTGTCCATCGTCGGCGTCTACGGCCCCACCTTCAACGCGGTGCCGATCGGCAACGCGATCAACAAGGGACTGACGCTGCGCATGAACCAGGCCAGCGTGAAGCGCCACCTGCCGCGGCTGATCGAGCACATCCAGGCCGGGCGGCTGAAGCCGGGCGAGATCATCACCCACCGCATGCCCCTGGAAGAGGTGGCCGACGCGTACCACCTGTTCTCCAGCAAGCTGGACCACTGCATCAAGACGGTGCTGATCCCGCCGGGTATCGCGCACTGATGGCGCACCGTTCGCGCGCTGACCGAGGACTGACCGCGCACGGATCACGTACCGACGGCGCGCGGCGCACCGACCGCAACGAAATCTCCCGACGCACCCCAGGACGAAAGGCACGCGATGGACACGACGATCAAGGACGAGATGGCGCGGCAGGCGGCCGCCGAACGGCCGGACACGCAGGGGCAATCGCACGCTCACATCGTGGGTTGGGGGGCGGACCTGGACCCTGCCCAGCGCCCGGCCTACCCGATGGAACGCCGGCCGCCACGGCTGGAGGGCGCCTCCGTGCTGCCGCCGGTGGCGCAGCGGCACGACGGCCGGGTGCTGCACTCGATCGAGCGGCCGGGACTGACGCCGGTGTTCGGCACCACGCTGCCGCCGCGCGGCGCCAGCGGCCTGATGCGCAGGCTGGCCTTCCGCTTCAGTGAAAGCGACCTGCGCCATTGGTTGCTGCTGCTGCTGGCGGACCGGGTCGACGTGGTCGAGGGCCTCGCGTCCGACCTGGCGCACGGCCGCCTGCCGAACCTGTACCGTGAAATGGGCGGCCGCGCGGAACTGCGGCACAACCCGCGCGGCGCGGCGAAGAAGGCGCTGGTGCTGGCCGCGGCGGCCGGGCTGGCGTACTGGGCCTGGCGGCGTTCGTCCGGCCGGCGGCGCTGAAAGCTGCGCTGAAAGCCGAGCACGCCAGCGGCACACCCGCCCGGCCCCTCGTGATGGGCCCGCGCCGGGCCTGGAAGGCACTGGGCGCAGGGCGCGGAAAAAGGAAAAGGCCCCGGGGCATGGTGCCGCGGGGCCTTCATCAGGCTGGTGGCCGTGCGTTTACTTCGAGGCGCTGCGCGACGAGCGCTTTTCGCCGCCTTCGCTGCTGCGCTTGCTCGAGCCGGACTTGGCCTGGGTGCCCGAGGACTTCGAGTCGCTCTTCGCCGAGCCGCGGTCGGAGCCGCTTGACTTGCTGCTGCGGGAACCTGATTGTTTCGTTGCCATATCGAACTCCTTTGACGGTGTTTCCCCCATCACGCCGTTCTTCTGAATCATCGGCTTGACGGCAGTGTGCGCAAACCCGCCCGGCGCAGCCATCGGACGCCGGGTTGGTGCCGGGTCAGTGCGTGCCTTCGGCGCCTGTAGGAGACGCGGAGCCGCCGGCGTCGCTTGATCGGGTGCGCGCCGGTGGTCCGAGGGCGATCAGCACGCCGGGCCGGCGACCAGCGCGGCGGCGTCCTCGGTCAAGGCCTTCACCTCGGCCAGCCAATGGCGGCGATCCGCCTCGCCGCTGCCGGACATGGGCCCGAGCATGCGCCGCACCACGTCGTGCACGCCGCACAGCGGAAAGATGCAGCGTTTCCACAGCAGCTCCAGCGGATCGCCGAACACCTCCCGCTCGCGTTCGGGCGGGGTATTCGATGTGTTGAACACCAGCGCACGCCGGGCCTGCAGCAGGCCGGCAGGCACGCCTTCGGGCGGCACGCCGGGGGGGTAGCCGTAAGCGGTGCCGAGCCGGAACACCCGGTCCACCCAGCCTTTCAGGATGGCGGGCGGCTGGCCCCACCAGTTGGGATGGAACACGAGGATCAGCCCAGCGCGCGCCAGTTCGTCGCAGTGCTGCTCCACCAGCGCATCGGTGGAGGTGGTGTTCTGCAGTTCGCCGGTCGGCTGCACGGGATCGAAGCCTTCGGCGTAGAGATCGTGGAAGGCCACCCGGAATCCGTGTTCGTCCAGCACCGACCGCGCGGCCGCCGCCATCGCATGGCTGAAGCTGGTGGGGCTGGGATGGGCGACGACGAGAAGGGCGAGCATGGTCATGGGCGGCGGCGGCTCCTATCGCTCCACAGGTGCGTGTTGGCCGGGCCGCCGGCGGCCGCTGGCGGTCGCCGGGGCGCCGGCCGTCGCATCTTAGGTTCAGCCGGGCGGCCGGCATGCCGGCGTGCCGCAGGCTCCGCGGATGGCATGGCATGCTTGCCCCGCCGTGGTCGGATCGAAGGTGGGGTGGGGCGTGAAGGCAGGGGGAGTCGCATGGGCGGAGCCGGGTGCCCGCCGGGGGTGGATGCTGGGCTGGCTGCTGGCGCTCGCGGCGCTGCTGCCGGCCACGCCGGCACGGGCCGAGGGCGTGATCGCCGGGCCGGACGGCGTGGCCGCCGCCGCCGCGCCGGCACAGCTGCTGGCCGGCCCGCTGGGCCGCCACGCGCGGCTGCTGGACGAGGTGCCCGGTGCGCCGCTGACGCTGGAAGGCGCCCGCGCGCGGCTGGCCGAAGGCGGCTTCAGCCCGTCGGCGGCGGAGGTGCCCAACCTCGGCAATGCGGCGCCGCCACGCTGGATGCACCTGGTGGTCCACAACCCCGGGCCGGCGCCGCTGGCCTATCGCCTGTACGCCGCGGAAGGCTGGGTCGACCGCATCGACGTCTGGCTGGTCGCGGCCGGTGCGCAGCCCCGGCACTGGGCCGCGGGGGACGAGCGCTCGCCGGGCCGCCACCTGCGCATCGGCCTGGGCTTCGGCTTCGATGCCGAGCTGCCGCCCGGCCGCAGCGAGGTCTTCGTGCGGGCCGACAGCGTGGACGCGGCGGCGATGTCGCTGCGGCTGATCCCGCTGGACCGCGCCGCCGCGGTCGAGGGCGAGACCCAGCACTGGATGGGCCTGGTGCACGGCTTCCTGCTGGCGCTGGTGGCCACCTACGGCCTGCTGTGGCTGGCGCTGCGCGAGCGCAACCACCTGCGCTACGTCGGCTACGTCGGCGCCTACCTGCTGATGCACCTGGCCTACTCGGGCATCGGGCCGCAGGTGGCCTGGCCCGATTCGCCCGCGATCGGGCGATTCGCGATCCTCGGCGGCATGGTGCTGTTTTCCTGCGCGGGGCTCACTTTCGCCCGCAGCTTCCTGGGCCTGGCCGCCTTCGCGCCACGCACCGACCGCGGCGTGGCCTGGTTCGTGTGGCTGGTGCTGCTGGGCATGGCGACCTGCATCGCGGCCGATGCGCAGCTGCCGGCCGTGCACCTGGCCTTCGCCACGATCACGCTCTTCACCTTCGCGATGGTGGGGCTGGGCGCGCTGGGCGTGCGGCATGGCCGCGAACAGGCCGGCATCTTCCTGGCGGCCACGCTGATCAGCATGGTCGGCACGCTGGTGACCACGCTGTCGGTGATGGGCGTGCTGCCCTTCAACAAGCTGACCTTCCGCGCGGTGGAAGCGGGCGTGATGCTGGAGGCGGCGATCTGGGCGCTGGCGCTGGGCCTGCGGCTGCGCCGCCAGCGCGAGGACGGCGTGCGCGCGCTGGAGCTGGCGCAGCGCGACCCGCTGACGGGGCTGCACAACCGTCGCGGCTTCCTGGAGCAGGCGCTGCCGGTCTTCGCGACGGCGGCGCGCAACGAGCGGCCGATGTCCGCGCTGGTGATCGACATCGACCATTTCAAGCACATCAACGACCGCCACGGCCACGCCGGTGGCGACCGCACGCTGGTCGACGTGGCCGAGCGCATCCGCACCGCCTGCCGCAGCGGCGACATCGTCGCGCGCTGGGGCGGCGAGGAATTCGTGATGCTGCTGCCCGAGACCGGCCGCGAGCAGGCCCTGGCCTTTGCCGAGCGCCTGCGCGAGGCCTTCGCCCGGTCGCCGGTGCTGCTGGACGACCAGCAGCCGGTGGCCATCACCGCGAGCTTCGGCGTCGCGGTGCGCCAGGGGCCGATGAGCCTGGACCAGCTGCTGCACGCGGCCGACAGCGCCCTCTACCGCGCGAAGGACGCGGGCCGCAACCGGGTCGAGTCGTCGACCGACCGCAGCCCGGCCGGCGCGGCCGGATGAGCGCTGCTCAGCGGCTCAGGCTGCCCGCGGCCAGCAGCTCCTGGAAGCGCTGCGCGGCGTAGCGGCCCTTGTCCAGGTACACCTGCTCGGTGGGGTGCAGGCCGTCGGGGCAGAGGCTGGTCACGCTCTGGCCGCCCAGGCGCGCCGTCAGCACCGCGTACTGGTCGATGACCGGCACGCCTTCCTGCGCAGCCACCTCGCGCATCGCGTCGACGTAGGCGTCCAGCCCGCCCGGCCCGCTGTCACGCGTGGGGTTGGGCGTTTCGAACAGCACCTGCTTGCCCTGGCCGCGCGCCAGCCGCGCCAGCTCGCGAAGGCAGGACTGGTAGCTCGGGATGTCGTTCTTCCACTGGTCGTTGATCGCATGGTTGAAGATCACGAACTGCGCGTTCGAGTTGGCGATGTGCTGGCCGAAGGGCGCATGGCGGCCGTTGCTGCCGTTGAGCAGCTCGCAGGCGGTGGAGCCGCTGACGCCTTCGTTGCGCACCTCGCGCGGCTGGCCAGCGGACGCCAGCGCCGCGGCAAAGGCGGCGGGCGCTGGCGTGTCGACCTGGCCGCCCGAGCCCGAGCGGTAGCCCCACACCGTGGAGTCGCCGTGGTACTCGACGACGCCCGAGCCGCTGCTGCGGTTCTTCAGCTGCCACACGCGCACGTAACGGATGTCGTACGCGTTGCCCAGGCCGGTGGGCGTGCTGGCGTCGCCGTCGCCGCTGGCCGCGCCGAACTGCAGGCTCAGCAGCATGAACATGCGTTCGTTCATGTCGACGTTCAGCGTGAAGAAGGGCTGGCCGTCGAAGTAGAAGGTCTGCTTGCCCGGCTCCCACTTCACCGCGTACTTGTGATAGCCGGCCGACAGGTCCGGCGTGCTCAGCTTGTGCGAGCCGAGGCGCCGGCCTTCGCCGAGGTGGGCGGTCGATTCGAACATCACCGGCCGCAGGTCGGCGTCGCCCCAGCCGCTCTCGGGGCCGCCACCGGGGTAGGCCTCCATGATGTCGATCTCGGGCCGGTAGGGGTCCGGCTGGTCGTGGTTGAGCAGCCAGAAGGCCGGCCACACGCCGCGGCCGCGCGGCAGCTTGGCCTCCATCTCGAAGTAGCCGTAGGTCTGGTAGAACTTGCCGTCGGTGGTGATGTGGCGGTAGTCGCGGTGGTAGCGCGTGCCGGCGGCGGGGAAGATCTTCAGGCTGCCGTCGCTGACCTCGAAGTTCGGCGTGTCGTCCGGGGACAGGTACCACAGCTGCGCGGTCCACTTGCTCTCGTCCAGGCGGCTGCCGTCGAACTCGTCGCGGAAGGTCAGCACGTAGTCGGCGGCGTTCTGGCCGTAGGGGCCATCGCCCGCGGGCGGCTGCGGCGGTTGAGGTGGCTGCGGCGGCGGGGTCGTCGTGCCCTCGGACGCCACTTCGCACACCTTGTCCGCGCCGGGCAGCGGATCGCCGAAGACATCGTTGTTGCAGGCGATCGAGCCGGTGGCCGTGCGGTAGGCGTACTGGCCGTCCAGGCCGTAGCGCACCTGGCGCGTGCCGCTGAAGCTGCAGGTGCCGTACTCGTTCGCGCAGTGCGTCCAGCTCGGCGCCGGGGCCGGCGGCTGCGCCACTTCGCAGACCTTGTCGGCACCGGGCAGGGGGTCGCCGAAGACGTCGTTGTTGCACGCGATCGAATCCGTCGCGGTGCGGTAGGCCCAGTGGCCGTCGAGGCCGTAGCGCACCTCCAGCGTGCCGGAGAAGTGGCACTGCTCCCACTCGCTGGCGCAGCGGGTCCACTGCGTGTCGTCGCCCATGCCTTGGGCCTGCATGCGAGCGGTGGATGCGGTGGCCGGCGTGCCGTCGCCGCCGCCGCAGGCCGCCAGCGCCGTCGCGCAGAGGGCGGCCAGCCAGTGCCAGCGCACGGGTGGTCTTAAGATCATTCGGAACTCCTGGATGCGTCGTTGAAAAAGCCGGCCGCATTCTCAAAAGACGCGGAGTCCAGGGCGAGCGTGAAGGGGTGTCAGGGGGGTGTCAAGCAGGTGTCATTCGGTGACCGCGGTTCCTCGCGCGGCGGTTCGACGCAGGCGCGGGCGGCGCTCAGCATGGCCGTGAAGCGCGCGTCCTTGCGCAGCGGGTCGAACGCGGGCTCGATGTTGGCGAAGATGAAGGCCGGGTCCAGCGCCGCGGCGCTGGCCTGCAGCAGCGCCAGCGCCTCGTCGGGCCGGCCGGCGTACATGCGCACCATGGCCACCGAGTAGGCCGGCAGCCGGCCGCCGGCCAGGCGGTGGGCCAGCGCCATCGCTGCCTCGCATTCGGCCTCGGCGCCCGCCATCGCGAAGGCCTGGGCCTCGCCCAGCAGCGGCGCGGCGTGCTCGGGCAGGTGCCTGCGTACTTCGCGGTACAGCGCCACGGCCGCGTCCGGCTGCTGGCGAAAGCGCCGGATGTCGCCGCGCGTCATCAGCGCGGAGAAGTGCTGCGGCGCGATGTCCAGCAGCGCGTCCAGCTCCTTGTCGGCATCGTCCCAGCGGCGCTGCGCCACCCGCAGCTTGGCCATGAAGAGCCGCGCATGCAGGTAGTGCGGGTCGAGCTGGCGCGCCAGGCGCAGGTCGGCCTCGGCCGCTTCGGTGAGGCCGGCCACGGTCAGGTAGAAGCCGCGGCCGCCGCGCACCAGCGCGCTCTGCGGCGCCATGTCCACCGCGCGGTTCAACCAGGCCTGCGCGGTGCGCCAATCGTGCCGGTGGCGGTGGTGCAGCACGCCCATCATGACGACGGCCTCGGCATCGGCCGGGTCCAGCGCCAGCGCCTGTTCCAGCCGGGCCTGGGCCTCGTCGACCCAGGGCACGCTGGGCTCGTGCCAGGCGCACACCAGCGCCATGCGGGCACGCGCCGCGCCCTTGTGGGCGGCGGCGTAATCGGGCGCCTCGCGCAGCGCGGCGTCGAAGCGGTCCAGCGCCTTGCGGATCGACGCTTCGTCACCGAGCCGCAGGAAGTGGTCGCCGCGCTCCACCAGGTCGCGCGCGGCGCGCGTGGCGCTGGGGGCCACCGGCGTCTCGTGCCGGCGCAGCACCGGCACGTAGCTGCCCACCGGCAGCTCGATGCGCAATTGCGCCTGGCGGCCTTCGTCGGCGTAGTAGCGCGCCAGGCGCTGGCGCAGGCGGCGCGCTTCCACCCGCACCACGTTGTCGGTGCGGGGATCGAAGCGGTCCAGCGCACGGCCGAAGACCTCCACCGCCACGACGGTTTCCTTCAGCACCGCGCGCTGGCCGCTGCCCGCGCTGTTCACGAGGTAGCGCAACAGCTGCTGCTGCCGCCGCGACTGCATGAAGGCCTTGCTGGCGAGCACGCGCTCCAGCTCGAAGTCGATCATCGACTGCGGGAAGCCGCCGACGTACTCGGTGGCCGCGGCGGGCGCAGCGCCGCCCGGTTCGCCGTCCTCATTCAGCGGCGGTTCGCTCGTGATCCTTGAGGTGCCAGACACATCCAGTGGTTCGGCGTCCGAACCCCGTGCGGGCCGCGCTGGCTGCATCGTGGTGCAACCTGGTCCGGCGGCCATTGTTTCTCCCTGTTTGAAATTGTGAGGCGAGCGCCTGCGGCGCGCCGCGACGGATCGTCATCAACACATGACGGACCCGCATGATGAAGGGGGCAAGCGACCGGATGGCATGATCCCGGCCGGCCGGATTAGGGATTGCGTCCGCCACCCACAACTGCTGGAGCACGCATGATCGTCGAGCGCATCTGGACGGGCAACGCCTACCGCAACTACAACTACCTGATCGCCTGCCCCGAGACGGGCGAGGCCCTGGCCGTCGATCCACTGGACCACGGCCAGTGCCTGCAGGCGGCCAGGCGCAACGGCTGGCGCATCACGCAGATCCTGAACACGCACGAGCACCCCGACCACACCGGCGGCAATGCCGCGGTGGTGGCGGCCACCGGCGCCAAGCTGATCGCGCACCATCGCGCCGGCGCGCGCATCCCCGGCGTGGACCGCGGCGTGCAGGCCGGTGACGTCATCAAGGTGGGCAAGACGGTGGAGCTGGAATGCCTGGACACGCCCGGCCACACGATGTGCCACATCTGCCTGCGCTCGCACACCGAGCAGCCGGCGCTGTTCTCGGGCGACACGCTGTTCAACGCCGGTGCCGGCAACTGCCACAACGGCGGCAATCCGGAAGACCTCTACGCGAGCTTCGTCGACCAGCTGGCCCAGCTGCCGGACGACACCCTGGTGTACCCCGGGCACGACTACATCGAGAACAACCTGCGCTTCACTCTCGCGCGCGAGGCGGACAACGAGGCGGCGAAGGCGCTGCTGGGCGAAGTGAGCGGCCATGACCCGGCCACCGGCCACGTCACCACCATGGCCGAGGAGAAGCGCATCAACACCTTCCTGCGCCTGGGCAGCCCCAGCGTCATCGCGGGGCTGCGCGCGGCCTTTCCGGACCTGCCGGAGCAGCCGGATGCGAAGACGGTGTTCGTGAAGCTGCGCGAGCTGCGCAACGCCTGGTAGAAGCGGTCTACGTCCGCGCGAGCAGCAGCGCGCCGGTGGTGGCCAGCATGGCGGTGCCGGCATGTTGCGCCAGCGGGCCGGCGGCCAGTGCCGGATACCGCGCCGCGCCGCGGCACACCGCGCAGGCCATGGCGCCCGCGGCGAGCAGCATGGACGCCAGATGCGCCGCGGCGGCCGCCGCCGCCAGCGCCACCGAGCCCGATGCCGTCAGCGCACGCGCCGGGCCGTCGCTGACGCACAGCGGCGCCAGCGCCGGCACCAGCATCAGCCCGGTGCCGTGCGCCATGGCCATCAGGCCGGACCACAGCGCCAGGCCGGCGTGGCCGCCGCAGCCGCCGGGCAGCGCGCCACGCCTGGCATGGCGCAGGCGGACCAACGCCAGCATCAGCAGCACCACGCCGGCCACGCGCTGCGCCAGCCCCCGGTCCACCGCCAGCCCCGCGGCCAGGCTCCAGGCCACCAGCACGAGCGCGGCAGCGTGGCCCAAGGCCAGGGTCAGCAGCGCGCGCGGCACCTGCGCCACGCTGCCCGCGCGCAGCCCCCAGCCGGCGGCGAACAGCCAGCCGCCGGCCGGGCTGAGCCCGTGCAGCAGCCCGAGGCCGACGACGGCCAGCCACGGTCCCAGGTCGGCCAGCATGCCGTCCATGGCCGCGTCTTTCGTGCGTCAGGCCGCGGCCGCGCCCGCGGGCGCATGGCAGCCGCATGCATCGGCCGGGCCCGCCTCGTAGCGGTCGTGGTGGCGCACCCAGGCCATCGTGTAGGGCAGGTCGTCCTCGTCCCGGCCCTTGGGCACGAGGTCCAGCAGGTGGTAGGTGCCCATCATCACCTCGACCCCGCGGCCGTAGGTGGAGTAGGTGTGGAACACCGTGCCCGCGTCGTCCTTGTAGAAGGTGCTGATGCCGGGCGCCTCGTCCTGCGGGAAGGGCCGCATCGCGAAGTTGTAGAAGACCTCGCCGCGGGCGCGCTCCTCGGGCGTGAAGCTGACGTGGAAGTCGCGGTTGAAGTCGCTGCCGTGCGAGGACACCCAGTTGAACTGCCAGCCCATGCGGTGGCGAAAGCGCTCGATCTGCTCGATCGGCGCGCGCGAGACCACCGCCAGCGCCACGTCGCGCTGCGCCAGGTGCGGCTGCATGCCGCCCAGGTGGTCGGCCATGAAGGAGCAGCTGGGGCAGCCTGCCTCCCAGCCGGGCCCCAGCATGAAGTGCTGCAGCAGCAGCTGCCGGTGGCGGCCGAACAGCTCGGCCAGCGTGCGCGGGCCGGTGGGCGTGTCGAAGACGTAGGGCTTGTCGATGCGCACCCAGGGCAGGGCGCGGCGTTCCCGGGCGATCTGGTCGCCCAGGCGGGTCAGCTCCATCTCGCGCTTCAGCAGTGCACGCCGTTCGGCCGTCCATCGCTCGCGCGGCAGCACGGGGTGGGTGGTGGTCGTGGTGGTGCTCGTGGTGGACGTGGTGCTCGTGCTCATCGTCGTTTCCTTGCTCGGGGTGGAAGAAGAGGCCATGCAGCGGCTCGGCCACCCGGGTGGGCGGGCCTCGCATGTCAGGGGGGAGGGCAGCGCCTGGAGGCGCTTCAGGTCACGTCTTTTGGCGCCTAGGACGGCGCACCGCGCGCACGACGCCGCTGGTGCCGCCGCCGCAGTAGAAGAGCCCGGCGCCATCGGACTCCAGGCCGCTCACCCCGGCGCCGCCAGGCATCTGCAGGCGCTGCAGCACGGCGCCGCTGTCGGGGTCGATGCGGCGGATGTCGCTGTCGTCGCCGTCCCAGGTGCCATGCCACAGCTCGCCGTCGACCCAGGTGACGCCGGTGACGAAGCGGTTCGACTCGATGGTGCGGCGGATGGCGCCGGTGGCCGGATCGATCTGGTAGATGCGGCGGTCGCGGTACTGGCCGACCCACAGGCTGCCTTCGGCCCAGGCCAGGCCCGAGTCGCGGCCGCCGCCGGGCGCCGGGATCGACGCCAGCACGGTGCCGGTCGCGGGGTCGATCTTGTCGATGCGCGCCTCGGTGATCTGGTACAGGTGCCTGCCGTCGAAGGCGGTGCCGGCGTCGCAGGCATGGTCCAGCGCCTGCACCGGCTGGCCGCCGTCGGGGTCGAAGGCGAGCAGGCGCTCGCCGGTGGCGGCCCACACGTGGCGGCCGTCGTGGGTGACGCCGGCCACCCGGTCGGCGCCGGGGAAGGGGCCGTACTCGCGCACGATCTCGGCCGGCTGGGCGGGGATGTCGGGGGTGTCCGTGCCGGCGGGGTGGGTGGGATGGCTCATCGTGGCTTCCATCGCGCCGGGGGCGGCGCCATGGAAGGCAATCTACGTGAGCGGCAGCGCGGCGGGGAGTAACAAGATCGTCGTGAAACCGGCGAGCGGCGGCGCCAGCCAGCGCTGCGCGCGGGTGCGGCCGATCGAGCGCACGCGCCCGGCCGCCTCCAGCTCGGCCAGCGCCCGCTGCACGGTGCGCTGGCTGGCGTCCAGCGCCTGCGCCAGCGCCGAGGTGGACCAGGCCGCGCCGTCGGCCAGCAGGGCCTGCAGTGCCGCCTGCTCGCCGTCGATCGGCGGCAGCAGCACGCTGACGGCCGGGCTGCCCCGCGGCGTCAGCGCAAAGCCGCGTTCGGTGGCGGCGATGCGCGCCAGCGGCGCGGCCAGCGCGCGCAGGCGGCCGATCTCCACCCGCAGGCGCGCGCGGTGCGTCTCGTCCGGATCGCGGGTGCGGAAGGCCTGCTCGATCAGCCTGCCGCGTTCGACGTCGCCGGGCCAGGCCTCGGCCAGGTCGCGTGCCAGCGCGAACAGCACCGGCCGTCGCGCCAGCGGCAGCACCGTGGCCCCCGCGCGCAGGCTGCGGCGGCAGGCATCGAGCACCAGCGTGCCGGAGGCGAGCAGCGACTCGACCTCCGCCAGGCGCAGCGCGCGCTCGGCACCCGCCTGCCGCCAGCGGGCGGCAGGCTGCTCCAGCGCGGCCTGCAGGTCCGCCGCTTCGGCCATCAGCGCCGGCACGCCCGCGCGCCGGGCAGCGGCCTGCGCGCGCGCCAGCGCCGCGGCCGCCGCGCCGGTGCGCAGGCGGCGCAGCGCCACCTCGGCCGCCGCCAGCCCGGCCACGGCCTGGAGCGGCGGCGGCATCTCGCGCAGGTCCAGCCCCGCCAGCTCGCCCGCCGCGTCGTCCAGCCGGCCGAGCAGCAACAGGCGCCGCACGCCGATCAGCCGCGCATGCATCGCGTTAGCAATATCGGCCCGCGCTTCCAGCGTCGCGGCCGCGGCGGCCAGCGTGCGCGGCGAGCCGCCCAGCTCGCGCATCGCCAGCGCGACCTCGGCCTCGGCCACCACGCAGCGGGCGCGGGCCAGCGCCTCGTGCTCGCCGAAGCCGCGGGCGGCGCGCCGCAGCAGGTCGCGCGCCCGCGGGTGCTCGCCCAGCTGCGCCATCGCGATGCCGCGCAGCGCCAGCGCCGGCGGGTCGTCGCGCAGGCTCACGCGCTTCAGCGCGCCCAGGGCGTCGCCTGTGGCCAGTGCACGTGCGGCGGCGGTGATCAGGGAATCCATGGGGCGCGAGGCTAACGCGAAGGGCTGAAGCGGGGCGTGAACGGCGCGCCATGGCGCCCTGAAGACGCCGCCTGCGGTGCCGCGGCTGCGGCTGTTTCATCGACGGTGACGACGATTCCGACCGCGGGGCATCCCGGCCGGATCGGTCTGGATCGAGACGTCCTTCGAGGCCGTCTGCTCGCAGCGCGGCCGGCCCTTCGAGGGCGTTGACGCTGCAAGGGCCGCTGGCTAATATCGCCCGCCTTCACCGTCCCGAGCACGATCCCATGCGGATGTAAGCCTTTCCCCGAATGCCGTTCCACGCGCCTTTTGCGTGGCATGTCTTCGTTCGAACGGAAAGCTTGCAATGTCATCGTTCTCGTCGCGGCGCTGCGCGCCGGAGGCGCCGGCTGCCGCCTCGCCCCATGTTTCTTCCTTCCAGCTGCACGGCGTGCAGTGGCACCTGCCCGACGGGCGGCCGCTGTGGCAAGCGCCGCTGCACTTGTCCATCGGCCGCGAACGCCTGGGGCTGGTCGGCCGCAATGGCGTGGGCAAGACCGTGCTCGCGCACATCCTGGCCGGCCGTGCGCCCGCGGCCGGCACGATGGCAGGCACGGCGCTGCGCGGTGGCCGGGTCCACCTCGTTGCTTCGCCGCTGCTGCCGCAGGACAGGCGCACGGTGGGCGAGGCCATGGGCCTGGGCCCGGTGTTCGATGCGGTGGAGCGGCTCGCCGCAGGCGTGGCGCCACCCGAAGACCTGGCGCTGGCCGATGGCCACTGGGACCTGCATGCCCGCGTGGCGCAGGCCCTGGCCGAAGCGGGCCTGCCGGGCTTGCAGCCTTCGGCCGCCGTGGCGGACTTGAGCGGTGGCGAGCGCATGCGCGTGGCCCTGGCCGGCGCGATGGCGGCCGACGCGCAAAGCATCATCCTCGACGAGCCCAGCAATCACCTCGACGGCGAGGCCCGCGCCTGGCTGCTGGACTGGCTGCAAGCCACCGAGCGCACCGTGGTGGTCGTGAGCCACGACCGGCAGCTGTTGCGCTGCGTGGACCGCATCGCCGAACTGAGCCCGCGCGGACTGGCCCTGTATGGCGGCAACTACGCGCTGTACCGTGCGCGGCGCGACGGTGACGAGTCCGCCGCGCAAGCGGCCTTGCAGCATGCGCGCGCGCAGCGCGATGCCGCGCTGGCCCGGCAGCGGCGCGAACAGGAGGCCCGCCAGCGGCGGCAGGCCCGCGGACGGCGAATGGCGCGCACCGCCAACCTGCCCGCACTGACGATCAATTTCCTCCGCGAAACCGCCGAAGCCACGGCCGCGCGCGATGCCCAGCGCGACGCCGCCAGGCGCCAGTCACTGGACGGTGCCGTGCGCGCCGCGGCCGAGCGGGCGGAGCAGCCGCCGGCCATCGTGCTGGCGCTGCCTGCCAGCCGCGTGCCGGCCGACAAACCGGTCCTGGACTTGCAGGGCTTGCGCCTGCCGCACGTGGCAAGCCCGATCAGCGACGCGACCCTGGCCGGGCCGGTGCGCGTTGCGCTGACCGGCCCGAATGGCTGCGGCAAGAGCACGCTGCTGCGCGTGCTCGCCGGCACGCTGGCGCCGGCGCAAGGCAGCGCGACGACACTGGTATCCACCGCCGCGCTGGACCAGGACGGTGGCGATGCACTGCCGCCCGACTGCTCGCTGCTCGAATGCCTGCGCGCGCTGGAGTGCCCGCTGCCGACCAGTGCGCTGAGAACCCGGCTGGCCCAGCTGCGCCTGGATGCGGCGCGCGTGCTGCTGCCGATGGGCCTGCTCAGCGCAGGCGAACGGCTGAAGGCCGCGCTGGCGTGCGCCCTGTGGCGCAAGGAACCGGCCCGGCTGCTGCTGCTCGACGAGCCGACCAATCACCTCGACCTGGACACGAGCCTGGTGCTGCAGCGCGCGTTGCAGGAATTCGAAGGGGCGCTGGTCGTCGCGTCGCACGACGTCGAGTTCATCGACGCGCTGCGGCCGACGCATCGGTGGGCGTGGCGCGACGGCCGGCTGGTGATGCGGCAATCATCGATGGCGCGGCTGGATCGCGAGGCCATGCTGCCGCATCGCCACCGCTTTCCGGCCGCGGCCGAGCGTTGAAGGGCAATGCGGCACGGATAGCATGCGCGCAGGCCTTCGCGAGTGAACGAGAGATGGTTTCCAGTTGGCCCAACCTCTTTCGGATTGCCGGCCGCAGGCATCTGCCGTCCTCGTGAGGCGTCCGCCGAAAGCCACGCAGGCGGCGTCAGCCACCGAGCAAGGAGTCCAGCCCATGACGAAGTACCTGATCTCATTCCCCAGCTCCGCGATGGTCGTCCCGGAAGAGGACTTCCAGGCCGTGTCCGACGCGGCGCGCGCCGTGATCGTCGAGGCCCAGGCGGCCGGCGTCTACGTCTTCGGCGGCGGCATCAACGAGAGCGTGGGGCCGGTCAAGGTCTCGGCCGACGGCGCGGTCGTCGACGGCACCTACCCGGAGACGCGCCGGATCGAGGGCGGCTACACGATCCTCGAACTGCCCACGCGGCAGGCGGCCGTTGAATGGGCCGCGAAGATCGCGGCGGCGTGCCGATGTGATCAGGAGCTGCGGGAGTTCATGTTCGACCCGGTGTCCTGATGCCTGGGCGGCGGGCAGGCGTTCTTGCAGCGGACGCGGCAATGACGCCGACATTCGAACCCCCGGGGCCGCGCTTCATCGATAGCGCAGAGGTTCAGGACGTCAACATCGCCATTCCATCGAAAGGTCCGCGAGGCCGTGCATGCCCGCAGAGCGGCAATCCGCGCTGCAGCACGGTTCACAACCGGCTCCGCAAGCCTGGGGATGCTGGCGCGCATACCGGGGGACTATCGTCGGTGCGTCGCAGTTGGCTGTGCGGAGGCCCTGATGCGAAGGAAGCGATCGTGGCTGGCCATGCTGGCGTTCGCCCTCACGGTGATGCTCGCGACGATGGCGTCGGCACACGCAATCAAGCGAACCTGGACGGTCTGCAATCACACCGCGGAGCCGGTGCGCGCCGCCATCGTCTACAACGAAGGCCCGGTCCTCGTTGCAAGGGGTTGGTGGAACATCAATGCCTGCGGGGCGTGCGTCAAGGTCTTGTCCCGGAATGTCGGTGCCACGAATGCGTTCCTGCGCGCCGAGAGCCGCGGCGGGGAGGACTTCGGCGGCGAATTCCTGTTCTGCACCGGGGTCTCGTCGCCGTTCGAAATCCCCGATGCCAACGTGAAGTCCAGGTGCGGCGGCCGCGCACGGCTGTGGAAGTCATTCGCACTCCAATCGCTGGAGCAGCCCAGGCACACGACGCACTTGCGCGGGCCCGTGGGCAGCGGCCGCCAGTGCATCGACTAGCGTCGAACACTGCACTAACGATGGCGCCGATGCCTCCGGCGGCCCAGCGAAGACACGCCATGCGCAAGGTCCATGCGCTCTCGTTGGCCTGCCTGGCGGGCACGGTTGTGGTCGCCACGCCGGCCCTGGCGCAGCGCGCCTGTCCGGCAGGCCAGCCGTGCATCCTCGCCGTGTACAACCAGCGTGCGAACCTCGTCGTCGAGTGGAACGACAGCGACGAACGCGATCACTACAACCTTCGCTGGAGCCGCCCCGGAAGGGGGGCGGTGCAGGTGGAGCGTCCGGGTGGAAGGGGCGGGCACTTCGTGCTGAAGTACTTCCGTCCGAACACGAAGTACACCTTCGCGGTTCAGGGCTGCTCCAAGCCGCTGATCGGTTCGTCCACCTGCACGGGTTGGTACACCGAGGTCGTGACCTCGTGTGGGGCCCGTGCGACGCCGTGCAGGGAGTGAGTCGCTCGGGTAGGCCGATGGACTGATACGGACGCGCCTGCAGCGCCGGCCGCGCTTCCTGTCGTGCGAAGAGAGCGGCATGTGTTCCTTGGCACGTCAACCACAGCGGCCCCCTGCGGCTTGCGCATTCGCGCCGGCCGCCCGTATCATCCGCGCCCTGTTGCTGATGGCGCCCACGACAGCGCCCGCCTGACGGAGATCCCCCCTATGTCCTCCCTGTTCATCTCGACGATCGACTGAACACGGTTCCCGAGCCCCGGCTGAACCGTGTCTGTTCACAGATACGGCCTCAGACCGCGCGGCTCGAGCAAAGCCCCGCCGCTGAAGAGCGCCCCCACCCCGTGGGGATTGCGAGCCGGGGCTTTTGCTTTTCGGAACCGAATGAGTGCACAACTCCGTTCCCGCGCCCTCCAGGAGGGGCGGGTCAAGGCCCTGCGCCGCATGAAACAGCCGATGGCGCTGGTGCTCGAATCCAGCGCCGGCGCGCGCGACCCCGTGGCGCGCGCACTCGGCCAGCGTGGCTTGCGTGGCGCCGGCCAACACATCCAGAGCCGCGGCGCCCAGCGCCGTGCTGACCGCGTGGCGCTGCAGGCGCTGCTGCGACGAGAGGATTGGGATGAATGATTCCCCTGAACTGGGCGTGCCGCTGCGTGCGCCCCTGCGCGAACAGCTGGCGCAGAAGAACCAACAGCTGCAGGACATCGCCATCCAGCTCAAGACCGAACTGATCGGCATCGACACCATCATCGACCGCGTCATCGATTCGGTGCGTGCCTGGGTGCTGTTGCCCGAGCTGGTGTCGCGCCCCGTCGTCGTCTGCCTGTGGGGCCTGACCGGCACCGGCAAGACCCAGTTGGTGCGCCGCCTGGCGCAGCTGCTGGGCTTCTACGACCGGTTCGTCGAGGTGCAGATGGACGGCTTTTCCAACGGCGCCGGCTGGCGCGGCGCGCAGAGCATTTCGGGCATGCTGGCGCAGTCCGGCGTGCGCGAGGGCGAGCCGGGCATCCTGGCACTCGACGAGTTCCAGCGCTTTCGCACCATCGACGACAAGCGGCGCGAGGTCCGGGTCGAGCGTTACCAGGACGTCTGGGGGCTGTTGTCCGATGGCCGCCTGCCGCCCGCGCTGTCGCTGCTGGGCGACATCGAATCGTCGATGGCCGAGGCCGCCTTCGATGCCGAACGGGCCGATGCCGGCGACGCCCAGTTGCGCTTCAAGCTGCGCCCCTGGGAGGCGCAGGAGCTGCAGCGCAACCTGAAGCTGGACGAGCCCTTGATGGAGATCATGGCGTGGACGCCGGAGCAGATCCAGGAGCGCCTGCGCGCCTTCCGCGAGAGCGGCCAGCAGCAGTGGGAGACCGACTACAGCCGCCTGCTCATCTTCGTCTGCGGCAACCTGGACGAGATGTACGAGGACCTGGCCACCAGCGTGGACGATTGCGACAGCGACGCGGACATCTTCCACGCGGTAACGTCGAAAATGAGCGTCATCGACGTCAAGCAGGCACTCAACCGGCGCTTCAAGCCCGAGCAGGTGGCGCGGCTGGGCAACGAGCACGTGATCTACCCCTCGCTGTCGCGCCGCGCGTACGAGCAGTTGATCGAGCAGGGCTGCGCCCGCTATGCCCGCGAGACCGAAGCGCGCTGCGGCCTGCACTTCGAGCTGGGGGCGAGCGTGCGTGAGCAGATCTACGCCAACGGGGTGTTCCCCGCCCAGGGCACGCGGCCGCTGTTCTCCTCGCTGCACGCCATCCTGGGGGCCGGCCTGGCCAAGGCGGCGCTGTGGGCGCTGGAACGCGGTGCCGAGGCCGGTGACGGCGTGGGCCTCAGCGCCGATGGCCGCAGCCTGGTCGCGCATTGGCGCGGCCAGTCGCAGGCCATTGCCACGCCGTTCGAGATCACCCGCCTGCGCCAGCGCCACAACGCCGACTTCCGCGCGCTGCTGGCGGTGCACGAGGCGGGCCATGGCCTGGTGCACGCGCTGCTCTTCGGCCGCGCGCCGCAGGAGATCAAGATCAACGTGGCCAGCTTCGAGGGCGGGTACAACGCCTACGCCACGCGGAAGGTCTGGTCGCGCCGCAACCTGCTGGACTCGATCTGCACCAGCCTCGCCGGCCGCGCCGCCGAACTGCTGGTCTTCGGGCCCGAGTTGGGCTCCAGCGGCGCCGAGAGCGACCTGCGCAAGGCCACCCAGGCGGCGGCCCGCATGCTGCGCCACCTGGGCCACGGCACGCGCATCGGACGCACCGACGTGTGCACCGACAGCGAGGACAACCTGTGCACCGACGTGGAAGCCAGCAATGCGCCGATCGAAGCGCTGCTGCAGGCCGAGCATGCGCGCGCCACGAGGCTGATCGAAACCCACCGTGGCGCGCTGCTGGCGCTGGTGGATGAGCTGATGGCGCAGGGGCAGGTCACGCCGGCACGCTTCGCCGCGGTGGCGGGGCTGCCGTTGGGCAAGCCGGAAGATGCGCTGGATCCGTATGCGCAGGGCTTGGCGGACTTTCGGGTGGCGGGACGCGAGCGGTTGAGGGCGTAGCGCGAAGGGCGCCGGGGCACGGGCTGCGACAAGGCGAATCCGCGGCAGCCGATCGCTTGGCTCAGCCGGTGTCCCGGCCGGCCGCTCGCGCCGCCACGGCCAGCCGCGCGCCGCAGCGCCTGCAGCAGCGCGCGTCCGCCTCGTGGCCCACGAGACCGCACCGGTCGCAAGCCAGCGGCCGCCATTCGCCGCGCCGGCGCTGTTCGCCCATCTCCACGGTCACGATGCCGGTCGGCACGGCCAGCACGCCCCAGCCGAGCAGCATCATGGCCGACGCCACCAGGCGGCCGAGGTCGGTCTTGGGGGTGATGTCGCCGAAGCCGACCGTCGTCATCGTGGTCACGGCCCAGTACATCGACACCGGGATGCTGGTGAAGCCGTTGCGCGGGCCTTCCACCACGTAGAGCACCGTGCCCATGACCAGCACCATCAGCAGCACGAAGCCGAGGAAGACCATGATCTTGCGGCGGCTGGCGACCAGGGCGGCGCCGAGGGCGCTCGATTCCGCCAGGTAGGCCGTGAGCTTGAAGATGCGGAACACCCGCAGCAGGCGCAGCACGCGCACGGCGATCAGCAACTGTGCGCCAGGCACCAGCGCGGCCAGGTAGCTGGGCAGCACCGACAGCAGGTCGATCACGCCGTAGAAGCTGACCGCATAACGAAGCTGGCGCCGCACGGCGGCCAGCCGCGCCAGGTACTCGGCCGTGAACAGCGCGGTGAACACCCATTCGGCGCGGTCCAGCCACGGACGCCAGGCGGCGCGCACCTCGGACATGCTGTCGAGCACCACCACCATTGCGCTGAGCAGGATGGCGGCGATGACGACGATGTCGAAGGCCCGGCCGGCCGGCGTGTCCGACTCGAACACGATGGCATGCAGACGCCGCCGCCAGAAGGAATCGGGGCGGCCGAAGCGCTCGCTTTCAGTGCTGCCACCGGCGGCGTGGCGAACCAGGGGGGTGGACATGGGCGGATTCTGTACCGCGGTGGTCGGTGCCCGCCCAGCCCAGGGCCTGCTGCGATGCGCACGTCGGCATGCGCCGGGGTGTCCGTGGCCGGGGCGCGTGCCGAGGCCGTTCCTCGGCGGAAAACAGGGCGTGTAACCACGTCCTCGAGAGTCGGGATGACCGGTCCGGCATTCCGTGGCCCGATGAGGTTCTCATGGCTGACTGGCTGCACATTGAAGACATGGGAGATGTCGGATGGAGACCACACTTGACAGCCCGGATCAATCATGGAATCGACTGCGCAAGACGATTGCAGACCTCCAGGTTGCCGTCTTCCTGGGCGCTGGCGTCTCTGCCGCGAACTGCATGCCCAATTGGCGGGACTTCATTGGTGCATTGGGTGAGTGGACGCCGGAGCAGATGCAGACATTTCTGAAATCCGATCTGTCGCTCGAGTCGTTGTGCGAGATCGCCAAACGCAGAGTCGGCGGCGAGCGGTGGAGCGAGCGCGTCCGGAACGCGATCCAGGACCTGCGTCGCTTTCCTGGCCCGCCTCGGCAGGTCCTTCCGGAAGTCAGACACCCATAGCGGCCAGACACCCAGCGTAGCGGCTCCCAGGTTCCTGATCCGATTCACTTCCTCGCTCTTCTCCCGCCGCATCACCGCAAAGTGCCGCCTGTCGGCCACCTCGCGCGCAACCCAATGAGGCCGACGCGAGCCGGAGCCGCGCATCCGCGCCGTCGCCGTTCATTTCGTGCCGTGCTGGGCGCGAACGGGCACTGATCTGGCACTGGCCAGGCACTGACCTGGCACTGACCGCACTGTGTCGCGGGTAAAGATCCTGCAAACGCATGGCGGTCGCTTCTGTCCGCTCGTTCGTGGGGGACGCGCATGAGTGCGCTTTCGCTCCCCGTAGACTCGCGCGCTCGAATTCGACACCGGTGGGTGGGGGGACGTTTGATGTCTTGGATGGATGGCGCCCGGCGCTTGGCCGTGTGCTGGATGCTCGCGGTCGCTTTCGGCATGACGGCTGGCTGCGCTTCGATCAACGTGGCGCGGGATCCGGCGAGTTCTCCGCCGGTGGCCGGCGAGTCGGTGGTGACGGTGAGCGTGACCGGCAACACCGCCCAGGTGACCGCGGTGGACACGATCACCGTGCGCCAGATCAATGTGCCGCCAGGCAGCAACGTGCGCGTGCTTCATCTTCTGAAGCAGGTGGCACCCGGCCTGTCGCGTGACACGTCGCTGTTCGTCGGCGTGCTGCCGGCAGGCGAGTACGAATTCAGCACCTTCGACAATCACCAGACGCGGCGCTACCTGCACTTCACCGACGGCATGCGCAAGCGGCTGGGGAATTTCACGGTCAAGGAAGGCCGGCCGGTCGACCTGGGCCGGTTGATCGTCACGCCGCTGAACACCTCGGTGATGGTCGGGCGCAGTGCCGTGGCTTCTTCCAACATCGCGATGCTCCGGCGGTTTGCGCCGGAGCAGGCGCGCTTCATCCATTCCGAGCCGGAGCCCGGCTGGCTCGGGCCCAGGAGCGCGGATGACGAGGTGGAGGCCTACGCACTGCAGCGGCCCGTCGGTGCCGATGGCCCGGTTGAACTGGGGGATGGGCGCATCGCCGCCGGAAGCCGCCTGGGCAGCGTGCTGCTGCGTGGCAAGGACGGGCGCTGGCAGGTGCTGCGCGGCGGGGTGCTGGAGTCCTTGCTGCACGTGCTCCCGGTGCAACGGGCGGACGCCATGCTGGTCGCCGTCGGCGAGCTCAGCACGATGATGCGTCTGCCGCCGGGTGGCGATCGCCTGCTGCCCATCGACGCAGGCAACCTGCCGCACGGCACCCTGCTGTTCGTGGATGGGGATGACCGGCACGGCTGGTACGTGGCGCAGCAGCGCGACAAGCAGATCACCCTGTACCGTTCCGACAGGCTGGAAGCCGGGGACTGGAAGCCGCTGCGCAGCGAGTCGGTGGCCCTCGACTACTGGAACGGCGCGAACCATGCGTGGTTCTGGCGCCGGCCCGGCGGGCTGGGCTATGCGGTGTCGGCCGGGGCCTTGCACTTCCTGGATTACGCCAGCGGGCGGTGGACCAGCGTGAAGGCGCCCAACGACAGCCGCCTGCTCGGCGTGTCGCCCAATCCCAATGGCTCGCTGGGGATCCTCACGTCTCCCGGTGGTGGTTTCGGCGGCGTGTTCGCCAGCCTCTATCTCTCGAAGGACGAGGGAGCGAGCTGGCAGGAGATCAAGCCCGACTTCAAGGTCAAGATCTCACCCCCGCTGCAGACCGCTGCCGGCACCGTGCTGCTGCCGGGCGGTGTCTTCGGCGATCAGGAACTTCATGCCAGCCGTGACGGCGGCCTCAGCTGGACGCGGCGCGGCGAGTTCCGGCTCGACCAGCGGCTGGTTCCGCTGCCGTCGGGCCAGCTGCTGGCGGTGAACATGGGCTTGTACGGCCTGTTCTCGATCCGGCATTCCAGCGACGAGGGCGTGACCTGGCGCGTCGAGTACAGCAATTTCGACCGTGCCGCGCACGAGGCCAAGGCCAAGAAGTCGCAAGAGACAGCAGCAAGAGACGAGAAATGACAAGGCTTCCCAAGATCGCCGCCGCTGTGGTGCTCGCAGCCTTGCTTGCAACTGCCGCACGGGCGCAGGCGCCGGATCAGGCGCCCCAGGCAGCGCCCCAGGCAGCGCCCCAGCGGTCGCCGCAGATGCAGGATTGCGACGCCGCCTTGCGTGACCTCGGGTTGACCCAGCCCATTCCGTCGCTCGCGCTGGCATCGGTGCGGCGAAGGGCCTGCAACTGCCTCATTCCATCGCCTTGGCCTGCGGGTGATGCGGGCGCGTCAGCCGCGGCAGGTCACGGCGATGCTTCCGCGATGTCCGCCGCCATCTCGCGCTGCATCAGCGCGGCGATAGCCGCCGAGCCCCTGCCGGCCGTGCCTGCTCGAACGGTTCGGGCGGTGTCGGCCATCATCGAGTCGCCGGACCAGCGTCGATTCGTCCCCGCGTCGTTCAGCTTCGATGACTGCAGGAAGCGGCCGGAATACCCCGCCGGGGCGGCGCGGGCCGATGCAACGGGCAAGACGCGGCTGGCGTTTCATGTCGGCGCCGATGGGAAGCTGTTGGACGGTCGGATCGTCGGCTCGGCGGGCAAGACCTTGCCGCACAAGCTGCTCGACCTGACGGCGTTGTTCTCGCTGATGCAGTGCGGATTCAGGGCGGCCAGCCTGGATGGCGAAGCCATTGAGGGCAGCGCGCTGCTGGAGTACGTCTGGCGCCTGGAGTGAGCGGGGCTCGCCGTGAGCAGCGGTGGCTCGTTCCGCCGCGCGCGGCGCCTCGGCTTGCGGGCGGTGAGTGACGCCCAGGTCGCCGGTGTCGTCGGCCCGCTTCTTCAAGGGCCGGGATCGAAGGGCACCAGCACCGGCGGCAGGCGCAGGTCCTGGCGCCCGGCCGCGGCGAAGCGGGCCAGGTCGTCCATCGACGCCGGGAAGTCGTCGGCCAGGTAGGGCATGGGCTGCAGCGGGCGGTCCAGGCCGAGCGTGAAGTCGTCCCAGTGCACCGCCACCACGCGGCGTGCGCCGACGGCCACCACCACCTCGCGCCACAGCTGGGCGCGGTAGTCGGCGCCTTGCTTGCCGAGCGCGCCGATGCCGAGGAACACCACGTCCGCATGGCGGCCGCGCAGCGCGCCTTCCATGAAGCCGGCGCTGCCTTGCACGAGAAAGGAGCGGCCACTGCGGTGCTCGACCAGCAGCGACCAGGTCTGGCCTTCGCGCCACTCGGCGGCGCGGGCCGGCGGGATCAGCGGCCGCAGGGTGTGCTCGCCGCCTTCGCCGGTGCTGAAGGGCGTGGGCGCGTGGCGGCTGGGGATGAAGTGGAGGCGCCAGCGGCCGAACTCGACGCTGTCGCCGGGCGCGACCTTGCGCATCGCCGACTCGGCCAGGCCGGCGCCGCGACCGACGTTGAGGACCGATTCGTCGCCCAGCAGCAGCGCGCCGGTCTTGCGCGCCACCAGTGGCGCGTCCATCGCGTGGTCGTAGTGGCCGTGCACCGGCACTACGGCGGCCAGATGGCGCACTTTCAGCGCGGCCAGCGCGGCATCCACGGCGCGTTCGTCGGGAGCGATCTTCGAGAAGGCCACGCGCGTGAAGCCCGGGCGGGAGAAGAAGCCGTCGGTCATGATGGCCGTCTCGCCGTCGTCGAACACCAGCGTGCAGACGCCGGCGAACTGCACGCGAATGGGCACGCCCGGCGCCGCCGGCGGCAGGACCAGGGCGCTGTAGGGTGCCAGCGGCGGGCGCCGCTGCGATTGGATGGCGACGTAGGCCGCCGCCAGGACGAGCAGCAGGGTGAGCAGGGTGGCGGTGCGCTGGAAGGCCTTCATGGGGGCAGCGTAGCGTGGCCGTGTGTCGGGTCGTGCGTCCGGCCGGGTGTCGGGCCGCGGGATGGGTCGCGTGATGGGTCGCGTGATGGGTCGTGCGGTGGGCCGGTGGTGGGGTCGGAGGGGGCTCGTGGTGGGCTCGTAGTGGGCGCTGCATCAGACCCTGCGCCATCCGGCTGGTCGCGATGGGGCGGAAGCGCTGCCGATGGCCGCGGGCGGCCGGCCGGGGGCACGGCGCTTGCTGCCCGGACGGTTGCCGCAACGGACCACAGGAGCATCAGCCATGGCACGCCCGTCCATCCAGCCCGAAGGCATCCCGAAGCCCATCACCCCTGCCGCCGGCCCGGCCACCGATCCCGCCGATCTGGGTGATGGCGCCCGCACCGTCGAACCCCGGCCCGCGGCCGCCGCGTCCGGCACGGACTCGCGCGGGGCGGCCTCGGCGCGCGGCGACAAGCCCGCGGCGCGCGACGTACCGGTGGGCCTGCCGGGGCGCCAGCCATCCGACGCCGCGCCGCCACCGGACGACGAAGGACCGCTCGAATCGCTGGGCAAGGCCGTGTCCGCGCCCGTGCGCGAAGCGGGCCGCGGGTCGCCCGGGCGGCGCGGCGGCGCACCACGTTGAGCGCCGGGCCGCGCCCCGGCCAGGCTGGGCATGTCCGACGGACCCGGGTCCGCCAAGCCCGAGAATCGCACGATGGCAGTCCCTTCCTCGCGCGGCGCGAACGCGTCGCCCGCCGCGTCCTGTCCCTCCAAGTATCTGGAGGGCTACCCGCCCGCGCTGCTGGCCCAGGTGCAGGGCCTGATCGACGCCGGCCGCCTGGCCGACGCGGTGGCGCAGCGCCATCCCGAGGCGCACGCGGTGCGCACCGAGCGGGCGCTGTACGACTACGTCTGCGAGCTGAAGGCGCGCCACATGAGGAGCGCGCCGCCGCTGGCCAAGGTGGCCTACGACGCGCAGCTGCACGTGCTGAAGAACGCGCTGGGCACGCACACCGCGGTGTCGCGGGTGCAGGGCGGTCAGTTGAAGGCCAAGCGCGAGATCCGCATCGCCGCGCTCTTCAAGGATGCGCCGGCCGACTTCCTGCGCATGATCGTGGTCCATGAACTCGCGCACCTGAAGGAGCGCGATCACGGCAAGGCTTTCTACGCGCTGTGCCGGCACATGGAGCCGGACTACCACCAGCTGGAGTTCGACCTGCGGTTGTGGCTCACCGCGCGCGAGCTGCCGTCCGCTGCCTGAGATCTGACGCGGCACACGGGAAAGCAGGGACGGGGGACCGGGCGCGGGAGACGGGATGGCGCGCGGCTTCGATCAGCCCGAGCGCTTCGTCGCCGGCCGGGCGCGGCGCCTTGGTGCCGGGCCGCCCGCCGCCGGTGGCGCGGCCTCGGGCACGGGGAACACCGGCGCGTGCCGCGCCGGGTCCAGCAGCCACTCGCGAAAGGCCGCGAGCGCGGCGGTTTCGGTGGCCGCGCGCGGCACGCACAGGTAGTAGCCGCGGCCGGTGGAAACAGGCAAAGGGAGCGGCATCTCGATGCGCCCCTCGGCCAGCTCGCGCTCCAGCAGGCACTGCTGCACCACCGCCACGCCCATGTTTCCGGCCACGGCCTCGATCAGCCCGGCGCCCAGGTCGAAGCCGGCGGCCAGGCGCAGGCCGCGCGTGTCCACCCCTTGCGCCTGCAGCCACAGCGCCCAGTTGCCGGGATAGTCGTGGTGGTGCAGCAGCGGGAACTTCAGCAGGTCGGCCGGCGTGCGCACGTGCCGGGCCACGCTGGGATGGCAGATGGGCACGATCTCGCGCCCGATGATGTAAGTGGCCTTGACGTGGCGCGGCCAGCGGCTGGTGCTGGTCAGGCGCGTCTGGATCCACACGTCCACCTCGGACCGCTTCAGGTCGTCGTTGATCCAGGAGGGCTTGAACACGACCTGGCACCACGGGTGCTTGTCGTGGAAGGAAGCGAGCCGTGGCACCAGCCAGCGCATGTTCAGCGAAGGAATGGCGCTGACGCGCAGTTCCTCGCGCCCGGTGGCGCGCGAACGCGATGGTGCCGCCTCTTCCAGGATCGCCAGCGCGGGCTGGATGCGCGCGTAGTAGGACCGTGCGAAGGCCGTGGGCTGCACGCCGGCGGTGCTGCGTTCGAACAGGGCCACGCCCAGGGTGGCTTCCATGCGCTGGATGGCACGGCTGATCGCGCCCTGCGTCACGAACAGGCGCTGCGCGGCCCGCGTGAAGTTGCCCAGTTCCATCAGCGCCGCGAAGGCGTGCAGCTCGGTCAGCGATGGGGAGGTGCTGCGCATCCGGCTTATTACAGCACTTCATCAACCGATGACCAGATGTCGATGGACGGCGGGGCGTGACGGCCCGCACAGTGGGCGCCTCACGCAACCCACTCCTGACGAACATGACCCTCCACCGCCGCCACTTCATGCTCGCTGCCTCGTCCGCCCTGGCCGGCCCGCTGGCCGCGCAGACGCGCTACCCGGAGCGCCCCGTGACGCTGCTCGACTTCTTCACCGCGGGCGGCAGCACGGACTACTTCGCGCGGCCCCTGGCCGAGGAGATGGGCCGCCTGCTCGGCCAGCCCATGGTGGTGGAGAACAAGGCCGGCGGCGGTGGCGTGGTGGGTGCGGAAACCGTGGCGCGGGCCAAGCCCGACGGCCACCTGCTGGGCATGGCCTCGGTCAGCACCCTGGTGTCCAACCCGGCGGCAAACAAGTCGATCCGCTATGACCCGCTGAAGGACTTCACGCTCATCACCACGCTGGTCACCGTGCCCAGCGCCACCGTGGTGCTGGCCTCATCGCCGTTCAACACGCTGGAGGACGTGCTCAAGGCCGCCAAGGCCAAGCCCGGCACGGTCAGCTTCGCGAGCCCGGGCATCGGCTCGGCTGGGCACGTGCTGCTGGAGCATTTCTCGCACCTGGCGGGCGTGAAGTTCAACCACGTGCCCTACCGCGGCAGCGGCCCGATCCAGTCCGACCTGATGGGCGGCCAGCTCGACGTGGCGAGCGACAACATCCCCACCTTGCTGCCGCACATCCAGAGCGGCCGCCTGCGCGCGCTGGCCGTGCGCGACCTCAAGCGGGTGAAGGAGCTGCCGAACGTGCCGACCTTCAAGGAGCTGGGTTTCGAGCCGGTGAGCCAGCCTCTGTGGTTCGGCCTGATCGGCCCGGCGGGCATGCCGAAGGACCTGGTGAAGCGCCTGAACGAGGTGGCGCACCAGGCCATGAAGTCGCCCGCGTTCCAGCAGAAGGCCGCCATGGCCGCCACCACCGTGGCGCCCAGCACGCCCGAGGAGTTCCAGGCGCTGGTCAAGCGCTGGCTCGAGCAGTTCAAGGCCACCGTGCAGTCCGCCCGCATCGTGCTGGAGTGAGGTCCATGCCGCCGCGACACACGCTGGACGACATGGTCTCCGTGCTGCCCGGCCGGCCGGAGCTGGCGTTGCCGCTGGTGTGCGATTCGCCGCACAGCGGCACGCGCTACCCCGACGACTACCGCTGCTCGGTGGACCATGCGGCGCTGCGGATGGGCGAGGACACGCACGTCGACCGGCTGTGGGACCACGCGCCCGAGCTGGGCGCGACCCTGGTGCGGGCGCATTTCCCGCGCACCTACATCGATCCCAACCGCGCGCTGTCCAACCTGGACACATCGATGATCGATGGGCCCTGGCCGGGCGAAGCGCGGCCCAGCGAACGCACGCTGACCCTGGGCATGGGCCTGGTGTGGCGCCAGACGCCCGCGCGGCTGCCCATCTACGACCGGCTGCTGCGCGTCGACGAGGTGCAGCACCGCATCGACACCTGCTGGCGGCCCTACCACCTGGCCTTGCACGCGGCCTGCGGGCAGGCCGTGGCGCGCTGGGGTGCGTGCTGGCACCTGAACCTGCACTCGATGCCCGGCAACGCCTATGAGCGCCTGGGCCTGCCCGCCCGCCGCCCGCTGGCCGACTTCGTGCTGGGCGACCTGGCCGGCACCAGCTGCGAGCCGGCGTTCCGCGACCATGTGCACGCGGTGATCCGCGAACACGGCTACGACGTGGCGGTCAACGACCCCTACGACGCCGAGGAGCTGGTGCGCCTGCACGGCCGCCCGGCGCAACGGCGCCACAGCCTGCAGATCGAGGTCAACCGCGCGCTGTACATGGACGAGGCCACGCGCGAGCCGAACGCCGGCTTCGAGCGGCTGCGGGCAGACATCGCCAGCATGCTGGTCGAGATCGCGCGCTTCGTGCGCCTGCGGGTGAACGAGAGGCACGCCTCATGAGCGCAATGGCCGCGCTGATGATGCGCAAGATGAGCGTCCGTCGTGCGGGCGCAGCCCTGCTGCTGACCGCGATCGCGGCCTGCGCCGGCGCCGCTGCGGGATCACGATCCGCGGCGGGCCCGTCCGGCGTCACGGCCGACAGCGTGCTGTTCGGCCAGTCCGCCAAGATCACCGGCAGCGCCGGTACCACCGCCGGACGGCAGTACCGCGACGGGCTGCGCCTGGCCTTCGATGCGGCCAACCGCGCCGGCGGCGTGCACGGCCGCCGGATCGACCTTCAGACGCTGGACGACCAGAACGACGGCGCCAAGGCCGCGGCCAACACCCGCGTGCTGGTCGAAGAACGGCGCGTCTTCGCGCTGGCCGGCTACACCTTCACCGGCAGCGTGCGTGCGGCGCTGCCGATGCTGAAGGCGTTCGGCGTGCCGCTGGTCGGCGCCTACACCGGCACGTCCGAGCTGTACGACGGCGCCCACCCGATGGTGTTTGCCCTGCGCGCCAGCTTTGCCGACGAACTGGCGGCCATCTTCCGGCACGTCGACACCGTGGGTTACGACCAGGTGGCGATGGTCCACTACGCGGACGCGCTGGGCGCGCAACTGCGTGACGACGTGGCCCGGCGCCTGCAGCACATCGGCCGCGGCCTGGTGGCCAGCGGCGCCATGCAGATGAATTCGCCCGACGCCCGCACTGCCGCCACCGGCGCCGTGCAGGCGCTGGCCCAGCGCTGCCCGAAGCTGGTGATCCTGGGCGTGTCGGGGCGCGACGCGGCGGCCGTGGTGCAGGGCATGGCGGCCAGCGCCTGCCCGCCGGCGCGCTTCATCGGCCGCAACATCGTCGACATCGGGCTGTTGCAGCAGATCCTCGGCGAAGCGGCGCGTGGGGTGATCATCACGCAGGTGGTGCCCAACCCCACGCGCGGGATCCATCCGCTGGTCACCGAGTACCGCGCGCTGCTGAAGCAGCGTGATCCACTGGCGCGGCCCGACTTCGCGGAGTTCGAGGGCTACATCGCCGGCCGCTGCGTGCTGCTGGCGCTGCAGAAGGCGGGGCGCGACCTGGACCGTGCCGGCTTCGTCAGGGCCCTGGAGGCGGTGACCCTGGAAGGCCCCGACCACTACCGCATCCAGTTCGGCCCCGGCCGCCGCGTGGGCAGCCGCTACACCAACATCGTGATGGTGACGGACAGGGAGCGCATCACGGACTGATGGGCGGGACCTTCCCCGATGCTGGAATGCCCGCTCGTGCTCCTGCTTCAGCGCCAGCAGGACCGAGCGGTCAGCGCCGTGGGCGAGGGGCAGGACGCCCGGCTTGACGACCCGTGCGCGCCGTTGCGGCATGCCGTGTCCGGTCCCGCGACAATTGCGCATGACCGCTCCTTCCCCTGCCGCCCCCGCCGGCACGTCCTTCCAGGACCTTCCCCTTGCCCCCGCCGTGCTGGAGAACCTGCAGCGCCTGGGCTACGAACGCATGACGCCGATCCAGGCGGCCAGCCTGCCGCTGGCGCTGGCCGGCAAGGACCTGATCGCGCAGGCCAAGACCGGCAGCGGCAAGACGGCCGCCTTCGCGCTGCCGCTGCTGGCCAACCTGAACCCGCGGCGCTTCGCGGTGCAGGCGCTGGTGCTGTGCCCCACGCGCGAACTGGCCGAGCAGGTGGCGCAGGAGGTGCGGCGCCTGGCGCGGGCGGAAGAGAACATCAAGGTCGTCACGCTGTGCGGCGGCGCGGTGATGCGCACGCAGATCGCCAGCCTGGAGCACGGCGCGCACGTGGTGGTGGGCACGCCGGGCCGGGTGCTGGACCACCTGTCGCGCCAGACGTTGTCGCTGGAGGCCTTGAACACCCTGGTGCTGGACGAGGCCGACCGCATGCTGGACATGGGCTTCGCCGACGACATTGCCAGCGTCGTGCAGCACTGCCCGAAGCAGCGGCAGACCCTGCTGTTCTCCGCCACCTACCCGGAGGGAGTGACGAAGCTGGCCAGCCGCTTCATGCGCGAGCCGCGGGAGGTCAAGCTGGCCGAACGCCATGCCGCGGGCAAGATCCGCCAGCGCTTCTACGAGGTGACGGAAGAGCAGCGCCTGCATGCCGTGGGCCTGCTGCTGAACCACTTCCGGCCGGTCAGCACGCTGGCCTTCTGCAACACCAAGCAGCAGTGCCGCGACCTGGTGGCCGTGCTGCAGGCTCAGGGCATCGAGGCGCTGGAGCTGCACGGCGACCTGGACCAGCGCGACCGCGACCAGGTGCTGGTGCGCTTCGCCAACCGCAGCTGCAGCGTGCTGGTGGCCACCGACGTGGCCGCGCGCGGCCTGGACATCGCGCAGCTGGAAGCGGTGATCAACGTCGACGTCACGCCCGACCCCGAGGTGCACGTGCACCGCATCGGCCGCACCGGCCGTGGCGACGAAGACGGCTGGGCCTTCAGCCTCGCCAGCCTGGACGAGATGGGCCGCGTCGGCCGCATCGACGAGATGCAGGGCCGCGAAAGCGAATGGCACCCGCTGTCCGAACTGACCGCCGCCGCCGACGAGCCGCTGCATCCGCCGATGGCCACGATCCAGATCCTGGGCGGCCGCAAGGAAAAGATCCGCCCCGGCGACGTGCTGGGCGCGCTGACCAAGGACCATGGCTTCGACGTGGCGCAGATCGGCAAGATCAACATCAACGACTTCTCGACCTATGTCGCCGTGGACCGCGCCATCGCGAAGGAGGCGCTGCGCAAGCTCAACGGCGGCAAGGTGAAGGGCAAGTCGGTGAAGGCGCGCCTGCTGTGACGATGGACTTCGCGTCGCTCGGTCTCTCCGCCGCCCTGCTGGAGGCCGCGCAGGACAGGGGTTATCACATCCCGACGCCGGTGCAGGCCGCGGCCATTCCCGCCGCGCTGCAGGGGCGCGACCTCATCGCCTCGGCCCACACCGGCTCGGGCAAGACGGCGGCCTTCGCGCTGCCGATGCTGCAGGAACTGGAACGCGCGCCCCGCAACAGCCCGCGCCGCACCCGCGGCCTGGTGCTGGTGCCGACGCGCGAGCTGGCGGCGCAGGTGGCCGAAGCCATCACCGCGCTGGCCGCGCACCTGGCGCCACCGCTGAAGCTGGCCTGCGTGTTCGGTGGCGTCTCCATCAACCCGCAGATGATGGCGCTGCGCGGCGGCGCCGACATCGTGGTGGCCACGCCGGGCCGGCTGCTGGACCTGGTGGACCACAACGCGCTGGGGCTGGCCGGCGTCACCCTGCTGGTGCTGGACGAGGCCGACCGCCTGCTGGATGCCGGCTTCGCCGACGAGCTGGCCCGCATCGCGGCCCTGCTGCCGCGCGGCCGGCAACGCCAGACGCTGCTGTTCTCCGCCACCTTCCCGCCCGCGGTGCGTGCGCTGGCGCAGCAGCACCTGCTGGACCCGCTGCGCATCGACCTGCCGGACGAACCCGACGCTGCGCCCGACATCACGCAGCGCGCCCTGCAGGTGGATGCGCCACGCCGCACCATGCTGCTGCGCCACCTGATCAACAGCGAGCAATGGACGCGGGTGCTGGTCTTCGTCGCCACCCGCTACGCCACCGAACACGTGGCCGACAAGCTGACCCGCGCCGGCATCCCCGCCGCGCCGCTGCACGGCGAGCTGAGCCAGGGCGCCCGCATGCAGGCGCTGGCCGATTTCAAGGCCGAACGCCTGAAGGTGCTGGTGGCCACCGACGTGGCCGCGCGCGGCATCCACATCGCGCAGCTGCCGGTGGTCGTCAACTACGACCTGCCGCGCGCGGCGGCGGATTACACGCACCGCATCGGGCGCACCGCGCGGGCGGGGGAGAGCGGGATGGCGGTGAGCTTCGTCAGCGCGGACACCGAGGCGCATTTCCGGCTGATCGAGAAGCGGCAGGGGAAACGCGTGGAACGCGAGCGCATCGCGGGATTCGAGCCCACGGAAGAGAAGGCGGCGGCCGCGGGGGTGGTGGCCGGGCAGCTGCAGCCGCAGCCGCTGGACCCCAATGGCGGCATCAAGGGCAGGCGCAAGAGCAAGAAGGACAAGCTGCGGGAGGCGGTAGCGCGGGCGAGGGGGGCGGCACCTCGTTAGATGTGGCCGCGCGCCGAGCATCGATGCCCTCTGGGAGCGAACGGGTCAACCTTGGACTTCAGCCCTTCGAAGGTCGGCCGCACGCGAATGCGCCCGACCCCGGCGCGGTGGTCACCTGCGGCGGGTTACGGCAATGCCGTGTCGGCGACGGGTTTCACGGGGCTCATGTCGAGCAGCCATTGCAGGCCGGCCTGGTAGGTCGTGGCATCCATGGCGTCGCTTTGCTTGGCCACCAAGTAGCACAGGCCGAAGCGTTGGGTCGTTGCGGTGAAGATCTTGTAGAAGTGGCGAGTGTCGACAATGCGATGAATCTTCCGCCAAGGTACGTGGCCCGGACGCCGGCTGCGGGGCGTTTTCAAGTGCAGGCCATGTTGATCAATCCGGACATGATGGAGCCCCTCGAGACGCTTGAGGTCTCCGGAAACTGACCAGTGGAAGATGCGTGCAAGCGCACTGCGGATCCTCTGGCCCTTTATCCGCTTGGCGCGGGCGTCGAGGTATGCGAACAGCGGCTTCCGGTAATGCCACAACAAGAGCCAATAGACGATGGCGACAGGGCCGATGGAAAGGGCCTTGGTCTTGGTGTCCTTCCACGCCGGACCAAAGAGGTCTGTCCACCACGCATCGAAAAGGTAGAACAACGCAGTCTCGATCAGTGGAACCGCGGCGAGCAGCGCATACGTCAACCTGGCCGAAGATTTGTTGGCGAGAGCTGTGCGGCGATCGTGCATCAGGAGCCGCCGTGCCACGGCTTCTTCAATGAGCGCTGCCGACTCTTTCGGGGTGATCCGGAACTCGAGCTCCAGCGGTGCTGGCGACGATGGGCTTGCGGACACATCCGCTTCGATCTCTGGCAGTGACTTCATGGGCAGCCGCACGGCGGGCAGAAGGGGGCAAGGACGAGGCCGTCAAGGCAACTGGTGCAGCGCCAGCGGCAGCACCGCCGTGGCCCCGGCCTCGCGCAGCAGCGCCGCGGCCACGGTCGCTGACCAGCCGCTGCGGTAGCGGGCGTCGATCAGCAGCAGCGGGCCGGCGGGGATCTGCGCCGCGGGCCTCAGCGCCAGGGACTCGAAGAGCGCGGCCACCTTCGCGCCCGATGCGGCGTCCGCATCCGGCCCGGGGCCTGTCAGCTGCAACGCGTCGACCAGAGGTAGCCGGCCCACGGCAGCCACGTGCGATGCCACCGAATCGATCAATCGAGAGTGCATCGCCGACGGCATCGGCACCACCGCCACCGGCCGGCCGCCCCAGCTGCGCCGCCAGCGGCCGAGCAGGTTGACGACGCCGTCCAGCACCTGCGCGGGCGCGGGCCCGTCGGGTGCGGCGAACAGCGGCCGCAACACGTCGGCCCAGCCCGGGTCGTCGGCGAAAGCCAGGGCGCGGCCTTCGCTGCAGCCGGTGATGCGGCCCTTGCGGCCCGCGCGGCCGCCGGACGGCCACAGCTTGCGCGGCTCGATGATCACGTCGCGCCCGCGGGCGAACACGCGCGCTGCCTCGATGCGCGCATCACCCGGCCGCGCGCCCGGGCCGGGCAGTTGGCCGGTGCACACGCTGCAGCGCCCGCAGTCACTGGGGTCGGGATCGTCCAGCGCTTCCTGCAGGAAACGCATCAGGCAGGCCCGGCCGCCCGCGAACGACCGCATCAGGTCCGCCTCGCGCTCGCGCACCTGCGCCAGCGCCTGCCAGCGCGCGGCGTCGTAGCGCCATGGCTTGCCGGTCAGGGCCCAGGCCGAGCCGTCGCGCTGCACCACCTCGTCCACGGCCAGGATCTTCAGCAGGCCCTCCAGCCGGCCGCGCCGCAGCGTGGTGCCGTTCTCCAGCTCCAGCAGGGTCTGCGGGCCGTCCTGCAGCGCGCGCAGGATCTTGCCGACCCGCTCTTCGTCCGGCACGCCCGCGGTCGCGAAGTGGGCCCAGATCTGTTCGTCGGATTCGGCGGGCAGCAGCACGGCCACCGCGTCGTCCAGCGCGCGGCCGGCACGGCCCACCTGCTGGTAGTAGGCCACCGGGGACGCCGGCGAGCCGACGTGGACGCAGAACGCCAGGTCCGGCTTGTCGTAGCCCATGCCGAGCGCCGAGGTGGCCACCACCGCCTTCAGCGCATTGCGGCGCAAGGCGTCCTCGATGTCCTGGCGCGCTGCCGCTTCCAGGCCGCCGTGGTAGGCCGCCACCTCGAAGCCGCAGGACTGCAGGAAGCCGGCCAGGCGCTCGGTCTCGGCGACGGTCAGCGCGTAGACGATGCCGGAGCCGGTGAACTGCTCCAGCGCGTCGGCCACCCAGGCATAACGCTCCAACGGAGCGAGTCCGGGGACCACGGCCAGGCGCAGCGACGAACGCGCGAGCGAGCCGCGGAAGGTCAAGGTGTGGGCCCCGAGCTGGCGGGCGACGTCCTCGGTCACGCGCTGGTTGGCCGTGGCGGTGGTGGCGAGCACCGGCGTGTCGGCGCCGATGCCCATCAGCGTCTTCGCCAGGCGCTGGTAGTCGGGTCGGAAGTCGAAGCCCCAGTCGGAGATGCAGTGGGCTTCGTCGATCACCACCAGCCCGGTCGCCGCCACCAGGCCCGGCAGGCGCCGCGCGAAGCCTGGGTTGCCGAGCCGCTCGGGCGAGACCAGCAGCACGTCCAGCCGGTCGGCGGCGATGTCGCCGAAGACCGCGTCCCAGTCGTCGAGATTGGTGGAGTTGACGGTGGCCGCGCGCAGGCCGGCCTTCATCGCGGCGCTGATCTGGTCGCGCATCAGCGCCAGCAGCGGCGAGACGATCAGCGTCGGCCCCTTGCCCGCGGCGCGCAAGGCCGAGGTGGCGGCCCAGTAGACCGCCGACTTGCCCCAGCCGGTGGCCTGCACCACGAGCACGCGGGCCCGCTGCTCGACCAGCGCTGCCACCGCGGCGGTCTGGTCAGCACGGGGGCGCGCGGTGGGCCCAGCCATCGCGGCAAGGACCTGGCGCAGGTGATGTTCGGCAAGGCTCATGCCGCGATTGTCGGTCGCCTTCCCCGTGGTGCGAGGGCGTGTTCGGCGCTGGATGCTCATCGACGTGGCCGTCTCAGGGCGCAGATCGCGCGGGCAAATCCGCGTATCGTCCGGGCGGTCTTCGTCTCCTTTGCCGCTCATGGGCCCGCGCGCCGTTCCCGTTCTCTTCGTCCTCCTCTGGTCCACCGGATTCATCGGCGCACGCCTGGGCGTGCCGCATGCGCCGCCGCTGGTGTTCCTGGCGCTGCGCTATGCGGCCGTCATCGCGCTGATGGCGCTGGTCGCGCTGGTGACGCGCGCGCCCTGGCCGCGTGGGCGCGAGGCCTGGGTCAACATCGGCATCGCCGGGCTGCTGATGCATGGCCTCTACCTGGGCGGCGTCTTCATCGCCATCAGCCAGGGCCTGCCGGCCGGCGTCACCAGCCTGGTGGTGGGCCTGCAGCCGCTGCTGACGGCGGTGGTGGCGGCCGGCTGGCTGGGTGATCGGCTGGGCGGGCGGCAGTGGGCCGGGCTGGGGCTGGGTTTCGTCGGTGTCGCGCTGGTGGTGTCGCGGCAGCTCGGCGGCGGCGCCGCCACTGTCTTCTCGGTGGGTGGCCTTCCGGCGGCGGTGCTGGCACTGGTCGCGATCACCGCCGGCACGCTGTGGCAGAAGCGCCGCTGCCCGGCCTTCGATTGGCGCACCGGCCTGGTCGTGCAGTTCATCCCGGCCCTCGTCGCCACCGCGCTGGCCGCCGTGCTGACCGAGCCGATGCAGGTGCACTGGACCGGCGAGTTCATCTTCGCGCTGGCTTGGCTGGTGCTGGTGCTGTCGCTGGGGGCCATCACGCTGCTGAACATGCTGATCCGCGCCGGCACTGCGGTGGACAGTGCGAGCCTGTTCTACCTGGTGCCGCCGGTGACGGCGCTGGTGGCCTGGGCGCTGTTCGACGAGCGGCTGACGCCCTTGTCGCTGGCCGGCATGGCGCTGGCCGGGGCAGGGGTGTGGTTGGCGCGGGCCCGCTAGCGCCGGCCTGCCTGGAGGGTGTGCTACTGCAGGATATGAGCGGCCACGTGGCTGCCTGTCTGGAGCATGCCGGCGCAGGCCGCCGCTTCGCTGCTGCCGAGGCCGTAGCCGGCGTGGATGACGGTGCCGGCGAGCGCCGACAGGTCGGTCGGCGCGCTGACGAGCGGCAAGTCGGCCGAGGCGGGCAACGGACCCGTCGCCACCGCCATCGCGCCAGCGCAGCCGCCGAACGGCGCCCAGCCGCCCGGCGACCACAGGAAAAGGCCGCCGCCGGCCGCTGGCGGCAGCGCGGCGGCGACGAATAGCCGCCCGGGCTGGCCGATCACATCGGGCGGCAGCACGAGTTGAAGGCGCAGGGTTTGCGCCTGCAGCGGGCCCTGCACCTGTGCCTGCGCGGATGGGGGCGTGTTGCCGCGAAGCGGAACGTGTTCGCGCGCTTCGGCCGGCGCATCGATGAACTGCTCGCCACTGCACTGCAGCGGCGATGCGTCGCGGTCGGCGCGCGGGGTGACCAGCATGTCGCGGCTGGCGATGCCGCGCGCCTGGTAGGCGGCAAAGGCGGCGTCGGTCAGCGTCTCGAAATAGGAGACCAGGCGGAAGCCCTGTGTCGAATCGACCCGCACCGCGATGTCCGATGCGGTCTGCGTGCCGACGTGCGTGCCCAGCGGCTGCCCCGCCGCGACGGGCTCGCCTTCCGCCAATGCCCGCGACAGGGCGACGTGGAACAGGACGAAGGTGAACTGCGGCTGGTCCGCCGCGGTGATCTGCACCTGCCACCCGGCCCATTCGGGGAACGTGCGGGTGACCGTGCCGCGCACCGGCGACACGATGGCGGTGCTGGCGTCCGGGAACATGAAGTAGTGCTTCATGGAGCGACAGCGCTCGACGTTGTCGGAGTAATCGTGCCCGATGCCCGAACGGAACTTCGACAGGCGCGAGACCTTCGCGAGGTCGATGTAGTTGACGTCGACGAAACGCGGCACGCCCAGGCGCTCGAGGTCGTAGGGCGCCGCGGGGGTGATCCCGGCGGCGCCGAGCAGCCCGGCCGCGAGCAGCCATCGCAGGGGCAGTGAGACCATGCCGCGTTTTCGGCAGCGGCCGCGGGGGCTTGAGGGGTGGGCTCGAGGGGCCGTGGCTGGCGCGGTCCCAAGCACGGGCCCCGGCGCGGCCCCAAGCGCGGCCCCAAGCGCCGCCCCAGGTAGCACGTGACGCGGCAGGGACGACGGGCCGCCGGTCCGCGCTGAAGCGGCCGTGAGCCGCTATGGCCGGCGATGAGCGTCCATCGCCGTGCCGGTGCCCGGGCGCCCGCTGTCGCGCAGCCGCAGCGCCGGGGCCAGCGTCAGGGCGCGCGTCACCGCGTGGCGCTGTGCCGGCTCGACGTCGTGCAGGAACTCGACCTGGCCCGCGATGCTGGTGGCCAGCGGCAGGCCGTCGCGGAACGCGACGCGCGCACCGGCGACGCGCGGCGGCTTCGGCCCCGGCAGCAGCGTGCCCAGCAGGTTGGCGGGGTCGGCGGCGGCCAGGCTGATGCATTCGCCATCCGGCGCGCGCCGCCGCGCCTGGCGCAGGCCGGCGATGGCCTCGGGCAGCGCGAACTGCTCGCCGGTCAGGCCGGCGATGAAGCGGCCGCCGCGCACCTCGCCGCGTGCCTCCAGGCGCTGGTAGACGCGCACCAGCTCGCGCCACGGTGGCAGCCAGGGGGCTTCACGCTCCAGCAGGCGCCAGCAGACCACGCCGTAGCGGCGCAGCAGCACGCGGGCAACGTGCTCGGCGGCGGCCGCCGCGTCTTCGGCCGGCGAGGGCGCGGGCGGCGCGGCCTCCGGCGATGCCGGCGGTGCCGGCGATGCTGCGGGCGCACCGGCGATCAGCGCCCAGCGGCCGGCATCGGCCATGCCGTACAGCGGTGCCCGCCGGCCGCGGGTGGCCGGCGCGCCGCGCTTGGACGCGGGCACGAGCAGCGCCCGCAGGCCGGCAAAGCTGTCGCAGGTGACGCGGCCGTGCACCACCAGCTCGGCCAGCGCCTCTTCCACCTCGGCACGCAGCAGGCGGCACCCGCGCTCGATCTCGTCGAAGAAGGACGCGCCCCGGGCCGCGAGGAACTCGGCGACGCGGCGTGCGCGCCAGCCCAGGGCGGCATCGTCGCGCGTGGCGTCGGACAGCGTGGACCACAGCGCGGCCGCCGGCCGCGGCAGCAGCACGATGGGCGCGGCGCGCAGCGAGGCGCCGCTGCCGGCGCCGTCGCCCGCCGGCGCGCGCAGCCGCGCCCACACGCTGCGGCCAGCGCTGGTCAGGCTGTCCAGCCAGTGCGGCGCGTAGTCGTCGACACGCGCGGCCAGGATCTCGGATTCCCACAGCGCGGCCGGCGCCTCGTAGCCTTCCAGCTGCGCCAGCACCTCGGCCAGCGCCGCGGGTCCACTGGCGCGGGCATCCAGCGCGACGCGCTGCCAGTCGAACAGGAAGCGGGCGAAGTCGCGCGGCTCCACCGGTTCGATCTCGCGCCGCAGGCGCCCCAGCGTGTAGCGGTGGATGCGGGCCAGCAGGTGGCGTTCGCACCATTCGAGGCCGGTGGCGTCGGACGCCCCATGGCCGGACGGGGTCGCATCCGGGGAGTAGCGGCCCTGCATCGCGCTGCCTTCGCGCTGCAGGGCCAGCAGGCCTTGTTCGATGCGCGGCAGCGGCAGGTGCAGCAGCGCGGCCAGGGCCTCGGCGCGCACCGGTCCCATCGCGGACAGGCGCGAGCGCAGCAGCTCGCGCAGCGGCTCGTCGTCGGCCGCGGCGGGCGGGGCCGGCCCGGTCGGCGTGATCGCGGGTGAGGCCGCGGCGCCGGGGTACAGCGGCGCCAGGCGGGCCAGGCGCTCGGCCGTCACCCACAGCGCGAAGGGCCGGCCATCGGCCTGCCCTGACAGGCAAGTGACGCGGCCATCGTCGGCCAGGGCCTTCAGCCAGCCGGTCCAGCCGGCGTGCTGCGCGGCCTCGCCGTCCGGCACCAGGGCCAGCATGCCCAGCGCCTCGTGCATCTCGTCGCTGTTGCGTGGCGTGGGCCAGGCTTCCTCGCGCACCGCGGCAATGGCCTCGGGGTCCAGGCGGCCCAGCGCGTCGACGTGGCCCGCGTCGCCAAAGCGCCGCGCCATCACCGCCTGCGTGCGGCGTTCTTCCAGCGGCGCGTCGTCCAGGAAGGCATAGGGGCGGGCGTTCAGCACCTCGGCGGCCAGCGGCGAGGGGGCGGACAGGTCGCGCGTGAGCACCTGCACCGCGCCGGATTCGATGTCGCGCAGCAGCGCCAGCCAGCGCTCGGCATCCATTGCCTCGTGCAGGCAGTCGTCCAGCGTTTGCGCCACCAGCGGGTGGTCGGGCACGTCGCGCGGGCCGGTGAGGTTCTCGGCGCAGGCCACCTGGTCGGGAAAGACGGCGGCCAGCAGGTCTTCCGACTTCATGCGCTGCAGCTGCGGCGCCACCTTGCGGCCGCCCACATAGCGCGGCAGCGCCAGCGCGGTGGTGGCGGTCCAGCGCCAGCGCACGGCAAACAGCGGCGCGTCCAGCAGCGCCTGCACCAGCACGTCCAGCGCGGTGGCCGAACGCAGGTAGCGCGGCACCTCGTCCAGCGGGAAGCTGTGGCTCTCGGACAGCGACAGCACGATGGCGTCCTCCGTCGCCGCGGCCTGCAGCTCGAAATTGAACTGGCGGCAGAAGCGCTTGCGCAGCGCCAGCCCCCAGGCCTTGTTGACGCGGCTGCCGAAGGGCGAGTGGATCACCAGCTGCATGCCGCCGGAGGCATCGAAGAAGCGTTCGAGCACGATGCAGCGCTGCGTCGGCATCGCGCCCAGGGCCTCCTGGCCGCGGGCCAGGTAGTGCACGACCTGCTGCGCGGCTTCGCGGTGGCCGCTCAGTTTGGACGCCAGGTCGCCGATGGCCGCCTCGGGGCCGCCGGCACCCAGGTGCACGGCCACCTCGGCGCGCAGGCGCGAGACGGCGAAGGACAGCTCGTCGCTGCGCCCCGGTGCCTCGCCGAGCCAGAACGGGATGTTGGGCGGCGCGCCCTGGGCGTCTTCGACGCGCACGCGGCCGGGTTCCACGCGCAGGATGCGGTAGCTGGTATTGCCCAGCTGGAAGATGTCGCCGGCGATGCTCTCGACCGCGAAGTCTTCGTTGACGGTGCCGATGCGGTCGGCCTGCGGCTCCAGCACCACCGCGTAGTCGCCGGTCTCGGGGATCGTGCCGCCGGAGGTCAGCGCTGTCATGCGCGCGCCGCGGCGCTCGCGCAGCTGGTGGTGCACGCGGTCGTGGTGCACGTAGGCGCCGCGCTGGCCCTGCCGGGTGCTGAAGCCTTCGGCCAGCATCGTCAGCACCGCGTCGTAGCGCTCGCGCGGCAGTTCGCGGTAGGGCCAGGCGCGGCGCATCAGGTCGAACAGCGCGCCGTCGTCCCAGGGCTGGCAGGCGGTCTCGGCGACGATCTGCTGCGCCAGCACGTCCAGCGGTGCCGGCGGCACGTGCAGCGCATCCAGCTCGCCGCGCTGGACGGCGTCCAGCAGCGCGGCGCATTCCACCAGCTCGTCGCGCGAGGACGGGAACAGCCGCGCCTTCGGCACGCCGCCTACCGCGTGACCGGAGCGGCCAGCGCGCTGCAGGAAGGCGGCGATGGAGCGGGTGGACGCCAGCTGGCACACCAGGTCCACGTCACCGATGTCCAGGCCCAGCTCCAGCGAGGCGGTGGCCACCAGCACCTTCAGGTCGCCGCGCTTCAGGCGCTGCTCGGCGCGCAGCCGCAGTTCCTTGGCCAGGCTGCCGTGGTGCGCGGCCACGGCGTCCTTGCCCAGCAGCTCGCCCAGGTGGCGCGCGGTGCGCTCGGCCATGCGGCGGGTGTTGACGAAGACCAGCGTCGTGCGGTGCTGCGTGATCAGCTCCACCAGCCGCGCATGCACCTGCGCCCACTGGTCGGTGGACATCACCGGCCCGAGCGGCGTGGGCGGCAATTCCAGCGCGAGGTCGCGCTGCTTGGCGTAGCCGATGTCGACCACCGCGCAGCCGGGCCGCCCGTCGGCTGCCACCGCGGCGGCGCCGACGAGGAAGCGTGCCACTTCATCCAGCGGCTTCTGCGTGGCCGACAGGCCGATGCGCACCGGCGGCCGTGCGCACAGCGCCTGCAGCCGTTCCATCGACAGCGCCAGGTGGCTGCCACGCTTGTTGCCGGCCAGCGCGTGGATCTCGTCGACGATCAGCGTGCGCGTGGTGGACAGCAGGCGCCGGCCCGACAGCGAGCCCAGCAGCACGTACAGCGATTCCGGCGTGGTCACCAGGATGTGCGGCGGGCGCTTCAGGCCTTGCTGGCGTTCGCGCGCGGGGGTGTCGCCGGTGCGCACGGCGGTGCGGATGTCCAGCTCGGGCAGGCCCAGCCGCTTCAGCGCGGCGCGGATGCCGGCCAGCGGTGCGTCCAGGTTCAGCCGGATGTCGTTGGACAGCGCCTTCAGCGGCGACACGTAGACCACCGCCACCTCGTCGCGCAGGCCCCCTTCGGCCAGGCCTTCGCGCACCAGCGCGTCCAGCGCGGCGAGGAAGGCGGTGAGCGTCTTGCCCGAGCCGGTGGGCGCGGCCACCAGCGTGTGCCGGCCCTGCGCGATCGGGGGCCACGCCGCGGCCTGTGCCGGCGTCGGTTGGCGGAAGCTGCGTTCGAACCACTGCGCGACGGCGGGGTGGAAGGTGGCGAGGGGCATGGGGCCGGATGCTGGAGTGCGGCGCGCCAGCGCGCTGCCGGCAGGGATCGGCGACCTTAACCTGAAAGCGGCAGCCCGGGATTCGGCAGGGGCGGGCGGCTGCGGACAACGCCCTGTCAGCAGCCTCAGGTCGCGCAGCTGGCCTGCAGCGAGACGCTGCGCGGCGCCATCGGCAGGTCGTTGCGGACCAGGCCGGGGGCCAGGCTGGGCTCGCGCACGTCGGCGTTGCCGGCGTTCTGCACCAGCAGCGACAGGTCGCAGCCGCCGCGGTGCGGCGTGCTGCGCAGGCCCAGGTCCAGCGTGGTGGCGTCCTTGACCGGCGGCCGCGCATCGCCCGGCGCGCGCCGGGTGTCGGCCACGTGGTTCAGCGCGGCATGGGCCAGCCATCCGCGGGCGAAGCGCCATTCCGAGCGCAGGTAGCTCTGCTGGCGCGGGGCATTCGGGGCGCTGAGTCCCGTTCCCAGGTCGATCGAGCGCTGGTGCGCATGGTGGGCCATCATGCGCAGGCGCGGGCCCGGCTCCCAGGTGGCCTCGGCCTCGAAGCCGCGGCCGTCCTGGCGGCCGATGTTCTGGTAGGTGGCGCCGCTGCCCGGCAGCGCATTCGGTACGGTGCGGATGACGTCGCGCATGCGGAAGCGAAACAGGTTGAGGCCCAGTTCCAGCGTGTTCGCCGGGTGCCAGGCCAGGCCCAGCTCGCTGCTGCGGATCCGCTCGGGCAGCAGCTTCGGGTTGCCGCTGGCCACGGGGTTGTTGATGCTGTACGACTCGGAGTAGTTGGGCGGCCGGAAGGCGGTGCCGTGCAGCAGCTTGGCGGTCAGCTCGCGGCTGGCGTTCCACACCAGCGCCAGCCGCGGGTTGGTGGTGCCACCGACGTCCGAATAGCGGTCGTGCCGCACGCCGGCCGTCAGCGTCCAGTCGTTGGCGAACTGCCATTCATCCTGCAGGTAGGCATAGCTCAGGCGCCGGCGGTGCGGCAGCAGGAAGGGGTCCATCCCCGTGTGGTCGACGAAGGGCCCGGCCGGGACCGGCAGGCCGTTGGGCGCGAAGCGAAAGTTCTTGAACTCCCGCGTGCGGTACATGTCCAGGTCTTCATGGCCCAGGCCGATGCGCCACAGCTGGCGCGCGAAGCCGCGGTAGCTGGCCACCGCGCCAAGGCGGGTTTGCCGTTCCCAGGTTTCGGGGCTGCCCAGCATGCCGTCTGGGAAGCTGCCGGTCGGAAAGCGCGTGCCCGGCGGCAACAGCTGCAGCGGCCCCGGAATGCGCTGCGCGTAGTGCATGCGGCTCAGGTGCGCCGACAGTGCCCAGTGCTCGCTGAACCGCGGCTCCGACCAGCTCAGCGTGGCCACCGCGCGGTCGGTGGCGGCGCGGCCCACGGGGTCGAGCGCGGACGCGATGCCGGCGCCCGTGCCCAGGTCCTTCAGCTGCCGCAGCGTGACGCGGAACTGCCACGCCCCGAGGCCCAGCGCCAGGCCGCCGTCGATCGCCCGGCCGCCGGTGTCCAGCGGCCCGGGCGCCAGCGACACGCGGGTGCCGAAGGCGGCGTCGTTGCGGGTCTGTGCATCGGCTTCCACCAAGCGCCGGTAGCCCGCGGTGTCGGTCAGGCTCAGCCACGCGGCGACGTCGGCCGCGCCCACGGTGCCGCCGTGCTGCAGCCAGGCCTGCGTGGTCTCGAAGGAGGCGCGGCGCAGGCCGGCGCGTGTGCCTGCCATCTCGGCCGAGTTCTTGGTGACGATGTTGATCACGCCCGAGTAGGCATCCGCCCCGTGCAGCGCCGAGCCGGGGCCGCGCAGCACCTCGATGCGGGCGATGTGCTGCACCGGGTTCAGCAGCGCCGTCATCAGCCGGTTGCCCTGCAGCAGCACGGCCGTCGGCAGGCCGTCCTGCAGCACCAGCATCTGGGGCGTGAAGATGGAGTAGATGCCACGCATCACGTACAGCGGCTGGTAGCGGTTGGCGGAACGGCCGACGTGCAAGCCGGGCACGGTCTCGAGCACGTCGTCCAGGTCCACCGCGCCCATCGCCTCGATGTCGCCGGCCGTGATGACCGTGGCCACCGCGGGCGCGCGGCGCAGCGACTGCGGTGCGCCGGTGGCGATGGTGATCAAGGGCCGGGTGCCGTAGGCCTGGGCCAGGTCGTCTTCGTCGGTCGCGCCAGGTGCGGCGTGGGACTGCGTTCCCAGGGCCGCGAGCACGGTGGCGACCAGCCAACTGCTCTGCATGGCTCGCATGGTGCCTTGCGGCGGGCGGGGGCGCATTGGGGGTTCCGGCAGCCTCCCTGGGGAGGGGCTGCTTCCGCGGTGGGTGGGGATGCTTGCGGGGAGTGCGGGTGGCTCTGCCCATCCGGGCGGGTCTCGTCTTCTCGTGATTTGTGCTTTGGGGTGGACTGCCATCCGGGTGGGTCCGGTCTTGTGCTTTGTGCGTCTTGCAGTGTGCGGTGGACTGCCAAGCGGCCGGGTCTCGCCCCGGCGGGCGAGTCACTTCTTTCTGCTGGCCCAGAAAGAAGTAACCAAGAAAGAGGGCCTGAACGTCCATCCGTGCATCCGCAGGCTGAATGCATCCGCCACAGTTGTGGCTCGGCACCCTGGCATTCCTAATACCCCGAACCGTCGGTCAGCAGATTGGCACGTAAGCCGCCCTGGCATGCGAAAGCATGCGGCGTGTCGCGCCCTGAGCGGGACCGCATGGCACGCAAAAGACGCGGCACTCGTTCGTATGCCAGAGGGTGTTCACTGCCAATCTGGTGACCGACGGTTCGGGGTATTGAAGACGCCGGAGAGGTGAACACACCGTGCTGGAAGCGATGGCGTGCGGAGGCACGGATCGGCGTTCAGGCCTTCTTTCTTGGTTACTTCTTTCTGGGCCAGCAGAAAGAAGTGACTCGCCTGCCGGGGCGAGACCCGGCCGCGTGGTAGTCCACCGCAGACTGAAGAGCGCGAGTGCGAGACCCGGCCGGAGAGAAGTGGCAGAAGGCGGCAAATCACCAGGAAGAAGCCAGCCGCGCGGCGACTCCGAGACCCGCCATCCGCCATCAGGGATACGCCTGCACCTCACTCGTCGGATGCCGAATGAAATCTCGCATCAACGGACTCAAGCCGATCCCCAGCGCCTCCCCCCGCGGCGGAATCGGCTGCTCGAACCAGCGGCGGTGCAGCGCCGCCAGTTCGCCGCTGCGCATCAGCCCCCGCAGCGTGCGGTCGATGGCCGCCCGCAGTGCGCGCTGGTCATCGCGCACCGCGCTGAACATCACCGCGAAGGGCTCGATCGAGAGGTAGGGCCCGGTGATGCGCCAGGCCTCGGGCGTGCGGCTGCGCGCGCGCAGGCCGTGCAGCACCGTGTCGTCTTCGACGAAGGCGTCGGCCTGGCCGCTTTCGAGCAGCTCGAAGGCCTGCTGCCGGCTGGTGACAGGCAGGTAGCGGATGCCCGCGACGCTGGCCGAGAAGTTGGCGCGCACGGTGGCGGCGGTGGTCGTGCCCTCTACCAGGGCCACCGCGTGGCCGCCCAGGTCCTTCAGCTGGCTGACCTCGAAGCCGCGCGCGAGCACGCGGCTGCCGGTGATGAAGTAGGGCAGCGAGAAGGCGAAGCCGTCGTCACGGCGGCCGCGGGTGATGGTGGTGTTGGCGCACTCCAGGTCGATGCTGCGGTCCTTCAGCGCGGCGAAGCGCTGGCGTGAATCGACCGGTACGTACTCCAGCCTGGGGGCCGGTCCGCCGCTGGCCCGGTGCCACTCGGCAATGGCACGTTCGCACAACTCGATGGCATAACCCACCGGATGCGCCTGCCCCGGCAGCTGGAACGAGAAGGGAATCGCATTCGGCCGGAAGCCGATGCGCAGGGTCGCGGGCAGCGCGGGCCGCGCGGTGGGCGCCGCAGGCGCAGCCGCGGATGCCCCCGCGGACGGGGTGGCCGCGCCGGCGGCCGCCGAGGACAAGCCGAGGGTGGCCGCGGCTGCGGCGGCCAGCACGGCGCGGCGGGCGATGCGCGCGGCCATGGGGATCAGAACCGGTGGCGCATGCCGACGGCCAGCGCGGAGGCCTTGACGCCTGCCGATGCCGGCAGGCCGGCCAGCGTGGCATCGAAGGTGAAGCCTGAGGTCCGGTAGGCCAGGTTCTTCGGGTTGTCGATGACCTGGTAGACCGTGAAGAGCGCAGTGCGCTTGGACAGGTCGTAGCCGTAGCCCAGGGACCAGTGCCGGACGGTGGTGTCGGCGACGTCGCGCACCTTGCCCTGGCCCCAGGCCGCGTGCAGGCGCGACAGGCCCAGCTGCCACACGCCACCGAGCAGGAACTCGTTGCGGTCGTCCTTGACGTTGATGCTGCGGCTGTCGTTGCGGGTGCGCTGCAGCGCGCCCATCAGCTTGATGTCCCCGAGCGTCCAGGTGCCGGCGACGAGGCCGATCGACTTGTCTTCTTGTTTCGCGTTGCCCGCGTCCTGCACGCCGTAGGCGGCTTCAAGGTTCACCGGGCCGGCGGCATAACGCAGGTTGGCAGCGGCCAGGTGATTACCGCCGGTGGCGTTCTCGCCCAGGCCCACCATGCCGGTGAAGACGACACCGCCGAACTTGGGCGACTGGTAGCGCACGCTGTTGTCGGCACGCGCGAAGGAGCGCATGACGCCGGAGTTGTAGGCGCTGCCATAGCCGGTGCTGCAGAAGGCGGGGTCGTTGCGGTCCTGCGCTTCCAGCACCGGGGTGTACTGGCGGCCCATGGTCAGGCTTCCCCAGGAATTGCTGTTCAGGCCGACGAAGGTCTGGCGGTTCCAGAAGGCGGAGGTGGCCGCAGTGCCCGTGTCAGGGACGAAGCCGTGCTCGAGGACGAAGACGGCGTTGGTGCCGCCGCCCAGGTCCTCGGTGCCGCGAAAGCCCAGGCGGGAGCTGTTGGCGCCGCCGCTTTGCAGCCGGGTCTGGCGGGTGTCGGCTTTGCCGAACTCGACGAAGGCATCGATCACGCCATACAGCGTGACGTTCTGGGCGGCCGCCGGCAGGCTGGTGGCCAGGAGGGTGGGGGCGGCGGCAGCAGCCAGCCAAGCAAGTTTGCGCACGGGTCGTTCTCCGGTTTTGTCGATGGGCCGCTGTCCTGCGGCTTCAGGGTCCGGCCGCCCGGCGGGAACCGGGCGGCGCAACGGGGTTGGCACGGGGCAGGGCCGCGGGCTCTTCAGTCGTCGATCAGGTGGCAGGCGGCGTGGTGGCCGGCGCCCAGGTCGCGCAGCGCCGGTGCGGCTTCGCGGCAGCGCGCGGTCGCTAACGGGCATCGTGGATGGAAGCGGCAGCCCGCCGGTGGATTCAGCGGCGACGGGATCTCGCCCTGGATGGCGGCGAAGCGCTTCTTGGCCACGGTCAGCGTGGGCGCCTCGGCCAGCAGCGCGCGGGTGTAGGGGTGGCGCGGCCGTGCGAAGAGCTGGCGCGCCGGCGCGGTCTCGACGATGCGGCCCAGGTACATCACCGCCACGCGGTCGGCCACGTGGTGCACCACCGCCAGGTTGTGGCTGATGAAGAGGTAGGCCAGGCCCAGGCGCTCGCGCAGGTCCAGCAGCAGGTTCAGGACCTGGCTCTGCACCGAGACGTCCAGTGCCGCCACCGCCTCGTCCAGCACGATGAAGCGCGGCTTCACCGCCAGCGCGCGGGCGATGCCGATGCGCGCGCGCTGGCCGCCGGAGAACTGGTGCGCGAAGCGATCGGCCATGTCGGCGCGCAGGCCCACCCGGTCCAGCAAGTCGGCCACGTAGGCCCCCTGGTCCTGCCGCGCGACGAGCTGATGCACCACCGGCGCTTCCCCCACGATGTCGCGCACGCGCAGCCGCGGGTTCAGCGAGGCATAGGGGTCCTGGAACACCATCTGCAGGCGCAGCTGGCGCTGAGTGGCTTCCTGGCCGCGCAGCGCAGCCAGGGGCGGCAGCGGGATGCCTTCGACCAGGCGTTCGCCCAGCGTCGGAGCGTGCAGGCCGATGGCGATGCGGCCCAGCGTGGACTTGCCGCAGCCGGACTCGCCGACCAGGCCGACCACCTCGCCTTCGTTGACGCTGAGCGTCACGTCCTGCAGCGCCCGCACCGGGGCCGGGCTGCGGCTGGGCGCGCGGCCGCGCAGCCAGGCCAGCGTGCTGGCCGCATCGGCACGGCGGGGGAAATGCTTGCTGACCTGGCGCAGTTCCAGCAGCGGCGGGGCGGTGTTCAGCATGAGGCGTGGTAGCAGCGCAGGTGGCGGCCATCGGGCCGGGGCAACAGCAACGGGTCCTGGGCGCAGTGCGCGCTGGCGCGGCCGCAGCGCGGGCGGAAGCCGCAGCCGTCGTGCGGTGGCGGCGCCTCGGCCGCGCGGATCTGGGGCAGGCGCGCGCCGCGGCTGTCCAGCGTGGGCACGCTGGCGATCAGGCCTTCGGTGTAGGGGTGCATCGGCCGCGTCAGCACCTGCTCGGTGCTGCCGTGCTCGACCAGGCGGCCGGCGTACATCACGCCCACTTCATCGGCCAGCCCCGCCACCACCGACAGGTCGTGCGTGATCCAGATCAGCGCCGTCCCCGAGCCTTCGCAGATCTTCTGCATCTCGGCCAGGATCTGCCCCTGCACGGTGACGTCGAGCGCGGTGGTGGGTTCGTCGGCAATGATCAGCTCGGGCTCGTTCAGCAGCGCGATGGCGATGGCCACGCGCTGCCGCATGCCGCCCGAGAGCTGGTGCGGGTAGCAGGCCAGGCGCTGCTCCGGAGCCGCGATGCCCACGCGCTGCAGCGCGGCCAGCGCGCGCTCGCGGGCCACGCGGCGCGGCACCCGGCGGTGCGCGAGCACCGCTTCGAGCATCTGCGTGTCGATGCGCAGCACCGGGTTCAGCGTCATCATCGGGTCCTGGAAGACCATCGCGATGCGGTCGCCGCGCAGCTGGCGGCGTTGCTCGGCATCCATGGCCAGCAGGTCGCGGCCGCGGAAGGCGATGCGCCCGCCCACCACCTGGCCCGGCGGCTCGACCAGGCCCATGATCGACAGCCCGGTGATCGACTTGCCCGATCCCGATTCCCCGACGAGGCCGAGCACTTTGCCCGGCATCAGCCGGAAGCTGACGCCGGCGACCGCGCGGGTGACACCGCGCGTGCCGCGGAACCAGGTCCGCAGGTCCTCGACCTCGAGGGTGGCGGCGGAGTTCGTCATTCGGCCCTCATTCAGCTGTCATTCGGTTCTGAGGCGCGGGTTCAGCACGTCGCGCAACTGGTCGGCGACCAGGTTGATGCACACGATGGTCACGAGCAGCACCAGGCCCGGGTAGACGCTGATCCAGTACTTGCCCGACAGCAGGTACGAGTAGCCGTTGGCGATCAGCAGGCCCAGCGACGGTTCGGTCACCGGCAGGCCCACGCCGAGGAAGGACAGCGTGGCCTCCAGCGAGATGGCCGAGGCCACCTGCAGCGCCGCCACCACCACCAGCGCCGGCAGGCAGTTCGGCAGCAGGTGCTTCAGCACGATGCGCCAGCGCGGCAGGGCCAGCACCTGGGCCGCCTCGATGTACTCCTTGCGCCCTTCCACCAGCGCCACGCCGCGCACCGTGCGGGCGTAGTACGCCCATTGCGCGCACACCAGCGCGGTGACCACCTTGCCCGTGCCCTGGCCGAGGATGGCGATGAGGATCAGCGCCACCAGGATGGCCGGGAAGGACAGCTGGGCGTCGACCAGGCGCATCAGCCAGGCATCCGTCCGGCCGCCGGCATAGCCCGCGAAAAGACCGACCAGCACCCCCACCGCCAGCGCCAGCACGGTGGCGCCGAAACCCACGGCCACGCTGATGCGCAGGCCGTACAGCATGGCGGAGACCAGGTCGCGGCCCTGCGCGTCGGTGCCGGCCCAGTAGGTGATGCCGCTGGCGGGCGAGACGCTGCCGGGGGGCAGGCGCGCATCCATCATGTCCACCTGGCCCAGGTCGTAGGGGTTCTGCGGTGCGATCCAGGGCGCCAGCAGCGCGGCGGCGACCAGCAGCAGCACCACCAGCGCAGCGGCGGTGGCCACGCCGTTCGAGCGATAGGCGTCAATGAACCGGCGCCAGGGCGAGGGCGGCGCGGGCGCGGAAGCTGGCGGCACCAGGGGCGGGGTTTTCACGAGCTGCAGGTTCGGGTGCACGCTGGCCTTCTCGGCGGGGCGCTGGGGGACGGCCTGGAGCTTCATGCGGCGCTCCCGGCCAGGCGGATGCGGGGATCGAGGGCCACGTAGACGATGTCCGTCACGAGGTTGATCACGACGTAGATCAGCACCACCAGCATCAGGTAGGCCACGACCACCGGCCGGTCCAGCAGCGTGATCGAGTCGATCAGCAGCTTGCCCATCCCGGGCCAGGCGAAGATGGACTCGGTGACGACCGAGAAGGCCAGCAGCGCGCCGAACTCCATGCCCACCACGGTGACGATGGGGATCAGGATGTTCTTCAGCACGTGCAGGCCGATGACGCGCCGCTCCGCCAGGCCCTTGGCCCGGGCGAAGCGCACGTAGTCCTGCGTCAGCGCCTCGCGGGTGCCCGACCGCGTGAGCCGCACGATGAGCGAGAGCTTGAAGAGCGCCAGGTTGGCCGCCGGCAGCAGCAGGTGGCGCCAGCCTTCGGCGCTGGTGACGGACAGCGCGATGCCGCCCACTTCGGACGTTGGGCCGCGGCCACTGGCCGGCAGCCAGCCCAGGTGCACCGAGAACAGCAGGATCAGCAGCAGGCCGACCCAGAACGTGGGCAGCGAGAAGCCGATGATCGAGCCGCCCATGATGCCGCGGCCGATCCAGCTGTCCGGCTTCAGGCCGGCCAGCAGGCCCAGCGGAATGCCCACCACCAGCGCCATGGCCATCGCCACCGCGGCCAGCTCGGCGGTGGCGGGCAGGCGCTGCAGGATCAGCGCCAGCGCTGGTGTGCCGTGCACGAAGGACTGGCCCAGGTCACCGTCCAGCGCCTTGCGCGCGAAGTTCAGGTACTGCTCCCACAGCGGCCGGTCCAGGCCCAGCGCGGCGGTGGTGCGGGCGATCTCGGCCTGGTCGGCCTGCGGATTGACGAACAGGTCCACCGGGTTGCCGATGGCGAAGATGCCGGCGAAGACCAGCAGCGACATCGCCGCCAGCAGGCCCAGCGCTTGCGCCAGGCGGTAGAGCAGAAAGTTGGCCACGGCTGCTTCCTCAATCCGCCAGCGCGGTCGCTGCGGTCGCGGGGGCCGCGGGCGGCGCGGGGGATGGCCCGGCCGCCGTGCGGCCGACGCAGGTTTCGGTGACCGGGAAGGCCTGGGTCGTGTGGCTGCGGTGCCGCCACACCATCTCGCCGTCGACGAAGAGGCGCGACTCGCCGGTGGCCATCGCCTCCCAGGGCTCGTCCTGGGTCAGCGGCGCGGTGGCGATGACGCAGATGCGGTCGCTGGGCCCGTTGTGCGCGCCCAGGTCCATCGCCAGGTCGCAGTCCACCAGCCGGGCGGTGGGGAAGGGGTGCCGGCGGTTCAGCACGTGCAGGTTGGTGGAGCAGTGCGCGTACAGGCCTTCGCCGTTGGACATCAGCAGGTTGAAGTTGCCATGACGCGCAACGTCAGCGGCCAGTTCGGCCACGCGCGGCGCCAGCTGGCGCCACGAGGGCGGGCGCATGGCGCCCTGGTGGCGGCGGCGCAGTTCCTGCAGCATCCAGCAGAAGGCCTTCTCGCTGTCGGTCGAGCCCACCGGCAGGTAGCTGCCGTCCAGCGCGGGATGGAAATTCTGCAGGTCGCCGTTCACCGCGAAGATCCAGGTCTGCCCCAGCCATTCGCGCTGGAAGGGGTGGCAGTTGGCCAGGCTGACCGGGCCCTGCGTCGCCTTGCGGATGTGCGAGAGCACGATCTTCGACTTGATCGGGTACTCGCGCACGAAGCGCGCCAGCGCCGAATCGCTGGCCGGCTGGTCGTCATGGAAGACGCGGCAGCCGGAGCGCTCGTAGAACGCGATGCCCCAGCCGTCCACGTGGTCCGCGGTGCGGCCGCCGCGTTCGGCGAAGCCGGTGAAGGAGAACGTGATCGCCGCCGATCCGTTGCAGTTCATGCCCAGCAGCTGGCACATGGTTCAGCACCCTCTCGAGTCTTGGCGGGGCCGCGCCCGAGAGGACTCGATCTCTCGGGCAGGCGGGCCGGGCGAAGCCCGACCCCGGGGACGGTCAGGAGCGCCTCACTCCGAAGGCTTGACCTGGTGCGCGAAGGTGAACTCGTCGATGCGGCCGACGTAGTTCAGGCCCGGGCGCATGGCCCAGGTGGCGAGCTGGTAGTGCGTGGGCAGCGCGGCGTAGTCCTTCATCGCCGCGGCCATGGCCTGCTGCGCGGCGTCGTGCCGGCGCGCGGTGTCCGGTGCCGTGAGCGCGGCCAGGATCAGCTCGTCCAGCCTGGGGTTGCTGTACTTGCCCCAGTTCCAGCCGCCCCAGCCCTTGGCCGGGTCGATGCTGCCCAGCAGCGTGCGCAGGCCGAAGTCCGCACCCATCGTGCCCCAGCCCAGCAGCGCGGCGCCGAACTCGCCGTTGCGCATCCTGGGCACGTAGGTGGCCATCGGCATCGTCACCACCTTGGCCTGCACGCCGATGCGGCTCCACAGCTGGGCCACCGCCTGCGCGACCTGCTCGTCGTTGATGTAGCGGTTGTTCGGCGCGGCCAACGTGATGCTGAAGCCATTGGGGTAGCCGGCCGCGGCCAGCAGTTGCTTCGCGCCCTCGGGGTCGTAGCCCTCCGCGCCCTTGAGGTTCGGGTTGAAGCCGACCAGGCCGATGCCGATGATCTGCGCCGCAGGGGTGGCGAAGCCGTCCAGCGCCACCTGCACCAGGCCCTGCCGGTTCAGGCCTTTGGACAGCGCCTCGCGCACGCGGACGTCCTTCAGCGGGTTCTGCGCCAGCGGCTGGCCGGATTTGTCGGTGAACCAGGGCGACTTGGTGCCGGCGCCGTGGTTGAGCTGCAGGAACAGCGTGCGCCAGGTGGGCCGCTGCTTGATGGCGAAGCGGCTGTCGGCCTTCAGGCGCGGCATGTCGGCCGGCGGCACCGATTCGATCAGGTCCACGTCGCCCGACAGCAGCGCAGCCACGCGGGCGGGGTCGGCGGTGATGAAGCGCAGCGTCACCTTGTCCCAGGGCGATTTCTCGCCCCAGTAGGCGGCGTGGCGGCTCATCGTCAGGCTGTCGCCGCGCTTGAAGGCGCCGAAGCTGAAGGGGCCGGTGCCGACCAGCGCCTTGCCGGTGTTGAAGTCCTCGGTGCTGGCGTTGGCGGCGGCCTTCTTCGAGACGATGTAGACCGACGACAGGTCGCCGGGCAGCGGGGCGTAGGGCTCGACGGTCTTGATGCGCAGCGTCAGCGGGTTCACCACCTGCATCGACGCGATCATCTTGGTGTAGCTGGTGAAGGGGCCGGGGCTGTTGAGCACCTTGGCCGGGCGTTCGAGCGAGAAGGCCACGTCCTCGGCCGTGAGTTCGCTGCCGTCGTGGAACTTCACGCCCGGGCGCAGCTTGAATTCCCAGGTGGTGGCGTCCAGCGCCGCCCAGGACAGGGCCAGGCCCGGCACGTAGCGGCCGGCGGGATCCACGTTCACCAGCGCGTCGAAGAAATGGGCCGACACGGCGAGGTTGCCGGCCACGGCCGCGAAGTGCGGATCCAGCGACGAGGGGTCGGTCGACTGGGCGATCTTCAGCTCCGCGGCGTGCACGGCGGCCGGCGCGAGGCCGGTGGCGAAAGCGCAGGCGGCGGCACAGGCGGCGGCGATCACGCCGCGACGATTCGGATGCATGGCTGTCCTTGTCCGTTGGTGGAACGCTGACTCACTGCAGGCGGGAAACGAGCGCACGCGGCTGCGTGCCGCACGATCTGCAGGACCGTGGCGCGGCAGCCTGGTGCCGCGTCCCTAACGTGCTATCACAACGTCTACGGTGCGCCGTCCACTGGTCGATCCGGCCGGTGGTCCGCTTCCGCTTCGCTCTCGACGAGGTGTGTCGATGGCCGTCAGTATCGCCAGCGGCTGCCGCAAATTGCTTGCCTTTTATTGCACCAGGCTTGTGCTTCGTAGAAGAAATTTCTACTATCCGGACACCATGAAAAAGCTGGACACCGTCGATCGCAAGCTCCTGCAGCTGCTGCAGGAAGACGCCGAGCAGCCCTTGAACCAGTTGGCGGCGGCGGTGAACCTCTCGCCCACGCCCTGCTGGCGGCGCATCCAGCGCCTGAAGGAGGACGGCATCATCACCCGCCAGGTGGCGCTGCTGGATCCGCGCAAGGTGAACCTGCCGGTGACGGTGTTCGTCTCGGTGCGCACCAACCGCCACAGCCAGACCTGGTTCGAGAAGCTGCGCGACGGGGTGCGCAACATCCCCGAGGTGGTGGAGTTCTACCGCATGAGCGGCGACGTGGACTACCTGCTGCGCGTGGTGGTGCCCGACATCGCCGCCTACGACTCCGTCTACAAGCGCCTGATCAAGGTGGTGGAACTGTCGGACGTGAGCTCGAGCTTCGCGATGGAGGAGCTGAAGTTCACCACCGCGCTGCCGCTGGACTACGCGCAATGAGGCCGGCCATGCAGCGCAGTACCTCGGTGCAGCCGTTCTTCGACACGCGCACCGGCACCTGGTCCTACGTGGTCGCCGACCTCGCGACCAAGGCCGCCGCGGTCATCGACCCGGTGCTGGACTTCGACATGAAGTCCGCCCGCACCAGCACCCAAGGGGCGGACGAGATCCTGGCCTGCCTGCGCGCGCACGGCCTGGTGCTGCAGTGGATCCTGGAGACGCATGCGCATGCGGACCACCTGTCGGCCGCGCGCTACCTGCAGCAGCAAGCGGGCGGCCGCATCGCCATCGGCCAGCACATCACCCAGGTGCAGGCCACCTTCCGCAAGCTGTACAACCTGGAGCGCAGCTTCCGGCCCGACGGCAGCCAGTTCGACCAGCTCTTCGCCGACGGTGAGCGCTTCCACATCGGGCAGACCGAGGTCACCGCGCTGCACGTGCCCGGCCACACGCCGGCGGACCTGGCCTACCTGGTGGACGGTGCCGCCTTCATCGGCGACACCTTGTTCCTGCCGGACGTGGGCTCGGCGCGGGCCGACTTTCCCGGCGGTGATGCCCGCACGCTGTACCGGTCGGTGCGGCGCCTGCTGGCGCTGCCGGACGACACGCGGCTCTTCGTCTGCCACGACTACCCGCCGCCCGGGCGCGCGCCGCGCTGCGAGACCACGGTGGCCGAGCAGCGCGCCACCAACATCCACGTGCACGACGGCGTGACGGAAGACGCCTTCGTCGTGATGCGTGAACGGCGCGACGCGACGCTGGAAGTGCCGACGCTGATCCTGCCTTCGCTGCAGGTGAACGTGCGGGCCGGCCAGCTGCCGCCGCCCGAAGACGACGGCGTGAGCTACCTGAAGATCCCGCTCAACGTGCTGCCGGGCGGGCCGCGCTGATCAAGCTCCCGTCAAGGGTGCCGCTGCTGATAGATGAAGACGTGAGGCCGTTGAACTCCAGCGCCAAGGCGCGCAGGAAGCGTTCACACGCCGCCAGCTGCGACAAGGCCACGTACTCGTCCGGCCGGTGCGCCTGCGCGATGTCGCCGGGGCCGCACAGCACGGTGGGAATGCCGGCGCGCTGGAAGAGGCCAGCCTCGGTGCTGTAGGCGACGCGGTGGGCCGCGCTGCCGGACGCCTGCCGTCCCAGCAGCGCGTTCACCTGCTGCAGCAGCGGGTGCTGCTCGGGCAGGTCCAGGCCCGGCGTGTCGTTGAGCACGGTCCAGTCGATGCCGGCCTCGCGGTGCAGTTCGCTCATTTCAGGCACCAGCGTGTCCTGCGTGAACTGCATCAGCCGGTCCAGCGGTGCCAGTTCGTCGGCGCCCGGCAGGTAGCGCAGCTCCACCGTCATCTCGCAATCGCGCGGCACCGTGTTGGGCATCACGCCGCCGCGGATGGTGCTGACCTGCAGCGTCGAGTACGGCACGTCGTAGCCCGTGCCGTGCGCGTTGAAGGCGGCTTCGCCGCGCGCCAGGCGCTGCACCTCGGCGGCCACGCGGCCGGCGTACTCCACGGCATTCACGCCCAGCGCGGGCAGCGAGGAATGCGCTTCCCGCCCGGTCACGCAGCAGCGCATGGCGCGCCGGCCCTTGTGGCCGATGATGGGGCGCATGCCGGTGGGTTCGCCCACCACGCAGGCGGCGGGGCGGATGCCGGCCTCGGCCAGGTCGGCCAGCATCTCGCGGACGCCCAGGCAGCCCACTTCCTCGTCGTAGCTCAGGGCGATGTGCATGGGCGGGGCGCCGTCGTGGCGGCACGCCATGGCGGGCACCACCGCCAGTGCGCAGGCGATGAAGCCCTTCATGTCGCAGGCGCCGCGCGCGAACAGCTTGTTGTCGCGCAGCACCGCGTCGAAGGGGTCGGTGCGCCAGTCCTGGCCGTCGACCGGCACCACGTCGCTGTGGCCGGACAGCACCAGGCCACCGCTGCGGCCGGGCTCGCCGATGGTCGCGAACAGGTTGGCCTTGCGGCGCTCGGAGTCGTAGCTGAGGCGGCAGTGAACACCCTGGGTGTGCAGCCGGTCGCGCACCCACTCGATGAGGCCGAGGTTTGAGTGGCGGCTGGTGGTGTCGAAGGCGATCAGCGTGCGGGCGATGTCGAGGACGTCGGGGGACGGTGAAGCCATGGTCATGCGGCGGCCATCCCGTTCGCGGCCTGGGCCGGGCCGCCCGCGGCGCGGCCGAGTTGCGCGAATCCGAAGAAGGACTGGCGTGCCTGGAGCACGTCGGCGCCGAACAGGAAGGAGACGGTGCGGATCAAGCCACGGTCGACCACGTAGATCGCGACGAGCTCGGTCTGTCCGGGGCCATCGGGCAGCGTGCGGTCGACGTCCTGGTGGTCGATGACGACGTTGCCCATCACCGAACGCTGCACCAGCCGCA
>CAMLJY010000032.1 GCA_946480465.1 uncultured Burkholderiales bacterium
GAACGCCAGCCGCACGAACATGCCGCTGGAGTAGCTGCGCACCGGCTGGTCGATGAAGTCGCCGATGCCGGCGAAGTCGATGATGCCGTCCATGCGGCGCTCGATCTCGGCCGCGCTCAGGCCCAGCAGCGGGCCGTTCAGCCGCACGTTCTCGCGCCCGCTCAGCTCGGGGTTGAAACCGGCACCCAGCTCCAGCAGCGCGGCGATGCGGCCGCGTACTTTGCGTGTACCGCGGGTGGGCTCCAGTACGCCGCAGATGAGCTGCAGCAGCGTGGACTTGCCGGCGCCGTTGCGGCCGATGATGCCGACCGACTCGCCGCGGCGGATGCGCAGGTCCACGTCCTGCAGCGCGTGGTGCTGGCGGCCCCGGTCGTTGCGGCCAGCCAGCTGCTGCCACAGGCGATGCAGCGGCCGCTGCTCCATCGAGTAGCTCTTGCTGACCCGCGCCAGCTCGATGACGACGTCGCTGTTGTCCATCGTCACACCAGGTCCGCGAAACCGGGCCGCAGGCGCAGGAACAGCGCGTGCGCCGCAACCAGCGCAACCAGCACGCCGGCCAGCGGCCACAGCGCCGGTCCCCATGCGAAGGGTTCGCCGAACCAGGCTGCTCGGGTCAATTCCATCGGCGCGGAAATCGGGTTCAGCTGCAGCAGCCAGCGCAGTTGCTCGGGCGCGGCGGAGGTCGGGTAGAACACCGGCGACAGGAACAGCAACCCCGACATCACCAGCGGCACGATGTGCTGCAGGTCGCGCAGGTAGCAGCCGAGCGCCGCCAGGCCGATCGCCAGCGCCAGCTGCAGCGCGATGATCCACGGCCAGGCCACGAGCAGCGCCAGCCACGACCACGAGGGCCCGACGCCGGTGACGACCAGCAGCGCCGCCAGCACCAGCATCTGCAATGCGGTGTGCACCGCGATCTGCATCACCAGCGCGACGCACAGCAGTTCCAGCGGGAACACGACCCGCTTCACCAGGTTGGCGTTCTCGGCCATCAGGCGCGTGGCCCGGCCGGCGGCGTCGGCCACCGCGGTGAAGACGATCAGGCCGGCGAACACGCGGGCGGCGTAGCTGCTGCTGGTCAGCTCCACCGCGCCCTGGCCCCAGCGGGCGCGGAAGACGCCCTGGAACACGGCCGTGTAGACCGCGACCATCGCGATCGGCGCCAGCAGCGCCCAGCCCAGCCCGGCCACGCTGCCGCGGTAGCGCGCGAGGATGTCGCGCTTGGCCAGCGGCCAGGCCAGCGACAGGTGATCAACCATCCAGCGCATGCGGTCAGCGGGTCTGTGAGCAGGCGGTGATCACGACGTTGTCGATCGGGGCGTTCTCGAACTTCACTTCCGCGCCATTGATCTGCGAACTCTTGGTCATCGTCGGTACGCCGGCGATCAGGTCGATCTTGTCCATGCCCGAGATGACCGTGCCGAACACCGCGTAACCGGGGCTCGTGTCGCTCACGTAGTCGAGCTGTGGGTTGTCGGCGACGTTGAAGTAGAACTGCGAACTGGCCGAGTTCGGATCGTCCAGGCGCGCCATCGCAATGGTGCCGCGCAGGTTCTTCAGGCCGTTCTGGGACTCCAGCACGATCGGCGCGCCAACGCCAGCGGCCGGCTGCAAGCCTGCAATGAAGCCGCCGCCCTGGACGACGAAATCCTTGATCACGCGGTGGAACAGCTTGTCCTTGTACCAACAGCCGCTGGTGTTGATGTACTGCAGAAAGTTGTCGACCGTCTTCGGCGCCCTCACCGGATCCAGCTCGACGGCAAAGCTGCCATCGACGGTGCCCTGCTTGGCCGTCATCGAGACCCGCGGCGCCTCGACGTTCAAGCGCAGCGTGGCCAGTTCGGCTCCTTCGGCGGTCCGCACGCGCACGCGCAGGTCGCCGATGGCTGCCAGCTTGCAGGAGAACGTCATCGAACCTTCGGTGGTCGTTCCGCGCGTCATCGCGAAACAGCCCGGTTCGATGGCAGCGTTGACGCCTGAATTCAGCCCGCTGCCGCTGACGTTGAGGGTTATGTTCTTGCCGTATCCCACCAAGCCGCCGGTCGCGGTCACGGTCATGTTCGATACGGCAGATCCCGAGTCGCCCCCACCACCGCACGAGGCCAGCAAGGACAGCAGGGCGGCAGCGGCCACGGGCGCCGCGCGTCGGGCGATGGAAGGCTTGGTCATGGGGTTCATGGTGGGTGTCACTGCTTGGCAGCCGGTGCGACCGACAGGTGGCGGTCGACCTCGCTGACGATCTCTTCCATCGGCTGGCCGGCGAAGGCCATCAGGCGCAGCCGGGCCTGCAGGTAGTCGTAGCGCGACTGCGCCAGGTCTCGCTGCGCGCTGTAGAGCCGCGCCTGTGCATCCAGCACGTCGGCAGTCGTCGCGAGGCCCGCTTCCTGGGCGCGCACCGAGCCGCGGTAGGCCACCGCATTCGACTCGACGGCCTCGAAGTAGGCCTTGATCTTCTCGGGGCCGGAGGCCACCAGCTGGAAGTTGCGCTGCAGCTCGAACTGCATCGCCTCGCGCTCGACGCGCACTTCTTCCTCGACCCGGGCCTGGTCGGCCAGCGCCTGCTTGACGCTGGCATCCACGCCGCCGCCGCTGAACAGCGGCACGTTCACCTGCACGCCCATGGACTTGAGCACCGAGGTCTGGCCCAGGTTCGTCAGCGACTCGTTCTCGTTGCGCGAGATGCTGGCCACCAGGTCGACCCGCGGCATGTGGCCGGCCTGCTGGCGCTTGACGCCGAACTTGGCGGCCATCAGCGCCTGCTGCCGTGCCTGCAGCGTCGGGCTGTTGCGCTCGGCCAGCTCCACCCATTCGCCGAGGCGGTCGGGCACGATCATGGTGGGCAGAAAGTCGGCGGGCAGCTGGTTCAGCGGCGGGGTGTCGCGGCCGGTCAGGCGCTTCAGGTTGCGGCGCGACAGTTCGATGGCCTCTTCCGCTTCCAGCAGCCGCACTTTCGCGACGTCGACGGCGGCCTGGGCCAGCGCCTGCTCGGTGCGCGTGCCCTCGCCGCGCTTGAAGCGTTGCTCGGCCCGCATCAGCTGTCCCTTGACCGCCACCAACTGCGTCTCCGCCAGCGTGCGCGCATCGTGCGCCAGCAGCACCTGCAGGTAGGTGGTCCCGGCGCGGTCGACAAGCTCCAGGCCGCGCGAGCGGTAGATCGAGGCCGCGCTCTCGGCCTGCACCTGGGCCTGGTCGTAGCGCGCACGCGCTTCCTGGTTCCACAGCGGCATGCGCAGGTTCAGCGACGACTGCGGCGACGCGTAGTCCACCTGCACCTTCACTTCCTGGTTCTGCGAGTTGTAGAACTGCCGCGAGCCAGAGACCTCGGAGCGATAGAAGGTCATGTTGGCCGACGGCAGCAGGGCCGAGCGCGCGATGGGCACGCCCAGTTGCGCCGCCTGCAGGTCGTGCCCGGCCGCGCGGTACTGCGCGTCGTTGGCGCGCGCGGCGGCCATGACCTCGGCAAAGCTCATCGCGGCGGCCGGCAGCGCGCTGAGCAGCCCGCTGGCTGCCAGCAGCGCCGCGAGCGCTGCACGGCGCAGGCCGGACGGCCGGGACCGTCGGTGTCGGAGATCGTGGGCGTCTCGGGGCATGCTCACTCCTCGGTCATGGCTGCCGCCACGCGCTTGAGCAGCGGGTGCAGCAGGTAGGTCAGCAGCGATCGTTCGCCGGTCTTGATGAGCACTTCGGCCATCATCCCGGGCTGCATGTTGCGGTTGCCGAGCGCCTTGCGGCCCTCGGGCGTCAGCTCGACGCGCGCCAGGTAGTAGGTGATCAGGCCATTGCCGACCTGCTCGGACACCGCGTCGCCGGACAGCGACACCACCTTGCCCATCACGACCAGCTGCGGCGCATCGGCGAAGGCGGAGAAGCGCACTTCCACGTCCTCGCCCACCTTGACGCGATCGATCACGTTCGGCGGCACCTTGGCGTCCAGCAGCAGCGATTCGCCGCGCGGCACGATGTCCATCAGGCGCTGGCCGGGCGTGACCACCGCGCCGGCGCCACCGAGCGTCAGGCCGATCACCTGCCCTTCGACCGGGGCGCGGATCTGCGTGCGACCCAGCTCGGTCGTGATGGCAACCAGGCGCTCCTGGTTCGCCTGCACTTCACGCCGCACCTCGGCCAGCTGGCCGGACACTTCCTTCACGTACTCCTGCTCGCGCTGGGCGATGCGCAGGCGCGTCTCGGCGATGGCGTTCTGCGCCCGCTGCATGTTGGTCTGCAGGTCGGCCAGCGAGCTGCGCAGCTCGGCCTGGGCCTGCTCCAGCTGCAGGGCCTGGTTGCGCGGGGCGAAGCCTTCCTCGGCCAGGCCCTGCACGTTGGCGAGCTGGCGCGACTGGATCGACGCCTGCGTCTTGCGGCTCTCCAGCATCTGCTGCAGGCCGGCGATCTGGCCTTCCAGCCCGGTGATGGCCTGGCGGGCGGCGGAAATCTCGGCCGCCTGCGCGGCCTTGCGCGAGTTGAAGAGCTGCTGCTGCACCGCGCGGTGCTGCTGCACCAGCGGGTCCTTGTCCGCCGCCAGCAAGTCCGGGTGGAAGCTGATGGTCGCGGCGCCGGAGACTTCGGCCATCAGCCGGCTCTCGAACGCGCGCTGGGCCAGGTAGTTCTGGCGAATGGCTTCGTAGGCGGCCTTGGTGGCGGCATCGTCGAGCACGACCAGCACGTCGCCGGCCTTGACCTCCGCGCCTTCCTTGACGGCCAGCTTCTCGACCACGCCGCCCTGCATGTGCGACACGGTCTTGCGCCGCGTCTCCACCGACACGGTGGCCGGCGCCGCCACGCCTTCATCGAGCGGCGCAAAGGCGGCCCACAGCAGGAACAGCCCGAAGCCGACCACCAGGACCCAGAAGCCGAGGCGGATCACCGGCTTGGTATCGGTCTTCAGCTCGATGTCATCGACGTCGGTCACGGCGCCGGCTTGGCCGGGCATGCCGGCGACAGGAGAGGAACTCATGGGAACACCTGTATTCGTTTCAGCTTTGGGCGGGTTGAGCGACGGCCGACTTCACCACGACCGGGAGGAAGCGCGAGACCTGGCCGTTCTCCAGCACCAGCACGCGATCGGCCGCAGCGAGCAGGTGCTGCTGGTGCACGATCATGAAAACCGTCTTGCCGCGCGACTTCAGCTCGCGCACCGTGCGCACCAGCGCGGCCTCGCCGACGTCGTCGAGGTTGGCATTCGGCTCGTCCAGCACCACCAGCGCCGGATCGCCGAGGATGGCGCGCGCCAGGCCGATGCGCTGGCGCTGGCCGCCGGACAGCATGCCGCCGGCCTCGCCCATGGGCGTGTCGTAGCCCTTGGGCAGGCGCAGGATCATGTCGTGGATGCCGGTGCGGGTGGCCGCCTCGATCACCAGCTCGGGCGGCACGTCGCCGAAGCGGCCGATGTTCTCGGCAATGGTGCCGTCGAACAGCTCGATGTCCTGCGGCAGGTAGCCGATGTGCGGGCCCAGCGCCTCGCGCGACCATTCGGTGATCGGGTGGCCGTCGAGCAGCACCTGGCCGCTCACATCGGGCCATATGCCGACGATGCAGCGGGCCAGCGTGGACTTGCCGGCACCCGACGGTCCGACGATCGCGACCACCTCGCCGGCCTTGAAGTCCAGGTCCAGGCCCTTCAGGATCGGCACCTCGCGGCCGGGGGCGGTGGCCACGAGTTGGCGCAGGCTGACCTGGCCGGCCACCTCGTCGCCGGCGTGGGTGGCCTCGCGCTGCGGGTTGTCTTCGAGCAGCTTCTCCAGGCGCGCATACGACTGGCGCATGTCGACGAACTGCTTCCAGGTCTGCACCACCATGCTGATTGGCCGCAGCGCGTTGCCCATCAGCGCATTGCAGGCGATCATCGCGCCGGCGCTGATGTGGCCATCGATGGCCAGCAGCGCGCCCAGCGCCAGCATCAGCGATTGCTGCGTGTACTGCACGAACTTGGTGGTGGCCTGCAGGCGGTGCGCGGTTTCGTGGGCGCCGTGCAGCGTACCGCCCAGGCGCTCCTGGATGGCGAGCCAGTGGCGGCGCAGGTTGCCCAGCATGCCCAGCGCCTCGACCGTCTCGGCATTGCGCAGCTTGGCCTGCAGGTAGGCCATCGATTCCATCTGGCCTTCCTGCACCCGTTCGAAATGCTTGGCGGTGATGCGGTTGCCCGCCACCGCGATCACCAGCATCACGATCGCGAACAGGATCGAGGCCCAGCCCAGCCACGGGTGCATCAGGAACAGCACGGCGATGTAGACCGGCGTCCACGGCGAGTCCACCAGCGCGAAGATGCCGTTGCCGGTGAGGAACTGGCGCAGGTTGGTCAGGTCGTTGAAGGCCTGCAGCTGGTTGCGCGAGTTGCCGTTGAGGCTGGTCTCGAAGCTGGCGTTGAAGATCTGCGAATTCAGCGCCTGGTCGAAGCGCGCACCGGCGCGCACCAGCAGGCGCGAGCGCAGCCATTCAGCGAAGGCCATGATGCCGAAGAAGAGCACCATGAACAGCGTCAGCGCGGCCAGCGTGTACTCGCTGCCGCTGGCCATGACGCGGTCGAAGACCTGCATCATGTACAGCGTCGGCGTCAGCAGCAGCAGGTTGGCGAAGAAGCTGAAGACCGCCACCCACGCGAACTCGCGCCGGAAGCTGTACAGCGTGCGGCCGAGGGCACTGCGATGGAAGAAGCCCGCGCCACCGCTGGCGGCCGGGGTGGAGGCAGCCGGCGCTGGCAGTGCGCCGGCGGTCAGGCTCTGGGTACTCATGCGGGGCTCCCTGGGATCGCGGTGGCGGCGGCCGGTCGCGCTGCGGCCGCGGCGGCGCGCATCTGGTTCTGGGCCGCCTGCTCATTGGCCTTCTTCAGCGCCGCCAGCACTTCGTCGCGCGGGCCGAAGAAGACGACCTGGCCGTCGTTCATCACCAGCAGGCGGTCGGTCGCGGGCATCAGCGTGGTGCGGTGGGTGTTGACGACGACGGTCGCGCCACGCGCCTTCAGGCTCAGCAGCAGCTGCAGCAGCGCCCGCTCGCCGGCTTCGTCCAGACTGGAATTGGGCTCGTCGAGCACCAGGAAGGCCGGGTTGCCATAGACGGCGCGGGCCAGGCCCAGGCGCTGGCGCTGGCCGCCGGAGAGCACCGCGCCCTCGTCGCCGATGCGCGTGTCGTAGCCCTGCGGCAGCGCTTCGATGATCTCGGTCAGGCCCACCTGGCGCGCGGCCTCCTTGACCTTGTCCATGTCGACCTTGCCGAAGCGCGCGATGTTCTCCGCCACCGTGCCATCGAACAGCTCGACGAACTGCGGCAGGTAGCCCAGGTGCGGCCCCAGCTCGGCCTTGTTCCAGCCGTGCACGTCCGCGCCGTCCAGGCGCACCTTGCCGGACGCTGCCGGCCAGATGCCGACCAGCAGGCGCGCCAGCGTGCTCTTGCCCGAGGCCGAAGGGCCGATGACACCGACCACCTCGCCCGGCCGCGCCGCGAAGCTCACGTTCTTCAGGATCGGCGTCGGGCTGCCGGGCGCACCGGCCAGCACACCCTCGACCGTGAGCAGGCCCTTGGGAGGCGGCAACGGCATGCCGGGCTCGGTCTCCACGTGCTTGCCGAGCAGCTGGTCGAGGCGCTTGTACGAATCGCGTACGCCCACCACCAGCCGCCAGTGCGACACCAGCTGCGCCAGTGGTGCCAGCACCCGTCCGCCGAGGATGGACGCCACGATCACCATGCCGGCGCCGCCCCACAGCTGGTTGTGCAGCATCAGCCAGCAGGCGCCGCCCAGCAGCAGCGAGCTTTGCATCATCTGGATCAGCTTGGCGGCGGTGGCATTCAGGCCGCCGTAGTCGGATGCCTCGGCCTGCTTGGCGAGGAAGGTGCGCTGCAGCCGCATCCAGCGCCGGTGGATCTGGCCCAGCATTCCCATGGATTCAATAACCTGCGAATTGCGCAGCGTGTGGCCGGCGTAGCTCTGGGCTTGCATGCTGGCCTGCTGCGCTTCCGTCAGCAGCGGCATGGTGCGTCGTTCGGTCAGCACCGCCAGGCCGACCTGCAGCAGCGCGCCCACCAGCGCCAGCACCCCGAGCCAGGGGCTGAGCATGAACAGCAGCACCAGGCAGATCAGCGCCGACGGAATGTCCATCACCGACGTGATCGCCGGCGTGCCGATGAACTCGCGCAGCGTCCGGAGGTCGGTGAACACCTGCGTCGTGCCCCCGGGCATCTTGCGCAGGTTGGCCTCGAAAGCCCCGTTGAACAGCAGCGGGCGAACGCGCCGGTCGATGGCATCGGCCGCCTGGTGCAACACGCGTGCGCGCACCAGTTCCAGCAGCTCCATCACGATGTAGACGCCCAGCACCATCAGCAGCAGCATCGCCAGCGTGTAGGCGTTGCGGCTGTTGAGCACCCGGCCGTAGACCTCGAACATGAACCAGGACGGCGCCAGCGCCAGCAGGCCGGTGACCAGGCTGACCCACGAGGCCTGCTTGAAGAAGCCGCGCTGATCGACGATCGCCTGGCGAAGTGGTGAAGGCGGCGCAGGGCCGCGAACGGGTGGTTTCATGGCAGTGGGCGGGCCGTGTCGGTGGTGGGCGAAGCGTTGGACGTGGCGAGGGGGATGGCGGTCGTGAGGGGCAGTTCGTCGCTGGTCACCAGCACGTATTCAGGCAGCTCGGCGCGAGCCGCCGCGTCAGCGCCATCGGACGGTTCCGGCAGTGCATCCTCGACCTGGGCGAAGTGGAAGCTCAACTGGAATTGCGCGGCCTTGGCCGTGAGCACGATCTCCCGCAGCTTTTCGTTGCGGAAGCGCTGCTCGTCCTCCGGCGTCAGGTTGATCTGGAAGCGCATGCGGCCGTCCAGCGTGTACATGGATACCTGGCCGTCCTTGATGCTGAGCGTGTGCCGGTCGAAATAGACCGGCGACTGCGGCAGGAAGTGCACCCGCGGCAAGGGCTTGTCGCCCAGGCGCGCCAGGTTGAACGGGCTCTGCGGATGCTGGTAGACGAGACGGCATGAGCGGGAGACCGAATAGATGGCATTGCAGACCATCTGCGAACCGATGTCCGGGAACTGCTGCCGCAGCTGCTTGTAGGCCATGTGGTGCAGCGCCACCCGGTTCCAGCACCGCGTTTGCTGCACCATCGGCGCCAGGGCATTGCAGACCGCCGCAAACGCATGCTGGAGTTCCGCGAGCCGCTGTGCTTGCTGCGGCGCGGGGTCAAGCAGCACGCGGACCACGGAATTCATATAGGAGGCGGACTGTAGGCAGACTCCTATATGAAGTCAAGCCAGTTTCGGCCTGGAGCCGTTACGGCGTGCGACTCGACCAGGCTCTGATCCAAGCCTGAGACTTTCTCGAGCGTGCCCTCAGTGCAGCGGCGCCGCCGGCGGCCGGTCGACGGCCTGCTTCTCCGCCGCGATGGCAGGCAAGGCCCATCCTGCAACCTGGACGCGGCGCGAGATGGCATCCACCAGGGCGTGCAAGGTCGGGTTGGACAGCACCAGAGCCAAAGGCGCGCGGTCCTTCAGCGCGAACTTGACGACCCAGCGTCCGTCACTGCGGCGCCGTCCGCAGGTCACTTCCGTGACCAGCAGCGGCGTCACCTGCCGGACCTCCTCCACGGGCGCCGGCTCCGTGCGCACCGGCACCTGGCTCGATTGGACCTGGTGGTGCGCTGCCGAGACGGCAGCCTGGGCTGCGCGGTCCATTCGTGGCGGGAGTTCGGCGGACATGTCCACCATCGCCTGCAGGTCCTGCCGCCACGAGGCACACACCCGCCGGGTCACGTGCAGCCAATGCTCGACGGCGCCCGCCTCGGCCTTGTGCACGAAGCGCAGGACCAGCCGATCCTCGAGGGGGTCGTATCGAACGCTGAGGTTCTGGAGCATGACGTGAAAAGGCCCCGGCTTCTTCAGCCAGGGCCTCTCGGTTCAGACGCTCTGCCTTCAGGCCGAAGCCGGCGCCTCGGCTTGCTCGGCAGCGGCCTTGCCCTTGCCGCGCTTCTGCTGGCGGGCGACCAGTTCCTGCACCAGCTTTTGCTGCATCGCGAAGCCGCTCATGAAGGCGTCGAGCGGCAACACCAGCTGGTGCGTGATGTCCATCTTCAGGCCGTCCTTGCCTTCCTTGGTCTTGGCGGCACCGGCGATCGCGGCGAGATCGATGCGGACGAGGCCGTTCTGGACGGACAGACCGACGATGCGGTCGCTGAAGACGTATTGCTTGTTTGCCATGGTGTGGTGAAAAGTGAAACGCGGCGCGCAGAACTCCGCGCCTGGGGATGAGGGCCCGCGCCCGAATCGGGCTACTTCCGCTGGAGGCGGTCGCCGATTCTAGTGGACCGCTGCCCGGCTATCGTCAGAGCCCAGCTTCGCGCAATCGCCGGAGGAAGTCCTTTTCAGACATTGCGCGGCGCGCAGCAACCCGCGGTGATGCGCGGCATGCATCCGACCGCTGCGGCGAGCGAACGGGGAGCGTCATCAGAGGCGACGGGGCCCGTTCGCACGGGGAGCAGGTGGCGTGTGAGATCGGAGGCATGTCACTGGGGGCTTCTTCGCGATGGTGGCAATTGTCCTGACTCGCAAGGTGAGCGCGTGTGATGCGCATCACCAAGCCCCCACCGAATGTGCGCACGAACACCACCAAAGAAAAGGCCGCCTTCGGTTTCCCGAAGGCGGCCATCATGAATGGCTTGCCTCTCCGGCAGCCCTCCACTCTAGGTGGAGGGCCAATCGGAGATTAGACGAAGCTGTCGGTGCCGGTGAACAGGTCAGCGGCGTTCAACTCGGTGCCGCTGTTGATCGTGCCGACCAGCGTTGCCGCGAAGGTCTGCGCGCCGACGGCCGAGTTGGTGTCCTCGACGTAGTACACCATGTAGGCGTTGTTCGTCGCATCCGACGTGCCATCGGCGTCGGCGGTCACCAGGACGACGGCCTTGCCGTTGTCAGCGATGAACACTTCACCGAAGGAAGCCGTCGCGTTGGCCAGCAGCTTCACGTCGGACGCAGCGAGCGAGCCCTTGCCGAAGATCACACCGACGTTGTTCGCCGTCAGATCCAGGTCAGCAGCTGCGCCGTCCACGGCTGCACCAGCGGTCGCGGCCGCCGCACCCAGGAAGGCACGGAAGTCCAGCAGATCGTCGGTACCCGCGTTGGTCGCGTTGAAGTTGTTGATCGTGTCAGCACCGTTCAGCGCGGCGGTCGACTCGAACACGTACGTGTCGCTGCTTTCCGTCGCCGCGACGAAGGCCGTGAAGGCTTCCGAAGCGGTGACCGAGCCACCCGTCAGGTCCGTACCATCAACGTCAGTGGCGTCGACCGTGGAGCCGGCAGCCGAGTTGTTGAACTGGAACGTCAGGGTGTTCGCCACGGCGTCGTACGTCACCGAGGTCAGCGCGCCAGCTTCGGCAGCGGTCGCACCGGTGGCCTGCAGCGCGGTCGCCCAGGTGGACAGCGTCAGCGAAGCGAACGCAGCACCGATCTGGTCGGAGTCCGAGCCCGTCAGGATGTCGTTGGCAATCGCACCCGTGTTGAACGCGGCCGGGGCAGCAGCTGCCGTCAGCGTCGCGCCAGCGATCGTCAGGTTGTCGCCGTTGGCGGTGAACGCCGAAGCGCCACCGGTCAGCGTGACCACCATCCGCGCACCAACAGCAGCCGTCGTGCCACCGTTGAGCGTGTCGTTGCCGGAACCGCCACGCAGCGTGTCCGCACCACCGTTGGAGGTGATGGTGTCGTTGCCATTCCCACCGGTGATGTTCACGGCCTCGTTACCGACGACCGTGACCGTCACGCCGGAGGTGGCGCTCAGGTCAGACGGAGCACGGAAGAACGGAGCACCGGCAGGCTGCTCGAGCACCGTGCCGCTGAAGCTCAGCGTGTTGGAGCCATCAGTCAGGGCGACCGTCTTGGCACCGGCAACCACGTTGTTGGCGGTCGTGTTCAGCACGTAGGTCGTGCCGTTCTCGGCCACCGTGGCCTGGGTGAAGACCACCGACTCGAACTGCAGCGCCGACGTGATGTTCAGGATCTTGCCGAACACCACTTCGTCGGTGTTGAACTCACCCACGGCGCTCGCGCCGGTCACCGTCGTCACAGCCGTGCTGTCCACCTTGGTGATGTCGAGCACGTCGAAGTCGAAGCCGGCGGTAGCCAGCGTGCCGTTGTCACGCAGGGCGCCGAGGCTGATTTCGTTGGCTGCAGCCAGCTGAGCACCGCCACCGAGCGCATTCGTGCCGTCGAAGTCGATCGCGTCGTTGCCGACCTTGACCGTATCGTGGTCAGCCGCGGCGTCGATGAAGTTCAGGCCGGCACCGGCGTTGAGCAGCGAACCGAAGTCATAAACGTCGTTCGAGGTCGAGTCGGACACCAGCTCGAAGCCCGTGAGGACGATCGAGTTCTGGGCCGTGCCGCTGCCGAGCTTGACGGTGATCTGGTTGTCCACCGTGCCGACTTCCGACACCAGGAACAGCTTCTCCGTCAGGCCAGCGAACTTCAGCGTGTCTTCCGCGTCTTGCGATGCGGCGATGCGCAGCGAACCGGTAGCGATGCCGTTGTTGGCCGTGTAGCTGGTGATGGTGTGGGTACCGCCGAGGAACGTGCCCGACTCAACGCCAGCGCCCTGGCCGTCCTGGAACACCACCGTGCCGGTCACCTTGCCAGTCGTCAGCGCGTTGGCTGCGTCGAAGTCCGTCACCGACAGCGTCAGCGTGATCGACTTGGTCAGCTCGTTGTACTTGACCTGGTTGGCACCACCACGCAGGTTGAACGTGTTGGTGTCGGTCGAGTGCGCGCTGTTCAGGATCAGCACTTCGGCGTTGTCGCTGCCCTCGACGCGGCTCCAGGTCGCCTTGACTTGGGTCGTGGTGGCGCTCAGGCCGGCGTCGCGGTACTCAACGAAGGTGCGCTGCAGCGGGCTGGCGGTCGACAGATCGGAGATCCGCACCGAGTACGTGTCGCGGTCCAGCGAGGCCGTCTGGTTGGCCACGTCGAACGCGCTCCACTTGATTTCCAGACCCTTGGTCGAAGCCGTCAGGTCGAGCACCGACTCGCCCTGCGCAGCGACGATGCGCTCGACGCTGACCAGCTGGTCGACACGGTCGCCGGCTTCTTCGATGTCACCCACGGCGTCGTAGAACGTGGCGCCGTCGCTGTCGACGATCACGTACTGGTTCGGCTTGGTGGCATCGAGTTCGACGACGACAGAGATGTTGTCCACAGCGTTGCTGTAGTCCACCGTGTCGGAGTCAGCGCCGGAACCGGTCTTGCTCAGGTTGAACTTGAACTGGTTCTGGTTGATGACGTCTTCGATCTCGGCCGTCGACTGGCTGATGAAGGCCTTGCGGGTGTTGTCCGTGCCCGGGGTCTTCAGCGTGTCGAAGTCGATGAAGGTCGCCAGCTGGATGTCGGCGTCGTTGTCGCCGGCCAGGGTGCCTGCATCCGAACGCTGGTTACCGTTCATCACGTCGGCGTCGGCCACCAGAACGGTGTCGTTGCCATCGGCCCAGATGTTCTCGATCTCGTCGATGCCTTCGACCGTCAGGTGCAGCGCGTTGTCCAGCGCACGGACCGTACCGTCGACGTAGCTGACGATGGCGCCAGCGGTCATGGCGGTCACGTCGAGGACGTCGTCTTCACGCGTGCCGGCCGCGGTGCGGTTGGCCAGCGTGATGAACTCCACGCCATTCAGCGTGTCCACGGCGATGGTCGAACCGACGCGGCCACCGGTCGAGGTGACGGTGTCGGTGCCGCCCAGCGAGGCAGCCACGGTGTCGACCTTGATGGTGATGGTCGGCTCGGCCACGCCCGGGGTGGACTCGCCGGCGAACGCGTTGCGGTACTCGATGCGGTCGTCGCCCAGGTCACCCGTGAAGGTGTTGTTCTTGGCCGCTTCGGTTTCGTCGATGACCAGCAGGTCGTCGCCGGTGCCGCCGATGACGCTTTCGACGCCGTCGACCTTGATGACCAGCGATTGCGCGTCATCGAAGTGCGACAGGGCCGGACGGGTCAGGCTTTCGTGGGCATTGGTGCTCACGCGCACTTCACCCGGGGTCATGTTGGCGTTGACGTTGCCGCCCAGGGCGATCGTGTCGTCCGTCAGGTTGTACAGGACGCCGTTGGCGCCGGTCGTTGCCGACGACATGGCCGACACGTTCAGCGTGTCGTTGCCCTGGCCGTCCCCAGCGACGGCGTTGCCGACGCCCGAGACCGTACGAACGTTCTCGAAGTTGGTGAAGCGGGTCCAGTTGTCGATCGTGCCGTTGCCGTCCACGTCGACGCCGACCGTGCCGGCACCGTCGTTGCGCAGTTCGACCACGCCACCGGTCAGCGTGAAGTTGTCCAGCGTCACGGTGAAGCGGGTCACGCCAGGCGTGAACAGCTTCTGCGTGAACTGCAGCGTGTCATCGAACACACCGCTGGAAACGCCCGTGCCGGTCTCGTTCTGGTCGATCAGGGTGATCGAGGAGATCACGAGGCCATTGAAGGCCGTGACCTTGCTCGGGTTGGCCGCTTCCCACTTGTTCAGGATGTAGACGCGAGCTTGCGCTTCGCCCAGCACTTGAACGGCGTAGAAGTTCTTGCCGCCGTCCAGCGTGTCCCAGGTGGTGGTGCCGTTGCCGCCGATCGAGCCTTCGACGCGATCGTCACCGGTGCCGCCGTTGATGGTGTCCAGGCCGGCGCCGCCGATCAGGAAGTCATCACCGTGCACCGACCAGCCGTTGGGAACGGTGGACAGCGGAGCGTTGGTCGCGGTGTTGTTCGGGATCGCGGTGGTGGTGCCGAAGACCACGTCCTGCAGGTTGTTCGGACCCACGTCGATGACGATGGCTTCGTAACCGGTCAGGGTGTCGCCAGCCGCCTTGGCAGTCGACAGCTCGGCGCGGTTCACGGCTTCCTGGCCCCAGAACAGGACGTTCGTCTCGTTCAGTTCGCCATTGCGGCCATCGAAGTCCAGCAGCTCGACTTCGTGCTGCGACACGTTCGTCACCGTCACGGCAGCAGCTTCACCACCCGACAGGTTCTGCAGCGTCACGGTCGGCTTGACCATGAACACGGTCTGCTCGCCGTTGTAGGCGACTTGCGTCAGCTGGACCGTGTGCGTCGTCGTGGTGGCATCGCCGGCGGTCTTGGCCGCGGCGACTTCACCAGCGGAGGTGTCGTCGTCCATGAACGAGTTGATGAACGCCACGAGGCGGTCGATGAACGCGTTCTGGATGGCCGGCTGGGTGTCGCCCACGCCGTCTTCGGCGGCGATGATGTTGCCGTCGAGGTCGACACCGACCTGCAGCGTGTAGTTCACGCCGTTGACCGTCACCGTGACCTTGTCCTGCGTGGTCAGGTTGCGGAACACCAGGTTGTAGGCCTGGTCTTCGGCGATGCGGGTCGTCGCAGCGCCGTCACCGTCTTCGTCTTCGAAGTTGATGACCAGGTCTTCGGCGTAGCTGTCGATGCCCAGCGAGATGATGCTGCCCAGGTACGAGTCGTCATCCGTGCCTTCGTTGTCGAGGCGGTCTTCGTACGACTTGTAGATCAGGCGGTCCTTGGTCACGGCCACCGCGGGAGCACCGTACTCGAAGGTGTTCTGGGTCGCGGTGTTGGCGATCTGGTTCACCGACACGCCGGCGCCCGGGACTTCGCTCGACGAATCGGCGAGCTCGCGGCCCTTGGAGTCGGCGATGAAGATCGTGAAGCCGTCGGACTGCAGCGTCGCTTGCAGGTCGGCACCGAAGGCGGTGGCGTCCAGCGCGGCGTTGATCGCGTCAGTCAGGCCCTGGTAGGTCGTGGCGGCCTTGATCTCGGCGGTGTTCAGCGTGATGGCCGTGAAGGCATCACCTTCCTTGACACCCGTGACGATTTCCGACACGAAGTTGACGACCTGGTTCAGCTGCGTGCCGGCGGTGTTGCCACCCGCCTTCTGCACGGCGATCTTCAGAACGGAAGCGCCCGTGGTGCTGGTGCCGCCGATGTTGAAGTCACGCTCGAACAGGCCACCCGTGCCCTTGACGTGATCAAAGCCGTCCCACAGGTTGTCGCCGTCGGCGTCCGACTGGCGGTGGATCACGTCGACGTGGTCGCCGATCGCGGTACCTGCGTCGCTGGTGCCGAAGTAGAAGTCGTCGTTGCCGTCACCGCCCGACAGCTTGTCGTCGCCGCTGCGGCCTTCGAGCACGTCGGCACCGTTGGAGGCGTACAGCGTGTTGCTGGCAGCCCCGGCAGTGCCTTCCGTGCCGCGCAGGTCCAGGTTGCCGGTGTAGCGGCCCTGGTTCTGGATGTTCGTGAACAGCAGTTCGGGATTGTTGGTGCCGGCGGCTGCGTAATCGACGCCACCGAGGCCGGTGGCGATCACGCTTTCCATGTTCTGCACGGTCACGCGGGTCGCCGACGCCTTGTAGTTCGTCTGGTCCTGCGTGTCATCCGCGGTCTGGTTGAACGTGCCGGCGTTCGCGCCGCCATAGCCGTTCGCGGTATCGATGTCCTGCGACTTCAGGTCGAAGCGCAGGAAGCCGTCCGTGGTCAGGTCCGTGGCCGTCTGCAAGCCGAGTGCGTAGTCAGTCAGCCACAGGATGTCGTGGTCGGCGCCACCGTCGATCACGCCACCATCGGCTTCGAACACGATGTTGTCGTCGCCGGCCTGGCCGAGCATCTCGTCGCGGCCATTGTTGACGATGCCGACGAGGTTCGGGTTGTTCAGGTGAGCGAGGTTGCCACCCATCAGCAAGTCATTGCCGGAGCCCGCTTCGATGCGGTCGTTGTCGTAGCCGGCGATGATCTTGTTGCCGGCATCACTGCCGAAGATGCGCAGCTGGGCCGACGAGCCGATACCGTAGTTGTGGCCCACGGTGGCGGTGTCTGCGTCGCGATCGTCAATGCTGCGGCCACCGATTTCGACGTTCACGTCGTTCAGGAAACCGTACAGGTTGCCGGAAGCGTCGAAGTTCTCGACGTCGTCCAGCAGCATGCTTTCGCCAGCACGGGACACCACGCGACCCATGCTATCGCTGATGCCGTCAGCAGGATCGACAGGACCGACGTTGTCGTCGTTCAGCCAGATCTGCACCGGCTCGTCGTCGTCCGAAGCCTCGAACAGCAGCCAGTCGGAATCTTGTGCACTCTGCGTGCCACCAGCGGAATTGTCGTCAGCGGTGTTGCCGCCATCGACCAGCAGGCTCGTGCCGTCCTTGGCGTCCAGGCCGGAGAACTCGGCAAAGAAGAAGTCGGCGTTACGGCCGCCGCGGAGGACGTCCGAACCCGTGCGGCCTTGGGCGATACCGCCGCCGGCCAGGAAGTCGTTACCGATGCCACCGAAGGCCTCATCGACACCCAGGCCACCCAGGAAGATGTTGCCGTTGGTGTTGACGCCATCGCCCTTGAAGCCGGTGCCGTCGAAGTAGATGTCGCCCAGGAAGTTGTTCGCCGAATCAGTGTGGTTCAGCGGATTGCGGGCATAGGCATCGACGATTTCGAAATCGGCAGCGCGGCCGGTGATGTTGCGCTCTTTGCCGTCGAACTCGATCGTGCCGTCATAGTCCAGATCCAGGCCGACGACTTGGTTGGCCGGGTTGGTGAAGTCAATGCGGATGTCCTGGTTGCCCGTCAGGCGCATCACGTCGGCGCCAGCGGCGGTCTCAGGCGTGATGACGACCGGGAAGCGGGTCGGGTGCACCGGCACGTCGGTGGTGTTCTCGACGTCGGCATAGCGGATGGCGGCCAGGACCTGCGTGTTGAAGGCCGAAGCGGCGGCGGCGATGTCGGCCACCGGGTGGCTCGTCATCGACGCGAAGGCGTTCAGCACGGCGACGATGGCCGCGCCTTCATTGCCTGCACCGTAGGCATCGAGCGTGTCGACGACCGCGCTCTCCGCGATGGCCACCAACTCGCCGCCGGTGATGCCGACGTTCTGGACGATCTTGGCGGCGATCTGAGCGTTGCTCTGGCCGGCGAAGTCGGACGCGATCAGCGACTGAACGACGGTGTTGATGCCACCCGGAGCGGCGTTGACCTGCTCCAGCGCCCAGTCCATGGTCTCGTGACCAAGCTGGAGGTCGTACAGAGCAGCCGCCACGCGAGCGATGACAGTGCTATTGAATGATGCCATTCTGGAAACTCCTGTTTAGTCTAGGAAGTTGACTTCTTTGCAAAGAAATCGAGCACGAGTGATCAGGCTCTCACCCGCACTCGACAGAACGCCCGGCCAGCCGCGTACAGCGGCGCCGGGCGCTCTGTCGAATGGGAAGGGAGTCCGCCAATCATGTGCCCGCAGTGTGCGTCGCCGGTTCGGACGTCCTTGTGATGGCCATCACAGGGGGGCGCAGGTTTTTGCTTGGGTTCAAGTCAGTGGCGACGCGTGTAAGAAAACCCCAGGCTGTTGCCCGGAGCGGGCGCGATTATGGCACCGGCCCCAGGGCTTCTTGCTCGCCGCACGGGCGGGGCGATAGGGGAGAACCCGCACGGAAGTTGCGCTACCGCAACAGGCTGCGCTGATACCTCGGGGTTACCACCGCCAGCGTATGCCGCCGTAGGTGGACAGCCCGCTGTAGGAGAACAGCTCGAGGTTGCTGGACTGGCGCACGCCCTGCAGCTGGATCAGCGCCTCGGCCCCACCCGGCAGCCAGGACCAGCGCAAGGTGCGGCTCAGCTCCAGCGTGAACTGCGTCTGGTGCAGCCGCCGGACGGCATTGTTTTCCAGCAAGGGGCTGTAGCCTTCGCTGTCCTTGACACGGCTGGCGCGCAGCGTCGCGTCGAAGCGGGTGCTGGCACCCAGTGTTCCCAGCACCCGGAAACCCAGGCTCTGGTGGTGCTGGCGGCCGCCGGGCCGGTTGCTGGTGATGGGGTCGTCCGCGCTGGCGCGCACCGCCAGGCCGGCGGCCCAGTCGCCGCTGCCGCCTCGCCACGGGCAGAGGCTGCTCCAGACGATGCCGGTGGCCTGGCCGTCGGCGGTGCGTGTGCTGCGCTGGGTCCGGCGCTCGCCTTCGAGCGTGAACCGGTGGTTGCAGCCGATGGCCTCGCGGTCGACCGACAGGCCCAGCCGAGACAGGCGGTACGGCTCGTTCAGGTTGCCGCCGATCCAGGTGAGGTGCCCCTGCCCCCGGACCCGCCAGGCGCCCCAGCGCTGGGATGCGCTGGCGGCCCATTGGGTCAGATGCCAGTCGGTGGATGTCTCTCCAGGCGCATGCCGGGCTGTCACCTGCAGGCCGGTCTGGAACACGGCACCGGCGGCAGGGCTGCGCGCCAGTTGCCAGGCCAGGTCGGTCGTCATCGCGCCGCCGCGGCGGGGCTCGAATGGCGTCAAGAGCTGTTCCCGGCGCGTTCCTTCCGGCCACGTGATGGTCAGCTCGGCCAGCCGCGGGGAGTGGTTCAGGTTCGTCTCGTAGCCGCCGGTCAGGGACGCCTCGCGGTACGACACCCACCCGTCCGGCGGCCGGACCTCGGCAGGAACCGCGGCCATGCGCCCCTTGGCGTTGCCGGCCGCGGACGCCATGGCCAGGCGCTGCCGCAAGGCGGGTGGAATGTCGGTGCGGTGGGCCCACTCTTGAATCAGCGCATCCAGCGCGGCGCCTTCTCCCAAAGCGGCCAGCGCCAGCGCATGATCGGCCAGGGCGCCGGGCTGGGCGGGATCGAGCAGCAGCGACCGCTCGAGCCACAACAGCGCCTGGGCCGGCTCGCCCTGCTCCATCCACAGTGCACCCAGGGCGGCCAGGAAGCCCGCGTGGCCGATGCACGGTTGGCGCAGCGCTTCCAGCCGCTGCAGCAGCGCCCGGCGTGCCGGCGCGGTGCCGGGCCAGGGAGCCGACGCCAGGACGCCGCAGTAGTTGGCGATGCGAAGGATGCTGGCCGGCGCGGCCGCATCACCATCAGGACCTGCTTCGGCGGCGGAAGGTGATGGCTGCGCCGCCACCGGGCCGGTTGCCACGAGGGCAACCGCCAGCAAGGCGAGGCCCATTGCCATGGGCCGGACGCGGCCTGGGGGGCTCACGCGTCGCGCAACTGGACTACCGCATGGGCTCGCATCGGAGTGGACGCACCGGAATCCGCCCACTTGGACCACTGCCCCGCCTCGGGTCCGGTTTCCTTGGCCGACGCGGCGGTCGCCCAAAGCGGCTCGGTGGGCACGAGTTCGGCCCAGGCGGACGGTGCATGCAGGGTGTACTGGCGGCTCAGGCCTTCGAGCAGGTAGTCGCCGAGTGACTCGGTGCTGCCATGGGGCAGCCGGCCGGCGAGGTTCGGCCCCATGAGGATGGGCATCGACAGATCGAGCGTCATTTGCTGCAGGCGTGACGCCACGCTGACCGGTTCGCCGAGGGCGGCATGCGCGCGCCGCCGGGCGGGGCCGAAAGAGCCGACCAGCGCCGTTCCGGATTCGAGCCCGACGCCGAGGGCGAGAGGCTGGACGGGGCTGTCGTCATGCGGTGGCTGGGTGGGAGCGAGAAGCGTACGGGTGGCACGCAACAGTTCCTGCGCGGCTTGCAGGGCCTGCTGCGGATGGTCCGGCCGGTCGGAATAGGCGTTCCAGACGGCGAGGATCGAATCGCCGACCACATTTTCCACCACGCCACCATGCTGTTCGACGACATCCACCGCGATGCAACAAAACGCATGCAGCATCGCGGCCGTCTCCTCCGCAGGCCGATGGGCCGCGAAGGACGAGAAGTTGCGAATGTCGGCCACCAGCACGCTGACTTCGCGCTGGTCGACCTGCACGCTGCCCGATGGATCCATCACCATCAGCTGCTGCGCGACCGGGGCCGGCAGGTAGGCCCCCAGGTGGGCGGACAGGCGTTCGCGCTGCGCCCGCATCAGCGCATGCTCGGCAGTCGCCAGGATCATCGAGGCCACGACCGAGAACAAGGCGACGCCGACCCATGGCAGCCACAGGTCGGCACGCCACAGCGCGAGCGCCGCGGCGGCATAGCAGGACAGCGCGAGCACGGCCCCGGCGATCGGCAGGCGCTTGGCCGGTACCGCGCGCCGCCGGGCGACGAGCCCCAGCAGCAGCAGCGCGATCACCGAACCGGCCAGCAACTGCAGCCAGGGCGCGCGGTGGGGGGTATGCGGCAGACGGTGGTCGAGCAGCCCGACGATGGCCTGTGCATGGACCTCGAGGCCGGCGGCCACGGCGGCGTGCGGCGTGGCCACGGTGTCGCCGATGCCGAAGGCCGTGGCGCCGATCAGCGCCACCGTGCCGTCGAGCAGCTTCAGTTCGGCGGTGCCGTTCAGCACGTCGGCCGCGGACACCGAGGCGAACGCGCGCCGCTCCAGCCGGTAGGGCACCCGCATGTCGCCGTTCGCGTCCACGGAAACCACGAGGCCGGGCAGGCTCGCACTGGTGATCCAGCCCGCGGGAGCCCAGAAGCCGCCGCCAAAGGCCTGCTCCGAGGCTGCGGTCCATTTCCAGTCCGGACTGGTGGCAGCACCCTCCGGCCCGACCGCCGCTCGCCACAGCGCCGCCAGCGACAGGCTCGGGTAGGCCCGGCCGTCATGGCAGATCAGGGCTGGGATCTTGCGCACGACGCCGTCGCTCTCGACACGGGGCGTGATGTGGCCGAGCGTCGGCCCGGCCTTCAGCAGTTCGGCCGGGTGGCCGTAGAAGCCATGGCTGCGCGGCGCGAAGGCCGGACAGCCCTGCGCCGCAACGGCTCCCGCGACCTCGCCGACACGAGGCGCCACGTTGGAATCGATCGAGAAGATCTGGCCGGCCACGACCGGAGCGCCCGACCAGGCTGCCGCCAACTGGCCGTCGCCATCCTTGGCGTCCGGGAAATTGATGTCGTAGACCTGCACCACGACGCCGGCCTGCTGCAGCTTCTCGGACAGGCGCGCGATGGTGCTGCGCGGCCACGGCCAGGGGCCAACCTGCTTCAGGCTGGCCTCGTCGATGTCGACGACCACCAACCGGCGCTCAGGATGGTCGCTGGCACCGAGGCGCCAGGTCCAATCGCCCACGACCCGCTCCGCGCCAGAGAACAGCTGCGGCACGAAGACCTGCAGCCCAAGCACGAACAAGGCGGACAGCACCAGGGCTGCGACACGCAGCCGGCTGGGGTGTTGGCGCCAGAAGGAGGTCATGGGAAGAAGCGGCTCACGCGGGGACAGGGGGCTGGGCGCTCAACGGCCCCAGAGCGTCTTGCCGCTGAACAAGCCGTCGCCGCTCTTGCTGGTGAAGAGGTAGCCGGCTTCCTTGCCGTCCAGGGACAGCGCACCGCGGATGGTGTTCGTGCCGGTCACGTTCTCGTTGGAGAACATGCCCTTGGCGTCGATGTCCCCGCCCATCACGAAGTCCACCTTGCCGGCGGACGCGGAGAACAGGTTCAGTTCGGTCGCGAACTTGCGCTGGCCGAAGTCGACGCTGAACTTGCCGGACACGGTGGCCAGCTCGGACACCGAACCGATCTGGTAGCTGGCCTGCGCACGCTGCAGGCCGAAGCTCACCGCCTGGTTGGTATCCGGGCGCAGCAGGTCTTGTGGATTCGATGGATCCTTGGCACGCAGCAGGATGCTGGCGTCGTCGATGGCGAGGGTTTCGGTTCGCCCGCTGCTGACGGTGTTCCATCGGTAGCTGATCTTGTCGTTCACGGGCGGCGCGAATCCCCAGTGACCCCAGACCAGCTGGGCCTTCTTGTCGCCGGGGGTGTTCAAGGTGGCCGGGTCGACCACGGGCACATCGACCGAACTGGTCGACGTCACGCTCACCAGCGCGACGGCGGCGGCCCGGTCGCTTTCCGTCATGGTCGCGAAGCCTTTCGCTTCCGCCGCGGCCAGGGCGGCGGTGCGCGCCGCGGTCTCGGCGGCGTACATGGCGGCGGCGCGCTCCTCGGCGCCGGTGGCGGCGACGACCGCGATGCTGTTCGATACGGGCACCACGCGGGTGGTGCGATCGCCGGGGCGCACCTCGGCCATCAGCCGGCCCATGTCCGCGGACAGCAGGCGCGCATCGGCCGTGGTGCAGGGGCCGAGCGCCGTGGCGGAACACCCGGCACCGAGCGCGCCGACGACGATGGCGCCGTCAGCCACCGTGGCCCGCACGCCGGTGGCGTCGGTCTGCACGATGAAGTCGGTGCCGCGGACGCCGATGGCGGCGATGGGGGTGTTGAGGCGGAAGCGGGACTTGTCCAGTTCGGTCGCCGCGCCGGAAATCGAGCGGCTGGTGCCCTGCTCCATGCGCAGGCGCACCTCGTTGAGCTGCGGCTTCTCGGCGTCGAAGCGGTAGGCCTGGACCTCGAGCACGCTCTCGGGCCGGATGCTGACCGCGCCGTTGTCGATGAAGCGCACGTGCACGTGGCCGTTGGCGGAGGTCTCGACCCGGTCGCCCACCAGGATCGATGCCCCGCGGCGCAAGGGCTCGGAGCTGCCGTTCAGGTGCACCACGCGCGCCGCGCCGATCACCAGGCTGACCTGGCCGACCGCCTGTTCGCCGGCCGATGCCGAGGCCGAGGCTGACACCAGCATGCCGGCAGCCGCCCAAGCCAGGGCGTGGGTTGGCCACGGGCGGCTGGAGGAACGGACGGTGCGGTTTCGTATCATGGCGCGGCTCCTGAAGGCCGGGGCGAGCGGCTGGAAACTGGATAGTGCATCCAGACGCCCCCGGTTGATGTGTTGTGCATCACAAGCCCGGGTGCTTTGTTGCATGCACAGTTCGTCCCCCGATGCCCATCCTCATCCCGATCCTGCAGGGCTTGCGCCTGTTCGACAGCCTGCCGCCCGAGAAGCTGGCGGAGGTGTCGGTCACGATGAGCGAGCGCCGTGTCGAGCGGCGTGAGGTGGTGATCAAGCGGGGCGAGACGGACGCCGGACTCGGCTTCCTGATCGAGGGGCGTCTGCAGACCGTCAATTTTACGTTGGACGGTCGCGAGGTCGGCATCGACTTCATCGAAGATGGCGACTTCTTCGGCGAACTCTCAGTCATCGACGGCCAACCCGCACCGGAGTACATCATCGCCGTGGCACCGTCGCGGCTCGCCTTCCTCGACCGCGACCGCGCCCGCGAGCTGATGTTCTCGACCCCGCGCGGTGCCGCCGCGGTGGCCGAGCGGCTGGCCGCGCGCATGCGCCGGGCCGCCAGCCACCGTTCGCTGCTGGCGCTGCCCAGTTCGTTCCAGCGTGTGTGCGCCCAGCTGGCCCTGCTGGCGCAGCGCAGCAAGACCGGCGAGGTCGTGATCGTGATGCCGCCCACGCACCAGGAGATCGCGATCATGGTCAACACCAGCCGCGAAACGGTGACCCGGACACTGCAGTTCCTGCAGGGCCTGAAGGTGCTGGCGCGCGACGGCAACCAGCTGGTGGTGCACCAGCCGGACACGCTGCAGCAGGCGGCGGACGGCAAGGTGGCGCCAGCCAAGGGCTGACACTCAGACCCAGCGGCCACCGCACCGTCACAGGGCAGCCGCCCCCCCAAGGGGACCGTGCGGGAACCGGCCCCGCCGGGCCGCGCGACGCCTCAGCTCACCCGGGCAGGTACTCGATGCCGGTGGCCGCCAGTCCGACGAGGTCGGCGCTGGCGGCGTTGAACTCGATCTGGCAAGCCAGCAGCGCCAGCGACGACTGGCTGTAGACGCCCGAGTCGAGCAGGCCGACGAACTGCGACAGCTGGGCCGCGCCCGGCTCGACACCGATCACGTTGCGGTAGATGTGCTTGAAGAAGGCCTCGTTCGAGCTGCCGCCGGCGAACATCGGCACGACCCCGAGCGCCAGGTCGACCACGCTGGCGTAGCTGAACCCGCCGTCGAAGAGGCTGAGCCCGATGCCGACGTAGGCCTCGTTCTGCAGGTGCTGCGGCCCCAGCAGCGCGCGGATGATCTGTGCCGCCTGGCCGGCATGGCCGTCGAGGTCGAGTGCGACGTGCAGGTCGGCGAACTGCAGCCGCTCGACCGCCACCAGCCGGTCGCTGCCCTCGGCGCCCGTCTTGTCGGCCACCGTCCAGTGCGTGGCGGAACGCGTCAGGGCGAAGTCGGCGCGACGGCCCGCGAAGGCCGCCGTGTCGATGCCGCTGCCGCCATCGACCAGGTCGTCGCCGCCGCCACCGCTGATGCGGTCGTTGCCGCCGTAGCCGCTGTAGCCGTCACCGCCGGCCTGCGCGGCCAGGTCGTCGACGCCGTCGCCGCCGCTGAAGAGGTTCGCGACGCCAACGACGTCGAGCCCCACGGTGTAGCTGGCGCTGCCGCCCATGCCGTCGCTGATGGTGTAGGTGAAGCTGTCGCTGCCGACGTAGCCGCCGGACGAGCGGTAGCTGAAGTCGCCATTCGCGCCGACGATGACCTCGCCGTGCGCCGCGTCGAGCCCGAGCGCATACGAAATCGCATCGCCATCGACGTCGGTGGCCCGCGGCAGCGCCGCCTGCATCAGCGCCCCACCCTGCGCGAGGTAGTTGCCGTCCGTGGCCACCGGCGCACCGTCGTTGACCGGCAGCACCGAGACGAAGGCCAGGTAGCCGTTGCTGCCGCCGCTGCCGACCAGTTCGTACGCCACGGTGTCGATGCCGTGAAAGTCTCGCTGCGGCGTGTAGCTGAGCTGCCCGCTGGCGCTGATCGAGGCCGTGCCGTGGGCCGGCGTCCCGCTCAGCCGGTAGCTCACCGTGCTGGGCGCCACGTCGCTCGGGGCCGGCAGGGCCGCCGCGAGCAGCCCATCCTCGTCGACGGCCAGCTCGGCATCGGCGCCGAGCACCTGCGCGGACAGCTGCACGGTCACGTCATCGAACTGCAGCCGCTCGATGCCGGTCAGCGTGTCGAAGCCGCCGGATCCGCTGCGTGATTCGACGAACACCTTGCCGAAGCCGTTCGACACCTGGTAGTCGGCACGCCGGCCCGTGAAGACCGCGGTGTCGGTGCCGGCGCCGCCCTCGATCCAGTCGTTGCCGGCCGCGCCGGTCAGCCGGTTGTCGAGCGCATTGCCGAGCAGCACGTCGTCGAAGGCCGAACCGACGGCATGTTCGATCGCGCTGCCGATCGCGATGCCCAGGTTGTCGACGCCGCCGAAGCCCCCGGCGCTGACGCCGGCGCTGCTCAGGCGCCCGCCGCCGAGGTCGAGGTCCACCCCCGCGGCCATCGCAGAGGCATCGATGGTGTCGCTGCCGCCGTCGTCGATGATCGTCGTCTGGGCCGACGACTCGGCGGCGCCGAGCTGGTAGACATCGTCGCCGCCGCGTGTGCTGCGGCTGCCGTACAAATAACGCAGCGCCTGCACGTCCAGCATGCCCCAGTCGGCGCGGAACAGGCCATCGGCCGAGACGGTCTGCGACATGGCCGTCAGCGCCGTGCGGTCGTCCTGGGCGCGCAACTGCACCGTGTACTGGTCGTCCGGATCGACGTTGCGCGAATGACGCAGGCCCAGCGCATGGCCGATCTCGTGCAGCAGCGCGGCGTAGCCTTCGCTGCCCGGCGCCAGGCCGGCCATCGACTCGGCATCCATCCAGACGTCGCCGGCCAGCGCGCCGGCGCCCGGCTCGTTCGGCTGCCAGCTGACGCCCTTGGTGTCCGCCTGCTGGCTGACGCCGAAGCGCAGCTGGCCGCTGTTGCCGCCGCCCTCCGCGACCTCGGTGAAGCTGATGCCCGCGACGGCCGAGGTCCGCGCCAGCAGATCGCGCACCAGCTGCTGCTCGGCCGAGGTGAAGGCGCGGAAACCAGTGGCGCCGACGCCGCTGCCGGGCGCCTGCGTGACGAAGCTGTAGCTCAGCGTGACGGCCGTGCCCAGCGCCTGGCCGGCATTCCAGCGCAGGTCACCGCCGCTGGCGATGGCCTGCTGCGCCATGTCCTCGGGCCGGATGAAATCGGCCAGCAGGTACTTGATCCAGATCTCCTGGTCGTTCTCGTCGCGCCCACCCGAGACCTCGAGGTACTCGACGTCGGCCGTGCTGGCGACGTAGTTCGAATTGCCCTTGAGGCTCACCTGCGCGGTGCGGCCGTCGACCGAGACCTGGATGTCCAGCTCTTCGAGCCGCGCCGGCACCCAGGGCTGGCCGGGCACCGCCTCGTGCCAGAGCGCGCCGAGCGTGTCGTCGCCGGCCCCGCCGAGGATGGTGTCCAGGCCGCCGCCGCTCCAGAACTTGTTGTCGTTGCCGTTGCCGCTGAGCCAGTCGTTGAAGACGGAGCCGGACACCTCGCTGACGTCGACCAGCGTGTCGCGGCCGCCATGGCCATCCTCGGCCCAGCCCCCCGCCAGGTCGACGCGGACCGCGGACGGCGAGTCCCAGTACGCGACGCCGACGACGCGCCACCAGTCGCTGCTGGGCAGGCGCTCGATGTGGTCATTGCCGGTGCCGCCGAGCACCATGCCCTGGTAGAGCTTGAACTGGTCGTTGCCCTGCGCGCCGAGGTAGGTGTCCCAGGCGTCGGAACCCGCGGGCTGCGTGTAGCTGTCGTTGCCGCTGGTGAATCGGATGTCGGCCATGTTTCTTGCGTGTTATGTGCGCAGCAGCGGGATCGTCTTCTGCGCGAAGTTGCCGAGCTTGGGGAACACCTCGCTCGTCAGGCCGTCGGGCAGGCCCATCCAGCGCATCACGGCGGCACCCACCTGGTCGCTGGACGTCGTCGGCACCATGCGGCCGTTGCGGCCAGGATCGCCGTCGTCGGGGCCCCCGAGCGTCAGGGTCGGGAAGGTGCCGTGCACGGTGCCGCCGTGCACCGGCTTGCCCAGCGCGAACCAGTGGTTGCCCCAGGCGTGTTCGCTGCCGCCGCCGGAGCCCGGGCGCAGCGTGCGGCCGAAGTCGCTCATCGCCAGCGTCACCACGTGATCGTCCATGCCGGTGGCGCGCATGGTCTGGTCGAAGGCCGCGACCGCCTTCGCCACCACTGCGAGCTGGGCGTCCTGGGTGTTGGTGTCGCTGCCGCGCTGGTTGGCATGCGTGTCGAAGTTGCCCCAGGACACCAGGAACACCTGGCGGCGGTAGCCCTGCGCCTTGAACACCGGCAGCACCGAGGCCAGCGCGCGCATGCGCTCGGCGAGGTCGCCGCTGCCGAAGTCGGCGCTCGGCGCCGTGGCCTGCAGCAAGGCCTTGGTGAACAGCGTGGCGTCGGCCACCGCGGCGCCGAAGGTGCGTGCGTACTCGGCTTCGTAGGCGTTGGCGAACTGCCACTGCGCCATCCGGTTGATCGACTGCGAATCGGCCGACTGCGGGACCGCCAGGTCCGCGGTGCCCCAGTGGCGCGCGCCGTTCGCCGGCATGAACGAGACATTGCCGCGGCGCCCGAGCACCAGCGTGCGGCTGTTGGTCATCGTCACCGCGGAAATCGGGTTGCGCAGCGTCGAGGGCAGCAGCTCGAGCGCGCGGCCGGCCCAGCCGCTGCCGTCCGCGTCGCCGCCCCAGCCTTGCTGCATCGCGACCTGGTCGCTGTGCGACAGCAGGAAGGGCGGCAGGTCGACCGCATTGGCGAGCACCTGCGCGGCGGTCGCCGGCTCGACGAGCGGGCCGACGTTGGCGATCCAGGCCAGCCGCTGCTCGTTGTACAGCGCGGCCAGCGGCGCCAGCGCAGGGTGCAGGCCGAAGCTGTGGCCGGCCGCGCTGCCGTCGAGCGCCACCAGGCTGCTCTTGGCCAGCGCCAGGTTCGCACGCGACGCCTGGTAGTCGCCATAGGCGCCATCGGTCGGCACCAGGCTGTTGTGGCCGTCGTTGCCGCCCTCGAGGAACAGCACGACCAGCGCCCGGTAGTCGCTGGAAGCGGCCTGGCCGATGCCATGCGGCCCGAGCCAGCCACCCAGGCCGGCCATGCCGCCCATCGCGGCCGCGCCGGCCGCACGCATCCATTGACGGCGCTGCATCACTTGATGACTCCGAAGTACGGGGTGGCGGTGGCGTAGCCGAGCATGCGCAGCGCGCCGTCCTCGGGCTGGCGTGGATCCCAGCTCGGCTTGGCGGCCAGCTGCTCCAAGTTGCTGCGCAGCGTCGGCGGCATCGCGCCGCGGAACAGGTGCTCGCTGAGGTAGTCGGCGAACACGCGAGGCGAGGTGGTGAAAGCCTTCACCAGCGGGTCGGTCTGGCAACTGGCGGCGGTGTAGGCCGTCATGTCGTTCTTGCCGGTGGCGGCATTCCAGCGCGCCCAGTTGAGCTCGCCCATGCGCGCGGTGAACTCGGCCGCGGTCAGCAGCTTCTGCTCCGGCGCGAGCAGGTTGCTGCCGGGTGCGCGGTCGGTCGGTGCATAGAAGCTGAACACGCTCTCGGGGTTCAGGTGCGGCTGCGAGGCGAGCCAGTAGCCGGGGGAGTTGGCCGGCACGCCGCGGCAGCCGAGCACGCGGAACACTGCGCTGCGCACCAGCACCGGCTCGCGCAGCTTGCCGTCGTCGTTGCGGGCCTTGGCCGGATCGTCGCCGGCCCGGGCTTCGGCATCCAGCAGCACCGCCTTGACCACGGCCTTCATGTCGCCGGCGACCCCGCTGCCGTTGTTGCGGAAGACCGCCGCGACCCGCCCGAGGTAGGCCGGCGACGGATTGCTCTTGACCAGGTGCTGGATCAATCGCAGCGCGACGAAGGGCGCGATGTTCTGGTGCGACATCAGCAGGTCGACCGCATCCTCCAGGTCCTTCGGCGCCGACTGGCCGGCCGGGAACACGCGGCCGAGCACCCGCTTCTCGCCGGAGTCGCGCTCCGGCGCCCAGGTGGACGGCTGCATCGTCTGCAGGATCCCGTTGAACGGCGCCTGCGGCGTGTCGAGCACGTGCTGCCAGCCGGTGAGCACGCGGGCCATCTGCTCGACGTCGGTCTGGGTGTAGGTCTCGACGACGCCGCCGCGGCTGTTGCGCACCGGCGTGCCGTCGGCATTGAGCTTGACCACGCCGAGCGAGAACAGCTGCATCAGCTCCCGCGCGAAGTTCTCGTTGGGGGCGCAGAACGGGCACTCGGCGCTCTTCGGCCGGTTCTGGTCGTTGTCCAGGTACTGCGCCATGTACGGGTGCACCGACACCGCGTACAGCAGGTCGCCGTAGCGCCCGAAGGACTGGCGCTGCAGCAGGTTGACCCAGTCGATCAGGCCGGCCGGGTGGCCCTTGCGCCCGGAGACGGTGATGAACTGGCTCAGCGACCAGCTGACGCGGGCGCGCAGCTGGTCGGGCGCGGCCAGGATCAGCTTCTGGTACTCGCGCTGCTGGTACTGGTAGGGCTCCTGCGGGATCGGGTTGCCGTTGATCTTGGCCGGCGTGACGTCGATCTGCGTCGGCGGCAGGTTGAACTGCTCGTCGATCCACTGGCTGTAGCCCTTGCTGCGGATCTCGGCCACCAGCGCCGGCGTGGGGCCGAACGTGGCCTGCTCGGCGAAACGGGACGCCGCATAGTGGCTGAGCTTGTAGCCGCTGGTGCCGCCGCTGACCTGGCCGGACGACGCGTCCGGAGGCGGCGCCGCAGCGGTCCCGTTGCCGCCGCCGCAAGCGGCGAGACACAGCGCCGCCGCTGCGCTGGCCGCCGCGGCGGCCCATCGCATGACCCTCTGCATGGAGTTCCCTCTCGTTGGTATGACCGGCCGCACGGCACGTTTTGCGGCGAGCATGCCATCACCGCCCGCCGCCGGTCATCATCAAATCGCTGGTTCCCCCTGCATCAGCGCTCCAGTGGCGTCAATCCCCAAATGGGTCACACCTTGCGCCGCGAGAAAGTCACGCGCGGTGTCGCCCAACAGCATCGCCAGCGTCGCGACCGCGCCGGCGGCACTGCAGTTCGGCGCGACGACGCTGACCGACTGCCACTGCGCCACGGGCCAGCCGGTGCGCGCATCCAGCACGTGGCCGTAGCGCCGGCCTTCGTGCTCGATGCAGCGCTCGCAGTCGCCGCTGGTGGCCAGCGCGCCCTGCGCCAGCTCGACCTCGGCGACCACGCCCTCCGCTCGCCGCGGATCGCGGATGCCGAAGCGCCAGGGCCGCCCGTCGGGCCGGGGGCCGAGCACGCGGATGTCACCGCCCAGCTCGACGAAGCCGTGGTGGATGCCGGCGGCCACCAGCACGGCAGCGGCCCGGTCGGCGGCGTACTCCTTGCCGATGCCGCCGAAGTCCAGCTCCATGCCGGCGCGGGGCAGCGCGATGGCCTCGCCGTCCCACTGCACCGCCGGCCAGCCGATCAGCGGGCGCAGCGCGTCGATGGCCTCGGCCGTCGGCAGCCGCCCGCCGCGAAAGTCCCAGGCCCGGCGCAGCACGCCGGAGGTGATGTCGAAGGCACCGCCGCTGGCGTGGTGCAGCGAAGCCGCGAAGTCGATCAGCGCCGCGGTCTCGCCATCGACCGCCAGCGGCTCGCCGCTGCCGGCGCGGGCGTTGATGGCCGAGACGATGCTGTCGTCGCGGTAACGCGAGTAGCGCGCCTCGATGCGCCGCACTTCGGCGATGCCGCGCTCGGCCGCCTCACGCAGCGCCGCTTCGTCGGCACCGGCCAGGCGCAGCGCGCAGGGGCAGGCCATCGCCGTGAATTCGACGCCGATCGTCACCGCCATGCGCCCTGCCCTTCGCCGCTCAGAACCGGCGCGCCAGGCCGAACTGCAGGAAGCGCGCGCGCAGCGGCGCCAGGCCCGGCGATCCGTGGCCGCCGATGCGCCAGCTGCCGCGTTGCTCGTAGTGCTCGAGCTTGAAGTCGGCGCTCCAGCCTTCGGGCAGCTGCAGCGCCAGCTTCAGCCCGGCGGTGAGCGCGCCGAAGGCGGCCAGCCGGGCATCGGGCGACAGGTAGCGCGGTGGAACGCTGAGGTAGCCGGGCGGGTACGGCGCGCCGGCGAAGGAGTACACCGGGTCGTAGTAGAACCAGGCCGCGCTTTGCGAGTACGCCCGCAGCGACGGCACGAGCTGCACGCGCCGGCCGACGGGCTGCACCCATTCGGCGGACAGCGTGTGCGAGCGGATGCCGAAGGAGTCGCGGTAATGCCGGTAGCTGGCGCGCAGCGTCGCGCGGCGGGCTTCGGCATGGTGGTTCCAGCGCAGCAGCAGGCTGCGCTGCCGGCGCGCCTCGGGGCGCTGGTCCAGGCGCTTGTAGGGGTCGCTGTAATGGCCGCGGCCGTCGGCCAGCGTCAACGTGGCCTGCACCAGGTCGACGGCCGTCCATGCCTGGGTGACGCCGGCGCTCAGCTCGGTGGTGCGGCGGCGGGCCGCGAGGTCGGCGTCGTCGCTGGACGAGATGCGGTCCCGCGTGAAGCCGACACCCGCATGCCAGCTGCGGTTGTTGTCCTCGCTGGACCAGCTGCCTTCGGCCGAGACGGCGCGCGATTCGAAGTCGTGCTCGCTGGAGCCCGCGGCGCCCAGGCTCCAGCTGCTGCGATCGTCATAACGGGTTATCTTCACGTCCGCCGCGTGGCGCCGGTCCTGCATGCGCGAGGCGCCGGAAACGGCCGAGTGGTAGCGCGGCGATGCCCCGGACACGCTGTCCAGCGTGGCGCCGGCGGCGAAGGACCAGCGCTCGCCCAGCGGCGCGGCGACGCGCAGCGATGGCGATTCGGCCCGCACCCGCTTCAGGCCCGGCTGCCAGTCCTGGTAGCCGAGGTAGCGCAGGGCCACCTCGCCTTCGGCCGGCGCTTCGGCCGCGGTGCTCGCACCGGGCAGCGCCAGCGCCGCGCAGACCACCGGGCCCCAGCGGCGCGGGCCCTCAGTTGCAGCCACAGCCGCCCCCGCCGACGCCGTGGCCGCCGGCGCTGTTCTCCTTGCTGCCGTAGATGTGCTGGGCATAGCGCTGCTCGAGCGCATCGCCGTCCATCGCCATCTCGGGCCGCGCCAGGTGGCCCTTCTGCCAGGGCTGGGGCGGCACGGGCGCGCAGCCGGCGAGCAGCACGGCGCCCAGCGTGATCGCCAGCAGCGCGCGCACCATCACCCCAGCGCCGCGGCGACGCGCCGCTCCAGCCCCGCGCGGTCATCCGCCCGGAAGCCGCGGTGGGCCAGCAGCACGCGGCGGTCCGGCGCGATCAGGAAGGAGCTGGGCATGGCCTTCAGGCCGAAGGCCTTGGCGCTCTCGCCCGCCGGATCGAAGGCGAGCGCGAAGTGCGCCGGCACCCGCGCGAGGAAGTCCTGCGCATCCTGCGGCCGCGCATCCAGGTTGACGGCGACGATGCGCAGGCCCGCGGCCTGGTGGCGCTGCTGCAGCTCGTTCATCCACGGGAAGGACAGCCTGCAGGGGCCGCACCACGAGGCCCAGAAGTCCAGGTACAGCACGCGCCACGGTGGCGACGCGGGCTGCGAGGCGGGGGCATCCGGCAGCACCGGTTCACCGGTGCTGGTGCGCAAAGTGAGCGGCGGCGCCGCCTCGCCCTGCTGCGCCGGTGCGGCGCAGGTCACGCCGGAAGCCGCCGTGGCCAGGGCGGCCCGGAGCCAGGCGCGGCGATCAAGAGGGATGGCGGGCTCAGGCATGCGGCGATTCTGATCGAGCGCGGCGCCGGCCGGGTGCGAAGCGCAGCACGGCCAGCGCCAGCACCAGCAGCGCCAGGGCGCCCGGCCGCAGCGCGCCGCCGCCGCCCTGGTTGCTGCGCGCCGCGGCGGATTCGGCCACCGACAGCGGCACCCGGCGCGGCTGGTCCTCGCCCGCCACGGCCACCTGCAGCTCGGCGCCGAAGCGCACGTCCAGCCCCGCGGTCCACAGCACGTCGACCGCGCAGCCGCGGCCGGGCAGCAGGTCCAGGCCGTCGGCCGGGCAGCCGTCGCGCGCCGGCCGATCCAGCGTGAAGCCGCCGCCTTGCAGCGCGACGGCGCGCACAGGCAGCAGGCCGGCGCCGACGTTCTCGATCCACACCCGCTGGCGGCCGCCCGCCACACCCGGCGCCGCCGGGAAGACGATGGCCTGCGGCCACAGCGCCAGCCGGCCCGCGGCGGGCATCCAGCGCTCGCCGGGCGCCGGGGCGGTGGACGGCGCTGCCGGCAGCGCGGACTCGATGCCGAGCAAGGCGGCAAGGTCCCCGGCTTCGAGGCGCAGGTGGCCGCGCGGCGGCGGCCCGGCCGGCGGGGCCAGGCCCATCAGCTCGAACGTGCAGCTGGCCGAGGGCGCCAGTGCCTCGCCCGGCCGGCAGCTGCCGCCCACCACCTGCACCGGCGGCGCACCGATGACGTGCGGCGCGGCCAGGGCCAGCGGCACGGCGCCCCGGTTCGCCAGCTGGAGCTCGCGCCGCTCTCCCGCCGCCAGCGCCAGCGCACCGGCATCGACCTGGAGCGGCGTGTCCGCGTCGCCTGGCGCATCGGGCAGGGGCTGCAGCGACAGCACCACGCGCTCCGGCTCGGCGCTGCCGTCGTGCGTGATGCGCAGTTCGCCCGCCGCCGGGCCCTCGGCGTGCTGCACGCCCAGGTCGCAACCCGCGCCGGCGGGCAGCACCGCGCCCGTGGCGCAGCCGCCCGGCAGCAAGTTGAAGCCGGCATGGGAGACCGAGAGGCCGCCCAGCCGCACCGGCAGCGGGCCGCCGTTGTGCAGGCGCAGCGTGGCGCGGTCGCCCGTGGCGGCAAAGCGCAGCACCTGCCGCGACCCCTGCAGCGCGGGCGCCGGGGCCGGCAGCGCCCGGCCCTGCAGCGCCACCTCGGACACGCCGCCGGCACCGTCATGCCGCAGCCGCAGCAGCGCGGCGTGCGCATCCGCCGTGCGCGGCACGAAGCGCAGCGACAGCACGCAGAACCGGCCCGTCGTGAGCACGCGGCCGGCGTGGCAGTCGCCACCATCGATCACGAAGGCCGGCGAGGTGAGGTCGATGACGCCCAAGCTGAGCGGCTGCGGCGACAGGTTGCTCAGGCGCAGCTGCCGTGCCGGGCTCTCGGTGCCCGCTGCCGCCACGCCGAAGTCCAGCGCCGCGGTGCTGAGCGAGACCACCGCCGGCGGCCGCGACCTGCCGGCGCCGGCCAGCACCACGGCGGCCGGCGTCGGCAGGCCGTCATGGGCGATCAGCAGCCGCCCGCCGCGCGGGCCGCCGTCGGACGGCGCGAAGACCAGCTCGACCACGCATTCGCCGAAGCGCGGCAGCTGCGCCGGGCACGGGGGCGAGACGCGTTCGAAGTCGCCCTCGACCTGCAGCGACAGCCGGTCGATGGCGAGCTTGGTGCTGGCGCTGATGACCACCCGCTGCGGCAGGCTGCGCTGGCCGACCACGGTCTCGCCGAAGTCCAGCCGCACCGGCGCGTTGCCGAGGTAAGCGGCGATGTCAGCCAGTTCGGCATCGCCGTAGTAGCGGCTGAAGACGCCCATGCCGCCGGTGTTCAGGGACACCGCGCGCTGGATCAGCGACACGGCATTGCGGCCCGACCAGATGTTGCCGAAGTTGTTGGCGACGGGCTGCTCGCTGTGGCAGTCGGCGCAGGCCAGCTCGCCCGCGACCGGCGGGGTCATGAAGAGGCGCTGGCCACGCGCCGGATCGGTCGCCTGCGCTGCCTGGACGATGCCCACGGCCACGGCGGCCAGCACGGCGGCGCGCAGACCTTGGCGCATGGCCGGTCAAGCCTCGCGGTATTCCGGCACGACGCGCCGCAGGCGTTCGCGCACCTGGTCATCGTCGAGCCGGCCTTCGGCGGCCACCGCCGCCACCCAGGCCAGCACGGCGCCGGCGTCCTCGTCGTGCAGGCGCGCCAGCCGCAGCCGCGCCACCGGCGTGGGCAGCGTGGTGTCGGCGTCGGCCAGCAGTTCTTCGTACAGCTTTTCGCCGGGGCGCAGGCCAGAGAAGACGATGGGGATCTCGTCGACCGAGTGGCCGGACAGGCGGATCATGTCGCGCGCCAGGTCGACGATCTTCACCGGCTCGCCCATGTCCAGCACCAGCACCTGGCCGCTTTCGCCGATGGCGGCGGCCTGCAGCACGAGGCGCGCGGCCTCGGGGATGGTCATGAAGTAGCGAATGATGTCCGGGTGCGTCACGGTCACCGGCCCGCCGGCGGCGATCTGCTCCTTGAACTTCGGGATCACGCTGCCGCTGGAGCCCAGCACGTTGCCGAAGCGCACGGCGATGAAGCGCGTGCCTTCATGCTGCCCGGCCAGCGCCGAGACCACGCGCTCGGCCGCGCGCTTGCTGGCGCCCATCACGTTGGTCGGGTTCACCGCCTTGTCGGTGGAAATGAGCACGAAGCGCTCGGCGCGCACTTCCGCCGCGGCCAGCGCCGCGTGGTAGGTGCCCAGCGTGTTGTTGCGCAGCGCCGCGGCGGCGTTGTGCTCTTCCATCAGCGGCACGTGCTTGTAGGCCGCGGCATGGAACACCACCTGCGGATGCCAGCGGCGGAAGACCGCGCGCAGGCCGTCGAGGTCCTTCACGTCGCCGACCAGGCGCACCAGCGGCAGCTGCGGAAACTGCGCCGACAGCGCCTGCTCGATCGAGTACAGGTTGAACTCGCTCTGCTCCAGCAGCACCAGCCGCGCCGGGCCGTACATCGCCAGCTGCCGGCACAGCTCGCTGCCGATGGAGCCGCCCGCGCCGGTGACCAGCACGGTCTTGCCGGACAGCGCCTCGGCGATGCCGGCCTCGTCCAGTTGCACCGGCTCGCGGCCCAGCAGGTCCTCGGGCTCGATGTCGCGCACGCGCTCGATGCCGGCGCGGCCGGTGTGCAGCTCGGACGCCGAAGGCACGGTGAGCACCGGCAGGCCGGTGGGTGCGGCCAGCTCGAAGGCGCGGCGCCGCTGCGCGCCACGCGCCGCCGGCATCGCGACGATGACGTGGGTGGCCTCGCCGCGCACCTCCCGGTCCTGCACCGCCTGCAGCGGGCCCAGCACCGGCACGCCGGCGATGCGCGCGCCCCGCTTGGCGGGGTCGTCGTCCAGCAGGCCCAGCACGATCCAGCCCTGGTGCTGGATGCCCGCCAGCAGCCGGCGCGCCGCGTCGCCCGCGCCCATCACGACCGCGCGCTTGACCTCGGCATCGCTGCCGGTGATGCGCCGGCGCGCATGCTCGTACAGCATGCGGTAGGCCAGCCGCACCAGCGCCAGGCCCATCAGCGCGACGACCGGGTGCAGCGCCAGCACCGCGCGCGGCACGGCGGTGAGCTGCAGCATCAGCACGACGACGGCCGAACCCAGGCCCGCGATGGCGGCCGCGAGCGCGAGCCGCTTGATCTCGCCAAAGCCGGAGAATCGCCACAGCCCCTGCGGCACGCGCAGCACGACGAAAGCCAGCAGGTAGGCGGCGATGATGCCGAGCATCACCGCGAAGTCATAGGACGGACGCGCGCTGAGCCAGCGCTCGAAGCCGAGCCGGAACAGGTAGGTGACGTTCCAGGCCAGCGCGACGACGAGGCCGTCGATCGCCAGCGACAGGCCCACGCGGTGCGGCCGCAGCCGCGACAGGAAGCGGTCGAGCCGGAGCCAGAACGAGCGGTCGTTCGCGTCGGCGGCGTCGGTCACGGCGGGATCGGGAGAGGTCATTCGCGGGACGGTGGAGGCTCAGCGCGCGATCAGCATCCGCAGCGTGCGCAGGATCACGCCGAGATCCGACCACAGCGTGGCGCGCGCAGCATACGCGGCCTGCAGCGCGAGCTTGCGCGGCAGGATGCGCTCGACGTACTCGCGCTCGGGATCGGCCGCCGCGGCCAGCAGCGCGGCTTCGTCCAGGTGATCGAGCGAGGCGGGGTCGGTGATGCCGGGCCGCACCGCCAGCACCTGCTCGCGCAAGGCGGACGGGTAATGAGCGACGTAGCGCGGCACCTCGGGCCGCGGGCCGACCAGGCTCATGTCGCCTTTCACCACGTCGATCAGCTGCGCCAGCTCGTCCAGCCGGTGGTCGCGCAGGCGGTGGCCGACGCGGGTGATGCGGGCGTCGCGGCCGACGGTCACCTCCGGGCCCCGCGCGGGAGCGTCCGCCACCATGCTGCGGAACTTGTGGATGCGGAAGAGCCGGCCGTGGCGCCCCACCCGCTCCTGGCGGAAGAAGACCGGGCCCGGCGAGTCGAGCTTGATGGCCAGCGCCAGCAGGGCGAACAGCGGCAGCAGCAGCAGCAACGCGGTGCCGGCCACCAGCAGGTCGAACAGGCGCTTGGCCACGAGCGGGTCGGAGCGGCCCTTACGCGCCGAGCGCCGAGCGCACCGCGGCCACCACGCGCTCGGCGTCGGCGTCGCTCATGCCCGAGTAGATCGGCAGGCTCAGCATGCGCTCGTAGGCGCGCTGGCTGTGCGGGAAGTCCGCGGCCTTCAGGTGATAGCGGTCACGCCAGTAGGGCTGCAGGTGCAGCGGGATGTAGTGCACGCTGCAGCCGATGCCCTGCGCGAACAGGCGCTCGATGAAGCGGTCGCGCGCCGGTGCCTCGGCCGTGGCCTCGATCGCCGCGACTGCCTCGTCCGCCAGGCGGATGGGGTACAGGTGCCAGGCATGGCGCTCGCCCGCGGGTGCGGCCGGCGGCACGATGATCGGCAGGTCCGCGAAGGCGGCGTGGTAGCGCGCGGCGATCTCGGTGCGGCGCTGCTGGAAGCGCTCGGCCTTCTTCAGCTGCTGCAGCCCCAGCGCGGCAGCGATGTCGGTCAGGTTGTACTTGAAGCCGGGCGCGACGATCTCGTAGTACCAGCTCGGCACCTTGGCGGTGAAGCGGTCGAAGGCGTCGCGGCTCATGCCGTGCAGGCGCATCACCCTGGCGCGCCTGGCCAGCGCCTCGTCGCGGGTGACCAGCATGCCGCCCTCGCCCGTCGTGATGGTCTTGTTGGCATAGAAGCTGAAGACCGCGGCATCGCTGTCCAGCGTGCCGACCAGGCGGCCGGCGCTGGTGCTGGGCAGCGCATGGGCGGCGTCCTCGACCAGCTTCAGGCCGTGGTGCTTCGCGATCGCCAGCAGCGCCGGCATGTCGGCCGCCAGGCCCCCGTAATGCACGGGGATGATGGCCCTGGTGCGCGGCGTGATCGCCGCCTCCACCAGCGCGGGATCGATGTTCAGCGTCGCGGGGTCGATGTCGACCAGGCGCACGTCGGCGCCCAGGTAGCGCACCACCTCGGCGGTGGCGGTGAAGGTGTGGGTGGTGGTGATGACCTCGTCGCCCGGGCCGATGCCGATGGCTTCGAGCGCCAGGTGCAGGCCGGCGGTGGCCGAATTCACCGCGATGCAGTGCAGTCTGCCGTCGCCCAGGAACGCGGCGAAGTCGTCCTCGAAGCGCTTGGCCTTGGGACCGGTGGTGACCCAGCCGGACTTCAGCGTGTCGACGACCTCGGCGATCTCCTCGTCGCCGATCTCGGGCGCGGCAAACGGCAGGAAGGACAGCGATGAACTCATGTCAGTGCCGCGGGGGTGGAGAGCGATGCGAGCGTGGGGGCGTTCATACGGGTTTCTCGATCCAGGCCAGCAGGTGCGTGCGCAGTGGCGGCAAGGCGTTGAACAGGGGATACAGCGACGGGTGCACGCGGCAGACGCCGCGCGCCAGCGGCGGCGCCAGCGTGAGCCGGCGGTGCCACAGGTTGCCGCGCGGGAACAGTGCCTTCACGCGCTTCAATGGCACGCCGCGCACGTCCGGGTTGCTCGGATTGTCGACGGTGAAGTCGTACCAGAGGATGCCGCCGCCCGGCGCCACCCAGGACCACATGCGCTCGGCCAGGCGCTGCCGGAACCCGTCGTCGAGCAGCGAGGAGAACACGGTGGACTGCAGCACCACGTCCGGCCGCGCGCCGTTCAGGTCCACCTCCGCCGCATCGCCCTGCCACAGCGTGACCGCGGCCGGCAGCAGCTTGCGCGCGAGGGCGAAGCGCTCGGGCAGCAGCTCGATGCCGGCCAGGTGCTCGGGCCGGAAGCCGAAACGCAGCAGCTCCAGCAGGTTGCCGCCGGCGCCGCAGCCCACTTCGACCACGCTGCGGCGCGACAGGTCGTGCCAGCCCAGGCGCGCGAACAGCTGCAGCATCGCGCGCTGGCGCTCGTGCACGGTCTGCCACACGTCGGGCTGCAGCAGGCTGTAGCGGTCGAGCGGCGCGCGGCGGGCATAACGTTCAGCGACCGCGTGTGGCTCGTGCGCCTCGTGCGCCTCGTGCGCCTCGTGGGAGTCGTGCATCGTCATCGCTGCATCGCCTGCAGAAAGCGCCGGGCCAGCACCGGGTAGGTGTGGTGCGCGGAAACATAGGCCCGCCCGCGCTCGCCCATCGCATGGCGTTCGGCGGGCGGGGTGGCGGCCAAGCGCCGCAGGCCATCGGCCACCGCCGCGGCCGACTGCGGCGCCACCGTCAGGCCGCAGCCGGATTCAGCCACGGGATCGTTGCCGGCGGCCACTGAATGCAGCACCGGCACGCCGCCCATCATGTAGTCCATCAGCTTGTTCGGCGCAATGCCGAAGCGGTAGATCGGCACCCGCTGCCAGCCGATGTAGGCGACGTCGATCTGGGTCAGGAAGCTGGGGATCTGCGCCTTCGGGATCGGCGGCAGCAGCTGCACGTTGCCGATGTTCTCGTCGGCGATGCGGCGCGCCAGCCGCTCGCGCTCCAGGCCGTCGCCGACCATCACGATGGCCAGCGGGTCGCTGCGCAGCAGCTTGGCGGCGTCGAGCAGCACGTCCAGCGCGTTCGGCAGCCCCATCGAGCCGGCATAGCCGATCACCATGCGGCCGGCCGCGCGCTGCACCGCGATGGCGGCGGCCACGTCCTCGCGCAGCGGCGGTGGCGTGCCCTGCCATTCGTCGAGCGTGATGCCGTTGGGCACGATGGCCAGGCGGCGCAGGTCCAGCCCGCGCGAGGCCATGTACTCGTGGACCACCGGCAGCATCGATATCACCCGATCGGAGCGGCGGTAGGCGGTGGATTCGGCGGCGCGGCACAGCAGCACGAAGGGATGCCGGGGCGACATGCCGGACAGCTCGATCGGCGACAGCGGCCACAGGTCGTGCACCTCGAACACCAGCAGCGCGCGGGCGAAGCGCGCGATGCGTCGCGCGACCCAGATGTCCATCGGGTAGGTGGACGAGGCGATGACCACGTCGGGCTGGAACTCCTCGGCCAGGGCCCGCGCATCACGCCACAGCGGCCACAGGAAGCAGGCGATGTTCCGCAGCCGGCCGATGCCGTTGCCCGAGTAGGGCGGCGTCGGCAGCCAGCGGTAGCGGATGCCGTCGATCAGCTCGTCGCCCGGCACCGGCTGGCGCGTGCGCACGTGGCTGTGCGAGGCAGCGACGATCTGCACCCGGTGCCCCAGGCGCACCCACTCGCGCGCCAGGTAGTACGGCCGGTACTCCATGCCCAGCGTGGGGCTGCCGGCATAGTGGTTGAGGTACAGGATGTTCACGACCACTTCAGGCGTTAGCGCCAGCCCCGCATGTCGTGGCCGGCCTCCAGCGCATGCAGCCGCGCGACGAAGCGGTCCACCGCGGGATCGAACATCGCCTGCCGCGACACCCAGCCGTGGTTGGCCAGGCCGATGCGGTCGGCGCGCGGCGCCAGCTTGTCCAGCATCGGCGCATCGGGCAACAGCCCGTCGTCCAGCACCAGGCCGTTTTCGCCGCTGACCACCAGCTCGCGGTTGGCGGGCAGGTCCGACAGGATGGGCACGCAGCCGTGGGCCATGGCCTCCAGCACCGACACCGACACCGAGTCCGACTGCGGCAGGCTGATGTACCAGCGTGCCTGGGCGTACCAGCGGGCCTGGGCTTCGGCGTCCAGCCGGCCGACGAAGCGCACGCGGCCGCGTAATTCGGAAGCTTGCACCTGCTGCTCCAGTGCGGCACGCAGGGAGCCGTCGTTGGCCATCACCAGTTCCGCGTCCGGCCAGTCGCGCGCCACGGCGGCGAAGGCGGCCAGCACGCGCTCGGGCGCGTAGATCGGCTCCAGCCCGCGGTTGGCGAAGAAAAGGTGCGGCGATTTCGGACCCGGCGGCGGCGGCAGTACCTCGAGCCCGAAGGGGAAGCTCATGACCTCGCGCGCACCCAGGGCCCGCATCTTCTCGGCCATGTGCAGCGAATCGCTGGTGCACAGGGTGCAGGCGCGCAGCACCCGGCGCGTCAACAGGCGCAGCGCGCGGCTGCGTTCGGGCGTGACCAGGATGTCCGAGCCCCAGGCCGAGCCGGCGATGCGCGCCGGCAGCCGCCACATGCGCTTGGCCAGCCAGGCCAGCGTGCCGTGCGAGGTCAGGTAGTGCGCATGGATCCAGTCCGGCTGGATGCGTTCCAGCCACGCCCCCACGCGCGGCAGGCTGCGCAGCAGCGCGGTGTTGCCGCCGGCGAAGTTGGGCCGCGTGTTCAGTGCCAGGCGCCGCTCGGGGGGCAGCAGCGCATCGAAGGCCGGAGCGAAACCGCGCGAGGAGATGGCGTACAGCTCCAGCCGCGGCTCCAGCGCGCGCGCCCACTTGACCAGGTGCGGGCTCTCGCCGTCCCCAAGCAGCACCAGCTTCATCGGCGGTCCTCCGCGGGCAGCGCTGCGGCCCACGCTTCGTAGTCGGCACGCAGTTCGGGGTGGCGTTCCAGCCAGCGCCGGTCCGCCTCGCGCGCATCGCCCACCACCTGCGCCGGGTTGCCGGCCAGCACGGCGAAATCCGGAAACTCGCCGCGCACCACGCTGCCCGCGCGCACCACCGTGCCGCGCCCGAGGCGCGAGCCGGCCTCGATCAGGCTGTGCGGGCCGATGAAGCTGTAGGCGCCGATCACCACCGGTCCCGCCACCCAGCCCGGCCGTGGCCCCGCCCACTCGACGAACCGCCGGCCCAGCAGGCGCTGCGAGCGGTGCGAGCTGTGGGTGACGATGCTGGCGTGGTGGGTGATCTGCACGCCCTCGCCGATCTCGACACCGCCGCTGGCCTCGATGAAGTTGAAGGGGCCGATGTAGACGTGGTCGGCGAGCGTGAGCCGGTCTTCGTGCTCGATGCAGGTGGACGGTGCGATGCGGGTGTGCGGCAGCCGGCGCCCCTGCGAAAGCTCGCCGAACAGCATGCGGTGCCACAGCACGCGGGCGGTCCAGCGGCGCAGGCGGTTGAACCAGCCACGCATCATGCCGCGGCCTCCGGTCTCGCGTCCGCCACCGGCCAGGTGGCGAGCTTCATGAAGTACCAACCGAAATACGCGGCCGTGGTGATGGACACCGCCCAGCCCGCCGCGGCCAGATGGCCGAACTGCAGGCCGGCGGCCAGCGCGGCGATGAAGGCCGCCTGCCCCACCAGCGCCAGCTTCAGTGCCCAGGCCTGCGCGCCCCAGGCCATCGTGACCACGCCCAGCGGCGAGGCGACGAAGTGCACGCCGATGTACAGCGCCAGCGCGCGCGCCAGCTCGCCCGCCTCGCGCCAGCGCTCGCCGAAGGCCCAGGCGAAGGCGTCGGGCGCGAAGGCCCACAGCAGCAGCACCAGCGGCGAGGCGATCAGCGCCAGGGCAGCCATCGCCCGGCGCACGTCCTGGCGCGATGCCACGGTGGGCCGGCTGCCGGCCGCCGCCAGCCGCGGGTACAGCGCCTGCGACAGCGCACCACCCACCAGCGTGGCCGGTGCCTTCAGGTAGCGCAGCGCCAGGCCCCAGGCGCCACCGGCGGCCGCGCCCAGCTGCGCGGTGATCAGCGCCATGGTCAGCGTGTCCTGCAGCGCGCCCAGGAAGGCATGCGGGGTGTTGAGCAGCGGGAAGTCGCGGTGGCGCCGCGCGGCGGCGGCGATCTCGGCGCGCGCAGGCGCGGTGCCCCGGCCCAGCGGCAGGCGCAGCAGCGCCAGCGCGGCCGCGCCCGCGGCGATGGGCGCGGCGATCAATCCCGCGGCGCCCCCGTGGGCCAGACCCGCCGCCACCTGCGCCGCGGCACCACCACCATGCTGCAGCACCCGCGCGCCGGCCAGCGCGGCAAAGCGCTGGGCGCGCGTGGCCCACAGCGTGGCCAGCGACACCGCGCCGAGCACCGCAACGGCCAGCGGCAGCCACAGCGGCCAGGCGGCATCGGCCTGCAATGCCCACAGCAGGGCAATAACGATGCAAAGCAGCGTCACCACGCCCAACAGCGACAGGCCCAGCAGGCGCAGCGCATCGGCCTCGCGCGCGTCGGCGGCCAGCGGCAGCGCGAACTCGTAGCGCGCGCAGGCCACCACGGCAATGTTGGCCGCCACCGCGGCGAACAGGTGGTAGACGCCGAACTCCTGCGGGCTGTACAGGCGCGTCAGCCACGGCCCCAGCAGCAGCGGCAGCGCCTGCGCCAGCGCGCCGCCGGTCAGCAGCGTCAGCGTCGCGCGCAGCAAGCTGGCCGGGGCCATGCACGATCGGTCAGGCGGCGACGCGGGCCAGCGCGTCCGCCAGCGCGGTGACCACGCGGTCCTGGTCGGCATCGAGCAGGTCGGCGCTCATCGGCAGGCTGAGCACGCGCTGCGCGGCGCGCACGCTGTGCGGGTGCGCCGCCGGGTCGTGGCCGGCCGCATAGGCGGGCTGGTGGTGCAGCGGCTTCGGGTAGTGCACGGCCGTCGGGATGCCGGCGGCCTTCAGCGATTCGATGACGCGGGCGCGATCGTCCACCATCACCGTGTACTGCGCCCACACGCAGTCGCGGTCGGGCCGCACGCTCAGCAGCTGCGCCGGCAGGCCGCGGTCGGTCAGCTGTTCCTTGATCAGGCGGCCGTAGCGGTCGCCGATCGCGCGGCGGCGCTCGATCTCCCAGCCGAAGCGTTCCAGCTTGCCGAGGATCACCGCGCACTGCAGCGTGTCCATGCGGCCGCCGACGCCGACGCGCGTGTGGTGGTAGCGGCCGCTCTGGCCATGCACGCGGATCTCGCGGCAGGCCTGGGCCAGCGCGTCGTCGCTGGTGAACAGCGCGCCGCCATCGCCGTAGCAGCCCAGCGGCTTGCTGGGGAAGAAGCTGGTGCAGCCGAAGGTCGACAGGTTGCAGCTCATGGCGCCCTGGTAGCGGGCGCCGAAGCTTTGCGCCGCATCCTCGATCACCGCCAGGCCGTGGCGCGCCGCGACGGCGTTGATGGCCGCCATGTCGGCGACTTGCCCATACAAGCTGACCGGCATGATGGCCTTGGTGCGCGGCGTGACCGCCGCCTCGACCAGCGAGGCGTCGAGGTTGCAGGTGTCGGGCTCGATGTCGACGAAGACCGGTTTCGCCCCGGCCAGCACGATCATCTCGGCGGTGGCCGCGAAGGTGAAGGGCGTGGTGATGACCTCGTCGCCGGGCTTCAGGTTCAGCGCCATCAGCGCGATCAGCAGCGCCTCGGTGCCGCTGGCCACGGCGATGCAGTGCCTGGCGCCGCTCAGCCGCGCCAGCGCGGCCTCCATCTCGGCCACCTCGGGCCCCATGATGTACTGGCCATGGTCCAGCACGCGCTGGATGCGCGCGTCGATGCTGGTCTTCAGCGCCGCGTACTGCGACTTCAGGTCGGTGAACTGCATAAGGTGAGGAGGTCCCCGTCGAGTCGGTAGCGTTCGCCGGTGGCGGGACAAACGGCCTCGCCGCTGCCGCGCGCGGGCAGCGCCAGGCGCTCGCCATGGCGGCTCATCCAGCCGATGCGTCTGGCCGGCACGCCGACCATCAGCGCGAAGGCCGGCACGTCGCGGCTGACGACGGCGCCGGCGCCGATGAAGGCATGCTCGCCGATCGTCGTGCCGCAGACGATGGTGCAGTTGGCGCCCAGCGTGGCGCCGCGCTTGACCAGCGTGCGCCGGTATTCGTCCTTGCGCGGCACCGCCGAACGCGGGTTGAAGACGTTGGTGAAGACCATGCTCGGCCCGCAGAACACGTCGTCTTCGAGCGTCACCGCGTCGTAGACCGAGACGTTGTTCTGCACCTTCACGTTGTCGCCGATGGCCACGTCATTCCCGACATAGACCCCCTGCCCGAATGAACACCCGCGGCCGATGCGCGCGCCCGCGCTGACGTGCGCGAAGTGCCAGACGCGGCAGCCGTCGCCGAGCTGGGCGCCGTCGTCGACGATGGCGCTGGGGTGGACCGTGATCGCCATCAGTACTCCAGGGGGAGATTGATGCGCTTGCCGTCGCGGGCCGAGCGGTACATCGCGATCAGCAGTTCGAGCGACTTCAGGCCCTCGCGGCCATCGGTCTCGGGCTCGCACTCGCCGCGCAGCGTGCGGATCACGTTGTCGTAGTACAGCGGGTGGCCGAAGCCGTAGACCGAGCTGGTCTGGTAGCTGGCGTCGTCGAGGTGCGTATCCATCTCGTGCGGCTGGGCGAACTCCCAATGCTCGATCTGGTTCACCGCCACGCCGCCGACGCGCACCGTGCCGTGTTCGCCCAGCACCGTGATCGAGCCTTCGAAATTCTTCGGGTAGGTCAGCATCGTCACGTTGACCGAGCCCATCGCGCCGTTGCGCCACTTGAGCGCGGCGACGCCGGTGTCTTCCACCTCGATGTTGCGCGCCAGCGTGCCGGTGTAGGCCATCACGCTCTCGACCGGGCCGATCAGCCAGTCGAGCAAGTCGACGTAGTGGCTGGCCTGGTTCATGAATGCGCCGCCGTCGAATTCCCAGGTGCCGCGCCAGGGGGCCGAGTCGTAGTAGCTCTGCGGCCGCGACCAGAAGACGTTGACCGTCACCATGTAGATGCGGCCGAAGCGGCCCAGCTGGATGGCCTGGCGCAGCAGCTGCAAGGTGCGGTTGCGGCGGTTCTGTTTGACGACGAAGAGCCGCACGCCGGCCTCGTCGCAGGCCTTGACCATCGCCAGGCCGTCCGCCCAGCGGGTGGCCATCGGCTTTTCGGTCATCACGTGGCGGCGCGCCTGGGCGGCCTCGATCGTCTGCTGCGGGTGCAGGCCGCTGGGCGTGGTGAGGATGACGCAGTCGGCATCCGACTCGGACAGCATCGCGCGGTAGCTTCCGAAGGCCCGGGCGCCGGTGCGGCCGGCGGCGGCTCGCGCGGCCTCGGCATCGGTGTCGCAGACCGCCACCAGCTCAGCCCGGTCGGCATGGCGCTCGATCGATCCCAGGTGGTTGGCCGCGATGCGCCCGCAGCCGGCGAGCGCGAAGCGGATCTTGCGGTCGGTGATGGGGGAAGGTGCGGATTGCATGGCGGGCGAGGCGGGGATTATCCGCGCAGCGCCCAGCCGGGTCAGGCGGGCGGGTCGATGCCGTCGAAGACGTCGGCCGGCGGGATGGCCTGGTCGATGCTCGCCAGGCGGATCGTGGGCTCGGTGCTCATGTCGTCGAAGAGCCACTGGTTGTCGGGCGTGCGGCGGAAGGCTTCGACGCGGCGGGTGTCGGGGTCGACCAAGACGTATTCCTGCAGCGACGCCAACCGACGGTAGAGGGCGAACTTCTGGCTGCGGTCGTAGGCCTGGGTGGTTGGCGACAGCACCTCGATCACCAGCGCAGGCGACCGGAAGATCACGTCGGTGGCCAGGTCCGCCTTGTCGCAGGTGACGAAGACATCGGGGTACAGGATCGTGTCTTCCGCGACCTGGAGCTTCATCGTCTCCGCAAACACCTGGCACGGGGAGTCCGCCAACAGGTTGCCCAGGTGGCGCGAGAGATTCATGACTGTCCGACCATGACTGCGTCGTTCCCCCACCATCGCAAACACCTCGCCCCGGTGGAACTCATGCCTCTCGGCCTGCGCGTTCTCCCAGGCCAGGAAATCGGCCAGCGACAGCTTCTGCAGTGGAACGCCCATGACGAACACCTCCGTGGCGCATTCTGAACGACCGGCCTGCCGCTGCCTACAATTCGCGGTTTCCCTCGGGCCTCTTGCGCCTTTCGCCTTTCTCCTCCACCCCCGCCATGACCGACGCCACCTTAGCCCCCGACGACGACAACAAGCTGATCGCCGAGCGTCGCGAAAAACTGGCGGCGATCCGGGGCCAGGGCGTCGCGTTCCCGAACGACTTCAAGCCGAAGAACCACGCCGCCGACCTGCAGCAGAAGTACGGCGAGCTGCCGAACGAGGAACTGGAGCCGCAGGGCATCACGGTGGCGGTGGCCGGCCGCATGATGCTCAAGCGCATCATGGGCAAGGCCAGTTTTGCCACGCTGCAGGACGGCAGCCTGGGCAAGACCCACGGCCGCATCCAGCTCTTCATCAGCAAGGACGCGCTGGGTGACGCCGCCTACGACGCCTTCAAGCACTGGGACCTGGGCGACATCCTGGGCGCCGAGGGCACGCTGTTCAAGACCCGAACCGGCGAGCTGTCGGTGAAGGTGACCACCTTGCGCCTGCTCACGAAGAACCTGCGGCCGCTGCCAGACAAGTTCCACGGCATGGCGGACCAGGAGATGAAGTACCGCCAGCGGTATGCGGACCTCATCACCGATGAGCACGCCCGCGCCCGCTTCGTCGCCCGCAGCAAGGCGGTCAGCTCGATCCGCAGCTTCATGGTCGAGCACGGCTTCCTCGAGGTCGAGACGCCGATGCTGCACCCCATCCCCGGCGGCGCGAACGCCAAGCCCTTCAAGACGCACCACAACGCGCTGGACCAGGAGATGTTCCTGCGCATCGCGCCGGAGCTGTACCTGAAGCGCCTGATCGTCGGCGGCTTCGAGCGCGTGTTCGAGATCAACCGCAGCTTCCGCAACGAAGGCATCTCGGTTCGGCACAACCCCGAATTCACGATGATGGAGTTCTACGCGGCGTACTGGAACTACCACGACCTGATGGACTTCACCGAGCAGCTGCTGCGCCATGCCGCCCGCATGGCCACCGGCTCAGCCAGCCTCAGCTACGCCGGCAAGCCGGTGGAGCTGGACAAGCCCTTCGCGCGGCTGTCCGTGCGTGAATCGCTGGTGGTGCACGCGGGCCTGACGGATGCCGAATCCGCCGACGCCGCGGTGCTGCATGCGCGCTTGAAGTCGCTGGGTGAAGAGCCGCCGGCGCACTGGGGCCTGTCCGAGCTGCAGTTCGGCCTCTTCGAGGCGGTGGTGGAAGAGAAGCTGTGGCAGCCGACCTTCATCATCGACTATCCCGTCGAGGTGTCGCCGCTGGCTCGCGCGTCGGATTCGAATCCCGCGATCACCGAGCGCTTCGAGCTCTTCATCACCGGCCGCGAATACGCCAACGGCTTCTCGGAGCTGAACGACGCGGAAGACCAGGCCGCGCGCTTCCGCGCCCAGGTGGCGAACAAGGAAGCCGGCGACGAGGAGGCGATGTACTACGACGCCGACTTCATCCGCGCGCTGGAATACGGCATGCCCCCCACCGGGGGCTGCGGCGTCGGCCTGGACCGTCTGGTGATGCTGCTGACTGACAGCCCGAGCATCCGCGACGTGATCCTGTTCCCGGCGCTGCGCCGCGAAGCGTGATGCGCGCGCCGGGGCCATGCACCCCGGCCGCGCCATCACCTTTGCTTGAAGGCGGGCTTGCGCTTGGCCACGAAGGCGTCCATGCCCTCCTTCTGGTCTTCCGTCGCGAATAGCGCGTGAAAGACGCGGCGTTCGTACGAGACACCGTCGGAGAGCCCGCTTTCGAACGCCCGGTTCACGCATTCCTTGGCCAGCATCACGCTCGGCCCGCTGAAGGCGTTGATGACCTCGGCCGCGGCCAGCGCCTCGTCCAGCAGCTTGTCCGCCGCCACCACGCGCGAGACCAGCCCGGCCCGCTCCGCCTCGGCCGCGTCCATCATGCGCGCGGTCAGCACCATGTCCATGGCCTTGGCCTTGCCGATGGCGCGCGGCAGCCGCTGCGTGCCGCCGGCGCCGGGGATCACGCCCAGCTTGATCTCGGGCTGGCCGAACCGGGCGGTGTCGGCCGCGATGATGAAGTCGCACATCATCGCCAGCTCGCAGCCGCCGCCCAGGGCGAAGCCGGCCACCGCGGCGATCACCGGCTTGCGCACGCTCCGGATGTGCTCCCAGTTGCGCGTGATGTAGTCGCCCTTGTACGCGTCCATGAAGCTGAAGGACGCCATCGCGGCGATGTCGGCGCCGGCCGCGAAGGCCTTCTCGCTGCCGGTGATCACGATGCAGCCGATCGCCTCGTCGGCGTCGAAGGCCTTCAGCGCCGCACCGAGTTCGTCCATCAAGCCGTCGTTCAGCGCGTTCAGCTGCTTGGGCCGGTTCAGCGTGATCAGGCCGGTGCGGCGCGGGCCGTCGCCGCGGGTGTCGACCAGGATGTATTCATGCGTCATGGTTGTCGTCCTTCGTGAGGGTGAGGAGTCAGCGGGTGGCCGGGTCGGCCGCGGCCTGAAGCGGCGGGGTCTTCAGCGTCAGGTCCATGTGGTTCGATTCGTTCTGGCGGACCATGATGCGCACCGGCAGGTACTGCAGCGTCGGCGCGAACCACATCTCCACCGCCAGCGCGCCAGGCCGCACCCGCCGGGGCTTGACGTGGAAGGTGGCCACCTCGCCGAAGGACAGGCGCAGCGTCTCCTGCTCGATCACGTCGTAGACCCAGTGGTCGAGGCGGCGGTTGATCATCAGCGGCACCTCGATCGAGCGGCCCACCTGCAGCAGTTGCGGCTGCGTCGTGAACAGCCAGGTCAGCTGCACGAACTGGCTGGCCTCGTCCTGCACGCCCGGCGCCGTCGGCTGGTCGGAGCCGTCGCTCAGCGTGATGCGGTCGGGCGTGAACTGCTGGCTCCAGCGGCGCGTCTTGAACATCACCCGCTGTTCGCCCTGGAACTGCCGCGGCTCCAGCCCGCGCGCGGTCAGTTCGCCGTCGCTGACCGACCGGCGCGAGAAGAAGGTCGCGGCCGAGACCTCGAAGCGAACCTGGTAGCGCTGCCCCGAGCGCAGCCACTCCACCTGCGCACTGCCGTCGACGGGGCCGTTGACGTCGCCTTGCAGCAGGTAGCTCAGGCGGGTGGAGGGCGGCCAGTCGAAGCTGGGCGACGGCGTGGCGGCGACGTGCACCGGCGCCGCGGCCGATGCGGCGGCTGATGCGGCCGATGCCGCAACGGAAGGCCCCGGGGGCGCCGCAGCGACTGGCGGTGGCGGCCGCGCATCCGTCATCGTGGACGAGGGCTCGGGCGTCTCCGGCGGGTCGGGCGGCGGGGCGGGTGGCGGGGGCTCGGGCGACACGGGCACGGCTGCCGGGGGTGGCTCGACCGGCACGGCAGCCTCGGGCTCGACCGCGGGCGGCTCCGGCGCGGGCGGCTCCGGCACGGGCGGAGCCGGCGCCGAGGCCGCTTCCTTTGGACGCTGAGCCACCAGCGGCAGCGCGCGATCCGATGTCGGCGGCGCAGCCGGCGCCGGCGCCACTGCAGGGGGCGCTGCCTGCTGCAGCTCGCGCACGAAGGCCACTTCGATGCGCGGGACCTCGCGTTCGCGATCGCCCCAGCCCATCGTGTCGCGGGCCACCTCGTTCACCGCGAGCAGGTGCACCACGCTGACGGCCGCCACCAGTGCCCAGCCGCTGCCCCGCCGCAGCACCGGATGGCCGCGCGGGTGGGGGCCGGCCCGGGCCGCCGCTTCAGCCATCGAGCCACGCGCGCCGGCGCGCCAGGGTCGCCGGCGGCGGCTTGTCGTCCAGCTGCAGCGTCAGGGTCTGGCCCAGCGGGCCCGCGGCATCGGGCGTGACGCGCAGGGTCGTGACCCGCTGGTCGCGCACGAGCAGCAGGTCGAAGGGCGAGGCGCGGTCGATCCAGCCCAGTGCATCGTCGAGCCGCCGGATGCGCCAGCCTTCGATGGCGAGCAGTTCGTCCCCGGCCGACAAGCCCGCCGCGGCCGCAGCGCTGCCGGCGAGCACGGACTTCACCTGCACCCCGCTCAGCGCGCCCTCGGACAGGCGCAGGCCCAGCGACGCCGCGAAGCCGGCCTTCTCGTGCCGCAGTGCCACGCCCACACTGCGCAGCAGGTCGGCCAGGGGCAGATCGGTGGTGCCGTGCACCCAGTCCGCCAGTTCAGCGGCGTAGCTGCGGCCGCCCAGGGCCTGCAGGGCATCGGCGATGTCCTGCTCGCTCACCGGCCCGCCGCCGCTGCCCTGCCACAGCTGCCGCATCACCGCATCCAGCGAGCTGCCGCCCTCGCGCAGCCGCAGGTCCAGCGCCAGCCCGACCAGCGACCCCTTGAGGTAGTAGCTCACGGTGGCGTTCGGCGTGTTCTCGTCGCTGCGGTAGTACTTGACCCACGCGTCGAAGCTCGCATCGGCCACGCTCTGCACCTGGCGGCCGGGCGTCGCCGCCACGGCATTCGCGGCCTTGGCGACCAGCTTCAGGTAGCGCGCGGCGTCGATCAGCCCGGCGCGCAGCAGCATCAGGTCGTCGTAGTAGGAGGTGAAGCCTTCGAAGAACCACAGCAGCCGGGTGTAGTTCTCACGCGTGTAGTCATAACGCTCGAAATCGGCGGGCCGCAGGCGCTTGACGTTCCAGGTGTGGAAGTACTCGTGGCTGATCAGCCCCAGCAGCGTCACGTAGCCGTCGGGCAGGCCTTCCATGCGCTGGCGCGGCAGGTCGCGGCGGTTGCAGATCAGCGCGGTGCTGGCGCGGTGCTCGAGGCCGCCGTAGCCCTCCTCCACCGCGTTCAGCAGGAAGACGTAGCGGTCGAACGGGGGGCGGTGCGGCGGCTCGGGATGCCAGAAGCGGATCTGCTGCTCGCAGATGCGCTTGGTGTCGGCGAGCAGCCGCTCGCCGTCGAAACCGGGCCAGGCGCCGGCGACGACGAACTCGTGCGGCACGCCGTGGGCATCGAAGCGGCCGCGCCAGAAGGCGCCCAGCTCCACCGGGTGGTCGACCAGTTCGTCGTAGCCGGCAGCGATGTACTGGCCGGCGCCGATGCTGCGCATCGCGGTCGCCACGTCCCAGCCGGGGGGAAGCGGACCGAATTCGAGCTTGTGCTGCGCCGCCTCGTGCCCCTCCGCACGCAGGCACAGGCTGGTGCCGTTGAAGAAGCCGCGCCGCTCGTCCAGCCAGGCGGTGCGCACCGAGGGGTCGAAGGCGTAGACGCGGTAGCTCAGCGTCAGCGTCGTGCGGCCGCTGCAGCGCGCCAGCCAGGTGGTCTTGTCGAGCTGCTGCAGCACCACCGGCTTGCGCCCCTGCACGGCCTGCAGCCCGGACAGGTGGCGGCCGAACTCGCGCACCATGTAACTGCCCGGGATCCACACCGGCAAGGACAGCCGCTGCTCGGCCGCCGGCTGCGCCACCGTCATCGTGACGCGGAAAGCATGGCTCTGCGGATGGTCGACGTCGATGCGGTAGCTGATCATGGGGGGATCGGGACCTAGGTGCCGGCGGCGCCGAGGAAGCAGCACAGCGCGGCCACGGCCGAGAGCCGGAAGCGCAGCGTGAGCCAGCGCGCGAGACCTTGCGCGGGATAGACCTTGCGGTCCACGAGGTAGCCGGCGACCAGCAGCACGCCCTCGAGCACCAGGCCAGAGCTGGCGGGCATCATCACCGCCACCCAGGCCAGGCTCAGGGCGCCCAGGCCCCAGCCGAACAGCGCGGGCGGCGCATCGGCCTGACGCAGGCCCAGGCCCCAGTGCACGCCACCGAGCAGCGCGATCACCAGGGCGGCGTACGAGGACAGCGCCTGCGTGGCGTAGGGGTGCGCCTCTTCGTTGACCAGCCACACCAGCAGCGCACCGACCACGAAAGGCAGCAGGCCGAGGTGCCCCAGCCGCGTGGCGGTGATCGATGGGGGCGCAGGAGCGGTCAGCGTGTCGGGCATGGTGGCGGGATTGTCGCCCGCGCCGTTCCTGCCGCCCCGGCGCGGGGACCGCGGGTCAACCCTTCTTGGCAGCCGCCTGGATGCGCGATTCGATCTGCGACGCCGGCACCGCGCCCGGAGCGCGCGTGCCGTCCTCGAACACCACCGCCGGCGTGCCCTGCACGCGGTACTTCTGGCCCAGCTTCAGGTTGCGGTCCAGCGCGGCGACGTCGCAGTCGGCGGGCGCCTTCTGCGGCGTGGCGTTGTCGATCATCCAGCTGCGCCAGGCCTTGGCGCTGTCCTTGGCGCACCAGATGTCGCGCGACTTCGCAGTGGAATCGGCGCCGAGGATGGGGTACAGGAAGGTGTAGATCGAGACGTCCTTCACCGACTGCAGGTCGCGCTCGATGCGCTTGCAGTATCCGCAGTTGGGATCGGCGAAGACGACGATCTTGCGCGACCCGTTGCCCTGCTTCACCAGCACCGCGTCCTTCAGCGGCAGGCTCGCGAAGTCGATCATCGTCAGCTTGTCGATGCGGGCCTGCGTCAGGTCGGTGCGGGTCTTGGTCTCGATCAGCGAGCCCTGGATCAGGTGGTTGCCGTTCTCGTCGGCATAGAGGATCTCGGTGCCGAGGCGCACCTCGTAGACGCCTGGGATCGGCGTCTTGCTGACCTCGTCGATCTTCGGGAAGTTGGGCAGGCGCTCGGCCAGGTTCTTGCGAATGGCCGCTTCATCGGCCAGGGCCAGCGTGGTGGCGGCCGCAGCCAGGCCGAAGGCCAGCGCGCGCTTGATGGTCAGGGAGGTCATCGGGGGTCCTTCAGGCGTCCAGCGCCCTTGCAGTGAGCATGCGCTTGAGCGGCGCCAGGTGGTTCAGCAGAGTCATGCCGCGATTTCGAAGTTCCCGCAGCGCCGGTTGTGGCTGGGCGAAGAGATGCAGCAGGCCATCGGTCAAGCGCGCCATCGCCAGTGTGGGGCCGGCGCGCTCGCGGGCATAGCGGCGCAGCAAGGTCTCGTCGCCGAGGGGACGCCAGGCTTCGCGCTCGACCAGCACGCGCGTCAGCGCCGCCACGTCGCCCAGGCCCAGGTTCAGGCCCTGGCCGGCGAGCGGGTGCACCACGTGCGCCGCATCGCCCACCAGCACCCAGCCCGGACCGCAGAGCCGGTCGGCCTGCGCGATCGACAGCGGCCAGGCGGCGCGCGGGCCGGCCAGGCGCAGCATGCCGGCGGCGCCGGCCGTGGCGTCGTTCAGGGCCTGCTCGAAAGCGGCCTCGTCCAGCGCCAGCATCGCCTCGGCCTGTTCGGTGGGCAGCGACCACACCAGGGCACGGCTGACCGCGGGCTGCGGGCGATCCAGCGGCAGCAGGGCCAGCACGTCCGGCGCACGGAACCACTGCCGCGCGACGCCAGCGTGTGCCTGGTCCGACACCAGGCGGCCGGCAATCGCCGTCTGGCCATAGGCATGGCGATCGAAGCGCACGCCCAAGGCGGCGCGCGCGGCCGATTCCTTGCCTTCGGCCAGCACCGTCAAGGGGGCGGCGACGTCCCCGCAGTCCAGCCTGAGATGCGGGGCAAAGCGGGCGGCGGCATGCAGCGTGCGGTCCAGCTCGGCGGCGTCGACGATCCAGGCCAGGGCCTCGACCCGATTGCGCCAGGCCGAGAACTGCAGCCGGCCCTCGGGCGCATCGCCCGCGACTTCCATGTCGTACACCGGCGTCACCGCATCGGCGGGCAACGCGTCCCACACCTTGAGCTCGAGCAACAGCCGGCGCGATGCAGCGTTCAGCGCATAGGCCCGGATGTCGCCCGCGGCCGGCAGCGGCGGTACACGCGGCAGCGCGACCCGCAGGCCGTGGCGCGACAAGGCCAGCGCCAGGCTCAAGGCCACGGCGCCACTGCCGCGGATGGCGACGTCTGCAGAATCCATTGGCGGGATTGTAGGAAGCGCCCCGGCGCAGCGAAGGCGCCAGCCTAAAATCACCGCCTTTCGCCGATCACCGCCCCCGGGCGCCGGCGCTCCGTCCCCAGCCCCCGAAAGCCCTTCCATGAGCCTGCAATGCGGCATCGTGGGCCTGCCCAATGTCGGCAAGTCCACGCTTTTCAACGCGCTGACCAAGGCCGGCATCGCCGCCGAGAACTACCCCTTCTGCACCATCGAGCCGAACGTCGGCGTGGTCGAGCTGCCCGACCCTCGCCTGGCCAAGCTGGCCGAGGTCGTGAAGCCCGAGCGGGTCGTGCCCGCCATCGTCGAGTTCGTCGACATCGCGGGCCTGGTGGCCGGCGCCAGCAAGGGCGAAGGCCTGGGCAACCAGTTCCTCTCGCACATCCGCGAGACCGACGCCATCGTCAACGTGGTGCGCTGCTTCGAGGACGAGAACGTGATCCACGTCGCCGGCAAGGTCGACCCGATCGCCGACATCGAGGTCATCCAGACCGAGCTGTGCCTGGCCGACATGGGCACGGTCGAGAAGGGCCTGATCCGCTACACCAAGGTCGCCAAGGCCGGTGGCGACAAGGAAGCGCAGCGCATTGTCGAGGTGCTGAAGAAGTGCGAGGCCGCGCTGAACGAAGCCAAGCCGGTGCGCAGCATCGACTTCAGCAAGGAAGAGCTGGCCGTTCTGAAGCCCTTGTGCCTGATCACCGCCAAGCCGGCGATGTTCGTCGGCAACGTGGCCGAGGACGGCTTCGAGAACAACCCCTTCCTGGACCGCCTGCGCGAATACGCCGCGAAACAGAACGCGCCGGTGGTGGCAATCTGCGCCAAGACCGAGGCCGAGCTGGCCGACATGGGCGACGAAGACCGCCTGATGTTCCTGCAGGAGATGGGCCAGGACGAACCGGGCCTGAACCGCCTGATCCGCGCCGCCTTCAAGCTGCTGGGCCTGCAGACCTACTTCACCGCCGGCGTGAAGGAAGTGCGAGCCTGGACCATCCACATCGGCGACACCGCGCCGCAGGCCGCCGGCGTGATCCACACCGACTTCGAACGCGGTTTCATCCGCGCCCAGACCATCGCCTACGACGACTTCGTCGCCCACCGCGGCGAACAGGGCGCGAAGGACGCGGGCAAGATGCGCGCCGAGGGCAAGGAGTACGTCGTCAAGGACGGTGACGTGATGAACTTCCTGTTCAACGTCTAACCTGCACGGTCCGCGGGTGGTGATAGGCTCCCCGCACTGCCCGATGGCAGTCCCGTGCCGCGCGTCCGCTGCGGCCCCGTCGACCCTCGAACGGCGGCCGTCCACGGCGGCGGCCTGATTCCCGATGCCGGCTGCCGGACCGCTCGCTTCGCTGCTGCCCGCGCTCTTCACCGCGCTGGCCTATGCGGCCGCGGGCCAACTGGCACTGTTCCTGGCACTGCCGCCAAGCTATGCGGCGCCGATCTACCCGTCCGCCGGCATCGCGCTGGCAGCCGTGCTGGTCTACGGCCGCCGCGCGCTGCCGGGGGTGTTGATCGGCGCCTACGTGGTCAATGCCTGGCTGGTCGGATCGCGCGGCGCGTCGCCGCTGGCCTCGCACGGTCTGGCGCTGGCGATCGCCATCGGCGCGACGCTGCAGGCCTGGGTGGGCGCGCTGCTGGTGCGCTGGCGAACCAGCTCGCGCGCACTGGCCGAGCCGCGCGACGTGCTGGCCTTCTGCGTCTTCGGTGCCCTCGTCGCCTGCTTGGCGAGCGCCAGCATCGCCACTGCGGCGCTGTCGGCGGCCGGCGTGCTGTTGCCGGAAGCGCGCGCGCTCACCTGGTGGACCTGGTGGGCCGGCGACACGCTCGGCGTGCTGATCGGCTCACCCATCGCGCTGACGCTGATCGGCCAGCCGCGCGGCGACTGGGCCCCCCGCCGCTTCGCGCTGGCACTGCCGCTGCTGGCCGCCACCGCGTTGCTGGCGCTGGCCACGACCCAGGTGGCGCGGCTGGATGAGTTGCGCAACCGCAACGCCTTCGAACGGGCCGCGGGTGGAGCAGCCGATTCCGCGGCCAACCAGCTCCACCACGCACTCTTTGCACTGCAGGCCATGCACGGCCTCTTCGTCGCCTCCGGCGAGGTCTCGCGCGACGCGATGTTGCGCGCCGCCGAGCCGTGGCTGAAGCTGCCCATCCGGCTGCAGGCCATCGGCTACAGCGAACGCGTGCCCCGGGCGGAGCTGCCGGCCTTTGAGCAGCGCGCCAGCGCGCAGGACGGCCGGCCATTCCGCGTCTTCGAGCGGCGCGAGCGCGGCACGGCGCCGATCTCCTCCGAGGACAGCGACGCGCTGGTGATCCGCTTCGTCGAACCCTTCGACAGCAACAGCGGAGCCCTCGGCCTGAACCAGCTTTCGGTGCCCGCGGTGCGCGAGGCCGTGGGCCGGGCGATCGTCACCGACCTGCCGGCCGCATCCGCCGGCTTCCGGCTGACGCAGGAGGTCGGCGACCAGACGGGCGTCGTGATCTACCGCGCGCTGTACCGCGGCGACCCGGCAGCGGCCGATCGTGCGACCGCGGTACGCGGCATCGTGTTCGTCACGCTGCGCATGGACCAGTCGATGGCCGCCGCGATGAAGGACCAGCCGGCCGCGCTGCGCTGGTGCCTGGTGGACGCCGATCCGGCAGCGCCGCGCCCGCGGCTGTCGGGGCCGGCCGGCTGTGAGTCAACCGCCGCCGAAGGCTTCGGCTACCGGCGCGACTTCGACATCGGCGGGCGCCGGTGGCAGTTGCACCTCAGTGCCCAGCGCGCGGCGTTCGCAGAGGCGGGATCGCTCAATGCCTGGCTCTTCAGCACCGCCGGCCTGCTGTCCACCGCGATGCTGGCCGCGCTGCTGCTGACCGTGACCGGCCGCACCCGCCGCATCGAGCATGCCGTGACCCAGCGCACCGCGGAGCTGCAGCGCGAGATGACGGAGCGCGCGCGCGCGGACCAGGCCTTGCGCGACAGCGAGCAACGCTTCCGCAACATCCTGGATCACGCACCGATCGGCATCGTCTACGCCGACCTGGCCGGCCGCGTGCGCGAGGCCAACCCGAAGTTCCGCGACATGGTGGGCTACCGCGCCGACGCCCTCGCCGGCCGCTCGCTGACGGAGCTGGCGCACCCGGATGACCGGGCCGACGCCGCCGAGCTGCTGACTCGCCTGGTCTCCGGCGAGGCACGCAACGACCTGCCCGCGCCCACGCGCCGGCAGCGCCTGCTGCATCGCCACGGCCAGGTGCTCTGGGTGCAGATGACGCTGAGCGTGCTGCGCGACGCCTCCGGCCATGCGCAACGCCTGGTGGCCGTGGTCGAGGACATCACCGAGCGGCTGAAGCTGCAGGAAGCCGAACGCGGCCGGCAGCTGGCGGAATCCGCGAACCAGGCCAAGAACGAGTTCCTCTCGCGCATGAGCCACGAGTTGCGCACGCCGCTCAACGCGATGCTCGGCTTCGCCCAGTTGCTCGAGCTGGACCGCAAGCCGCCGCTGGCGCCGCACCAATCGGAATGGACCTCGCAGATCCAGCATGCCGGCTGGCACCTGCTGGAGATGATCAACGACACGCTGGACCTGTCGCGCATCGAGTCCGGCACCCTGCGCCTGGAAGCCGTGGCGGTCGACATCGTGCCGCTGCTGCGCCTGTGCGTCGCGATGATCGAGCCTGCTGCCGGGCGCCGCGGCATCCAGGTGCGCGACCAGGTCGACCCGGCGGCGCGCGTGGTCAAGGCCGACCCGACCCGGCTGAAGCAGGTGCTGACGAACCTGCTGTCGAACGCGGTCAAGTACAACGTCGACGGCGGCCGGGTGCATGTGGAAACCCGGCCCGGCAGTGACGGCGGCGTCGACATCCTGGTCAGCGACACCGGCCTCGGGCTCAGCGACACGCAGGTGTCGGAGCTGTTCCAGCCCTTCAACCGCCTGGGCCGCGAGCACAGCAACATCGAAGGCACCGGCATCGGTCTGGTCATCAGCCGGCGCCTGGCCGAACTGATGGGCGGCTCGCTGGTCGCCAACAGCCGGGAAGGCGCCGGTTCCACCTTCGTGCTGAGCCTGCCGGCGGCGGCGCTGGGCCTTGTCGATGACGACGGCCAGCAGGAGCAGCACGACACGGCGGTGCCCTACCGCCAGCGTCGCGTCCACTACGTCGAGGACAACGAGACGAATGCCGAGGTCATGCGCGGCATCCTGGCGCAGCGACCCCAGGTGGAGATGAGCATCTCGATGAGCGGCCTCGACGGCCTGACCGCCATCCGGGCGGAACCGCCGGACCTGATCCTGCTGGACATGCACCTGCCGGACATCGACGGGCTGGAACTGCTGCGTCACCTGAAACACGACGTGCGCACAGCCTCGGTGCCGGTCGTCGTTGTCTCGGCCGACGCCACGCCGGCCCGGGTCAACGACGCCATTGCAGCCGGCGCGGCGCACTACCTGACCAAGCCACTGAATCTCGCCGCCTTCCTGGCCCTGGTGGACGGCCTGCTCGAAGAGATGGATACACGCTTCGGCGCTTTGTGAGCGTTCACTCAGATCAAGGTTTGAGAACACGGTCCCGTCTGACGGCGACGCCTTTAGCACTCCTACAAGTCGAGTGCTAATATCACCGGAACCATCGAGCCTCCGGCCTGTCACAGACCTTCATGAACACGCCCGCCTCCACCGCCCTGTCCCTCCGCGATCCCTGGGCCGTCGTGCCCTCGCTGGGCAACCTGGACGCCTACATCAGCGCCGTGAACCGGCTCCCGATGCTGACGCAGGAGGAAGAAACCACCTTCGCGCGCCGCCTGCGTGACGCGGGTGACCTCGAGGCAGCCGGCCGCCTGGTGCTGTCGCACCTGCGCCTGGTGGTGTCGGTGTCGCGCCAGTACCTGGGCTACGGACTGCCGCAGGGTGACCTGATCCAGGAAGGCAACGTCGGCCTGATGAAGGCCGTCAGGCGCTTCGATCCGGAACAGGGCGTGCGCCTGGTGAGCTACGCGCTGCACTGGATCAAGGCCGAGATCCACGAGTACATCCTGCGCAACTGGCGCATGGTGAAGCTGGCGACCACCAAGGCGCAGCGCAAGCTGTTCTTCAACCTGCGCTCGATGAAGCAAAGCCTGAAGGGCGATGCCAGCGACGCCGATGTCCACCGCAACACCCTGTCCGCGAGCGAGATCGAGCGCATCGCGCAGGACCTGAACGTCAAGCCGGCCGAAGTCATCGAGATGGAGACCCGCCTGTCCGGCGGCGACGTGGCCCTGGAACCGCAGACCGACGATGGCGAGGAAAGCTTTGCCCCGATCGCCTACCTGGCGGACGACTCCGGCGAGCCGACCCAGGTGCTGGAGAGCCGTCGCCGTGACGCCCTCTCCAGCGACGGCCTGATCCGTGCGCTGGAAGCGCTGGACGACCGCAGCCGCCGCATCGTGCAGGAGCGCTGGCTGAACGTGAACGACGACGCCAGCGGCGGCAAGACGCTGCACGAGCTGGCGGCCGAATTCGGCGTCAGCGCCGAGCGCATCCGCCAGATCGAAGTCGCGGCGATGAAGAAAATGCGCAAGGCGATCGAGGCCCACGCCTGACTCGCCTGCAGCGGGAATCCGTTCCCGCCACCAGCGCCGCCGAGCACATTCTCGGCGGCGTTTTTCTTGGCGCAACGCACCCGGCGACAGCGCTCAGGCTGTCTCGGACAACAGCAGCTTCAGGTCGTCCACCAGCGCCTTGGCGCCGATGCCGTAGCGGGTGAAGAGGCGCACGCGGCCCTGGGTGTCGAAGACATAGGAGCCCGCGGTGTGGTCCATCGTGTAGCTGCCCTCGGTCTTGCCCGGCACCTTCGCGTAGAACACCTTGAAGTCCTTGGCCAGCGACTTCAGTTGCTCGGGCGATCCACGCAGGGCGACGAAGTCCGGGCCGAAGCTGGCGACATAGGCCCTCAGAAGCTCGGGCGTGTCGCGCTCCGGATCGATCGTCACGAACACGCCCTGTACCCGCGCCCCGTCGGGTCCCAGGGCGCGCTTGACCTCGGCCAGCTCGGCCATCGTGGTCGGACACACGTCCGGGCACTGCGTATAGCCGAAGAAGACCACCACCACCTTGCCCTTGAAATCCCCCAGCGTGCGCTCGCGGCCGCTCGCATCGGGCAGCGCGAAGCCGCGCGCATAGTCGGCCCCGGTGATGTCGATCGCCTTGAAGGTCGGCTTGGCCGGCTGGCAGGCGGCGAGGGCCGCAGCAGCAGCGCCGGCCAGCAACGCGCGGCGACTCAGAGCGAGGTGATCCATGGCTTCAGGTAGTGGTCCAGCAGCAGCGCCGCGAACAGCAGGGACAGGTAGAGGATGGAATAGCGGAAGGTGCGCCGGGCCAGCTGGTCGCTGTAGTCGCGCCACAGCCCCCAGGCGTAGCCGATGAAGCCGAGGCCCAGCGCGACGGCCACCGCCAGGTACAGCCACGAGCTCATGCCGATCACGAAGGGCAGCAGCGTGGCCGCGAACAGGACCAGCGTGTACAGCAGCACGTTCAGCCGCGTGAAGTCGCTGCCGTGGGTGACCGGCAGCATCGGCAGGCCGGAGCGGCGGTAGTCCTCGACCCGGTACAGCGCCAGTGCCCAGAAGTGCGGGGGCGTCCAGAGGAAGATGATCAGGCACATCAGCAGCGCCTCGGGGCCGACCTCGCCACGGATGGCCGCCCAGCCGAGCACCGGCGGCATCGCACCGGAGGCTCCACCGATCACGATGTTCTGGGGCGTCAGCGGTTTCAGGATCACCGTGTAGACGACGGCATAACCGACGAAGGTGGCGAAGGTGAGCCACATCGTCAGCGGGTTGACCGCCAGGTACAGCAGCGCACTGCCGGCGCCGCCGAGCAGGAGGGAGAAAGCCAGGGCCTGCGCGGAGCTGAGCTCACCCTTGGCAGTCGGCCGCCAGGCAGTGCGGGCCATGCGGCGGTCGATCTGCTGCTCGACCAGGCAGTTGAAGGCCGCGGCCGCACTGGCCACGAGCCAGATGCCGACGGTCGCGGCCAGCGCGACACGCAGGTCGGGCAGCCCGGGCTCGGCCATCAGCATGCCGATCACCGCGCAGAAGACGATCAGCTGCACGACACGCGGCTTGGTCAGCGCAACGTACTGCGACCAGCGCGAAGTGGTCCGGAGGGGGGTGGCGATCGACTGCGTCATCGGGGGAGCGGAATTCTAGGCAGCGCGCCAAGCACGGCCGGTGGTAGCCGGGGCCCCCGGCTGCGCCTGCCAACGGGCCCACAGGGCCCCCAGCACGCCCACCAGCGCGGCCGCGCCGGCGCTGTGACCCAGGGCAGCGACGATGGGCCAGCCGAGCACGATGTTCGACAGGCCCGATAGCAACTGCCCGGCCAGCAGGCCCAGCAGTGCAATGGCGAAGCGGCGAGCCGGCACCGAGCCCGAGCGCCACAAGGCCCAGCCCAGCGTCAGCACCGCGGCACCGGCGACCAGCGCAAAACCGCGGTGCGCCATGTGGATCGCCACCAGCGCGTCGAAGGGCAGGTAGCCGCCATGGCCGGCCCGGCCGAGTTCGCGCAGCAGCGTGAAGCCGTGCCCGGCGTCCATCGGCGGCCACCAATGGCCATTGCAGGTGGGGAAACCGCCGCAGGCCAGCACGGCGTAGTTCGTGCTGACCCAGCCCCCCAGAGCCACCTGCGTCAGCACGAGGCCGAGCACCGCGCCTACCCAGGCGCGCGACCAGGGGCTTGCGAGCGGCCGGTCGCGGAAGGACTCATGCTGGAGCACCAACAGCAAGAGCAGCACCATGCCGCCGAGCAGATGCAGCGTGACGATGGCCGGGTACAGCTTCAGCGTCACGGTGTACTTGCCGAACAGGCCCTGCACGATCACCCACGCCAGCGTCACCGCACCCCACCAGGGCGAATGCGGCAGCTCGCGCCGCCTGCGCCAGCCGGCGACCGCGGCGATGAGGATCAAGAAGCCGACCGCCATGGCCAGGTAGCGATGGACCATCTCGATCCAGGCCTTGCTCCAGGTGACCGGACCGCCCGGCAGCGCCGCCTGGGCCCCGGCGATCTGCTCGCGCGCGCCGAAGGGGCTGGCCTCGCCGTAGCAGCCAGGCCAGTCCGGGCAACCGAGGCCGGAGTCGGTGAGCCGCGTGAAGGCACCGAACACGATCAGGTCGAAGGTCAGGAAGAGCGTCAACGCGGTCAACGCCGCCAGGCGCGCGCGTGCGCCCTGGCCGCGACCGCGCCACCACCACCAGGCGAGCGGCGGCGCCGCCACCGTCGCGGCCAGCGCAGCCAGCACCGGCAGGGGGGACAGGTCGACCAGTGGCGTGCTCATCGCAGGCTGCCGTCAGCGCCCCGCGCGGTCCCAGCTGGCGGAGGCGCGCAGCAGGCGGTCGAGGTCGCGCTTGAGCTTGGCCGGATCGGGATCGGCCGGCGCGCGCAGCATCCAGTCGCCACGCGGGTCGACCAGGTACAGGTGATCCTCCAATGCGCGGCCGGCTTCCGGTTTCAGCCAAGCTGCGACGGTCTCGCGCGGCGCGCGCAGCACATGCATCGCCGGCGTGGCGCCGAGGGCGGCAGCGAGCGCCGGCGCCACCGGCGCGTCGTCGGTGACCAGCCACAGCTTGTCCAGCCGGTCGCGCTCGCGGCCGGTCATCTCGCGCAGCTGGCGCTGCAGGTACAGGCGCTTCTCGCAGGCCTCGCCGCAGCTGCCCGCGGGGCCGACGACGACGAGCAGCCACTGGCCCTTCAGGCTCGGCAGCGGCACCGGCCGGCCTTGCAGATCCGCGCCCGTGACCGCGGGCAGCGGCACCGGTTCGATCAGCGCGCTGTACGCCGTGCCCTTCCCCTCGGGTCGGACGACGTAATACGTGAAGTAGCTGGCCAGCACCGGCGCGGCGCACACCAGCAGGATCAGCAGCATCCTCACCCGCCCGCTGCGTTGCTGCAGCGCTCCGGCCAGCGCCGGCTCGGGCAGCGAATGCACCGTCAAGCCCACTGGTTCAAGCCGCGCGGCGCCGTCGGAGGGGTTGGATGATTTGGAACCAGACATAAAGACCTGCGACCAGCATGCTCAGGGCGAACCACTGGAATGCGTAGCCATGGTGCTTGCCGACGTCGACCTGCGGTTCGGGCCAACGGCGTTGCAAGGAATCGGGGGCATCGGACTCGCCGTTCTGCTGCTGGATGGACAGCGGCCGCAGGCGCAACCCGGTCTCACGGGCGAATTCGTCGAGGGGCAGATTTTGCCGGATCAAGCCGCTGCCCGCGCTGCCCAGGGAGAACAGCGCGGACGGCGGCGGCACGACGCGGCCGGTGACGGTCACGTCCCCCGCCGGCGTCGCGATCGGCTGCAGGCGTTCGCGGTCCTGGAAGTTGCGCTGCAGCCAGCCGCGCTGGACCAGCACCGCATCGCCGCCGGGCAGGCGCAGCGGCGTGACGACGAAAAAGCCGGGCCGGCCGTCCATCTGGCGGTTGTCCAGGTAGACGGTGCGCTCCACCACCCAACGGCCGCGCAGCGTGATCGCGCGGTAGCGCTGCGCGGCCAGCCCCGCCTCGTCGGTCGCCAGCGCATCGGCCGGCAGCGGCGGCAGCGCCCGGCGTTCGCGCATGTCGGCCGCGATCTGCAGCTTCTGGCCCGCCCGGTCGAGCTGCCACAGGCCCAGCCGCGCCGTCACGCCCGTGGCCAGCAGGGCGGCGGCCAGCGCCACCAGGGAGGACCGGCGCTTGCCCGTCAGTGCTGGCATGGGCATCGATAATTCCCCGCCATGAAGACCCTGATCGTCGTCGCGCTGGTGCTGGTGCTCATCGCCTTGGGAAGCGCCGGCCTCTTCATGCTCAAGCGCGACCGCTCCGCCGGCACGCGCGACAACCGAATGGCTCGCTCGCTGGCACTGCGGGTGGGCCTGTCGATTGCACTGTTCCTGTTCATCCTGCTGTCCTGGCGCATGGGGTGGATCCAGCCGACGGGCCTGCCGGTCGGGCGCTGAACGCGTCCGTCGCACCAAACGAAAACGCCGCTCGAGGCGGCGGTCTTTCAGATCCAGCAGCCGCCGCGGAGCCAGTCTTGCCGGGCCGCTGGCGGGCCTTGCAGGCCGCATCGGACCTCACGGCCCGACCCGCTCGCCAGGCGTGAAAGCTGCGCTTCACGTCCGGGCTCGCCCCCCTTGAGGGGGAGGCGCCAAAGGCGCCTCGGGGGCGGGCTGGTCAGAGCCAGTACACCAGGAAGTACAGACCCAGCCACACCACGTCGACGAAGTGCCAGTACCAGGCGGCGCCTTCGAAGCCGAAGTGGCGCTCGGGCGTGAAGTGGCCCTTCATCAACCGGAAGGTGATGAACAGCAGCATCAACATGCCGACGAACACGTGGAAGCCGTGGAAGCCGGTCAGCATGAAGAAGGTGGAACCGTAGACGCCGGAACTGAGCTTGAGGTTCAGGTCGCGGTAGGCGTGGATGTATTCATAGGCCTGGAAGCCGATGAAGGTCACGCCCAGCAGCACCGTGATCCACATCCACAGGATCGTCTTGGCGCGCTGACCGGCGATGAGCGCGTGGTGCGCGATCGTCAGCGTGGCACCCGAGGTCAGCAGGATCGCGGTGTTGATGGTCGGGATCGGCCACGGTCCCATCACGCTGAAGGGCTCGACGGTGCCGGCCGGCGAAGCGGTCGCGCCCGCAACGGTGCTCGGCCAGTTGGCCTTGAAATCGGGCCACAGGATCTGGTGCTCGAGGTCTCCCAGCATCGGCACCGAGTACACACGGGCCCAGTACAGCGCACCGAAGAAGGCAGCGAAGAACATCACCTCGGAGAAGATGAACCAGCTCATGCTCCAGCGGTAGGACACGTCCACCCGCTCGGAGTACAGGCCGCCTTCGCTCTCGGCGATCGAGTCACGGAACCAGAAGAACAGGGTGCCCAGCCAGATCACCAGGCCCAGCAGCAGGGAGTACGCACCCCAGCCGTGCCCGTTGATCCACTGGCCAGCGCCAAGAATCACGAAGAACAGGCCGATGGCGGCCGTCACCGGATGCCGCGAGGGGGCCGGCACGAAGTAGTAGGGGGTCACCCCTTGGGGCGTCGCTGCGGACATCTTGTGGTCACTCCTCGAAACCTAACAATCTTTCGGATCGGCCTGCGGCTCAGCCTGCCACGCCGCTGCCGACCACCCAACGCACCAGCAGCACGAGGCAGCCGATGAAGATCAACGCGCCGATGATGCCGGCGATCACCACGTGCACCGGATTCAGCTTCTCGACGTCGTTGGCGTAGTCCTTCGAACGGCGCACGCCGAAGAAGGACCAGGCCACGGCCTTGACGGTCCGAAGCAGGGAGCCTTTGCGGGCGGCTGCATTCTTCAGGTCGCCGGCCATCACAACACCTTCTCCGGCACCGCCACCGCAGCGGACTTCGGCGCCACCTTGCCGCTGACCTCGAAGAAGGTGTACGACAGCGTGATCGTCGTGACGTCCTTCGGCAGCTTGGGGTCGACGTAGAAGACCACCGGCCACTGCCTGCTCTCGCCGGGCTTCAGCACGTACTCGTTGAAGCAGAAACACTCCAGCTTGTTGAAGTGCGGTGAGGCCTGCATCGGCGCATAACTCGGAATGGCCTGGGCCGCCATCGTGCGGTCCTGGATGTTCCGGAACTCGTACATCACCGTCGCCAGCTCGCCTGGGTGCACCTGTAACGACCGCTGTGCCGGCTTGAAGTGCCAGGGACCGCGCGAGTTGGCGTCGAACTCGATGGTGACCTTGCGCGAGTAGTCAACCTGCGTGCTCTGCTTGCGCTCGCGGCTGCCGGCCAGGCCGGCCGAGGTCACGCGCTCGCTCACGGACAGCACGTTGATGCCCAGGGCATCGCAGATGGTCTCGTACATCGGCACCAGCGCGTAGCCGAACCCACCCATCGCCACCACGATGACGCCGAGCTTGCCGAACATGCGCCAGTTGTCCCGGCGCAGCCGGTCCTTCTTGCGCTGCTGCTCGTCGGTGTTCGGCTGGTCGTCCATGGCAGCGCTTCTAGCGACCGAGAAAGACGATCTTCGCGATGAAGCCCAGCGCGAACACCAGCGCCACCGACGCCAGGATCAGGCCCAGGCGGCGGTTGGCCTTGCGTTGCTGTTCCGTCTGGGCCATGGCGGCGTCTCCGGTGCAAAGACGATCAGCCGATCACCTTGGTCGCCGTCGCGTCCAGCTTGGGCGGCGTCTCGAAGGTGTGGAACGGCGCCGGCGACGGCACTTCCCACTCCAGGCCTTCGGCGGCTTCCCAGGGCTTCTGCGGGGCCGGCTGGCCCTTGCCGCGCATCATCGGGATGCAGACGAAGAGGAAGAAGTACACCTGCATCAGGCCGAAGCCGAAGGCACCGATGGTGGCCACCGCGTTGAAGTCGGTGAACTGGATCGGGTAGTCGGCATAGCGGCGCGGCATGCCGGCCAGGCCGAGGAAGTGCATCGGGAAGAACGTGAGGTTGAAGAAGATCAACGAACCCCAGAAGTGGATCTTTCCGCGCGTCTCGCTGTACATCACGCCAGTCCACTTCGGGCCCCAGTAGTACACCCCAGCGAAGAGCGCGTACAGCGAGCCCGCCACCAGCACGTAGTGGAAGTGCGCCACCACGTAGTAGGTGTCCTGGAGCTGGATGTCGATCGGCGCCATCGCGAGGATGAGGCCGGTGAAGCCACCCATCGAGAACACGAACAGGAAGCCGACCGCGAACAGCATCGGCGTCTCGAAGGTCATCGAGCCGCGCCACATCGTGGCCACCCAGTTGAAGATCTTCACGCCGGTGGGCACCGCGATCAGCATGGTCGCGTACATG
>CAMLJY010000033.1 GCA_946480465.1 uncultured Burkholderiales bacterium
GGAGCCGGTGTACGAGAAGTACGTGCTGAAGGCGCTGGGCATCACGCGGCTGACGAGCGGCCGCTGAGCCTGCCGCGGACGCGGCGCGGCAGCCGCCCTGCGTCGGACAGCACGGGCGCGCATGGTCGGCACCGATCCGCAGACCGACGTCGCGCTGCTGAAGGTCGAAGCCAGCCGCCTCCGGTGGCGGCCGCTTGGGCGGCGGCGGTCGAATCCCGCGTGATCGGCTGCCTGGTGCTTTCCTGAGTTAGCAAGCCGGGGGCATGGCCGGCGCCGGAGCCGCGTCGGGGCGCAGCGGCGCGTCTCGGGGAGGTGATGAGGAACATCTCGATGCCATTGATTTGACTTTCCCCACAGCGATTGATGCGATGACCCCAGCAGTGCGCCCCGCCCGGCGCATTTGCAATCGTGCAGCGGCTCTGCAATGCTTGCGCTCCACCCCAAGCTGCAGCCATGCCGGCGCTCGAACGACCCCGATTGCTCATCGTCGACGACGATGCCTCGCTGATGGGCACGCTGCGCGAGGTGCTGCGCGACGAGGGCTACGAGACCCTCGGATTCACCAGTGCGCAGGCGGCGGTGGCCGCACTGGCCGGGGCGCGCTTCGACCTGCTGCTGGCCGACCTGACGATGCCGGAGATGGATGGCATCACGCTGCTGCGCCACGCGGTACAGCTCGATCCGATGCTGGTCGTCGTCATCATGACCGGCGATGGGTCCATCGGCTCGGCCGTGGAGGCGATGCGCGCCGGCGCCTACGACTACGTGCTGAAGCCGCTCAAGGTCGGCGCCCTCCTGCCGGTGCTGCAGCGGGGCCTGGCGCTGCGGGCCCTGCGCCTGGAGAACGCACGCCTCGAGCAGCGCCTGCGTGAACGTGCGCTGGAACTGGAGGCGGCCAACCGCGAGCTGGATGCCTTCACGCGCTCGGCCTCGCATGACCTGCGCTCGCCGCTCGGCGGCATCATCGGCCTGTGCTCGCTGCTGCAGGCCCGCTTCGGGTCGCAGATGCCGGTGCTGGCCGTGGACTGGCTGCACAAGATGGAGGGCGAAGCCCATCGCCTGGTGCAGTTGCTCGACGACCTGATGCGCCTTTCCCGCATGGGCCGGCAGGCGCTCGACCTGCGGCCGGTGGACGTGGCCTGGCTGGTCCGCGACGTGCTGCAGGAACTGCGGCCGCGCGAGCCCGAGCGGACGCTGGACGTGCTGGTCGGTGTGCTGCCCGCGGCCAGCGCCGACCTGAGCCTGCTGCGGCAGGTGTTCGTCAACCTGATCTCCAACGCCTTCAAGTTCACGCGCGGCGCGGAACGCGCGCTGGTCACCATCGAGGCCCAGGACGGGGACGGCCAGGTCGTCTACTGCATCAGGGACAACGGCGCCGGATTCGACATGGCCGAGGCCGACCAGCTCTTCGAGGCCTTCCGTCGACTGCCGCGGCACCGCGGCATCGAAGGCAGTGGCGTCGGCCTGTCGATCGTGCAGCGCATCGTCGAACGCCACGGCGGGCGCATCTGGTTCGACAGCGCGCCCGGGAGCGGCACCAGCTTCTACTTCACGCTGGGCCGGTCACCGGCGATGCCGGCCAGCGCGCGCGCGGAGCACGATCATCGCCTCGTCGGCTCCAGCTCGTGAAGTGAGCGGAGGCTGTGGCGGGGCTGGGCGGCATGGTTGCCGTCCCGGTCGAGCAGCACGGCGCGCAGTCCCGCATTGATCGCACCGTCGTAGTCGAGCGTCGGCGAGTCGCCGACCATCAACGCCTCGTCGCCGGCCACGCCAAGCTCGTCGAGCACGGCCTTGAAGGCGGCTGCATGGGGCTTGCTGACGCCGACCTCCTCCCCGATCGCGACGTGATCGACGTGGCCGTCCAGGCCCGTCGCGCGCAACTTGCGCCGCTGGCCGTCCGAGGGGCCATTGGTCAGGATCGCCATCCGCAGTCCAGCGGCCTTCATGCGCGCGAGGGTCGGCCAGACGTCGTCGTACAGCAGCGGGCTGTCGTTGACGCAGGCCATGAAGACCTGGTTGAGCCGATCGACCAGGCCCGCGCAGGGCGCCAGCCCCAGGCGCTCGAATGGATCGGCAAAACGGCGCATGCGGTATTCGTTCCGCGTCAGCTGGCCCTGCTCGAAGAGCGAGAACAGCGGGCGGTCCAGCTCCGTGCAGATGCGCAGGTAGGCCGGCGCGTCGATGCCTTCCTGCGCGAGCAGTTCGGCGAGCCTGAGGTGGGCCATTTGCCGCGTGGCCGCGAAATTGACCAGCGTGTCGTCGAGATCGAAGATGACCAGCTTCATCGCATCAATCCTCCCAGACCGGCCGCAAGCCGATCGTCGTCGTGCCCAGGCGTGCCCACTTTCCGCGGCTTCTCGCAATCCGGAGATGGTCGGCGTCCTTGCTCCAGGCGCCGCCCTTGACCAGGCGCTCCAGCGATTTCGCCTCGCCGAAGCGGTCGAGACACCATTCACCGAGGTTCCCGGCCAGGTCGCAGAGCCCGGTCTCCGAAGGCGGAAAGCAGCCGACGGCGCTCGGTCCGCCATAGTGCTCGTCGTAGTTCGCGAGCGTCCGGTCCGGTGCCGCGTTGCCCCAGGGATAGATTCGCGCCGGGTCGTTGTTGGAAGCGAAACGCTCCCATTCTTCCGCCCAGGGCAGGCGGCCCCCCAGGTGCTCGCAAAGGGCCTGGGCCGCGGCCCAGTTCAAGCCCCACGCGGGATACTGCTGCAGCGCCGGGCTGCAGCGCCAGCATTGGCGCTCGCGGTCGAACGAGAGTGGGCAGCGCGGGTTGTGCACGTTGACGTAGCGGTAGGCCGGCCCGGCTTCCTCGGGCAGCCGCAATTCGTTCATCACCGCCGCGGCGACGCCGCAGGTCAACAGCGTGCGCGCGACGCGGATCGGTTGGCCGCGGCGGCGCCCGTTTGTCGGGACGAAGCGCACTGCCTCGTCGAGGAACTGCGCCACCAGGTCCTTCATGGGTTTGCGGCTCCCGAGGGCGGCATGGCGGTGCCCGGGGCCTGCAGCACGTGCAGCACATCGTCGATCACCTCGACCTGCCGGGCACTGAGGTGCCGGCGCCAGCCCCGCTCGACGTCGTCGACCGTGCGGTAGGACGAGAAGAGTCCCCCCCGGCTCTCACCGTGCCGCGCAATGACGAAAGCCAGCTGTTCCGGTGCCGCGTCGACGCCGAGGAAGGCCGCCAGGGCATGGACGGACCGCTCCGGTTCGCTGGCGAAGCTTTCGAGCTGCACGGCCAGGTGATCGAAGCCGCCCAGCGTTTGCCGCGCCAGTTCGTAGCGCGCGGCCACGCTCATGGCCGCCAGCTCGGTCGCGCGCAGCACCGTCGCGCCGATGGGGACGCGGCTGGCGTAGCCGGGAAACAGGCGGCTGAAGACCGGCGGCACCTGCTCGGCGTAGCGCCACAGCGCGGCCAGGTCGCTGCGCAGCACCGAAGACACGATGGCGCGGGCGTCGCGGCGCAGGAACACGATCCGCAGTCCCGGCACGAAGGCCTTCAGCCAGCCCAGCTTGCCGAACAGGCAGGTCTCCTTGAAGCCGATGATTCGTCCGCGGCGTGAGCCCGACAGGTATTGCCGCAGCTCCACCAGGTAGCCGCGCAGCGCGTCTTCGGAAGCCAGGCTGCGGTGCAGCAGGCGCGCATCGAAGTCGGCGCCCGTCCACACCACCAGGTCCTGCTCGCGGAAGAAGCGGGTGTGCATCGACAGCGGCTCGTTGAGGCACTCGATCCCGGCGTGCTGCTGGAGCAGGTCGTTCAGGAAGTTCGAGCCGGAGCGGTGATGGGCCATCACGAGGAACGGGGGGCGTGGATCGGCCGTCTTCATCGCTATTGCCAATGTTTGCTAGCGCTCGTAAGCTACGGCAGCAGCGCACCTTTCCTGGGCGTGAGCAGGGAGCGTACGATGAGCCCGCCAGAGGCCGCAAGAGCGAGTACCAGGCGCAGGACGCTCTTGGCGGCGGCCTCGGTCGCTTTGTCAGGCGCGGCAGGAGCCGCCCTGCTGGCCCGCACCGGCTGGCGGCCGTTCACCCGCCCGCAGCCCACCGAGAGCCTCTCGATCGCGCTCTCCTCCACCCCCCATGCCGCCCTGCTGCACATCGCTGCCGCCGAGGGCTATTTCGAGGACGTAGGCCTCGCCGTCACGCTGCTCCCGGTGAGCCACGGCAAGGCGGCGCTGGATCTGCTCGCCCAGCGCAAGACCGACCTCGCCGCGGCGGCGGAGGTGCCTTTCGTGATCGCCGTGCTGCAAGGCGAACCCTTCGGGATCGCCGCCAGCATGCTCAGCGTCTCCACCGAGATGGCGATCGTCGCCCGGCGCGACCGCGGCATCAGCCAGCCGGCGGACCTGCGTGGCAAGAAGGTCGGTGTTCCCCTGGGCACCAGTGGCGAATACTTTCTCTGGGCCTTCCTGATACGGCACAAGCTGCCGCCCGACGCGGCGACGCTGGTCGACCTGCCGCCCGCCCGCATCGCGGACGCGCTGGCGCAGGGGCACATCGACGCCGCCTCGACCTGGCAGCCGATCCGGCTGAAAGCCGAGTCCAGCCTGGGCCTGGGCGGCGTGTCCTTCACCGCCCCGGCGGCCTACACGGTGACGCACGTCGTCGTCGGCCGCAACGACTTCCTGCAGCAGCGCCCGGCCGCGCTGCGCAGGCTCGTGCGGGCACTGCTGAAGGCCGAGCAGCTCACGCGCGACCAGCCGGAGCGGGCGCTGGCCGTGGCTGCGCAGCGGCTGAAGCTGGAGCCCGCCGCCCTGCGTCCGGTGTGGGCCGATCTCGGCTTCCGCGTCAATCTGCTGCAATCGCAGCTGGTCACGCTGGAGGACGAGGCGCAATGGGCGATGGCACGCGGGCATGTGCCGCGGACAGCAGTGCCCAATTTCCTGCCCCACCTCTACCTCGACGCACTGCTGGCGGAACAGGCCGACCGCGTCACCGTGGTGTACTGAACGACCCGCGACCATGAAGATCGGCACCAAGGGACGGCTGGCGACCACGACGGCGCTGGCCACCATTGCGCTGCTGGCGGCGGTGATCTTCTGGGCGGATGCCGAGGTCGACGAAGCCGATGGCGAGCGCCGGCGCACGGCGGACGTCGCGCGCGCGCTGAACGACCTGCGGCTGGTGACCTTCGAGTACACGCTGTACCGGCCCGAGCGCGCGCACCTGCAGGCGCGCGAGGCCGCCCACCGGCTGGACCGCCTGCTGGCCACGCACCCCGTCACGGATCCGGAGGCGCGGGAGATCCTGGCCGAACTGCGCGCGCGCAGCGCCGAGACGCAGCGCATCTTCGAAGAGCTGGGTTCTTCCCCGTCCCCGGTGCTGGGCAGCGCCAGCGCGCAAGGCGATGCGCAGCGCCGGTTCGAGGCCCAGCTATCGCGCAAACTGCTCGTGCTGCAGCAGGAAAGCCTGGTCGACGCGCTGCGCCTGTCGGACGTGTCGACCCGGCGCATCGCCGAGGCGCAGCGCCGGGTGGTCTGGGTGTTCCTGGCCGGCCTGCTGCTGATCGCGGCCACGACCGGCGGCGCGGGCTGGTTGATCCACCGCAGCGTGCTGGCGCCGATTCGCCGCCTGGAGGAGGCGACGCGCCAGGTGGCCTCCGGCAACTGGGGCTTCAAGCTCGACATCGGCGGCAACGACGAGATCGGCGAGATGTCGCGCAATTTCGATGCGATGACCGCGGCGTTGCGGGCCTCGTTCGCGCAGATCGAACGGAGCAACCAGGAACTGGCCGCGCTGAACAAGGAAATCGAGGCCTTCAGCTACTCGGTGTCGCACGACCTGCGGGCGCCGCTGCGCAGCATGGACGGCTTTTCGCTGGCGCTGCTGGAAGACTATTCCGACCGCCTCGACGACGAGGGGCGCGACTACCTGCAGCGCATCCGCGCCGCCAGCCAGCGCATGGGGCGCCTGATCGACGAACTGCTCGGCCTGTCGAAGGTGACCCGGACCGAACTGGTGATCCGCGACGTCGACCTGAGCGCGCTCGCGCGCGAGATCGCCGAAGGGCTGCAGCAGCAGCACCCGGATCGTGATGTTCGCTGGGAGATCGAGCAGGGCCTGGTCGTGCGCGCCGACAAGTCCCTGATGCAGATCGCGCTGCAGAACCTGATCGAGAACGCCTGGAAGTTCACCGCCCGCACCGCGGGGGCCGTGGTGCGGGTCGGGCGCAGCGTGCAAGACGGCCAGGCCGCGTGGTTCGTGGCGGACAACGGCGTGGGCTTCGACATGAACTACGCCGACCGCCTCTTCGGCGCGTTCCAGCGCCTGCACCACGAAAGCGAATTCGCCGGCACCGGCATCGGCCTGGCCATCGTGCACCGCATCATCCGCCGCCACGAGGGACGCATCTGGGCGGAATCGCAGCCGGGCCGCGGCGCCACGTTCTACTTCACGTTCAGGGGATCCACCGATGAGCCAAGACAACAAGGTCATCCTGCTGGTTGAGGACAACCCGGACGACGTGGCGTTGACGCTGCGCGCCTTCAAGCGAAGCCACCTGATGAATCCGATCACGGTGGTGCGCGATGGCGTCGAAGCGCTCGACTTCCTGTTCGCCCGTAACGCGTATGAGGAGCGGGCGTCGCATCCGCTGCCGACCATGGTCATCCTGGACCTCAAGCTGCCGAAGCTGGATGGCCTGGGCGTGCTGCGCGCGGTGCGGGCCGAGGAGCGGACGCGCTTCCTGCCGGTGGTCATCCTCACCTCGTCACAGGAAGAGCAGGACCTGATCTCGGGCTACACGCTCGGCTGCAACAGCTACGTCAGGAAGCCGGTCGACTTTGCCGAGTTCATCGAGGCCGCCAAGGTGCTCGGCCTGTACTGGCTGATGCTGAACCAGGTGCCGCCGGGGCGCTCCAGCCCGTGAACACCGAGTCCAGCGCCGCCGCGGCTCCGCGGCGGGTCAGGCTGCTCATCGTCGAGGATTCCGACGACGATGCCCGGCTCATCGTGCGCCTGCTGCGCCGCGGCGGATTCGAGCCGACCTACGAGCGCGTGCAGGACATGCACGCGCTGCAGGCCGCGCTGCGCGACGGGGCATGGGATGCGGTGCTGTCCGATTTCCGCATGCCGGCGTTCAGCGGCGTCGATGCCTTGCGGGCATTCCGGACCATGGAGATCGACATCCCGTTCATCTTCGTCTCCGGCACGATCGGGGAGGAAGTGGCCGTCGAGGCGATGAAGGCCGGCGCCAGCGACTACGTGATGAAGCAGAACCTGGCCCGGCTGAGCCCGGTGCTCGAGCGCGAGCTGGCGCAGTCGGCCGTGCGCGCCGAGCGCCGCCAGGCGCAGGTCGAGCTGGAGCGCTCGCGCCAGCTGGCCGACCTGCGCGTCCGCGAAACCCAGCAGCTGCTGCGGGCCATCGTCGACAACTCCACCGCCGCGATCTACGTGAAGGACCTGCAGGGGCGCTACCTGCTGGTCAACCGCAGCTTCGGGCAGCTGCACCATGTTCGTCCGGACGAGGTCACCGGCAGGACCGACCACGAGCTCTTCCCGGCCGCTGCCGCGGCGGCCTTTCGCGCGGTCGACGAACGCGTCGCGGCCGCGGGGGCGCCGCTGACCGCCGAGGAGGAGGCCCCGCTGGACGCCGGCTTGCGCACCTACCTCTCGGTCAAGTGCCCGCTGCTGGACGAGCAGGGGCAGCTCAAGGGCGTGTTCGGCATTTCGACGGACATCACCGACCGCAAGCAGGCGGAAGCGAACCTGAGGGCCCAGCTCGAACGGCTGCAGCTGCTCGACCACATCACGACCGCGATCGGCGAGCGGCAGGACTTGCACAGCATCTGCCAGGTGGCGGTCAGCAGCCTCGAAGAACAGCTGCCGGCGGACTTCGCCTGCATCTGCCGATACAGCCCGGCGGACCACGCGCTGACGGTGCTCTGCGTGGCGCCGAACAGCCTGGCCCGGGCCACGGCCATCGGCCTGCGCGAGCAGACGCAGCTGGCGATCGACGAGAACGCGCTGTCGCGCTGCCTCTCGGGCGAGCTGGTGTACGAGCCGGACCTGCGCCTGTCCTCGGTGCCGTTTGCCCAGCGCCTGGCCGCCGGCGGACTCGGGGCGCTGGTGGCGGTGCCGCTGACCTCGGAGCAGCGCGCGCTCGGCGTGCTGCTCGTGGCCCGCCAATGCGTGAATGGATTCAGCAGCGGCGAGTGCGAGTTTCTTCGCCAGCTCAGCGCCCACGTCGCGCTGGCGGCTCGGCAGGCCGAACTGCACGAATCGCTGCAGCGCGCCTACGGCGACCTGCGGCGGACGCAGGAAGCCGTCATGCAGCAGGAACGCCTGCGCGCGCTGGGCCAGATGGCCAGCGGCATCGCGCACGACATCAACAACGCCATCTCGCCCGCGTCGCTGTATGCCGAGCACCTGCTCGAGCGCGAGACCGGGCTCACCGAGCGGGGGCGGGCCGCGCTGGAGACGATCGCCCGGGCGATCGACGACGTGGCGGCCACCGTGTCGCGCATGCGCGAGTTCTACCGTCAACGCGAGGCGCCGGGCGCGATGCGGCCCTTGCAGCTGAATGACCTGGTGCCGCAGGTGATCGAGCTGACCCAGGCCCGCTGGCGCGACATGCCGCAGCAGCGCGGCGCCGTGGTGCGGCTGGAGACTGCCCTGGCGCAGGACCTTCCCGAGGTGCCGGGCGTCGAAAGCGAAGTGCGGGAGGCGCTGATCAACCTGATCTTCAACGCGGTCGACGCCATGCCCGACGGCGGGGTGCTGACGCTGCGCACGCGCGCCGCAGTGGGGCCTGACGACGACGGCGACGGCCGCGCCGAGCAGCGGGTGATGGTGGAAGTCGAGGACAGCGGCACGGGGATGGACGAGTCGACGCGGCGGCGCTGCCTGGAACCCTTCTTCACGACCAAGGGCGAACGCGGCACCGGCCTGGGCCTGGCGATGGTCTACGGCATCGCGCAGCGGCACGGGGCGGCGGTGGAGATCGACAGCGAACCCGGCCGGGGGACCTGCATGCGGCTGGTGTTTCCCGTGAGGCACGGCCAGGCGCTGCCGCAGCCCCTGGACGACGCGGCCGGGCTGCGCCCCCGCTCCTGCCTGCGCATCCTCCTGGTCGACGACGATCCCCTGATCGTCCGTTCTTTGTCCGACGCGCTGGTGCATGACGGTCACGACGTCGCTGCCGTCAATGGCGGACAGGCGGGCATCGATGCCTTCATGCGGGCGCATGCAGCGGGCGCCCCGTTCCAGCTCGTCATCACCGACCTGGGCATGCCCTACGTCGACGGCCGCCGCGTCGCCGCCGCCGTCAAGGCGCTCGAGCCCTCCACGCCGGTGCTGCTGCTGACGGGCTGGGGTCGCCGGATGGTCGCCGAAGGCGAGGTGCCGCCGCACGTCGACATGGTGCTGAGCAAGCCACCGAAGCTGAGGGAACTGCAGGCCGCGCTGGCGCGCCTGACCGATCCGCCCGACCGCTGACTGGAGGCGTGCCGCCCCGAAAGTCGTGGAAGGCGTGGAAGGCGTGGATTCCTTCCTTCCGGATCGGGACCGGCCCGGCGAGCATGGCGGCATGTCCGAGGTCGATGACGAACTGATGCAGCAGGTGTTGAGCGCGGTGTACCGCTGCCTCGCGGACGACCGCGCCGGCTGGGGCATGGGCTCGCAGCCCGACCGCTTCATGACCCTGCTGGGCATGGCGAAGGCGCGCGACGCGATGCTGGCGATCTGCCGCGACGTCGAAGCCGACAGCGAGTTCGTCGAGTTCCTGGACAGCCACTGGCTGCAGCGCTTCCGGCCCCTGCCGGTGTAGCGCGCCCGTCCGCCCGGCCGGGCTGCAAGAATGCGTTCCGCAGCTGCGCTGCGCTGCGCCGCGCGCGCCGGAACGGAGCCCTTGGCATGAACGACTTCCTCGATCCCCTGCTCGACAGCCGCCACAAGGGCTATCCGCATGATGCGCCGCCGCTGCGCCGGTCGCAGATCGGCGAGCAGGGCTGGTCGGTGCCGGCGGGCGACCTGCCGCTTCCTTTGGCCGTCATCAAGCGCGGTGCCCTGCAACACAACCTGGGCTGGATGCAGCGCTTCTGCGAGCAGCGCGGCATCGGCCTGGCGCCGCACGGCAAGACGACGATGTCGCCGCAGCTCTTCCGCGCGCAGCTCGATGCCGGTGCCTGGGGCCTCACCGTGGCCACCGTGCACCAGCTGCGCATCGCGGTCGGGGCCGGCGCCACCCGGGTGCTGATCGCGAACCAGGTGATCGCCGCGGCGGACCTGCGCGCGATCGATGCGCTGAAGGCCGGCATCCCCGGGCTGCGCGTGCTGTTCCTGCTGGATTCGATCGCGCAGCTGGAAACCATCGAGGCCGCAGGCGCGGCCGCCCCCTTCGAGGTGCTGATCGAGATCGGCATCCCCGGCGGCCGCACCGGCTGCCGCACCACCGGCGACGCCGCCGCCCTCGCCCGCCGCGCGAAGTCCAGCCCGGCCGTGGTGCTGGCCGGCATCGAGTGCTACGAGGGCCTGAACGCCTCCGGCGACGGGACCCGGGACCGTGCCTTCGCCGACGCGCTGATGCAGCGCGTGGCCGAGATCGCGGCGCTGGCCGACCGCGAGCAGCTGTTCGAGCGCGACGAGGTGATCGTTTCCGCCGGCGGCTCGGCGATCTTCGACCTGGTGGTGCCGGGCCTGCGGCCGCAGCTGACGCGCCAAGTGAGCGGCCTGCTGCGCTCCGGCTGCTACCTCACGCACGACCAGGGCAACTACCGGCGACTGGTGTCGCTGGTGAACCAGCGCATCGGCTGCGCCGATGCGGCCGGCCTGCAGGCGGCGCTGGAGGTGTGGGCGACCGTGCAGTCGCTGCCCGAGCCGGGCCTGGCGATCCTGGCCGTGGGCAAGCGCGACATCTCGCACGACCTGGGCTGGCCGCTGCCGCTGGCGCGGGTGCCGCGGGGTGGGCACCGGCCGCAGCCGGTGCCGGCCGACTGGACCATCAGCGGCCTGAACGACCAGCATGGCTACCTGCGCGGGGCGCTGGCCGACCTGAACGTGGGCGACCGGGTGATCCTCGGCCTGTCCCATCCCTGCACCACCTTCGACAAGTGGCGCTGGATGCCCATCGTCGACGACGACTACCGCGTCGTCGACGCGCTGGTCACCTGCTTCTGATCAGCTGTTCCTGATCAGGAAGCCGGATCCAGCACCTGCGGCCCGAAGACGAAGGAGGCGCTGCGGATGAGCCCTTCCTCCACCAGGTAGATGCACACCAGCTCGATGCGGCCCGGGCCCTCCGGGAAGGTGCGCGAGACGTCCTCGTGGTCGATGACGACCGGGCCCATCACGGTGCGCTTCAGCAGCCTGGCGTGCAGGTTCGGCTCGCTGAAGCGCGGGGCGGTGCGGGCGCGGATCTGCTCGTGGCCTTCGGCCAGCAGCTTGCCCGGGTGCTCGTACTGGCGCGCGTCCGGCGCGTAGGTGGCGAGCCAGCCGGCCAGGTCCCGGGCGTTGTAGGCATCGAGCTGGCGCTGGACGACGATTTCGGGTGAGCTGAAACGGGGCATGGCAGGCTGGCCTGATGGCCGGTACGACGGGGCGGGCAGCATAGCGCGCCGCGGGCGGCGGCGCGCCGTCTATCGAACGAAAGGCGCGGCCGGGCGTTCAGGCGAGTTCGTCGCCCAGGAAGGGCAGCAGCTCGCGCAGCAGCTCGTCCGGCGCTTCCTCGGCGATGTAGTGGCCGCAGGGCAGCGTGCCGCCGCGCACGTCGGCCGCCACGCGCCGCCACTCTTCCAGGGGCCGGAAGCAGCGGTTGACCACGCCCAGCTCGCCCCACAGCGCCAGCAGCGGCATCGGCAGCTGCAGCCCGGCATCGCGGTCGGCGCGGTCGTGCTGCAGGTCGATGCCGGCGGCGGCGCGGTAGTCCTCGCACAGGCCGTGCGCGCTGCCGGGCAGGCGCAGGCAGCGTTCGTACTCGGCCAGCGCGCGCGGGTCGAAGGGGGCCAGGCCGGCGCTGCGGCGGCCCATCACCTCCAGCAGGTAGGCGCGCGGGTCGGCCTCGATCAGGCGCTCGGGCAGCGGTGCCGGCTGGATCAGGAAGAACCAGTGCCAGTAGGCGCGGGCGAAGGCTTCGGTCGTCTGCTCGTACATCGCCAGCGTCGGCGCGATGTCCAGCACCGCCAGCCGGCGCACCGCTTCCGGATGGTCGGCCGCCAGCCGGTGCGCCACGCGCGCGCCGCGGTCGTGCGCCAGCACCGCGAAGCGCGGGTGGCCCAGCTGCTGCATCAGCCGCAATGCGTCGCGCGCCATCGTGCGCTTGCTGTAGTTGGCGTGCTCCGCGTCGCCCGCGGGCTTGTCCGAGTCGCCGTAGCCGCGCAGGTCGGCCAGCACCAGGCGAAAGTGCTGCGCCAGCACCGGCGCCACGCGGTGCCAGATGGCATGCGTCTGCGGGTGGCCGTGCAGCAGCAGCAGCGGCGCGCCCTGGCCGCCGATGCGCGCGTGCAGGCGCACGCCGGTGTCGGTCTCCGTCCAGCGGCGCTCGAAGCCGGGGAACAGGTCGTCGTCGGCCAAGGCCACGGAATCTCCTTTCGTGCGCGTGGGGCTCGCCGTGTCCTGCCCCCTGCCGCGGGGCTGCTGGACACGGCCCGGTCCGGGGATCGGACGGCAGCCGCCCATCGTAGTCGGGGCGCCTCCGGTGCCCCTATTTCCGAACCTTCGTGGCGGCGCGGTGTTGAGAACGCGCGCGAGCGGCCGATAACCCTGGATGAACCTCGGGTCGCCCGGGGTCGACACGGGAGTCCCATGCGTTCGCACCAAATCGTCCAGCCCGCCCGCCCATGCCGGTCCGCACTGCCTTCGTGCTCCGCGGCATCCTGCCGTGCCGGCCTGCGGGCCGCGCGCTGAGATCCCGGCCGATGGACGAGCTGCACCCGATGCTCGCGGTCCAGCTGGCGCAGCTGGCGCTCACCGCCGACACCCCGCCCGCCGACGCCCAGTGCTGGCGCCGGCTGCTCGACTGCATCGGCCGCGCCTACGCCGACCACGAGCAGCTGCGCCAGCGCAGCGAGGCGCGCATGCACAGCCTCTTGTCGCTGTCGGCCGACTGGATCTGGGAGCAGGACGACCAGATGCGCTTCACCTATGTCTCGGAGAGCATCGAGCAGTCGACCGGGGTGCCTGCGTGGGCGCTGCTGGGCCGGCGCCGCTTCGAGGGCCCGGCCTACGACATCGACCCCGAGGCGCGCGCCGAGTACGAGGCCTGCGTGGCCGCGCGCCGGCCGTTCCGCGACCTGGTGTTCCGCCGCACCCGCCGCGACGGCACGCACCTCTACGTCCGCACCAGCGGCGAACCGGTGTTCGCGGCGGACGGCACCTTCCTCGGCTACCGCGGCGTCAGCCGGGACGTGACGCAGGCCTTGCTGGCCGAGCAGAAGATGCAGGAGCTGGCGCGCTACGACAGCCTGACCGGCCTGCCCAACCGCAACATGTTCCTCGGCGAACTGGACCGCACCATTGCCCGGGCGCACCGCCAGGGCGGCGAGTTCGCGGTCTGCTTCATCGACCTGGACCGCTTCAAGACCATCAACGACACCCTGGGGCACGACGCCGGCGACGAGCTGTTGAAGGTGATGGCCGAGCGCCTGCGCGCCGCGGTGCGCAAGAGCGACCTGGTGGCGCGCCTGGGCGGCGACGAATTCGTCGTGCTGCTGGAAGGCGGCCCGGCCGCCGACCTGGCGGGCGTGGCCGACAAGCTGCTGGCCGCGATCGGCGAGCAGGTCACCATCAACGGCTGCCATTTCCTGGTCACCGGCAGCATCGGCGTCGGCCTGTATCCGGCCAACGGCGACGATGCGGCCACGCTGCTCAAGCATGCCGACGCGGCGATGTACCTGGCCAAGGAGAGCGGCAAGAACAACGTGCAGTTCTACACCGAGGAACTGGCCGGCATGGCGACGCGGCAGTTCGAGCTGGAATCGGCGCTGCGCCTGGCGCTGGTGCGCGAGGAGCTGGTGCTGCACTACCAGCCCAAGGTCGACGTGACGAGCGGCCACATCGTCGGCCTGGAGGCCCTGGTGCGGTGGCACCACCCGCAGCGCGGGCTGGTTCCGCCGGGCGAGTTCATCCCGCTGGCCGAAGAGCGCGGGCTCATCGTGCCGATCGGCCGCTGGGTGGTCGCCACCGCCTGCCGCCAGATCCGCGCCTGGCGCGACGCCGGGCTGGCCACGCCGCCGGTGGCGGTGAACCTGTCGGCACGGCAGTTCGCCGACAACCGGCTGATCGACGACTTCGCCGCCGCGATGCGCGAGTCCGGCGTCGATCCCGCCGACCTCGAGATCGAGCTGACCGAAAGCGTGCTGGTGGCCGACCCCGAACGTGCGAACGAGGTGCTGCGGCGCCTGCACACGATGGGCGTGCGCATCGCGATCGACGACTTCGGCACCGGCTACTCCTCGCTGTCCTACCTGAAGCGCTTTCCGGCGCAGACGGTGAAGATCGACCGCTCCTTCATCCGCGGCCTGCCCACCGACCATGACGACACCGCGATCACGCAGGCGGTGATCGCGATGGCCCATTCACTGGGCCTGCGCGTGGTGGCCGAGGGCGTCGAGACGGCCGACCAGCTCGGCCTGCTGCAGCGCCTGCACTGCGATGAAGTACAGGGTTATTTGCTCGGCCGTCCCGCGCCGGCCGGGGAGATCGCGGTGCGGCTGCAGTTCGGGGCGGTGCCGGCCTCGGCGGTGCCCGCGCCGGTGCCGGCGGGTGGCCGCGCTGCCTGAAGCCGGGCGCTCAGGCGGCCTCAAACCGCTTCAGGCACCGGATTGCGGAAGCCCACGTTCAGCAGGTTCCAGGCGTTGATCGTCGCGCCAGCTCGGCCAGCGCTCAGGTGCCGGGCATCGGCGCCCAGCTTGATCAGGTCGCGCCAGTGCAGATCCACCAGACGGTGGCAGCCAGGCGTCGCCCAGCGCGGATTGGGACGTAACTGACGCGGCGTGCTCGGTTCGCGCCAAGCCGTGTCGCGCAGACCCCTCAAGTTCGGGATGAAAGTGCCGTTTACATGTCGAGGCGGCAGCGTCTTCGCGTACTCTGGCGGAACGATTGGATCGTCTAGATGCAAGAGGCCACGAGGGCGAGCGTGAAGGAGCTGAATTCGCGGGTGAGGTTCAGATTGACAATGCTCGGCGCAGGTGTGGCCGCCATGTTGCTTGTGGGCATTACCTGCGCACTGATCGTGGCTACTGGCGGGCGAGGATGGATTGAGCTATTCAATGGTGCGACATGGCCTGAACATTTCGAGCCGTCCGGTTTCTTGTTCTTTGTCGTCCTGTCGTTTCGGACGCTCGTTAATCTCGGTGTTGTTCTTACGGGCGGATGGGCACTTGTCTTGCTGCTTGGTGGCGGCTTGGAAGGAATGGTGATGAGACGCATGGAATCGGTGCTGCACGGTCGGGATACGGCACTTGCCGGATACCTGATTAAGTTCATGCGCGAACAGCACATCGCAGACCTGCCCGTGGATGCAGCGAAGAGGCTGATGGAAGCCGCCCGCCAGTTCCCCAATACGCCCGCCGGCAAGCTGTATCAGGAAGAGGCCGAGAAGGCGTCGTCGCAGTAGCTCGCGCCTCGCTGGCGCTCCCAACAAGAAGGAGAGGGGAGCAGGATGGAGGATGTGCTGGAGGAGGCTATCCGCGACTTGGTCGCCGAGAGGCCGCCGCTTTGCAGGCGGGATCTTGAGCGGCACGTCGAGGCTCTCGCCGACACTTTCGGCGTCGCCAGGGCGAGGGCCAAGGCGATTTTGGAGCGCCTGATGTCGCTAAAGCACCGTTAGATCGCTCGGCGGGCAAGGGGGCAGGCTTCGTCGTCGCCGGCCATCGGGCCGGGCCGCTTCAGGCCGCGGTGCGCTGCCCGGGGGCGGCGCCGGTGACGGCGGTCAATGCACGCTCCAGGTTCGCCACCGTGCGGTCCACGTGCTGCAGCTTCTCCAGCCCGAAGAGGCCGACGCGGAAGGTCTTGAAGTCGGCCGGCTCGTCGCACTGCAGCGGCACACCGGCCGCGGTCTGCAGGCCCTGGGCGATGAAGGCCTTGGCGCTGTGCAGGCCGTCGTCGTCGGTGTAGCTGACGACCACGCCCGGCGCTTCGAAGCCTTCGGCCGCGACGCTGGGCAGGCCGTGCGCCATCATCAGCGCCCTCACCCGCCGGCCCAGCGTCCACTGCGCGGCGCGCAGCGCCTCGAAGCCGAGCGCGCGGGTCTGCAGCATGGCGTCGCGGGTGCGGGCCAGCGCGTCGGTCGGCATCGTCGCGTGGTAGGCGAAGCCGCCGCCTTCGTAGGCCTCCATCATCTGCAGCCACTTCTTGAGATCCGCGGCAAAGCTGCTGCTGGTGGTGCCGTCGATCGCGGCGCGGGCGCGTTCGCCCAGCATCACGAAGGCGCAGCAGGGCGAACCGCTCCAGCCCTTCTGCGGCGCGCTGACCAGCACGTCGACCCCGCTGGCCGCCATGTCGACCCACAGCGCGCCGGAGGCGATGCAGTCGAGCACGAAGAGGCCGCCCACCTCGTGCACCGCCTCGGCCACGGCCTTCAGGTAGGCGTCCGGCAGCACGATGCCGGAGGCGGTTTCCACGTGCGGCGCAAACACCACCTGCGGCCGCTGCGCGCGGATGGCGGCCAGCACCTCGTCCAGCGGTGCCGGCGCGAAGGCGGCCTGGCGGCCGGCGCGCACCGGGCGCGCTTTCAGCACCTGCTGGCTCTTGGCGATGCGGCCCATCTCGAGAATCTGCGACCAGCGGAAACTGAACCAGCCGTTGCGCAGTACCAACACGTCGCGGTCGGTGGCGAACTGGCGCGCCACCGCTTCCATGCCGAAGGTGCCGCTGCCGGGCACGACGATCGCCGCCCGCGCCTGGTAGGCCTCCTTCAGGACGCCCGAGATGTCGCGCATCACCTGCTGGAAGCGCTTCGACATGTGGTTCAGCGCACGGTCGGTGTAGACGACGGAGTACTCGAGCAGTCCGTCGGGGTCGACGTCGGGCAGCAGGCCGGGCATGGGGATCTCCTGGGCGGGTCGCAAGGCAGGTGTCGCGCGAGCCTAACACCCGGCTTTCAAGGCCGCGGCCGGACTCTGGGATCGAGGGCGCGCCGCCGCCGGCGATGGCCGCACCGGCGCCCGGGCCGCGTTTCTGGGCCTTTTCAAACGGTTCCACCCGCTTCTATGCTCGGGCCTTCGTCGACTTGGGAACCCCGCCATGGCCGCCCGTTCGATCGCTTCGCTCTCGCTCAGCTTCGGCTTGGTCAACATCCCGGTGAAGCTGTATTCGGCGACCGAAAGCTCGTCGGCGGTGCGCTTCAACCTGCTGGCCAAGGACGGTTCGCGGCTGAAGCAGCAGTACGTGTCCGAGAAGACCGGCAAGGTCGTCGAGCGCGCGGAGATGGTCAAGGGCTACGAGTTCGAGAAGGACCATTTCGTGCTCTTCACGCCGGAGGAACTGAAGGCGCTGGACGAGGCGGCCAGCCACGTGATCGACATCGTGGCCTTCGTGCCCGAGAAGTCGGTCGACCCGATCTACTACGACAAGGCCTACTTCCTGGCGCCCGACAAGCGCGGCGGCAAGCCTTATGCGCTGCTGGCCGCGGCGATGCGCGAAAGCGGCCGCTGCGCGCTGGCGCGCTGGAGCTGGAAGGCCAAGCAGTACGTGGTGCAGATCCGCGCCGCGGAAGACGGCCTGGTGCTGCAGCAGCTGCTCTACGCCGACGAGGTGCGCTCGCTGAAGGACCTGGGGATCGAGCATGCCGAGGTCTCGAAGGCCGAGCTGGCGCTGGCGATGCAGCTGATCGACCAGATCACCCAGGACGAGTACGACCCCACGCAGTTCAAGGACGAGGAGAAGGCCCGCGTGCTGGCCGCCATCGACCAGAAGATCGCCGGCCAGCAGGTGGTGGCCTCCGCGCGCGACGAGCAGCCCGCCGGCGGCGCGCAGGTGATCGACCTGATGGAAGCGCTGCGCGCCAGCCTGGGCCCGCGCCGCGCGAAGGGCGCGGCGGAACCGGCCGCCGCGCCCGCGCCGGCGAAGAAGTCCGCCGCCCGTGCGGCTCCCGCCGCGGAGCCCGCGCTGGCGGTGCGCAAGTCGGCCCGCCGCGCCGCGCCCGTGGCTGAACCCGCCGCGGCGCCCGCGCCGCGCGCCCGCGCCCGCAAGTGACGGCGCCGCAGGACCCCGCGCCGTACAGCCTGCGCGCGGTCGAGGAACTGCTGGGCTTGAAGCGCGGCGTGGTCGCGCGCTTCGTCGCGGCCGGTTTCGTGACGCCGCAGCGCGGCCCGCGCAACGCCTACCGCTTCAGCTTCCAGGACGTGGTGCTCCTGCGCACCGCGCAGGCGCTGGTCGCGGCCCAGGTGCCGCGGCGGCGGCTGCTGGCCTCGCTGCGGGCCTTGCGGTCGCGCCTGCCGCGCGAGATGCCGCTGTCCGGGCTGCGCATCCAGGCGGTCGGGACCGACGTCGTCGTCAGCGAGGGCGGCGCGCGCTGGCAGGCCGATTCCGGGCAGCGGCTGCTGGATTTCGAGCTGCGGCAGGACGAAGGTGGCCATGTCGTGCTGCTGCACCACCGCGGGCCCGCGCATGCCGCGCCCGCCGACGACGCGCCCGCCTGGCATGCCCGTGCCGAGGCGCTGGAGGCGCAGAACCCGAGCGGTGCCGAGGCGGCGTACCGCGCCGCACTGGCGCGCGATCCCGGCCACGTCGCGAGCCTCGTGAACCTGGGTGCGCTGCTGTGCGACACCGGCCGCTGCGCCGAGGCGGAGCGCCTGCTCGACGAAGGACACCGGCTGGTGCCCGACGATGCGGCGATCCTGTTCAACCTGGCGATCGCGCTGGAAGACCTGGACCGCCCGGCCGAGGCTCTGCGGCGTTATGCGCAGTGCCTGGCGATCGACCCCGGCTTCGCGGACGCGCATTTCAACGCCGCCCGGCTGCACGAGCAGCTGGGCCATGCGCGCGAGGCGATCCGGCACTTCAATGCCTACCGGCGCCTGATGCCGCCGTCCGGCCAGCCGCCGGGCGATCCGGCGCCCTGACAGCGCCGGCGAAGCGCCGCGCGAGGGGCGGCGGTTCAGGGCTGGAGCATGCTGCCGCGGTCGCGCAGCAGCAGTTCGTGCATCTTCTCGAGGAACTGGCCCATGGCGAGTGGCTTGGTCCAGTAGCCGTCGGCGCCGGCGTCGAAGGCCGCCCGCATCTGGTGCGACATGACGTCGGCGGACAGCATGAACACGCGCAGGCCGGCCGTGGCGGGGTTGCTGCGGATCGGCCGCAGCACGTCCATGCCGCTGCCGTCGGCCAGCCGCATGTCCAGCAGCGTGACGCAGGGCCGCAGCATGGCCATGGCCTCCAGCGCGCCACGCACGCTGGCGGTACGCAACACCCGCACCTTGGGCCAGCGCGCCAGCGCTTCCTCGATCAGGCAGTAGTCGACCTCATGGTCCTCGACGCACAGCACCGTGCCCTGTGGCTCTTCCGCCGGCAGCCCGCCGTCGTGCCGCATGGCAGCACGGGCTCCAGCCGCGGCGGCGCCACCGTCCAGCGCGATGCGCACGCGCGTGCCGGCGCCCAGCACGCTCTGCACCGTGACGCCGGGCCCCAGCGCGGCCTGCAGGCGCGCGGCCTGCTCGTCGCTCATGCCGAACCCGGTGTCGGCGACGACCAGCGCCGGCCCGCCGCCGTCGTCGGCCAGGCCCAGCCACACCAGCCCGCCGACCAGGTTGTGCTCGACCGCGTTGGCCAGCACCCTGAGCAGCCGCGGCCGCAGGACCGCGGCGTCTGGCACCGACCGGGCCAGGTCCGCCGACTGCAGATCCGACTCCACCGCCACCAGGCGCCGCGCCGCCTGCAGCGCCGCGGCAGGCAGCAAGTCGGCCAGCAGGTCGCCCAGGGTGCTGCAGGCGGCACTGTTGGCCTGCGGCCCCATGGCGCTGATGGGCCTGGCGGACCTGGAGGGCCTGGTCGCGCGGGCGGGCAGCAGCACGGGGGCCTCGGCAGGCACACGACCGGCGCGCGGGCCACGGATGCTGCTCGACACGAACTCCACGCACGTTCTCCATGCCACTGTTGACGGCCGTCGATTCTTCGCCCCTGGCGCGCCAAGGGCTGTCGGAGTTGTTTGACTTGCGCCGTCGGGCATGTCCGGCGGCATACTCGACGGCACCGCGGCCACGTCCTCCGGCCGGCGGCGTGAACACCAGCCCGCCCTTTCCGTCCTGCATGAGCCGCGTCTTCATCGTCGACGACCACGCCATCATCCGCGAGGGCCTGCGCGTGCTGCTGCAGAGCGAGGGCCACGAGGTGGTGGGCGAAGCCGACGCGCCCACGCCCGCGGTGGTCGCCATCGGCGAGACGCGGCCGGACGTCGTGCTGCTGGACCTCAACCTCGGCGAGCGCTCGGGCTTCGAGCTGCTGGGCGAGCTGGCACGGCGGCGCAATGACGTGGCGGTGATCATGCTGAGCATGTCCACCCAGCCCCGCCACGTGGCCGAGGCGCTGCGCCTGGGGGCGCGGGGCTATGTCCTGAAAGGCTCGGCCAGCAGCGAACTGCTGGCCGCGATCGAGGCGGTGGCCGCCGGCCGCCGCTACCTGGGCAAGGAAGAGTCGGACCTGGCCGTGCGTGGTCTCGCCGCGGCGCCCGAGGGGCAGGCCTCCGACCTGTCGCCGCGCGAGCGGCAGATCCTCGTCATGGTGTGCCGCGGCGCCACCAGCGCCGCGATCGCCGAGGTGCTGCACCTGTCGCCCAAGACCGTCGAGACCTACCGCAGCCGGCTGATGACCAAGCTGGGCCTGTCGGACGTGCCGGCGCTGGTGCGCTGGGCCATCCGCGAGGGCATGGTCGACGTGTCCGAACGCTGATGGGCGTGACGGGCGCGGCCGGCTCGCACTTGCGGCGCGCCGGCCACGCTCCTGGTTCGTTAGCTGAGCGGCCTCGGCCGCACCATGCGCGCCTTCAGTGCCTTCAGTGCCTTCAGTGCCTTCAGTGCCTTCAGGGCGCCGCCGGTGTCGCCAGCCCGCGCACGACCGCCGGGCGCTCGAGGAAGGCCTGGAGCACGCGTGCGACGTTGTCGAAGCGGTCGAATTCGACCAGCTCGCGCGCGCCGTAGAAGTCGATCAGGTTGCGCACCCAGGGCAGGATGGCGACGTCGGCCATCGTGTATTCGTCGCCCATGATCCAGTCGCGGCCGGCCAGGCGCCCGTCCAGCACGCGCAGCAGGCGCTTCGATTCGTCGACGTAGCGGTCGCGCGGGCGCTTGTCCTCGTAGTCCTTGCCGGCGAATTTGTGGAAGAAGCCCACCTGGCCGAACATCGGCCCCACGCCGCCCATCTGCCACATCAGCCACTGCAGGGCTTCATAACGCCTTGCAGGAGCGGCAGGCCACAGGCGTCCGGTCTTCTCGCCCAGGTACGCCAGGATGGCGCCGGATTCGAACAGCGCCAGCGGCTCGCCGCCGGGGCCGTCCGGGTCGAGGATGGCCGGGATCTTGTTGTTCGGGTTCAGCGACAGGAACTCCGGCGACAGCTGGTCGTTGCGGTCGAAGGCGACGCGGTGCGCCTCATAGGGCAGGCCGATCTCCTCCAGCGCGATCGACACCTTGACGCCGTTGGGCGTGGGCAGCGAGTACAGCTGCAGGCGGCCGGGGTGGGCGGGGGGCCATTTGCGCGTGATGGCGAAGCGGGTCAGGTCGGGCATGGCGGGCGATTGTGCGCAGTGGCCGATGACCCTGCTGCGCCGCGGGCCGCATCCCGCCGTGCTATCGGTAGAAGGCCTCGACCTTGCCCTTCAGCTTGATCAGCAGCGGCCGGCCCTTGCGGTCGACCGTCTTGCCCGCGGGCACCTTGATCCAGCCTTCGCTGATGCAGTACTCCTCGACGTCGAAGCGCTCCTTGTCGTTGAAGCGGATGCCGACGTCGTGCTCGAACACGGCGGCCACGTGGTGCGGGCTGCGCGGGTCGGCGGACAGGTGGTCGGGCAGGGCGGGCGGGGTGCTGGGGACGTCGGTCATCGTGAGGGCTCCGGGGCCGTGTTCTCGTGGGGCGCCGATTCTCGGCGATGAACGATCAGCGGCCGCTGCGCCGGCCGCGGACCGGCACCGTGAGCGTCGAGCGCGCGCCGCGTGCGATCTTCACGCGGGCCGCCACCGGCGCCTCCGGCTTGGCGCGGTACATCGACTGGTCGGCGCGCAGCACGACCGACTCGGCATCGTCGCCGGCGCGCGCTTCGCTGACGCCGATGCTCACCGACATTCGCAGGCCGGATGCCACCGATTCCCAGTCGAACTCGGCCACGGCCTGGCGGATGCGTTCGCACACCGGCCGCGCCTGCTCCTCGGGCGTGTCGTCGAAGAGCACGACGAACTCGTCGCCGGCCCAGCGCGCCGGCAGGTCCTGCTCGCGCACTTCGGACACCATGATCGCGGCGATGGTCTTCAGCACCCGGTCGCCCACCAGGTGCGTGAAGCGGTCGTTGACCGACTTGAACTTGTTGACGTCGACCATCGCCACCGACAGCGCCCGGCCGGCGGCCAGCGTGGCCGGCAGCTTCTGTGCCAGCACCTGCTCGAAATGGCGCCGGTTGGCAATGCCGGTCAGTGCGTCCTCCAGCGACCAGCGCTGGAACTCGCGCGAGGCCTGCAGCGCCTGCTGCAGGTGGCGCTCGCTCTGCCGCGCGCCCAGCTGCCAGGACACCATGGCCTCGCGGGCGCTCATGCCGTCCGCCACCACGCGGCGCTCGCGCTGGCGCAGCGCGCGGTGCTCGCGCAGCGCCTCGGCATGCTTGCCCTGCAGCTCGAAGACCTGCGCCAGCAGCAGCTGCGCCCGGCAGGCCATCTGCTCGTGCTCGACGGCCAGCGCCATCTCCTTCATCTCGGTCAGCTCGCGCTGCGCCGCTGCCCAGTCACCGCGCTTCCAGCTCAGCTCGGCGCTGCACCAGCGCACGAAGCAGTCGAGCCAGGTCATGCCGCCGCACAGCGTGCGCGTGGCGGATTCGATCGCGAGCGTCGCCGCATCGAATCGGCCTTGCCATGCCGCCAGCAGCGCGGTGGAGGCCAGCGAGATCACCCGGCCCATCGCCCGCATGCCGGGCAAGGTGGACAGCCCCGCGCCGGCACGTTCGAGCAGCCAGCATTCCTGCAGCAGCTCTTCCATGTGGTCCAGGCTCTTCATCGTGCCGGTCTGGTAGCGCTCGTCGATCAGGCGCGAGGCCTCGACGAACACCTGGTTCAGGCGCGGCTGGTACACGCTGACCGGCGGTACGCAGCGGCGCGCGCAAGCGACCGCGCGTTCCAGCGACGCCGCGCCGCGCACGTGATCGCCGCCCCAGGAGTAGGCCAGGCCGAGGCAGTTGTGCGCCAGCACCGTCTGCGGATGCGGCGCCCGCAGCGGCTGGGGCGCCGCGCCGCCGCCCTGGCGCGCCGCGGGGCTGCCTTCGCACAGGTGGACGCTGAGCAGCGCGGCCTCCACCGCTTCTTCGTTGCGCCCGAGCAGCATGGCGACGTGGGTGAGCGTGATCAGCGCGCCGGCTTCGCCGTGTGTGTCGCCCAGCTCTTCGAACAGTTGCGCCGCCCGCCGCGCGGAAGTCGCGGCGCGGCGCAGGCGCGAGCCGATGCGGTCGCAGTGGGCCAGGCAGGCCAGGGCCTGTGCCTCGAGCGGGGAACGGGTGCCGCGTGTGCCGTCGACCGCGGACTGCGCATGGTCACGCGCGTCCTGCAGGCGGCCGGCTTCCAGCGCGGCGTTCGCAGCGGCCAGTGCCGCTTCCGGCTTCTGCATCGAGACCTCGGGGATGGCTCCCTGTTGTTCGCGCGCGTGCGCCCTATACCCGCGGCCGATCATATCGGCAAGGAAATACCAGCCTTGCCAGCGGCGATGCCTTCTCCTACGCTGCGCCGCACTTTTGCACGGCGCGTGCCGCCAGGGAGGGACGACGATGCTTCACCAGTACAGCCGCAAGCACCAGCGCGACCGCGCGCTTTTCGAGCGTTGGGACCGCCTCGACGACCAGCTGTTCGAGCGCGCGCCGCGGGCACGCTTGAAGGAGGCCCAGGCCGGCCTGCAGGGCTGGATCGTGCTGCCCGGCGACCCCGACTACGACACCGACCGCAAGCTCTTCAACCCGGCCTTCAACACCTACCCGATCTGCATCATCTACTGCGTGGTCGAGAGCGACGTGGCCATCGCCTTGCGGCTGGCGCAGGACCTGGTGCTGCCCTTCACGGTGCGCTCCGGGGGCCACTGCACCGCCGGCTTCTCGGCCGGCTATGGTGCGCTCATCGACGTCAGCAACCTCAACGACGTCACGATCGACAGCGCGGCCAACGTGGCCACCGTCGGCACCGGCTGCCCGTTCAGCAAGCTGGACAGCGCGCTCGCCGCGGCCGGCCTGCACGTGCCCGGCGGCGAATGCTCGGACGTCTGCGTCGGCGGCTACATGCAAGGCGGCGGCTACGGCTTCACGTCGGTCACCTTCGGCATGAACTGCGACAACGTGATCGACCTGCGCGTGATGCTGGCCGACGGCCAGGTCGTCACCGCGAGCGAGACCGTCAACAGCGACCTGTGGTGGGCCATGCGCGGCGGCACGGGCGGCAACTTCGGCGTGCTGCTGTCGGTGCGCTACCAGCTGCGGCCGCTGGGCGACTGCTTCGGCTGGGCGCTGATCTGGGCGCTGCAGACCGAGACCGATTTCCAGAACGCGACCAACGCGCTGATGACGCTGCAATCGCAGTACATGCTGGACAAGCTGCCGGCGGCGCTGAACGTGCAGGTGTCGCTGTGCTACCAGCCGGGCATCGAGGGCGGGCTGTCCACCAGCGGGCCGCAGTACCCGTACCTGATGGTGCGCGGCCTCTACGTCGGCAGCCAGGCCGACGGCCAGGCGGCGATCCAGACCCTGTGCGACCTGCCCGGCGCGGTCACGCAGTGGACCAAGATGGACACGTTCTACAACCTGAACTACGAGCTGCTGAACGTGCCCTACGGCATGCCTTGCCTGCCGCCGGACGCGCCGATGCCTTGCGAGGACAAGGCTTCGCGCTACGTGAGCACGCTGGACGTTGCGCCCGGGCGCTGGCGCGCGCTGCTGGACCTGTTCGTCGAGGCGCCGAACTGGATCACCTACTTCTACATGGAGTTCTACGGCGGCGCGATCAACGCCTACCCGCCCTACCCGGCCAAGAGCAATGCCTTCGTGCACCGTGCGCCGGCCTACAACGCCGTGCTGGACGTGTTCTGGTACACCGACGCGGAGAAGGCCGTCTCCGAGGCCTACCTGCAGAAGTGGATGGACCTGATGGCGCCGGTCTGGAACGGCGAGATCTACCAGAACTACCCGCGCCGCGACGAGCCGAACTACGCCCAGGCCTACTGGGCCGATGCGCAGGCCGGCCTGTACGCGGTGAAGTGCAAGTACGACCCCACGCATGCCTTCACGTTCGCGCAGGAGGTGCCGCCGCCGCTGTCGCCGGGCCATGGCGTCGGCCCGGTGATCATCCTGCCGGACTGGCTGCAGCAGGCGCTGGAGCTGCCCATCACGTACGGCTCGGCGCCCGGCACCGCGGCGGCGCTGCAGGCCACGCGGCGCCTGAGCCCGCTGCCGATGCCGCGCTGATGACGAGTTAGGACCTGCCGGGGCCGCCCCTGCCGGCACCCGGCCGCGGTGCCTTGCGCGCGGGCGTGGCGCGCCGCGGCGCGGCCGGGGGCCGCGCCCGGGTGGCGGCCCAGGGCCCGGCCTGGGCCAGCAGTTCGATCATGCGCGCCGCGGCCGGCGACAGGTAGCCGTATTGCCGGTGCGTGACGACGAGCCGGCGCTGCATCGTCGCTTCCTTGACCGGGATCTCGCGCAGGCCGGTCATCGCGCCCTGCCCCAGGTGGTGGCGCGAGATGAAGCTGAGCAGCCCGGTCTGCGCCACCAGCGAAGGCAGCATCAGCAGCATCGTGGTCTCCACCTGCACGCGCGGGCGCGGCAGCCGCCGGCGGTCGAACGTGTGGTCCAGCCAGTCGCGCGTGGGCGCACCGGGCGGCTGCAGGGCCCAGCGGTGCTTGGTCAGGTCCTTCAGCGTGGCCGGGCGGCCGCACAGCGGGTGGTCGGCGCTGGCGGCCACGACGATGGTGTCCTCGGCCAGCACGGCGGTCGCGAAGCCGGCCTCCGGAGGGCTTTCGGTCGCCACCATCAGGTCGATTTCGCCGCCCTGCAGCAGCGGCTTCAGCGTGTCGACCAGGCCCACCACCGTGCGCAGCGTCACCTCCGGCGCTTCCTGCAGCAGCTGGCGCGCGGCCGGCGGCAGGATGAACTCCGCCGCCGTGGGCACGATGCCGATGCGCACGTGCCCGCTCAGGCCCTGGCCCAGGGCACGGATCTCGCGGCGCGCGTCCTCCTCGTCGAAGCGCAGGCGCTGCGCCCACTTCAGCAGCACCCGCCCGGCCGGGCTGAGGCGGATGCCGCGGCCGGCCTTTTCGAACAGCGGTGCGCCGCACTCCTCTTCCAGCCGGCGCACGCAGCTGGTGAGGGCGGGCTGCGTGCGGTGCAGCTGCTCGGACGCCCTGCCCATGTGCTCCAGCCTGGCGATGGTCTCGAAGTAGTGCAGGTCGCGCAGGTCCATCGCAAAAGTTCGGTGAATGAATCTCAAGAAACTATTGATTGGACTGTAGGAGTTGGGATGCCAATACTCAAGCCCATCATCGACAGGCCCGCGTTCCCCGACCAGCGGTCCGACCACAGGAGACAAGCATGCCCGCCACCCGCCGCTCCGTTCTTGCCCTGGCAGCCGCCGTGTCCTGCGGCAGCGCCTTCGCGCAGGCCTGGCCCGCCCGGCCCATCCGCGTCTTCGTGCCCTTCCCGCCCGGCGGCGGAACCGACATCGTCGCGCGCGAGGTGACGCAAAGGGTCGCCGCAGCCACCGGCTGGACCTTCGTGATCGAGAACAGGCCCGGCGCCGGCGGCAACCTGGGGGTGGATGCCGCGGCCAAGGCGCCGGCCGATGGCTACGCGATCGTGCTGGGCCAGACCAGCAACCTGGCGATCAACCCCACGCTGTACGCCAGGCTGCCGTACGACCCGCTGAAGGACCTCGCGCCCATCGTGCGGGTGGCTGATGCGCCGCTGCTCATCGCCACCGGAGCCCAGTCGCCCTACAAGACCCTGGCCGACGTGGTGAGCGCCGCCAAGGCCAGGCCGGGGGCGCTGAACTTCGCCTCCTCCGGCAACGGCACGGTGGCGCACCTGACGATCGAGCTCTTCCAGAAGGCCGCGCACGTCAAGATCCAGCACGTGCCCTACAAGGGCGCCGCGCTGGCGCTGACCGACGTGATCAGCGGCAACGTCGACCTCTACATGTCCTCGGTGCCGACGCTGCTGGGCCAGATCAGGCAGGGCAAGCTGCGTGCGCTGGCGGTCACGTCGGCCAAGCGTGCCGACGACCTGCCCACGGTGCCGACAATCAACGAGTCCGGCTACCAGGGCTTCGACGCCTTGACCTGGTTCGGCTTCATGGCGCCGGCCGCCACGCCGAAGGACGTGATCGCCCGGCTGAATGCCGAGTTCAACAAGGCGCTGCAGCAGCCTGAGCTGCGCAAGAAGCTCGGTGACGAAGGCGCGGACGCGGCCGGCGGCACGCCGGAGCAGTTCGGGGCGCTGATCAGGGAAGAGACCGCCCGCTGGGGCAAGGTCGTCAAGGAAGCCGGCGTGCGCATCGACTGAAGCGCGCGCCGCCCCCCTGCCCGCCATGCGCTGCCGGGCGCGCCGCCAACCCTGGAGATTCACTTGAGTCACGCTGCTGCATTGCCCGACGTCGTGCGCCGGATCCGGCGCCTGGACGCAGACCTGGTCCGCGCCGCCTCCGCCTTCGCCTCGTCCATCCTGGCCGACGTGGCCGGCCGCCGCGGCGCACTCAGCGGCCGCATCGCGCCGCTGGCGCCTTCCATGCGCTTCGCGGGGCCGGCGCTCACGGTCGAGGTGCGGCCCGGCGACAACCTGATGATCCACGCGGCGCTGGCCATCGCGGAGCCGGGCGACGTGATCCTGGTCGACGGCAAGGGCGATCTCGGCAGCGCGCTGATGGGCGAGATCATGTGCCGGCAGGCCCAGGCGCTGGGCGTGGCGGCGGTCGTCATCGACGGCGCGGTGCGCGACAGCGAAGCCATCCGTGCGCTGGGTTTTCCGATGTACGCGGCGGGCCTGAACCCGAATGGCCCGACCAAATCCGTGCCGGGGCGCGTGAACCACCCCATCTCGATCGGCGGCGTCACGGTCCACCCCGGCGACCTGGTCGTCGGCGACGCCGACGGCGTCACCGTCGTCGAGCGCGACAAGGCCGCTGCCTTGCTGCCGCTGGCGGACGCGAAGGTCGCGGCCGAGTCCCGGCGCATCGCCGACATCCAGAGCCGCAAGGCGCTGCGGCCCGGCTGGCTGGATGGCGCCCTGCGCGCGGCCGGCGTGTTGCAGCAAGGAGAAACGCTGTGAGCGCGTCGAGACCGGTCTTCCTGGTCACCGGCGCCGACCTTGCGCCGCAGGCGCTGGCGCTGCTGCGGGACTGCGAGATCGTGTACGCCGGCCGGAACCCCACCGAGGACGACATCGTCGCCCTGTGCCGCCGCCACGACCCCTCCGCGCTCATCGTGCGTTATGGACGAGTGGGCGCGGCCGCGCTGGACGCGGCCCCGAGCTTGAGGGTGATCTCCAAGCACGGCAGCGGCACCGACACCATCGACAAGGCGGCCGCCAGCGCGCGCGGCGTGCCCGTGGTCGCGGCCGTGGGCGCGAACGCGGCCGCGGTGGCCGAGCAGGCGCTGGCGCTGTTGCTGGCCTGCGCGAAATCGGTGGTCCGGCTGGACGGGCGCCTGCGTGCCGGCCACTGGGACAAGGCCACGCACAGGAGCCTGGAACTGGAAGGCCGCACCGTCGGCGTGATCGGCCTTGGCGCCATCGGCCTGCGCTTCGCGCGGATCGCCGATGCCATGGGCATGCGCGTGCTCGGGCACGATCCCTACGCCCAGGCGCCGCCGTCCTTCGTGCAGTCGGTGGAGCTGGCCACGATCTGGCGCGAGAGCGACGTCATCTCGCTGCACTGCCCGCTGACCGAGGACAACGCGCGGCTGCTGAACGCCCGCACGCTGGCCGAGTGCAAGCGGGGCGTCATCGTGGTCAACACCGCGCGCGGCGGGCTGATCGACGAGGATGCGCTGCTGTCGGCCATCAGGAGCGGCCAGGTCGCCGGCGCCGGCCTGGACAGCTTCGCGGTCGAGCCGATGGCCGCGCCTCATCCCTTCCATGCCGAGGAACGCATCGTGCTCAGCCCGCACATCGGCGGCGTGACCGCCGACGCCTACGTGAAGATGGGCGTGGCCGCGGTGCGGAACGCGCTGGCGGTGCTGGAGCGCTGACGCATAAAGGACGCGTCATCCGGCGAATCCCGGCGCTGCCGAAGGGCTCGCCGGACCCGCACCACAATGCGGGTCTCACGCACTCTCCGGGATCGGGACATGAAAGTCTGCATCGTCGGCGCCGGCGCGATCGGCGGCTTCATCGGCACGCGGCTGGCGGCGGCGGGCCGCGCCGAGGTCAGCGCCATCGCGCGCGGGGCCACGCTGGCGGCGCTGCGCCAGCACGGCTGGCGTCTGAACACGGCCGAGGGCCTGGTGCACGCCCCGGCGCGGGCCACCACGGATGCGGCCGAGCTGGGCGTGCAGGACCTGGTCGTCATCGCCGTCAAGGGGCCGGCGCTGGCCGACGTGGCGCGTGGCATCCTGCCACTGCTGGGCCCGCACACGGTGGTGCTGCCGGCGATGAACGGCGTGCCGTGGTGGTTCTGCCTGGGCCTGCCGGACTTCCCTGGCGGACCGCTGCAGAGCGTGGATCCTGGCGGCGCCATCGCGGCACGCATCCCTTTCGAGCAGGTGCTGGGCTGCGTGGTGCATGCCAGCACCTCCACGCCCGAGCCGGGCCTGGTGCAGCACCGCATGGGCCGCGGGCTGATCGTCGGCGAGCCGCGTGGCGGCCGGTCCGAGCGCGCGCAACGCGTGGTGGACCTGCTGGCCCATGCCGGCTTCGAGGCCACGCACGCGTCGGATGTGCGTTATGAGGTCTGGTACAAGCTGTGGGGCAACCTGACGACCAACCCGATCACCGCGATCACCGGCGCCACCGCCGACCTGGTGCTGGCCGATCCGCAGGTGCGCCGCTTCGGCTGCGACGCAATGCTGGAGGCCGGCGCGGTCGGCGCGCGCATCGGCTGCACCATCACGCAGACGCCCGAAGAGCGGCACCAGATCACCGCCAAGCTCGGCGCGTTCAAGACCTCGATGCTGCAGGACGTGGAGGCCGGCCGGCCGATCGAGCTGGACGCGATCGTCACCGCGGTGCACGAGATCGGCCTGCGCGTGGGCGTGCCCACGCCCAACATCGATGCGCTGCTGGGCCTGACGCGGCTCTTCGCGCGGGTGCACGGGCTGTATCCGCGGGCGGGCTGAGCCTGCGCCCGCCGCCACCGCGGCACCGGGCGTCCGTGCGTCCGTGCGTCCGTGCTTGATCGTGATCACGGGACGCGGCACCGTGAGCCGGCATCCTGTGCGCCATGACACAACCGCCCGCCCCACCCCTGGCACTGCTGCAGCGCCCGCCGCGCTTCCTCTTCTTCACCGGCAAAGGGGGCGTGGGCAAGACCTCGCTGGCCTGTGCCTGTGCGCTTTGGCTGGCCGATGCGGGTCGGCGCGTGCTGCTGGTCAGCACCGACCCGGCCTCCAATCTCGACGAGATGCTGGGCACCGAACTCACGGACCGGCCTCGGCCTGTTGCCGGGGCGCCGGGCCTCGATGCCCTGAACGTCGATCCCGAGGCGGCCGCCGCGACCTACCGCGGGCGGGTGATCGAGCAGATGCCCGCAGCCAGCAGCGATGCTGAGCGTGCCACGGTGCGTGAGCAACTCTCCGGCGCCTGCACCACCGAGATCGCCGCATTCGACGAGTTCATCGGCCTGCTGGCCGGGGATGCCGAGGGCTATGAGCACGTCCTATTCGACACCGCGCCCACGGGCCACACGCTGCGCCTGCTGAGCCTGCCGAAGGCGTGGACCGGCTTTCTTGAAGGCAACGACCGCGGTGCCTCGTGCCTTGGACCGCATTCGGGCTTGAAGATGCAGGAGCAGCGCTTCCGCGCCGGCCTGCAGGCGCTGGCCGATCCTGGCCGCACGGTGGTCGCGATCGTCACGCGCGCCGACGCCGCGGCCCTGCGTGAAGCGTCCCGCACGCACGGCGAACTGCTGGGGCTCGGCCTGCACAACCAGCGCCTGGTGGTGAACGCCGTCTTCACGGCCAGCGCTGCCGGCGACGAGGTGGCCGCGGCACTGCAGGCGCTGGGTGAGCAGGCCCTGGCGGCGATGCCGGCAGGCCTGGCCGGCTTGCCGCAAGACCGTGTGCCCTTGCATCCGTTCGACATGGTCGGGCTGCCTGCGCTGCGGGCCCTGTTGGCGCCGCCGGCCGCGCTGCCGCCGGACGCCGGGCCACCGCAGTCTCTGCCGCCACCGCGACCATTGCCGCCGCAAGCGCTGTCGCTGCGCGCCCTGGCCGACGAGTTGGCCCAGGCTGACCGCGGGCTGGTGATGGTGATGGGCAAGGGCGGGGTGGGCAAGACGACCATCGCCGCCGCGCTGGCCCTTGCGCTGACAGCGCGCGGCAGGACAGTGCACCTGTCCACCACCGACCCCGCGGCGCACCTGGCCGCCACGCTGGAGGGGGCCGCGCCCGGCCTGCGGGTCGATCGCATCGACCCGGCTGCCGAGACCCGGCGCTACGTCGACAAGATCATGGCCAGCCGCGGGCGCGGGCTGGACGAGGCGGCGCGCGCGCTGCTGCTGGAAGACCTGCGTTCGCCGTGCACCGAGGAGGTGGCGGTGTTCCATGCCTTCTCGCGCATCGTCAGCGAGGCGCGCGGGGCCTTCGTCGTGCTGGACACGGCTCCCACCGGCCACACGCTGCTGCTGATGGATGCCACCGGCGCCTACCACCGCCAGATGTCACGCGAGTTCGAGGGCGCGGCCGCCGCCCGCATCGTCACCCCGCTGATGCGCCTGCAGGATCCGCAGTACACGCGCATCGTGCTCGTTACCTTGCCGGAAGTGACGCCGGTGTCCGAGGCCGCGGGACTGCAGGAAGACCTGCGCCGCGCGGGCATCGAGCCCTTTGCCTGGGTCGTCAACCGCACGCTCGCGGTCTCCGGCACCCGCGACCCGCTGCTGGCTGCGCGCCTGGCCGGCGAGGCGGCGCAGATCGCCCGTGTCACCGGCGGACTGGCGCAGCGCGCCTGCGTCGTGCCGTGGGTGGCGAGTCCGCCGGTCGGCATCGAGGCCCTGCGCCGTCTCGTCGATTCGGGTGAGCCGGCCACCGCCCCCGGGCATTGACGCGGATGGCCTGGCGCGCAGGGTGCTCGCCTGTCCTGTGAAGGGCCCGCTCACTCGGGCTCGATGCCCGCGGCCTTGATCACCCGGCCCCACTTCGCCGTCTCGGTGGCCTGGAACCTGGCCAGTTCCTCGGAGGTGGTCGTCCAGGCTTCGGCGCCGCTGGCGTCGAAGAAGGCCTTGGCGGCGCTGCTCTTCGCCGCCGCCACCAGGATCTCGCGCAGCCGCGCCACCACCGGTGCCGGTGTGGCTGCCGGCACATAGGCGGCGAACCAGTAGCCCATGTCGTAGCCCTTGACGCCGGCCTCGTCGAGCGTCGGCACTTCGGGCAGCAGCGGGATGCGCTGGGTGGTCGACACGCCCAGCGCGCGCAGCTTGCCGGCCTTGATCTGCGGGACGCCGGTGGCGGTGTCGGTGATCATCAGGTCGATCTGGCCGCCCAGCAGGTCGGTCACCGCCATCGGGTTGCTCTTGTAGGGCACGTGCAGGATGTCGGTGCCCGAGAGTTGCTTGAACATCTCACCGGCGACGCGGCTGGACGAGCTGCCGCTGCCGAAGCTGAGCTTGCCCGGCGCCTTCTTCGCCTGCGCCAGCAGCTCGGCGACGTTCTTGTAGGGCGCATCGGCCCGCACCACCAGCACCTGGCCGCCCTTGCCCAGGCCGGTGACCGGGGCGAAGTCCTTCACCGGGTCGTAGGCCAGCTTCTTGTACAGGTGTTCGTTGGCCGCGTGCGTGGTGTTGGTGGTGATCAGCACCGTATGGCCGTCGGCCGGCGCGCGCGCCGCGGCCTGCGCGGCCAGCATGCCGCTGGCGCCGGCCTTGTTGTCGACCACCACCGCTTGCCTGGTCTGCTCGGTCAGCGACTGGCCGAGGGCGCGGGCGAGCTGGTCGGTGGCGCTGCCCGCCGCGAACGGCACGATGAAGTTCACCGGCCGTTCCGGGTACTTCACCGCCTGGGCGTGCAGGGCCGGCGCGGCGCTGCCCAGCGCCAGCGCCGCGGCCAGCGTGGCAAGGGAGAAGTGGCGGCGCGGGATGCCGGTGCGGGTCGTCATGGGTTCGTCTCCGTGGGGATTCAAGAGGCTGGGGCGCGTTGCTGATCCGTTGTCGAGTCTTCGCCCCGCAGGTGCATCGCCAGCGCGGCCGGGATCTCGATCGTCAGGTCCAGCAGCAGGAAGGACAGCGCCTTGCCGTGGCTGTCCAGGTTCAGCGCGTCGTTGACGCCGCCGTCCAGCACGTCGTCGAGCACGAAGTTAAGCGCGTGCAGCAGCGGTAGTTCATAACGTGTGATGTGCGCGGGCGCGCGGTGCGCGAACTGCGCGGCGACGCGGGTCTCGGTGAGCTGTTCGACGATCGCGGGGTACAGCGCGGCGTGCCAGGCGATCACGCTGATGTTGGAACGGTTGCCCTTGTCCCCGGTGCGGCCGTGCGCCGCACGCCAGAGCGGGACCGTGAGCCGATTGGAAGCAGTCGCAGGGGTGCGGTCCATGGCGTCAGTCCAGCATCTCGAAACTCGCCGGCACCTGCTCGCGCGGCAGCAGGCAGGACACGGTGCCCAGGGTCGGCCGCAGCTGCGTGCGCACACCCCCGCCGCCGGCCGGGCCGCAGGTGTACAGCGCCACCGTCTCGCGGGCCAGCTGCTCGGCCGCGGCGCGGTCGGCATGGCGCAGGGCGACGCGCAGGCGCACGTCGCGCGCCTGGCCCACGGGCCGTGCGGCCAGCCAGCGGCCGCCATCGTCACCGAAGACGCTGCCCACGCCGATCAGGTCGGCGCGCAGCGGGCCCAGCCCGGCCAGGCGCGCGCGCAGCACCTCGGCGGCCAGGCGCGCGCGTGCCTCGGCCCGCGCGCCGGCGTAGGAAATCTCGGCCTCGGCCAGCCAGCCGCTTTCGAAGCAGACATTGACCTTCAGGTTCGCGGGCCGCGCATGCCCGCGCACGCCGGTCAGGCGCACGCGGTCCCACCCCAGGTCGTCGACCCGTGCCGCGCTCAGGTCGGCCACCACGTCCGGCGTCAGGTAGGCGGCGGGGTCGTGCACCTCGTACAGCAGCTGTTCCTTCACCGTGTGTTCGTCGACCAGGCCGCCGGTGCCGGCCGGCTTGGTGATCGTGCAGTCGCCATCGGCACCGATGGCGGCGATGGGGTAGCCCAGGCGTGCCAGGCCTGGCACGTCCTTGAGGCCGGGGTCGGCGTAGTAGCCGCCGGTGACCTGCGCGCCGCATTCGAGCAGGTGGCCGGCCATGGTGGCGCGGGCCAGGCGGTCCCAGTCGTCCTCGGCCCAGTTGAAATGCGCCAGCGCGGGACCGACCGTGAGCGAGGGATCCGCGACCCGGCCGGCAACCACGATCTGCGCGCCGGCCCGCAAGGCCGCGGCGATCGGCGCGGCGCCCAGGTAGGCATTGGCGCTGACGATCGCGCGGCCTGCCAGCGTTTCGCCGGCCTGTGCCAGCAGCGCGGCGCGGTGGGCCGGGCCGGAGACGTCGTCCCCCTGGATCACTGCGATGCGCGGCCGCGGCAGGCCCTGCTGCTGCGCCAGCGCGTGGATGCGCAGGGCGGCACCGCGCGGGTTCGCCGCCCCGAAGTTGCCGACGATGCGGATGCCCTGCCGGAGGCAGCGGCCCAGCACCGGCGCCAGCATCGCGTCCAGCAGCGGTTCGTAGCCGGCCTCGGGATCCTGCCGGCGCGCCAGCTGGGCCAGTGCCAGCGTGCGTTCGGCCAGGGTCTCGAAGATCAACACCGCGGGCCGTCCGGCCGCGGCCAGTGCCGCCACCACCGGTGCCGCGGCATCGGTGCGGTCGCCTGAGAAACCGGCGGCACAACCGATCAGCAGCGCGTCGGGGGCGATGCCGCCGTCGCCGGGCCTTCCCGCGACGGTCGCCGTTCCTTCGGCAGGCGGTGCCGAGGGTGCAGCGGGCAAGGGTCCGTCGAGGTCCATGCACGGCACTGTAGGCCGCGGCCACCATGCCGTGAATTCCAAAGATACGATCGATTCATCTGCCTTCCAGATCAATCGCGATGGCCGCCCTGAACCTCTCCACGCGCGAACTGCGCGCCTTCGTCGCGCTGGCCGAGCAGCGCAGCTTCACCCGCGCGGCGGCGCAGTCGGCCTTGTCGCAGCCGGCGTTCTCGGCGCTGATCCGCGGACTGGAGGACTCGCTGGGCGCCCGCCTCTTCCACCGCACCACGCGCAGCGTGGAGCTGAGCGTGGAGGGCCGCGTCTTCCTCGAGGCCGCGCGCCGGCTGCTGGCCGATGCCGAGGCGGCGCACGAAGACCTGCTGGCCCACGCCGCGAGCCGGCGCGGCCGCGTGGCGCTGGCGCTGCTGCCCTCGCTGGCCGCGGGCTGGCTGCCGCCGCTGCTGGCGGACTTTCATGCCCGGCATCCGGGGGTGGAGCTGTCGGTGGCGGACGTGCTGTCGGATGAATGCATCGCCCGCGTGCGCGATGGCCGCGCCGATTTCGCGTTGGCATCATCCCGTGCCGAAACGGCGGAGCTGCGCACGGAGCCCTTCTGCCGCGACCGCTTCCACGTCGTCTGCCGGCGCGACCATCCGCTGGCCGGCCGGCGCGGCACGCTCAAGTTGGGTGATATCGCCAGGCATCCGATCGTGCAGCTGGCGCGTTCCAGCAGCGTGCGGCAGCACGTGGAGGCGGCGATCTACCCGACGCAGCTGCGCACGGTGATGGAACTGGACCAGCTGAGCACGGTGGCGGGCATGGTGCGCGCCGGCCTGGGCTTCAGCATCGTGCCGACCTTGACGCTGTTCCACTTCGAACATGCCGACCTGGTGGCGCGGCCGCTGCAGGCGCCGGGGCTGGAGCGCCAGGTCTTCCTGGTCCGGCGCAGCGAGCGGCCGCTGTCGGCGGCGGCGCAGGCGCTGTATGAACTGCTCATGGCCCGGCGGCCGCGGGCGGCTGCGGCGGGCGCCCGTGCCGGGCGCGCCGCCGCCCGGCGATCGGCGTGAGCCCCGCCGTGCCGCGCCGCGCCACCCGTTTCCCGGTGCGGTGGGCGCAGACGGGCGCGGAGCCGGCTCAGGGCGCCTTCGGGCGCCCGTAGCGGGCGGTGAAACTGGCCTTGCCGAGCGTGTTGGCGTTGATCATGTAGCCCGCCAGCGCCGCCGTCGCGTCGGCCGGGATGTCCAGCTTCTCGGTCTTCAACGCGTGCACGGTGAAGACGTAGCGGTGCGGCTTGTCCCCGGGCGGGGGGCACATGCCGCCCCAGCCGGCCACGCCGTAGTCGATGCGCACGTGGCTGGCGCCCTTGGGCAGCCTGGCCCCGCCCACGGCGCCGGCGTCGGGCGGCAGTTCGGTCACGTCGGCGGGCAGGTTGATCACCGACCAGTGCCACCAGCCGGAACCGGTCGGCGCGTCCGGGTCGTACACCGTGACCGCGAAGCTCCTGGTGCCGGCTGGCGCGCCGGTCCACCGCAGGGCCGGGGACTTGTTCTCGCCCGAGCAGCCGAAGCCGTTGAACTCGAACTTGCGGTCGATCAGGCCGCCGGCCTTGATCTCGGGGCTGGTGAGCTGGAAGCCCGCGGCCTGGGCGAGGAACGAGGTGCCGGCCAGGGCCAGGGACAGGAGCGTGCGCTTCATCATCGGTGCTGCATCGAATGGAGGGGTCCGCATGCTCCCTCGGCCGGCCGGGTCCCGCTGGCCCTGCCGTGTCAATGGCTGTGCTGTTTGGCGCAGGCAGCGGCGCTGGCACGTCGATGGCGAGGGAATGACGCGTGAATGACGCGTGAGCGGCCCGGAGACGCCGGCTTCAGGGCCGCAGGTGCGACGGCGGAAACCCGAAGCGCCTGCGGAACGCCGCCGAGAAGCGGCTGTGCGAGTCATAGCCGCAGCGGGCCGAGATTTCGGACACCTGCAGGCTGGTTCCCTGCAGCAGGGCCAGCGCGGCTTCCAGCCGGACCTCGCGCACGCATTGGCTGACGGAAGTGCCCTCCTCGGCCAGCCGGCGTTGCAGCGTGCTGGCGCTCAGGTGGAAGGCACGCGCCAGGTCCTCGACCGGCCAAGCCGCATGCGGCCGTTGGCCGACCAGGCGGTGCACGCGATCGGTCCAGCTCAGCCCGCGCGCGGGGGCGAACACCAGGCCGCGCTCGGCCAGCATCAGCAGCACTTCCAGCGCGCGGTGCTGGCGCACGGCGTCGGAGCTGTCGGGCTCCAGCAGCGCCGCGGCGGCATGGTTGAAGGTGGCGGCGAAGACCTCGTCCGCCGCGGTGCTGGCCGCGCCCTGCAGCGCCGGCGTGGCGGCGAACTGGCCGAAGCGCTCGTGGAAGGTTTCCACCAGCTGCGGCGAAAAGCTGATCAGGCGGGCCTGGTAGTGGCCACCGGGGGCCGGCTGGTTGAGCATGTCCCACTGGGTCGCACGCGGGATCAGGAAGGCCTGGCCCGTGGCGAAGCGCGACGCGCCCCTCGGGGTGGAAAGCTCCTTCTGGCCCGACTGCACCCAACCCAGCAGGTCGTCGCGCACGGTGGCCGTGCGCACGGCATGCGGCACGCGGGTGAGGATGAGGTGGGCGGTGGCGGGCGGGCTGGCGGATGGGTTCACGGACAGGCGGGCGATCGGCGATCGCCGCGCATTGTCTTCGCGAGGCGGCCTGCCGCGGCCTGCGCCGCGGCAGTCGCTGGCCGCAAGCCGGGGCGGCGACGTGGCCGGCGCGGGGGCGCTCTGAGGTGCTCGGCGCCGGGTTCAGCGCTTCACGTTATCGCGGTTGAAGCCGGCGGTGGGCGCGATGGTGCTGGGCGCGTCGCGGCCGCAAGCGGCCTGCCATTCGCGCAGCTCGTTCGCGAGCACGCGGTGGTCGTCCTGCTCGGCGCGGCGGATCAGCGCGTCGACGTTGTCGTCGTTGACCCGTTCGCGGCCGGCCCCCTTGACCAGCTGCTGGTAGGTGTCTTCGAGTGCTTGCAGTTCGGCGTCGGTCATGGGCGGCTCCTTCGGGCGTCGTGGCGCTGCGGCCACGCGATCGCCGGGAGCGCGGCAATCGCTGTGCCGGCGCCGGTCAGTGCGCGTGCGGCACCGCCCGCAGTTCGGCCCGCGCGTGGCGCAGCACCGTCGCCGAGCCGGTCAGTGCCAGCGTGCCCATGATCGCCGCCACCGCCAGGTCCGGCCAGGCGTGGCCGGTGCCGAAGACGCCGAGCGCCGCCCCCATCACCGCCAGGTTGCCGATCGCGTCGTTGCGGGTGCAGATCCACACCGAGCGCATGTTGCTGTCGCCGGCGCGGAAGCGGTACAGGATGAACGCCACACTGACGTTCGCCGCCAGCGCGAGGAAACCGACGCCGCCCATGGTCAGCGCTTCCGGCGGCGTGCCGTGGCTCAGGTTCCACAGCGCCTTGCCGATCACGAACACGCCGAAGCCGGCCATGGACGCGGCCTTGAACAGCGCCGCCTTGGCCCGCGTGGACAGGGCCATGCCGACGACCAGCAGCGACAGCGCGTAGTTCACCGCGTCGCCGAAGAAGTCGATCGAATCCGCCAGCAACGACACCGAGCCCGAGCGCCACGAAGCGCCCAACTCGACGACGAACATCGCCGCGTTGACGACCAGCGCGATCCAGAGCGCGCGGCGGAATCGGGGATCGACACCGGCCGGGCCGGGGCCGTGCTCATGGTCGTGGTGGCCATGGTCGTGGTGGCAGCAGTGGGCGGACATGGGTGATGGGCGGGGGGCTTGAAGGACGATGGGCGTGATTCGAAAGCCTGCAGCGGGTCCAGAGTCAAGCAATGACCTGAAACCGGGCCCTGCCGGCACGGCGCGGTCCCGCGGCGGCGGCAGGCGCTGGCCACAATCGCCGGAATGCCCGCCCCACCCGCCCGACTGTCCGGCAACGCCGCCGCCGCCGCAAGCCCGTCCGCCCCGCCCGCGGCCCACCACCTCGATGCCCGGCAGTTCTGGGTGCTGGCGCTGCTGACGCTGATCTGGGGCTTCAACTGGCCGATCATGAAGCTGGCGGTGTCGGACATGGCGCCGCTCACCTTCCGCGCGCTGTCGCTGTTGCTGGGCCTGCCGTTCCTGGCGCTGGGCCTGCTGCTGATGAAGGTGCCGTTCCGCGTGCCGCGTGCCGAGTGGGCGAAGGTGGGCGGCCTGGCGCTGACGAACATGATCGCCTGGCACGTGCTGCTGATCGTCGCGCTGCCGCACCTGAACTCCGGGCGCGCGGCGATCCTGGGCTACACGATGCCGGTGTTCTCGGCGCTGTGGGGCCGCACGCTGTTCGGCGAACGGCTGGCGCCGCGCCAGCTGGCGGGCGTGGTGGCGGCCGGCGGCGCCGTGCTGCTGCTGTTGTGGCACGAGTTCACTCGCCTGTCGGGGGCGCCGGTGGCAGCCGGTGCGGTGCTGGTCGCGGCCCTGGTGTGGGGCCTGGGCACGCAGCAGCTGCGCCGTGCGCGGACCAGCGTGCCGACGCTGGCGCTGTCGTTCTGGATGACGGTGGCCAGCACCGCGGTGCTGAGCCTGCTCGCGCTGCTCTTCGACCGCGGCCGCTGGCATGTTCCCGGCCCGGCCGCGCTCTGGGGTGTCGCGTACAACGGCGTGCTGGTCTTCGGCTATGCGCAGGCGGCCTGGCTGTTCCTGGCGCGCACGCTGACGCCGGTGGCCTCCAGCACCAGCGTGATGCTGATCCCGGTGATCGGCATCGTCTCCGGCGCGTGGTTCCTGAACGAGCGCCTGCACTGGCAGGACGGCGCCGCGGTGGCGCTGATCCTGCTGGCCATCGGCCTGGTGCTGCTGCCGGGGCGCCGGCGCGGCGCCGCCGGGGTGGCCTGAATCCGCCACCGCGCCAGCGCGCGCCGCTGGCGGCGTCTCAGTGGTGCTTGTGCTGCCGCGGCGCCTCGGCGTAGCCGCGTGCCACGTTGTAGGCCGCCACCTGCTCGGCCGACAGCAGCTGCCGCGTCTGCAGATGCGCCAGCAGGTGCGTGGCGCGCAGCCGGCCCTGCAGCGCCGCGATGCGCGACGTGGCCTCGCGGATCAAGGCCTCGTCGGCCGTGCCGGCCTCGAATGCCTTGTCGAGATCGGCCTCGGCGGCGATCACCTGCTCGCCGAGCTGCTGGGCCGAGGCCTTCATCGCCGCGGTGATGCGCTCCAGCGACCTGCGCTGTTCGGCGCTGACGCCGAGCCGCTCGGCCATCTGCAGCACGTGCAGCGGGCCAGGCACGCCATTGAGTTCCGCCGGCAGCGAAGCACCCATGCCGCGGCCCTCGCGCAGATCGGCCACCTGTTCACTCGACAGCGCCTTGATCTCGCGGCCTTGCCAGCCTGCATAGCTGCTCGCGGCGGCGCCGTGGTCGTGCTGCGCCAGGGCGGTGCCGGTGGCGGTCAGCAGGCATGCCATCAGGATCGGTCGCATCGGGGTTCTCGCTTTCATGTCGTGGTCTTCGATGTCATTGGGCCGGCCGGATCGACGTGACGGTGAAGGCCCCATTGACCTTCTCCACCGTGAACTTGACCTTGTCGCCTTCCTTCAGCGTGTCCAGCAGCTTGGGCTCGGCCATGCGGAAGACCATGGTCATCGCCGGCATGTCCAGGTTGGGCAGCGGCCCGTGCCGCAGCGTGAGCTTGCCCTGTGCCTTGTCGATCTTGCGCACTTCGCCGTCGACCAGCGGTGCGGCCGAGGCCGCCGCGGAGGCCGGATGGTGGGCGGCGTGGTCGGCCGCGGATGCGGCCGGCGCCTGGGCCTGTGCGCCGGATGCGGCGGCCAGGGCGGCTGCCGCCAGCAGGGGGATGAACTTCATGCGGGATTCCTTCAGGATGTCGGATGAGGCACGGGCACGCTGCGGCGCCCGCGCGGGGCTGCTGGCCCCAAGGTGCGGTAAACGCGTCATTTGACAGTTATCTTGCCGACCATGCCGGCCTCGAAATGGCCGGGGATCAGGCAGGCGAACTGGAATTCGCCGGGCTTGATGAACTGCCAGACGATCTCGCCGCTGCGGCCCGGCTTCACGTGGGCCATGTGCGGTTCCTCGTGCTCCATGCCGGGGAACTTCTTCATCAGGTCGGCATGCTTCTTCAGTTCCTCGGCGGTGCCCAGCACCAGCTCGTGCAGCACCTGGCCCTTGTTGGTCGCGACGAGCTTGACCGTCTCGCCCCGCTTGACGGTGAGGTCCGCGGGCGTGAAGCGCATCGTGTCGGCCATGTCGACGCGGATGGTGCGGATGGCTTTCGCCGGATCGCCTTCGCGGCCGAAGGCCGTGTCCTCGACCTTGCTCGCATCGAACTTGCGGGTTTTCGCGGGATGCGATTCATTGCCATGGCCTTGCGCGGCGCCGAGCATCGCGAGGGTGGCGGCGAGGACGGCGACGTTCCTGGACTTCATGTGTTTGCTCTCCTTCGATCAATGGCCGCTGTGCCCGCCATGGCCGCTGCCGGGCTTGCGCACGTTGAGGGTCTTGCCGTCGGCCTTCGGCGCGGGCGCGCGCGGCGGTGGCTGCACGGCGCCCTGGCCGCCCTGGTACTCGTAGGCGACCGTGCCCTGCGGGTGGCGGTACCAGCCGGGGTCCTTGTAGTCGCCGCGCTTGACGTCGTCGCGCACCTTGACGACGCTGAACATGCCGCCCATTTCCAGCGGGCCGTAGGGGCCGGTGCCGGTCATCATCGGCAGGGTGTTGTCGGGCAGCGGCATCTCCATCGAGCCCATGTCGGCCATGCCCTTGTCGCCCATCACCATGTAGTCGGGCACCAGGCGGGTGATGCGCTCGGCGAGGCCGCGGTGGTCCACGCCGATCAGGTTCGGCACGTCGTGGCCCATCGCGTTCATCGTGTGGTGCGACTTGTGGCAGTGGATCGCCCAGTCGCCCGGCACTGCATCGAACTCGAAGGCGCGCATCTGCCCCACCGCCACGTCGGTGGTCACCTCCGGCCAGCGGGCCGAGGGCGGCACCCAGCCGCCATCGGTGCCGGTGACGACGAAGTGCGGCCCGTGCATGTGGATGGGGTGGTTGGTCATCGTCAGGTTGCCCACGCGCACGCGCACGCGGTCGCCGGTGCGCGCGACCAGCGGGTCTATGCCCGGAAAGACGCGGCTGTTCCAGGTCCAGAGGTTGAAGTCCGTCATCTCCGCGGTCTTCGGCGTCGCGGCGCCCGGCTCGATGTCGTAGGCCGCGAGCAGGAACACGAAGTCGCGGTCCACGCGCAGCTGGCGCGGGTCCTTCGGGTGGATGATGAACATGCCCATCATGCCCATCGCCATCTGCGTCATCTCGTCGGCATGCGGGTGGTACATGTGGGTGCCCGAGCGCAGCAGCGTGAACTCGTAGACGAAGGTCTTGCCCGGCGGGATCTGTGGCTGCGTCAGGCCGCCCACGCCGTCCATGCCGGAGGGCAGCAGGATGCCGTGCCAGTGCACCGTGGTGTGCTCGGGCAGCTTGTTGGTCACGAAGATGCGCACGCGGTCGCCCTCGACCACCTCGATGGTCGGGCCGGGGCTGGAGCCGTTGTAGCCCCACAGGTTGGCCTTCATGCCGGGCGCCATCTCGCGCACCACGGGCTCGGCCACCAGGTGGAATTCCTTGACGCCGTTGTTCATGCGCCAGGGCAGCGACCAGCCGTTCAGCGTGGCCACCGGGTTGTAGGGCCGGCCGGTCGTCGGCACGAGCGGGGGCTGCATGGTTGGCGAGGTCTGGACCACCGCCTCCGGCAAGGACGCGGCACCCACGCGGCTGACCGCCGTGGCGCCCAAGGCCACGGCACCGGCCGCCCTGAAGAAATGTCGTCGGTTGGACATGGCTGTCTTCCTCAATGGCCGGCGGCTTCGGCCGGGGCCGCGGTGGTGGCGGCGCGCAGGGTGGAGCCGGCGCCGGGCGAACGGCCGGTCAGCGCGGTCTGCAGGTTGGTCTGGGCGATCCAGTGGTCGCGCAGGGCTTCGACGTAGTCGGTGACGGCGCGCACCTGCTCGCGCGAGTCGGCGAGCAGCTCGAAGACGCCGATCAGCATGCCGTTGTAGCGCAGCAGGTTCTCCTCCGAGATGCGCTTGCGCAGCGGCACGACCTCGTCGCGGTAGTGGCGCGCGAGGTCATAACTCGTGCGGTACGCGGAGTAGGCCTCGCGCACTTCGGAGCGCGCGTCCACCGCGACCTGCGCCGTGCGGTGCAGCGCCTGCATGTACGTGGCTTCCGCGCGCGCGGCCCGGGTGGCGCCGAAGTCGAACAGGGGCAGTTCGAGTTCGATCTCGTAGCCGTTGGCGCGCGGCTCGCCGGTCATGCTCTTGTTCTGGTAGCCGAGTTCCAGCACGTTGACGAAGCGCGTGGCCTTCGCCAGCCCGAGCGACTTCGCGGTGTGCTCCGCGGCCTGCCGGGCCATCAGCACGTCCAGGCGCTTCTCCATCGCGGTCTGCTCGGCGTTGCGAGGCTCCACCGGCGCCTTCGGCAGCTCGGGCAGGCGCTCGGGCAGGGTGAAGCCCAGCTGCGCGCCGGACAGGCCCAGCAGGCGCGCCAGTCGTTCGCGTTCGGCCACGGCCTGGTGCTGCGCGCGCGCCAGCTGGGACGTGGCGTCGGCATAGAACGCTTGCTCGCGCATTTGCGCCAGCTTGTTGAAGTTGCCGGCCTGGACCATGCGACGGGCCAGTTCGTTCGACACGTCGGCCGCTTCCTTCACCTGCTGGTAGTACCTGGCCAGCTCCTGTGCGGCGACCGCGCCGAAGAAGGCCTTGCGCGTCTCCGCGGCCAGGCCGACGGCCTCGTGCGCGGCCTGCAACTGGGCCTGGCCGAAGCGCCGCTGCTCGATCTGCGAGGCCAGCGGCAGCGTGAGCAGCCCCAGCAGGTCGAACATCACCGAGCGTTCGATCTCGACGACGCCGCCGGCTTCGCGCAGGCGGCCGAAGCCGATCGACGGGTTGCGCAGCCGCCCGGCACGCACCAGGTCGGACTCGGCGATGCCCAGTTCGCTGAGGGTGGCCTGCAGGCCGCGGTTGTTCAGGAACGCCAGCTCGACGGCGCTCTCGGGCGTCAAGGCCTGGCCGAGCAGCTGCGCCACCCGCGGCTGGGCGGCGTCGACGTCCGTGCTGCTGCGCTGATAGGCGGGGGCCGCGCCCGCGCGTTCCTTCGTCAATTCCGCGACACGGCCGGCGCCGCCGTCCGGCGAGAACGAGGCGCAGCCCGCGAGCAGCAGCGCGGCCGCGGCGAGGGGGGTGAGGCGCATCATGGCTTGCTCCCATGCATCGGTTGGCCGTGGTGGTGACCATGCTGGTGGCCTTGACGCTGGCCTTGCTGATGGCCTTGCTGATGGCCTTGCTGATGGCCTTGCTGCTGGCCTTGCTGCTGGCCTTGCTGCTGGCCGCGTTGGTGGCCGCGTTGGTGGCCGTGCCCGCGCATGGCCGGGGCCGAGGCCGTCGGCGCAGGCACTGGCGCTGGCGCTGGCGCTGCCGCTGCCGCGGCGGCTGGCGCCGGGCTGCCGTGCCCCGCGTGCCCACCACCTTGCCCGGCGGCTTCGCGCAGCTTGTCGTTGACGGCGCGCCAGTCGCCGGGCGGGATGTCCTGCCAAGGCTTGTAGTCGGCGAAGGCGGACTGGTAGCGCAGTGCCGGTCCGGCCGCCTTGGGGTCAGCCGGATCGCGGCTGCCGGCCTGGGCGGCGGCAAGCAGCGGCAGGCACAGCGCCACGGCCAGCGCCAGCCGGTGGATGTAGTCGTGCATCGTTCGAAGTCATCTGAGAGCCTGTGAAGCACTCCGCCACGCCCGCTCGTGCGCCCCAGACGGCGCCGCTCGTCGTTGCAAAGCCTTGATGGGGGAACGGCCACATCTTCGGCTTCGCGCCTAGATCGGCACCGTCTGGGACACCCGCTCGGACGCGCCGGAATACTTCACAGGCTCTGAGTGCGACCGATCGCTGTCGGTCAGTCACGGCACGCGCGGCGAGCGCGCGTGCCCCGTGCGGCCTCGTGCGGAGGCCTCGCAAGGTCAGGTGCTTCGGGGAGGACGCTCCGGGCCGCCGCACAGGAAGAGCGGCGCGGGCGACGGGACGTGAGGGAACCGGGCGGCAGGTGGATCGAGTGGGGCGGGAAGGCGCGGGACCTCGCTGACCAGCGGCGTGATCGAACAGTAGGCCGAGCACAGGTCGCACTCGTCGGCGGCCGCCGGCGCTTCGCCCGGTCCGTGGCTGGGCGCGGCCGTTGTCCCATGCTCGTGGTGCGCGCCATCGTGGGCATGCGCGATCGAATGGTTCGCCGGGTCGGCCTGATCCGCGTGATGCACCTGGTGCATCTGGTGCATCTGGTGCATCTGGTGCATCTGGTGCATTCGCTGCGTCGAATGGTCCATCGCCCGGTCCATCGCATGGTGCGAGGGCGAATGGATGGGCAGCTCGCCTTGCAGGCCATTGCCGGCCACCGGGCACAGCATGGCCGCCGCCACCGCGCCCCGGACGGGGAGCAGGACGGCCAGCACGAGCAGCAGCCAGATGCGGAATGCCTTCATCGATTTCAGGTTAGCACGCGCTCCGACGAGCACGTTGCGAGATGCGGTGCGACCCGCCGGCGGCGATCCTAAACCTTGTCACCGTGACAAGGTCAAGCGGGAACAACCTCAGCGTGGGCGGCGGGAGGGACCGCTAGAGTGCCCGCATGCAGAAGCCCCTGTTCGCCGCGATGCTGGCCTTGGCCGCTTTGGCCGCCTTGTCCGCGCCGGCGGCCGCGGAGCTGGTTCCGATCGAGTGGAATGCCGAGGGCCGGTTCAGCAAGGACGTGCCGGTGCCGCCGGGCAAGTTCGTCGAGGCCTGCGAGAAGCTGGCGAAGGGCGCGCGCATCGCCTGGTCGTTCGAGGCGGCGGCGTCGGTGGACTTCAACATCCACTACCACGAAGGCAAGAAGGTCCGCTTCCCCGCGCGCCGGAACCAGGTGGCCAAGGACGCCGGCACGCTGATGGCGCGGCGCGGGCAGGACTACTGCTGGATGTGGACGAACCAGACCGCCGCCGAGGTGCCGCTGCGCTTCACGCTGCACCGCCAGTGACCACGGCCCGCCCGCACCCGCGAACAGGGTAGGCGCCGTCCGACGCGCACCGGCGGCCCCCGCCGATGGGGCGCGGCGCGGCCCGTTCCTAGACTCGATCGACCCACTTGGGGAGGTCTTGTCGTGATGACTTCGCAGGATGCGGGTCCATTCGCATGGCGCCTGCTGATGGTGCTGGGCGCCCTGCTGCTGCTGGCGCTGCTGTGGCACCTGGCCGACGTGCTGGTGCTGGTGTTCGGCGCCATCGTCGTCGCGGTCGCCTTGCGCGCCTTCGCCGGGCTGCTCGAGCATTGGCACGTGCCGCCCCGCTGGTCGCTGGCGGTGGCGCTGCTGCTGCTGTTGGGCTTCGGCGCGCTCGTCGTCGCGTGGATCGGCGAGCCGCTGGCGGAACAGCTGAGCCGCCTGCGCGAAGGCCTGCCCGCGGCGCTGGCGCGCGCCACGGCGTGGCTGCGCGAGCACCGCATCGGCGTCACCGCGCTCGAGTACTGGAACAGCCTGCGCCAGGATGCAGTGCCCTGGAGCCGCCTGCTCGGCGTGGCCGGCACCGCGCTGGGCGCGCTGGGGACGCTCGCTTTGATCGTCATCACCGGCGTCTACATGGCGGCCGATCCCGGGCTGTACCGCCGCGGCGTGCTGAGCCTGCTGCCGCCGGCACGCCGCGCCCACATCGCCGCGGCGCTGGATCGCTGCGGCACGGCCCTGCGGCAGTGGCTGCTCGGGCAGTCGCTGTCGATGCTGTTCGTCGGCAGCGCCACGGCGCTCGGGCTGCTGGCGCTGAGCGTGCCGCTGGCGCTGGCCATCGGCCTCATCAGTGGCCTGCTCGCCTTCATTCCTTTCTTCGGCGCGCTGGTGGGTGGCGGGCTCGCGGTGCTCGTCGCCTTCATGGAAGGGCCGCAGACCGCGCTGCACGTGCTGATCCTGTGCATCGCCATCCAGCAGGTGGAAGGCCATGTGCTGATGCCGCTGGTGCAGCGCTGGGCGGTGTCGCTGCCGCCGGTGCTGGGGCTGATGTCGACGCTGGTGTTCGGCGTGCTGTTCGGCCTGATCGGCGTGCTGTTCGCGACGCCGATGATGGTGGTGGTGATGACGCTGGTGCGCTGCCTGTACGTCGAGCGCATCGGCGCCGCGGCCGCTCCGGTGGTCGCCGCGGCGGGCTGTAGGCCCAGTCCGACCGGCGGCGCCGCAGCCGTCCGATCGCCCGCGCCGCAGCCGTCCGATGGTGCGCGCGAGGGTGCCTACCTAGAGTGAAGACATCCCCTGCATGGGGCCACGGTCCACTCTTGGAGTCACCATGAATCCTCGATCCACGATCCGCCCGCGGCTCGCCATGTTGGCTGCCGCGCCCGCCCTGGCCCTGCTGGGTGCCTGCGCCTCGACCCCGCCGCCGATGGAGGAACTGGCCGTCGGCAAGGCCGCGGTCGAGAAGGCCAGCGGGCCGGCCGCCGCCGAGGCGCCTGCCGAGCTGGCCGCGGCGCGCGACAAGATCAGCCGCGCCAATGTGGCCTACGCGAACGGGGACTACCGCTACGCCCGCCAGCTCGCCGAGCAGGCCGAGGCCGACGCCGCGCTGGCCGAGGCGCAGGCCCGCTCGGTGCGCGCCAACACCGCGCTGACGCAGGTGCGCGAAAGCATCCGCCAGCTGCGTGAAGAGATGGCCCGCAAGTGATCGTCCGCGACGACCGGAGAACCACCATGAAGCATGCCTTGACCACCGGCGCCACCGCCGCGTTCCTCGTCCTCGCCGGCTGCGCGTCGGCCCCCGAAGCCCCGCCCGAACTGCTGGCCGCGCGTTCCGCGGTGCAGAGCGCCGAGAGCGACCCGGCCGTGCTGTCGCACGCGGCGAACGAGCTGCGCCGCGCGACCGCGTCGCTGTCGCGCGCCAACATGCTGCTGAACCAGCGCGAGTCGCTGTCCGAGATCACCTCGGCCGCGTACGTTGCGCAGCAGCAGGCCCGCACCGCCATTGCGCTGGCCCGCGCGAAGGTCGATGAGGAAGCCATCAAGAACGCCGAGGCCGAGCGCGAGCGCGCCCGCGCCGACGTGCGCACCGCCGAGGCACAGCGCGCCCGCGCCCGCGCCGACATGGCCGAGGGCCGCGCCTCCACCGCCGAAAGCCGCGCACTGACGGCCGAGCAGCGCGCCGCCGCCGCCAGTGCCGATGCCGCCGCCGCGCAAGCGAGCGCCGCCGACGCGCAGGCGCAGGCCGCGCTGCTGCAGCAGCAGCTGGCCGACCTGCGGGCCCGCCCGACCGACCGCGGCGCGCTGGTGACGCTGGGCGACGTGCTGTTCGAGTTCAACCGCGCCGACATCAAGGCCACCGGCCACGGCGAACTGCGCAAGCTGGCCGAGTTCCTGAAGAAGCATCCGGACCGCCAGGTGCTGATCGAAGGCCACACCGACGACATCGGCTCCAACGCCTACAACGAGAACCTGTCGCGCCGCCGCGCCGAGGCGGTGGCCAATGCGCTGGCCGCGCTGGGCGTGCCGTCGCCGCGGGTCACCGCGGTGGGCTACGGCGAGTCGTACCCGGTGGCGAGCAACACCACGGGCACCAACCGCGCGCTGAACCGGCGCGTCGAGGTGTACATCTCGGATAACGACCAACCGGTGCGGCCACGGACGCCGGGCGGCGTGGCCGCCGCCGGCCGGGGCGGCTGAGGCGTCGGCGCCGCTGCGCCGACGAGGCACCACAGGAGCACGCCATGAAGACCCTGTCCCGGCCCGCCCGATGCTGCACCCGCCTCGGCACGGCTGCGCTGCTGGCGCTGGCCGGGACCATCGGCGGCCCCGCGCTGGCGGCCGACCGCTGCCCGGCCGTGGCGCCGGAAGCACGCAGCGCGGCCTTCGACGTCGATGCGCTGTTCGCCCGCGGCGGCACCGCGCTCACGCCCAGTGGCCAGGCCCGGCTCGCGCGCTTCGCGCAGGTGCTGGACCGCAGCGACATCGAGGTCGTGGTCATCAGCGTGCCGCAGCCGCAGGGCGTGGCCGCCGAGGCCTGGCGATCGATGGGCCGGCAGCGCGCCGAGGCGGTGCGCCAGCACCTGGTGCGCCTGGGCGTGGCGCCGCAGCGCGTCTACACCGAGCAGCGCAGCACGCCGGTGCCGGCGCCGGCCGAACGGCAGGAGCTGGCCTCCGCGCCGCTGGTGATCGAGGCGGTCGGCGCGTGGCCGGGCGCGCTCGCCGGCCTGCGCGGGCCGACCTGCGTCGTCCAGGCGATGCCGCCGGCCCCGGCCGGTCGCCAGGTCCTGGCCTAGCGGCATAAGAACGCGGCCAGGTGATGACCCACGGCCCCGACCGCAGCACGGCCGAGGCCGGCCTGGCTCGGGCCGCCGACGCGCCCGATCCGCCGCGCGACGAGGACGAGGCCGACGACGCCGGCCCGCGCCTGCGGCGCATGCTGATCACCAGCTTGACGCTGCTGTGCGCGGCGCTGGTGCTGGCCGGGCTCTACTTCGGCGCCGACATCCTGGTGCCGCTGACGCTGGCGGCGCTGCTGGGCTTCGTGCTCGACCCGCTGGTCAACCGGCTGACGCGCTGGCGCTGGCCGCGCGCGCTGGCGGTGACGGTGGTGATGCTGTTCACCGCCGGCGTGCTGGCCTGCACCGCGGTGTTCGTCGGCACCCAGCTGGCGCAGCTGAGCCAGGACCTGCCGACCTACCAGTCGACGATCCAGAAGAAGCTGCGCACGCTGCGGCAGACCATCGTCGCGCGGCGGCCCTTCGGCGATGCATCGCGGGTGATCACCGTCGTCGAGGGCGAGGTGGATGCCGCCCGGCGCGCGCTGGCGCGCGGCAAGTCCGCCGCCAGCGCGACGCGGGTGCAGGTGGAGCCGGCGCCGGTGTCGCCGCTGCAGGCACTGCTGCAGCTGGTCAGCCCGCTGCTGAAGCCGGTGGGCACGGCCGGCCTGGTGCTGGTGTTCCTGATCTTCATCCTGCTGGGCAGCCGCGACCTGCGCGACCGCGCGCTGCGCCTGGTGGGCGGCAACCTGCACCAGACCACCGATGCGATGAACGAAGCGGCGCAGCGCGTCAGCCGCTACCTGACGATGCAGCTGCTGATCAACCTGCTGTACGGGCTGCCCTTCGCCGTCGGCCTGTGGCTGATCGGGGTGCCCGGCGCGCCGCTGTGGGGCCTGCTGTCGATCACGCTGCGCTTCCTGCCCTACGTGGGCTCGATCATCGGCGCGGTGTTTCCGCTGACGCTGGCCTTCGCGGTCGATCCCGGCTGGAACATGTTCCTGTGGACGGCTGCCCTGGTGCTGACGCTGGAGACGGTGAGCAACAACCTGGCCGAGCCCCTGCTGTACGGCAGCAGCACCGGCCTGGGGCCGCTGGCGGTGCTGGTTTCGGCCACTTTCTGGACCGTGTTGTGGGGGCCGGTCGGCCTGGTGCTGGCCACCCCGCTGACGGTGTGCCTGGTGGTGATGGGGCGCCACCTGCCGCAGCTGCGCTTCCTGGACGTGCTGCTGGGCAGCGATCCGGTGTTCGACGCACCGACGCGCCTGTACCAGCGTCTCCTGGCCGGCAACGTCGAGGAGGCGATCGAGCAGGCCGAATGTGCGCTGCAGCAGGAGCCGCTGCGCCGCTTCTACGGCGGCACGGCGCTGCCGGCGCTGGCCCTGGCCGAGCACGAGCAGCACCGCAGCGGACCCGAGCACCGCCGCCGCGTGCAGCGCGGACTGTCGGCCCTGGTGCGCGACCTGCGCGCCGCCGCGCCGCCGGTGCCCGCCACCGGCGAGCCGCTGCTGTGCATCGGCCTGCGCAGCGATGCCGACGGCCTGGCCGCGCAGATGCTGTCCCATGCGCTGGCCGCCGAAGGCCTGCCGGCGCAGGCGCTGCCGCCGGCGCGCATCAGCGCCGAGCAGATCACCGGTCTGGCGCTGGGCGGCACGCCGGCGGTCGTGCTGGTCAGCGCGCACCCGCCACCCGCGGTGGTCGCGCGCTACGTCTGCCGCCGGCTGCGGCGCGAGCGGCCGGGCGTGCAGCTTCTCATCTCGACCTGGAATCCGCCGGCCTCGGGTGCCGCGGCGCGCCCCGGGCAGGCCGCGGGTGCCGAACGGGGAGGCGACCTGGCGGCCGAACCGGGGGCTGACTTGGGCGCGGACCGGCGCGTCGACGGCTTCGATGCGACGCTGGACCTGCTGCTCCAGCGTGTCGGCGCCGCCGCGCCGCCTGCCGGCGACGCGGCCGTGCCCGTGGCCGGAGCGAAGGGCGCGCCGGGCTGGATGGCGGCGCCGAACGAGGCGCCTTCCTACAGCCCCAGGTGACCACCGCCGATGCGGCCGCGCCAGCGCGCTGCCTAGAGTTGCCGCTGCAACCCCATGAGGACATCACCATGCTGACCCGTACCCGAGACAAGGCCCCGCAGGGCCCGTCCGCCGCGACGGCGGCGCCCCGCCTGGAACTGGACGAAGCCGCCATCGAACGCGCCCGGCAGCATCTGGACGAGGGCGCGGTCACGCCCAGCTACGGTCCCTGGCGGGACGAGATCGTGCGGCTGCTGAACGCCGCGCTGGCCACCGAGCTGGTGTGCGTGCTGCGCTACAAGCGCCACCACTTCACCGCGCGCGGGCTGGCATCGCCGGCCGTGGCCGAGGAGTTCATGGTCCATGCCAGCGAAGAAGCGGCGCACGCCGACCGCATTGCCGAGCGCATCGTGCAGCTGGGCGGCGAGCCCGATTTCGCGCCGGCCACGCTGCTGCAGCGCAGCCATGCCGACTACGACGAGTCGCGCGAGCTGAAGGCCATGGTGCGCGCCAACCTGGTCGCCGAGCGGGTCGCGGTGGAAACCTACCGCCAGATGATCCAGCTGATCGGCGACAAGGACCCCACCACCCGCCGCCTGCTCGAGGAAGTGCTGCACGACGAGGAAGAGCACGCCGACGAGATGGCCGACCTGCTGGACGACTAGCGCCATCGGGCGCTGCCGGCTCGTTGTGGGGGCCTGCCGCACGCCTCGCCGGTGCCTTGTCTGGCACCCCGACTCGTCCCGGCGCGGGCCCCGATCTCTGCCGCGCAGGCTCCCAGGGCCTGTTCACGCTGCGGCGCGATCGCCGTGGCGAGGCCAGGCCAGGCCCCGGGGGGCCGTCCTCCCGCCGTGCCGCCCGACCCCGGACGGCACGCCTTTGGTGCGCTTGCGCTCCGTGCCCCGCACCTCACCGGGGCGGGCGTAGGAGCCGGCCCACACGCGGGCTCGTCCCCCGCCGATGGTGGGGACACCCGTGTTGCGGCACGATGGGGCCATCGACGATTCCCGGCGCCTCACCCGTTAGGTCAACGTCCCGGCCCTCGTTCTTCACCTGCTGAGTTCTGACATGACACCCCTGGACGCCACCCTCGACCGGCCGCCGCTGCGCCACCCGCAGGCGTCGGCGCGGCGCGCCGCGGCCGGCACGGACGAGCCGCTGCGATGCTTCCTGGTGGAAGACAACGGCGTGATCCGGCAGAACCTGGTCGCCACGCTGGAGGAAATGCTGACGGTCGAAGTGATCGGCACCGCCGAGGACGAGCCCGGCGCGCTGCGCTGGCTGGAATCCGCGCCGCGGCCCTGCGACCTGGTGATCGTCGACCTGTTCCTCAAGCACGGCAGCGGTTTCGGCGTGCTGAGCAAGCTGCACGAGCTGATGCCCGAAGCCCATCCCGTGGTGCTGAGCAACTACGCCACGCCTGACATCCGCCGCCGCTGCCTGGCGCTGGGTGCGGAGCGGGTGTTCGACAAGTCCGCCGAACTCGAGGATCTGCTGGACCATTGCGGCACGCTCGGCGCGCGGCCGCGTTGAACGACGCAGGGAGCGAACGATGAACCGCCTTCCGCCCGACCCGAAGCGCCCGGACGCCCGCGGCGCGGCCCCACGCCGTCGCGGCCGAGGCCAGCGCCGGCTGCATGGGCTGGCCTACGTGGCGGTGGCCGCGGGCGCGCTGGCCGCCGCCGGTTTGCAGCCGCCGCACACCGCGGCGGTGGAGGTGGGCACGGTGATGGTCGCGACCACGGCCGGCGGGGAGCTGGCGTGGCCGTCCGGCGGCCGGCCTGCCGCGGCGCGCTGACGCCGCCGTCCGCATCGCTTGCCCCGGGCCCATGATCCAATTCCGCTGCGGCCGCTGCGGCCAGGCCGTGTATTTCGAGAACGTGCGCTGCGGCCAGTGCAACGCCCTGCTGGGCTTCCTGCCGGGTGAGCGCTGCATGGGCGCATTCGAGCCGGAGACGGCTGCGGACGTGCACGCGGCGACGCCTGCGGCCACCACCGCCGGCGCCACCGCCGCCACCGCCGCCACCAGCACCATCACCGCCGCCGGCTCCGCGCCCGGAGCCACGCCTGTGGCCGGTGCAGTCGCTGCAGTCGGTCAAGTCGCTGCAGTCGCTTCGGCCCCTGCGGCAGGCAATGCCCCTGCCCCTGCCCCTGCCCCTGCCCCTGCCCCTGCCCCGCCCGAGCCGGCCGGGACGCCGCGCTGGCGCCGCGTCGGCGAGGGCTGCGCTGGCGCCGGCGCGCTGTTCAGGCCCTGCGCCAACCGGGTGCAGCACGACGTCTGCAACTGGATGCTCGATCCCGGCGACGAAGGGCCGCTGTGCCGCAGCTGCCGGCTGACGGCGGTGATCCCCGACCTGGCGGTGGCCGGCAACAAGGCCCGCTGGGCCGCGATCGAAGCGGCCAAGCGGCACCTGATGTTCACGCTGATCGAGCACGGGCTGGACCCCGAGCCCAAGACCTCGCCGGCGGACACCAAAGGCCTCGCGCTGCACCTGCTCGCTGCCGTGCCCGGCGGACTGCCGGTGATGACCGGCCATGCCGGCGGCATCGTGACGATCAACGTCGCCGAGGCCGACGACGTCGAACGCGAAGCCACCCGCGTCGCCTTCGGCGAGCCGGTGCGCACGCTGCTGGGCCACCTGCGGCACGAGTTCGGCCACTACCTGCAGTACCGCTGGATCACCGGTCCCGCGGCCGAGGCCTGCCGCGCCGCCTTCGGCGACGAACGCGCCGACTATGCCGCGGCGTTGGCGCGTTATCACGCCGAAGGGCCGCCGGCCGACTGGCAGCAGCGCTTCGTCAGTGCCTACGCCAGCGCCCATCCCTTCGAGGACTGGGCGGAAACCTGCGCCCACGTGCTGCTGGTGAGTGATGCGGTGCAGACCGCCGAGACCTGGGGCCTGCGGCTGGACGGCCCGGTGGCGCGGGCGCGGCCGCGCACTTTGCGCAGCCTGCCGATGGACCGGGTGGTCATCGAGCACTGGCTGCCGGTGGCGCAGTTCCTGAACGCGATGAACCGCAGCCTGGGCCTGCGCGACGGCTACCCGTTCCTGATGCCCGATGCGGTGCTGGAGAAGATGGCCGTGGTGCAGCGGCTGCTGGCGGATGCGGCGCGGCGGCGCAAGGCGGCCCGCTTCGCGGCGGGCGCGCTTGCGGGCGGCCAGGGTGCTGCCCGGGGCGCAGCCACGCGATGAGCAGCAGCCGGCGGGGTCGGCGGCCCGATGAAGCCGTGAAATCCTGGCGCTGCCGGCGTCCGCACGCTTGAGGCGGATCAATGCGGCGCCGCGGCGGTTCGGCAGCATCGCGCGACACGCAGAACATCAGGGAGCCGCACGATGCGGTCATGGCAGCGAATCACGGCCGTGCTTCGCGGCGAAGGGTCCGGCGTTTCTCCGCCGGGCGGCCGCCATTCACTCAGCAGGGGCCACGGCCCCGGCGATCAGCCGTCCGCCGCCGGCCGGCCCGGGATGGCCGGACACACGGGCCACACCCCGGGCCACACCCCGGGACACGCCCCGGCAAACACCCCGGGACACGCGGCGGCACAAGCCGGAGGCGGCGCCCACGGCGCCGCAGCTCGGGCAGCGCTGCTCTACGCGGCGTTCGGTGCGGCATGGATCCTCTGGTCGGACACCGCGCTGTTCCGGCTGGCCGAGGACGTGCCGGCCATGGCGGTGCTCAGCCGGTGGAAAGGACTGCTGTTCGTGCTGTTGTCGGCGGCGCTGGTCTACCTGCTGGCCCGCCGCTCGCGGGCTGCCGCCAGTGCGGCCGTGGCGCTGCCCGCGCCCGGCGCGGACGCGCGGCTGATCGTCGTGTCCGGCGTGGCGGCGCTGGCCATCCTGGGCACCGGTGTCGCCGGCGCGGTGTCCGCCGCACGCGCCGAGCGCGAGGAAGTCATCGGCCTCCTGCGCACGGTGGTCGAACTGAAGTCGGGACACTGGGAGCGCTGGCTGTGGGAGCGGCAGCACCAGGCCCGGTTCCTGGGCCGTGATCCGGAGCTGCTGCTCCTCGTCCAGCAGCGTGCGGCCGGGCAGGACGGCGGCGCATCCGCGGACGTTCTGCGCCGGGTCTGTGAACGGGGCGACTGCATCGGCGCCCGCCTGCACTGGCGCGATGGCTCTTCGCTGCCGGCCAACGGCGGACCGGCCGCAGACCACGTCGAACGCGCGCTGCGCACCTCGTCGGCGGAGTTCGCGGACGCCGTCGCCGGGGACAGCGCCGCCGCGTCGATCGAGCTGGCCGTGCCGGTGGCCGCCGCGCCGGGTTCGGCACCGGCGGCGCCCGCGGTGCTGGTGCTGCGCTTCGACGCGAGCGCGGCAATCGCCGAACTGCTGGAACCCGCGGGCCGGGCCTTCGCCCCGATGCAGGTGCTGTTGTCGCGCCGCGAGGACGCGTCGCAGGTCGTGCTGCACGGCGGCACTGGCGACGGCTCGGCCAGCACGCTGCGCCGGTTCACGCCGGCCGCCACGTCGTCGTGGCCCGTGGACCTGCCCGCGGGCGGCGGGGCGCGCACATTCGGCGCCTCGGGGGACGACGGGACCGAGGTCGTCGGTGTGGCCAGCCGGCCCCGGTCGCTCGGCTGGACGCTGTCGGCCCATGTCGCCGCGCAGCACCTGCTGCAGCGGGCCTGGGGTGCCATCGGGTGGATCGTCGTCGCGGCCTTGGCGGCGCTGGCAGGCGCCACGGTGGCCGCGTTCGGCCTGCACCAGCGGCGCGAACTCGCCTTTGCGCGCCGCGAGCATGCGCAGCAGCAGCTGCGGCTGCAAACCGCGGGCCTGCTGGACGCCATCGCCAACGGCACGCCGGACGTGATTTACGCGAAAGACCTGCAGGGCCGGTACCTGTTCGCCAATGCGGCGGCCTGCCGGGCGCTCGGCAGGCCGGTCGGCGAAGTGATCGGGCGCGACAGCAGCGCCTTCCTGTCGGCAGCGGATGCCGCGCGCGTGGCGGCACTGGATGCCGAAGTGATGGCCTGCGGCGAGGTCCGCTGCAGCGAGGGGGAACTGGCCACGGCCGAAGGCAGGCGCGACTACCTGCATACGATCGGCCCGCTGCGCGATGCCGCGGGACGCCTCACCGGCACCTTCGGCATCCTGCATGACGTGACCGAGCGCCGGCGGCAGGAACTGCGCCACCGGCAGTGGGCCAAGGCCTTCGAGAGCACGCGCGACGGCGTGATGATCTGCGACGCTCGGGGCCGCATCGAGAGCATCAACCCAGCCTTCACCGAGATCACCGGCTACGCGCTCGACGAGATCGTGGGCCGCACGCCGGCGCTGCTGCACTCGGGGCGCCAGGACCGCGCGTTCTACCGCGCGCAATGGGCCTGCCTGAAGGCCGCGGGCCACTGGCGCGGAGAGATCTGGAATCGGCGCCGCAGCGGCGAGGTCTATCCCGAGTGGCTGACGATCCACGCCGTGCGCAGCGAGGCCGGCGAGGTCAGCAACTACGTCGGCGTCTTCACCGACATCACCCGCGTGAAGGAAGACGAGGCCCGGCTGGAGCGGCTGGCCAACTTCGATCCGCTGACCGAGCGGCCGAACCGCCGCCTGATGCTGTCGCGCCTGCAGCAGGCCCTGGCGCAGGGCCAGCGGCACGGCCGGCGCACGGCGCTGCTGTACATCGACCTGGACGGGTTCAAGACCGTCAACGACAGCCTGGGACACCCCGCCGGCGACGAACTGCTGGTGTGCATCGCGCAGCGCCTGGGCGATCGGCTGCGCGAGGGCGACACGCTGGGCCGGCTCGGCGGGGACGAATTCCTCGTGCTCGTGGAGTCGGTGCCGCATCCCGAGGACGTGGCGACGCTGGCCCGCGACCTGCTGGCCGCGGTGGCGCAGCCGGTGATGCTGAGCGGCGGCCGCGAGGCCTACGTGACGGCCAGCATCGGCATCAGCCTGCACCCGGAAGACGGCGCCAGCGGCGCGACCGAGCTGCTGCGCGATGCCGATGCCGCGATGTACCGGGCGAAGGAACTGGGGCGCAACTGCTTCAGCTTCTACACGCAGGAGCTGAACGCCCAGGCCATCTCCAAGCTGGACACCGAAGCCGCGCTGAGCCGCGCGGCCGAGCGTGGCGAGCTGCTGCTGCACTACCAGCCCAAGGTGGAGGCCGCGAACGGCCGCATCAGCGGCGCCGAGGCGCTGCTGCGCTGGCAGCGCGACGGCGAGCTGGTGCCACCCTGCCGGTTCATTCCGCTGGCCGAGGCCAGCAGCCTGATCCTGCACATCGGCGAGTGGGTGATCGACCAGGCCTGCGGGCAGATCCGCCGCTGGCGCGAGGCCGGGCTGGAGATGCCGTGCATCGCCGTCAACGTGGCCGCGCGCCAGTTCGCCGCCGGCAACCTGGACCAGGTGGTGCGCGAAGCGCTGCAACGCCACGGCGTGCCCGCGGACCGGCTGGAGCTGGAGCTGACGGAAAGCATGCTGGTCGAGCAGCCCGAGCGAGGCATCGCGCTGCTGGGGCGGCTGCGGGACATCGGCGTGAAGCTGTCGCTCGACGATTTCGGCACCGGCTACTCGAGCCTGGCCTACCTGCGCCAGTTCCCGATCGACTCGCTGAAGATCGACAAGTCCTTCGTCGACGAGATCGGCCGCGGACCGAACGGCACCGCCATCGTCGATGCGGTGATCGAGCTGGCGCACCGGCTGCACCTGACGGTCGTCGCCGAGGGCGTGGAGACCGATGCCCAGCAGGACCACCTGCGGCAGCGGGGATGCGACGTGCTGCAGGGCTATCGCGTCGGCCGGCCGATGGGGGCCGACGCCTTCGAGGCGCGCTGGCGCGCGCAATCGTCGACTGCGACCGGCGTTGCGGGCGGGCTTGCCGCGCCTGCCGGGACGACAGTGCCGGAATCGGCCGAGCCGGGCGCCTGAAGCCGCGGCCGGCGGGACCCGCCCGCGCGGCGGATGGCGCGACAACCCTCGCCGCGTCCGCGGCGGCACGCCTGCTGCGCCGCGCCTACCGCGACGGCGCCTACCGCGGCGGCGCCTACCGCGGCGGCTCGCCGACCGGGTCGGCCTCTTCGCTCTCGAAGCGCGGGCCGTGGCCGTCCGCCAGCTCGGCCAGCAGGTCGTCGCGGCGCTGCATCAGCTGCAGCGCAATGGCGTGGAAGTCCAGCGGGCTGCGCATCGCGGCCGGGTGCAGTTCGTGGGCTTCCCGCGCGAGGTGCAGCTCGAACAGTTCGCCGATCACCAGCACGCGCGCGTCGAAGAGCGGATCGTCCGGCGCCATCTCGACGACGCGTGCGGTCAGCTCGCGCAGGCATTCATGCTCCACCTCGGCCACGTCGATCAGGCTGGCGTCGTGCATGGCCGCTCGCAAAGCCGGGTAGAAGACCTCGTCTTCCACCTGCAGCTGCACCGCCAGTTCGGCGCACAGCCGGCGCGCCAGGCCGCCGCGCCGGGTGCCGCTGCCGGCGCGGCGGCGTTCGCACAGCGCCCGGTAGCGGGCGAGCAGGCAGCGCACCGTGGACTGGCCGGAGATCAGCAGGTCCAGCACCTCCTCGGCGCCGGCGGGCGCGCCGCCCGGCCAGGGGCGGACGCGGTTGGTGTCGAACAGGGCGGTGTCGTTGATCATCGCGGGCTCCGGCAGGTGGGCGCTGGCCGCGGCCCGGGCCGTCCCGGCCTGCCGCCTCAGCATGCGGCTGATGCTAGGCGCCGAAGTCCGCGGCTCCCATCCCCCGGCAGCGCGCATTGCCGTCGGAGCGGTCCTACGCCGTGCGCGCAAGGGCGCAGGGGGGCCGCACGCCGCTGTCGGCCCAGTCCGACACGGCGGCGCGGCCAAGGCTGATGGCTCGTGAATGACGCGGCACCTACGCTGTGGGGCATGGAGGAGCACGGCAATGCGTGCCCGCCAGCCGCCCGGCACTGCACCGGACCGCGGCCTTCCACCCTCATCGCCGCCGCAGCGGCACACGCCTCCGAAAGGTCCAGCATGAAGCACTCCATCGCCCTGATCGCCGCGGCCGCCGCCGCACTGACCCTCAGTGCCTGCGATCGCCGCGACGACACCACCGTCGGCCAGCAGGTCGATTCCGCCGTTGCCAGCGCGGATGCCGCCGCGGAGCGCGCCAGGCAGGAAGCGGCCGAGGCCAAGGCCCGCGTCGAGTCGGCCGCGGAGAGCGCCGGCCAGCGCATGGAAGGCGCGGCGGACAAGGCGGCCGACAAGGTGGCCGATGCCGCCATCACCGCCAGCGTGAATGCCGCGCTGGCGCGCGACCCCAGCCTGAGCGCGCTGCGCATCGACGTCGACACGGTCAACGGCACCGTCTCGCTGAAGGGCACGGCACCCGACCAGACCGCCCGCACCCGGGCCACCGAGCTGGCCTCCGCGGTGAAGGGCGTGACGAACGTGGACAACCAGCTCGAAGTGCGCGGCTGATCCAGCAACCAGTTTCGGGCCGCGGGTCGTTCCCTCCCCGACCCCGGCCTCCCCAGGGGGCGTCCGCCAGTGCGGACGCCCCTTTCTCATGGGGCCGGCGTTGAGCTTGTCCGCCGCCCCTAGGGATTACCCGTAAGCAACGGTGAATGAACGGGTTCACAATGACGACACCACGAAACACTGGTTCGTCACATGAAACCGAAACCCGCCTTCCCCTCGGTCCGCCCGATCACCCTGGCGCTGGCCGCCTGCCTTGCCGCTGCCGCCCTGCCGGCCGCCGCGGCCGACCTGCGCATCGGATTCAACAGCGAGATCACCTCGGCGGATCCGCACGTGCATGCGGTGGCGAACCGCAACGTGTGGATGCACGTGTACGAGCCGCTGGTGCGCCAGGACGCGCAGCTGCGCGCCGCGCCCGGCCTGGCGCGCGGCTGGCGGGCGATGGATCCGACGACCTGGGTCTTCACGCTGCGCCCCAACGTCGTCTTCCACGATGGCAGCCCGATGACGGCCGAGGACGTCAAGTTCTCCATCGACCGCGCCCGGGCCATGCCCGGCGCCCGCACCTTGCGCGCCTACCTGAAGGCCATCGAGTCGGTGAACGTCATCGACCCGATGACCATCCAGGTGAAGACCAACGGCCCCAGTCCTGCGCTGCCGGACAACCTGAGCCTGGTCGTCGTGGTGCCGCGGTCCATCGGCAAGCCGGACGAGGATGCGTTCGCGCAGGGCAAGGTCGCCATCGGCACCGGCCCCTACAAGTTCGGCGAATGGGTGCGCGGCCAGCGCGTGGTGCTGACCCGCAACGACAAGTACTGGGGCGAGCGCGAACCCTGGGACAAGGTGAGCTTCGAGTTCATTCCCAAGGAACCGGCGCGCGCCACCGCGCTGCTGACCGGCGCGGTGGACATCATCAACGGCGCGTCCAACAGCGTGATCGAGGCGCTGAAGCGCAACCCGTCGATGGAGCAGGCGTCGATGGTGTCGTACATGCTGAACTACCTGTTCCTGGACCAGCGGCCCACCACGCCGCTGGTGACGGATGCGGGCGGCAAGCCCCTGGCCTCGAACCCGCTGACCAACGTGAAGGTGCGGCAGGCGCTGTCGCTGGCGATCGACCGCGAGCTGATCGCCCGCAAGGTGATGAAGGGCGACTCCGAGCCCACGGCCCAGCTGGTGCCGGAAGGATTCTTCGGCCACGAGCCGGCGCTGAAGGCGCCGCGCGCCGACGTCACCCGGGCGCGCGCGCTGCTGACCGAAGCCGGCTACCCACAGGGCTTCCAGATGACCCTGTACTGCACCAATGACCGCTACCTGGGCGACGCCAAGGTGTGCGAAGCGCTGGGCCAGATGCTGACGCAGGCCGGCATCAAGACGGCGGTGCAGACGCAGCCCTACGCGGTGGTGCAGGGCAAGGCGCAGGGCGCCAAGCCCGACGCCAGCGACCTGAGCGTCGCCATGATGGGCATCGGCGCCGTCTCCGGCGATTCGCTGCAGCCGCTGATTGCCACGCTGCAAAGCCGCGACCCCAAGGCCGGTACCGGGCAGAACAACTACGGCCGCTACGGCCATCCCAAGCTGGACGCCCTGATCGCGCAGGCCAGCAAGACCATCTCGCCGCCCGAGCGCGAGGCCCTGCAGCGCCAGGCGGCGAACCTGGTGGTCGAGGACGTCGGCATCATTCCGCTGCACCACATCAAGGCGGGATGGGCATTCCGCAAGGGCCTCGGCATCACGCCGCGCAGCGACGGCTTCACCTACGCGATGAACGTGCGCGAAGGCGGCGCCGCCGGCGCCGCGGCGGCCTCCAAGTAACACGCGAGGCACGCGGTGATCGATACCCTGCTGCGGCGCATCGCGCAGAGCGCCGTCGTCGTGCTGGCGATGTCGCTGCTGGCCTTCGTCGGCATCCACCTGGTGGGCGATCCGGTCTACCTGCTGGTCGATCCGGCGGCCACGCCGGCCGAGCTGGACGCGGCGCGCCAGTCGCTGGGCCTGGACCGGCCGATCCACCAGCAGTACCTGGGCTTCCTGTCCAGCGCGCTGTCGGGCGACCTGGGCCGGTCCTTCGTCTTCAACCAGCCGGCGCTGGGGCTGATCCTGGAACGGCTGCCGGCGACGCTGGAGCTGGCCTTCGTCTCGCTGCTGATCTCGGCCGTCATCGGCATCCCGCTGGGCCTGGCGGTCGGCCTGCGCGAAGGCGGCTGGCTCAAGCGCCTGGTCAGCGCCGGTGCGATCGCCGGTGTCACCGTGCCCGCCTTCTGGCTCAGCCTGCTGCTGATCCTGCTGTTCTCGGTCAACCTGGGCTGGCTGCCGTCCAGCGGGCGCGGGCCGGTGGGCACGCTGTTCGGCATCCCCACCAGCCTGGCCAGCTGGGAAGGCCTGTCGCACCTGCTGCTGCCGGCGCTGACGCTGGCCTTCGCCAACACCGCGATCGTCATCCGCCTCACCGAGGCCGGCACGCGCGAGGTGGTGTCGCAGGAATACGTGCGCTTCGCGCGGGCCAAGGGCGTGGGGCCGCTGCGGCTGATGGCGCGCCACATCGCACCCAACGTGATGATCCCGGTGGTCACCGCGCTGGGGCTGGAATTCGGCCACCTGATCGCGTTCTCGGTGGTGACCGAGACGGTGTTCGCCTGGCCCGGCATGGGCAAGCTGATCATCGATTCCATCCTGCGCCTGGACCGCCCGGTGGTCGTCGCCTACCTGATGGTGACGCTGCTGATGTTCGTGCTGATCAACCTGGTCGTCGACCTGCTCTACGTGGTGCTCGACCCGCGCCTGCGCAGCAAGGCCGCCGCCTGACCCCGCCCATCCCATGCCTGCCGCCCTCACCATCGCCGTGACTTCCCCGCTGCCTGCGCCCTCGCCGGCGCGCCTGCTGCTCAGGCGCTACCTCGCCAGCCCGGTCGGCGCCGTGGCGCTGGGCCTGCTCGCGCTGCTGGCGCTGCTGGCCGTCGCCGCGCCGCTGATCGCGCCGCAGAACCCCTACGACCTGGCCACCGTCTCGGTGATGAACAGCGACCTCGCGCCCGGCATGCGCAGCGAGGACGGCCAGCTCACCTTCCTGCTCGGCTCCGATGCCGCCGGCCGCGACATCCTCAGCGCCATCCTCTATGGCCTGCGCATCAGCATCGGCGTGGGGCTGGCCAGCGCGCTGATCGCGCTGGCGGTGGGCACGGCGCTGGGGCTGGTGGCCGCTCATTTCGGTGGGCAGGTGGATGCCTTCCTGATGCGCATCGTCGACCTGCAGCTGAGCTTCCCCACCATCCTGGTCGCGCTGACCCTGCTGGCCACGCTGGGCCAGGGCGTGGACAAGACGCTGCTGGCGCTGGTGATCGTGCAATGGGCCTACTACGCCCGCAACGTGCGCGGCAGCGCGCTGGTGGAGCGGCGCAAGGAGTACGTGGAGGCCGCCATCGGCCAGGGCCTGCCGGCCCTGCGCGTGATGTTCGTGCACATCCTGCCGAACTGCATGGCACCGCTGCTGGTCACCGCCACGCTGCAGACGGCGCATGCCATCACGCTGGAGGCGACGATGAGCTTCCTCGGCATCGGTCTGCCGCCCACCGAGCCCTCGCTGGGCCTGCTCATTGCCAACGGCTTCGAGTACCTGCTGTCCAACAAGTACTGGGTCAGCGTGTACCCGGGCATCGCACTGGTGCTGCTGGTGGGCGCCATCAACCTGGTGGGCGACCGGCTGCGCGCGGTGCTCAATCCCAAGAACGACGAGTGAGCGCGTCCATGTCATCCCTACTGCTCAAAGTTGACGGCCTCACCACGCGTTTTCGCACGCCGCAGGGTGCGGTGACCGCGGTCGACGACGTCTCCTTCGATCTCGCGCCGGGCCGCATCCTGGGCCTGGTGGGCGAATCCGGCTCGGGCAAGTCGGTGACGGCGCTGTCGCTGCTGAACCTGGTCGACAAGCCGGGCGAGGTGTCGGCCCGCGCCATCCAGTTCAAGGACGAGCCGCTGCACAAGGCCAGCCCCGCGCGCTGGAACGCGCTGCGCGGCGACCGCATCGCGCTGGTGTCGCAGGACCCGATGATGTCGCTGAACCCGGTGATCCGCATCGGCGACCAGCTGGTCGAGACCGTTCGCATCCACCGCCGCCTGTCGGCTGCCGACGCGCGCCGCATCGCCATCGATGCGCTGGAGCGCGTCGGCATCCCGGCGCCTGTGGAGCGCATGCAGGCCTGGCCGCACGAGCTGTCCGGCGGCATGCGGCAGCGCGTGGCGATCGCGAACGCACTGGTCAACCGGCCCGACCTGATCATCGCGGACGAGCCGACCACCGCGCTGGACGTGACCATCCAGGCGCAGATCCTGTACGAGATGAAGCGCCTGGCGCGCGACAGCGGCACCGCGCTGATCTGGATCACGCACGACCTGGCCGTGGTGAAGGACCTGGCCGACGAGCTGTGCGTGATGTACGCCGGCCGCGTCGTCGAACGCGGGCCGGTGGCCGAGCTGATCCGCGCGCCGCGCCACCCCTACACCCGCGGCCTGCTCGATTCGCTGCCGCACGGCCGCTCGGCCGGCGGCCGGCTGACGCCCATCCGCGGCGCCGCGCCGCCCTTGTCCAAGCTGCCGCCGGGCTGTGCCTTCGCGCCGCGCTGCCCGCGCGCCGCCGCCGCCTGCGCCGAGCTGCCACCCTTGTCTTCCGCCGGCGGTCGCGAGTTCCGCTGTGTTCGGCCGCTGTGATGGGGCCGCTGTGAACGTGCCCGCCGTGAACCCCATGAACTCATTCCTGCAGATCAACCAGCTCGGCAAGAGCTTCGGCGCGCCCGCGGGGCTGCTGCCGCGCGCATTGGCCGCGCTGCGTGGCCGCCAGCCCGTGCTGCCGCCGCGCGTGCATGCGGTGAACGGCGTGTCGCTGGAAGTGCAGCGCGGCGAGATCGTCGGCCTGGTCGGCGAATCGGGCTGCGGCAAGTCCACGCTGGGCCGGCTGGTCGCCGGATTGATCGAACCGACGTCGGGGGACGTGCGCATCGAAGGCCAGCCGCTGCTGCACGGCGGCCCGATGAGCGTGCACCGCCAGGTGCAGATGGTGTTCCAGAACCCCTATGCCTCGCTGAACCCGCGACAGCGCATCGTCGACACGCTGACCGAGGCGCCGGTGCACCACGGCCTGTTGAAGCGCGGTGAAGCGCGCGCCCACGCCGCCGAGCTGCTGCAGACGGTCGGTCTGGATGCGAGCTACGCGGACCGCTTCCCGCACCAGTTCTCCGGCGGCCAGCGCCAGCGCATCGCCATCGCCCGCGCGCTGGCCATGCAGCCGCGCCTGCTGGTGTGCGACGAGGCGGTGTCGGCGCTGGACGTGTCGGTGCAGGCGCAGATCCTGAACCTGTTCCTGGACCTGCGCGAATCGCGCGGCCTGACCTACCTCTTCATCAGCCACAACCTGTCGGTGGTCGAGTACCTGGCCGACCGCGTGGCCATCATGTACCTGGGCCGGGTGGTGGAGCTGGCCGACACGGCCACGCTGTTCGCCGCGCCCAAGCACCCGTACACCCAGGCGCTGATCGCCGACGCGCCCCGCCTGGACGCGCGTGCGCCGAGTTATCAGCCGATCAAGGGCGAGCTGCCCAGCCCGCTCAAGCCGCCGGCCGGCTGCGCCTTCCACCCGCGCTGTCCGCAGGCGCTGCCGCGCTGCAGGACCGAGGCGCCGGCGCTCTCCGAACTGGCGCCCGGCCACCTCGCCGCGTGCCACCTGCACCAGCCGGCCGCCATGCACGTGGTGGCGCCGCCGGCTTCCCTCCGCTCCGTTGCCTGAGTCTCCATGTCCGCCCTCCTCCAGCCCGCTGCCACCGCCGAACCCTACGACCTGCTGCTGCAATCCAACGTGATGGTGCCGATGCGCGACGGCTGCCGCCTCGCGACGGACGTCTACCTGCCGGCGCGTGCCGGCAGCCCGGCCGCGGGGCGGTTTCCGGTGCTGATGGAACGCACGCCTTACGGCAAGGCCGAGCCCTCGCGCTCGGAGATCGACGCCGGCAGCGAGCAGCGGATGGCGCGCGCCACCGTGGCCGCGTCTTTCGTTCGGCATGGCTACGTCGTGGTCTACCAGGACTGCCGCGGCCGCTACGACTCCGAAGGCGAGTTCGTGAAGTACCTGGCCGAGGCCGAGGACGGCGAGGACACGCTGACATGGCTGCTCGACCAGCCCTGGTGCAACGGCCAGGTGGGCACCATGGGCCTGAGCTACAGCGCCCACGTGCAGATGGCGCTGGCCTGCCAGGGCCCGCGCGGGCTGGCGGCGATGGTGGTCGACTCGGGCGGCTTCTCCAACGCCTACCAGTGCGGCATCCGCCAGGGCGGCGCCTTCGAGCTGAAGCAGGTCACCTGGGCCTTCCGCCGTGCCAAGGAAAGCAGCGAGCGCAGCGGCCGCGAGCAGCAGGCGGCCGCGCTGGAGGCGGAGGACCTGCACGCCTGGTTCCGCGCGTTGCCGTGGCGCCCCGGCCATTCGCCGCTGCGCTGGGAGCCGGAATACGAGCACTACCTGTTCGACCAGTGGCGCCACGCTGACTTCAGCGATTACTGGCGCCAGTCCGGCATCTATGCCGCCGGCAGCTACGACCGGGTGCCGGACGTGCCGCAGGTGCACATGTCCAGCTGGTACGACGCCTACGTGCGCACCGCGACGGAGAACTACGTCGCGATGAGCCGCCGCAAGCGCAGCTGCATCCAGCTGATCATGGGTCCCTGGCTGCACGGCGACCGCAACGTCACGCACAGCGGCGATGCGGAGTTCGGCCCCGCCGCCGCCTTCGACGGCCAGGTGGCCGAGAACTGGCGCACCTTCCGCCGCCGCTGGTTCGACCGCTGGCTGCGCGGCGTGCCCAACGGCGTGGAGCGCGAGCCGCGCGTGCGCCTGTTCCTGATGGGCGGCGGCAGCGGCCGGCGCAACGCCGAGGGCCGGCTCGAGCATGGCGGGCGCTGGATCGCCTGCAGCGACTGGCCGGTGCCCGGCGCGCATGCGGTCGATCACTTCCTGCACCCCGGGCAGCGGCTGTCGACCGAGCCGCCGCCCGAGGACGAGGCGATTTGCCGTTATCAGTTCGATCCGGCGAAGCCGGTGCCGACGGTGGGCGGCTCGCTCACCTCGGGCTGGCCGATCTTCGAAGGCGGCGGCTTCGACCAGCGCGAGAGCGCGCGCTTCTTCGGCGCCCGCGGCGACGGCCTGCCGCTGTCCGCCCGCCCCGACGTGCTGGTGTTCGAGACCGAGCCGCTGGTCGAGGACACCGCGGTGATCGGCCCGATCGAGCTCACGCTGTACGTCTCCACCGATGCGCCGGACACCGATTTCACCGCCAAGCTGATCGACGTCTACCCGCCGAACGAGGACTACCCGCAGGGCTTCGCGCTGAACCTGACGGACGGCATCCTGCGCTGCCGCTACCGGGACTCCTTCGAGCACCCGAGGCCGATGGTGCCGGGCGAGGTGTGCGAGATCCGCATCGAATGCTTCGCCACCGCCAACCTGTTCAAGGCGGGGCACCGCATCCGGCTGGACATCTCGTCGAGCAACTTCCCGAAGTACGACGTCAACCCGAACAGCGGCGAAGCACCGGCCGAGGCGCGCTGCCGGCGCGTGGCGACGAATGCGCTGCACCTGTCGCGCTCGCACCCGTCCCGCATCCGCCTGCCCATCGTCGCGGCGGGTGCGCTGGTGCCGCTGGCGCCCCTGGCATGAG
>CAMLJY010000034.1 GCA_946480465.1 uncultured Burkholderiales bacterium
AGAGAGGAGCCCAAGAGAGGAGCCCAAGAGAGGAGCCCAAGAGAGGAGCCCAAGAGAGGAGCCCAAGAAGGGCGCGGCAGCCCTCCGGTGGCTGGGGTAGGCCTGAGATTATTGAGAACGATTCGCGTTTAGAATCCGAGGTGCAATGACGATGCACCCACCCCCGATGAAGACCCTGCTGCTCGCCGCCGCCCTGGCCGCGTCCGTTCCCGCTGCCGTCGCGCAGGCGCCGGCCACCGTGCCGGCGGTGCTCGAGCACCACGCGAACCTGGTGCACGCCAGCTACGCGGACACGCTGGCCGCCGCGCAGGCGCTGCGCCGGGCCATCGCCGGCTTCGTCGCGCAGCCCTCGGCCGCCGGGCTGCAGGCCGCGCGGCAGGCCTGGCGGGATGCGCGCGAGGTCTACGGCCAGACCGAGGCCTACCGCTTCTACGGCGGCCCGATCGACGACGCGAAGGGCCCGGAAGGCCGCCTCAATGCCTGGCCGATGGACGAGGCCTTCGTCGACGGCGTCAAGGGTCAGCCGACCGCCGGCCTCATCAACCAGCGCAAGCAGCCGATCACGAAGAAGGCGCTGGCGGCGCTGAACGAGCGTGGCGGCGAGGAGAACATCGCCACCGGCTGGCACGCGATCGAATTCCTGCTGTGGGGCCAGGACCTGAACGAGCAGGGCCCGGGCGACCGCGGCGTCGAGGATTTCGTCGACGGCAAGGCGCCCAATGCCGACCGCCGGCGCCAGTACTTGGCTGTGGTGACGGAACTGCTGGTGGACGACCTGGGCTCGCTCGCCAAGGCCTGGGCGCCCGGGGCGTCCAACTACCGCGCCCGCTTCGTGCGTGGCGGCCACGAATCGCTGCGCAAGCTCTTCGTCGGCCTGGGCTCGCTGTCGCGCGGGGAACTGGCCGGCGAGCGGCTGGAGGTGGCCCTGGCCAGCCAGGACCAGGAAGACGAGCATTCCTGCTTCTCCGACAACACCCACCGCGACGTGGTGGCCAACGCGCTGGGCATCGAGAACGTCTGGCTCGGCCGCTACAAGCGCCCCGATGGCCGCGTACTTCAGGGGCCAGGCCCGCGTGATCTCGTCGCGCTGAAGGATGCGGCGCTGGCCGAGCGCGTGTCGGCGCAGCTGGCCGCCTCGGTCACCGCCGCCAACGCCATCCAGCCGCCTTTCGACCGCGAGATCGTCGGCGGTGCCGATGCCCCCGGCCGTGCCCGCGTGCGGGCGGTGATCGACAGCCTGGTGAAGCAGAGCCAGGCGCTGGTGAGCGCGGCCAACGCGGTGGGCATCACCCGGCTCACGCTGGTGCAGCCCGAGTGAAGCGCGCCGCCCTGGCCCTGCTGCTGGCCGCCGGCAGCGCCGCCACGCTGCACGCGGCCCTGGCCACCGACGATGGCAGCGACCTGCCCGGCGGCGCGACCACCGTCCACGTCGACGGCCGCAACGCCTTCTCGCTGCCGGCGGCGAACCTGCCCGACGGCGAGCGCTCGCGCTTCGCGATCGGCAACTCCTTCTTCCGCCGCAACTGGGTCGAGGCCCCGTCGTCCACCCAGGCGCGCGACGGCCTGGGGCCGCACTTCATCGCGCGGTCCTGCGGCGGCTGCCACGTGCAGGACGGGCGCGGCGCGCCGCCGGACTTCCACAAGGGCCTGCACGAGCAGCCGGTCGCGCTGCTGATGCGGCTGTCGGTGCCCGGCACCAACGAGCGCGGCGGGCCAAAGCCGGAGCCGGTGTACGGCGACCAGCTGAACAACGCCGCGGTGCAGGGCGTGCGGCCCGAGGGCGAGGTGAAGATCCGCCACCGTTCGGTCACCGGCCGCTTCGCGGACGGCACGCCCTACACGCTGCAGGCACCGCAGTACACGCTGGCCAGGCTGGCCTACGGGCCGATGGCGCCGGAGGTGCTGGTCAGCCCGCGCATCGCGCCGCAGCTGCCGGGCGTGGGCCTGCTGGAGGCGATTCCCGCCGCGGAGATCGAACGCAATGCGCAGGAACAGGCCGCGGCCCCGGGGCCGGTCAAGGGCCAGCCCAACCGCGTCTGGGATGCCTTTGCCGAGAAGACGATGATCGGCCGCTTCGGCTGGAAGGCCAACGTCGCCACGCTGGCCCACCAGACCGCCGGCGCCTTCCTGGGCGACATGGGCATCACCTCGCCGCGCTTCCCCGACGAGGCCTGCACGCCCGCGCAGGCCGACTGCCGCGCCGCCCCGCGCGGCGCCAGCGGCCGCGCGCCGGAGATCGACGAGCAGACGCTCGGCCAGGTGGTCTTCTACCAGGCCACGCTCGCCCCGCCGGCGCGCCGCGACCCGGGCAGTGCGCAGGTGCTGCGGGGCCAGCGGCTCTTCATGCAGGCGCAGTGCGCCAGCTGCCACCGGCCCAGCTACGTCACCGCCGAAGGGCCGTTTCCGCGCCTGACCAGCAAGGCCTTGTCCGGCCAGCGCATCTGGCCCTACACCGACCTGCTGCTGCACGACATGGGCGACGGCCTGGCCGATGGCCGGCCCGACTTTGCCGCCAGCGGCCGGCAATGGAAGACGCCGCCGCTGTGGGGCATCGGCCGCATCAAGGAGGTCAACGGCCACCTGCGGCTGCTGCACGACGGCCGCGCCCGCGGCGTGCTGGAGGCGGTGCTGTGGCACGGCGGCGAGGCGCAGGCATCGAAGCAGCAGGTGCTGCGGATGAACAAGGCCGAGCGCGAGGCGCTGGTGCGCTTCGTGGAGTCGCTGTGACGCGGCGGCGCGGCCTGCTGCGGACGGCCGCTGCCGTCTGGGCCGGGTCGGCCGGGTGGGCAGGGCCGGTCGGGTCGGCCGGTTGGGCAGCGTGGGCCGCCACGGCCGGTGTCGCCCACGCGCAGCCCGACTGGCGCCGCGTGCCGGTGCCGCTGGTGAGCGCCGACGCCTACCTGCGCGCGCTGTACGAGCGCTGGTATGTGCCGCGCGCCAAGGACTTCCAGCAGGCCGCCAACACGCTGCAGGACGCACTGCGCGGCCACTGCGCCGAAGACGGCCTGGCCGCCGCGCGCCGGGCCTGGACCGCCGCGATGACGGCGTGGGAGCGGCTGAACGCGGTGCCGATCGGGCCGCTGGTCGAACGGCGCTCGGCGCGCCGCATCGATTTCGTGCCGACCCGGCCCGCCTCGATCCAGCGCGCGGTGCGCGAAGGCGCGGCGGACATGGCGCTGGTCGGCGGCCCCGCCAAGGGCTTGCCGGCGCTGGAATGGCTGCTGTGGTCGTCCGTGCCGGCGCCCGGTTCCGCCGCCTGCGCGTTCACGCGGCGTGCCGCGGCGGACGTGGCTGACGAAGCCGCGGCGCTGGCCACGGCTTTCGCGCTAACGCCTGAATGGAGCGCCGACGCGCAACCCGCCGCCTTCGGCGAGCTGCTGAACCAGTTCATCGGCGCGGTGGAGGCGCTGCGCTGGACGCAGATCGACAAGCCGCTGAAGGAGGGCAAGCGGCAGTTTCCGCGCGCGGCCTCCGGCGCCACCGCCGCGGCCTGGGCCGCGCGCTGGCAGGCGCTGCGCACGCTGGCGGTGTTCGACGGCACCGCGCCCGGGGCGCCGGTGTCGCTGGAGGCCTACCTGCGCGGCCGCGGCCTGAACCCGCTGGCCGATGGCCTGCGCGCCGCCGTGCAGCGCAGCGGCCAGGCCCTGCAGGACGCCGCGCCCGAGCGGCCGCAGACGCTGGCGCGGCCCACGCGTGAGCTGGCCGCGCTGAAGCGCCAGCTGGAGGACGACGTGGCACCGGCGCTGAAGGTGTCGATCGGCTTCTCGGATTCGGACGGCGACTGACGATGCGGCGCAGGCGGCTTCTGCTGGCACCGGTGGCGGCGCTGCCCTGGGTGGTGCCGGCCGCCGTGGCCGCGGATGCGCCGCCGCAGCCGTTTAAGCCCCAGCCGCTTTCGCCGCCGCGCCTGGCCGCCGCCTGGGACACGCCCGAAGGCGCGCACCTCGGCGTGCTCGCCCCGCAGGGGGACGGCGGCTGGCGCCCCGCCGCCGCGCTGGCCGTGCCGACCCGCGCGCATGGCATCGTCGTCGAGCCCGAGGGCAGCCTGCTCGCGGTGGCCCGGCGGCCGGGGGACTGGCTGGTGCGCTGGCAGCCGTCGACCGGGGCGGCGCGCTGGCACTGGACCGAGGGCGGGCGCAGCTTCAACGGCCATGCGCGGCGCCGCGGCCGCTGGCTGTACACCACCGAAACCGAGCACGAGGGCGGCGAAGGCCGCGTCGTCGTGCGTGATGCGCGCAGCCTCGCCGTGCTGGCGGCCTGGCCCTCGGGCGGCGTCGATCCGCACGACCTGCGCTTCGCGGCCGACGGCACGCTGTGGGTGGCCAACGGCGGCATCGCCACCCGGCCCGAGACCGGCCGCACGAAGCTGGACCTGGACCGCATGGATTCCTCGCTGGTGCAGCTCGATGCGCGCACGGGCCGCCTGCTGGGCCAGTGGCGGCTGGCCGACCGCCGCCTGTCCCTGCGCCACCTGGCCTGGCAGGGCGACCGGCTGGCCATCGCGCTGCAGGCCGAGCACGACGACGCGGCCGAGCGCGCCGCGGCGCCGGTGCTGGCGCTGTTCGACGGCGGCGCGCTGCGCCTGGCGGACATGGCCGAGCCTCTGGCGGGTTATGCGGGCGACGTGCTGGCCGTGCCGCAAGGCTTCGTCCTCAGCGCACCGCGGGCCGGGGCCGCGGTGGCTTTCGACCGCGATGGCCGCTGGCTGCGGCGCCTGCCGCTGGCCCAGGCCTGCCCGCTCGCGGCGCAGGGCGTGGTGGTGCTGGCCGGTGGCGAGGGCGCGCTGCTTCGCTGGGGCCGCGGCGGCGACCGGCTCCAGCTGTCGCGCGAGCCGATCGCGCCCGGCATCCGGCTCGACAACCACTGGCAGCCGCTGGCCGGCGGCGCGTCCCGCCCACGCGGGCACTGAAGCGTCAACCTGCCGGCGCGGGCGGCCATCAGCCCGGCCGCTGCGGGGGGCTGCCGGCCGTGGCCGCGCCGCCGCGCGGCAAGGCCAGCAGCGCCAGCCAGGCGAGCCCGCCCACCGTCGCCGAGAGCCACAGCGCGCCCGTGCCCCAGCGGTCCAGCGCGATGCCGAACAGCCAGGGCGAGGCCGCCTGCAGCACCCGTGCCGGCACCATCAGCAGCCCCTGCCGGTGGCCATAGCCCCGCGGCCCGAAGATGGCGAGCGGCAAGGTGCCCTTGGCGATGGTGAGGATGCCGTTGCCCGCGCCATGCAGCAGTCCGAAGGCGGCGGCGGCCGGTGCGCCGGCGAGAGCCAGCAGCACCGCGCCGATCGGGTGCAGCGCCGCCGCCAGCCGGGCCGACAGCAGCGGATGAAAGCGCCGCAGCAGCCCGAATTCCAGCAGCCGCGCGCCCACCTGCGCCGGCCCGATCAGCGCGCCGACCAGCACCGCCCCGGCCAGCGAGGCGCCGGCGGCCTGCAGCAAGCGCGGAAGATGAGCGGCCATGGCGGTGCTGATGAACCAGGTGGCGGCGAAGACGAAGGACAGCACCAGCGTGGCGCGCAGCGGCGATGCCGTGCCCGGGTCGGCCGCCCCTGCCGCGGCCGGCACCGCGGCCGCCTGCAGCGGCCCGGCGCGCGGCAGCTGGGCGTTCAATGGCAGGCCCAGCACCAGGTGCAGCGCCGCCCAGGCGAAGCAGGCCCCGCGCCAGCCCACCTGCGCTTCGAGCAGGCTGGACAGTGGCCAGCCCACGGTGCTGGCGAAGCCCGCCACCAGCGTGATGCCGGTGATGCTGCCGCGCGCGTCCTGCCCATGCAGCCGCACCAGCGCGGCGAAGGCCGCCTCGTACAGCCCGCCGCCCATCGCGATGCCGATCAGCGCCCAGGCCGCGAACAGCCCGGCCGGCCCGCGCGCCAGGCCCAGCCCGGCCAGGCCGAGCGCGAAGACCAGGCTGCTGAGCATCAGCACCGGCCGGCCGCCTAACGCATCGATGGCGCGGCCGGCACGCGGCCCGAGCAGCGCGGACACCACCAGCGCGGTCGAGAACGCGGCGAACACCGTCGGCGGCGGGACCCCCAGGTCACGCGCCATCGGCGTGGCCAGCATCGCCGGCAGGTAGTACGACGAGGCCCAGGCCAGCGTCTGCGCCGTGCCCAGCGCGGCCACGGTGCCGGAGCGTCCGAGCGCCACGTCAGCCGCAGCAGCGCGCGGCGGCCGCGGGGCGTGCGGTGGGCGAGGGGGTCGCGGCGGTCGCAGTGGATCCGGTCGCCCCAATGGCACCAGTGCCCGCAGTGCCCGCAGCGCCCGGAGTGCCCGGAGTGCCCGCAGCGGTCGCAGTCACTCGTGCCGGCGCGGCCGCGGGCCGCGTGTCCGCGCCACCGCTGCTGCATCCGCATCCACCGGCGCCTTCGGCCTTCTTCGCCTCGTCCAGCGCACAGCAGGCCGTGGCGTCGGCCTGGGCCGGGCCGCCGCAGCAGCCGCCATCGCCGATGCCCTCGGTCGCGCTGCCGCCGATGCTGCACACGCCGGTCTGCGGCAGGTCCAGCTCCACCCGGTCCGCCGCCGCCAGGTCGCCGGCGATCGCGGCCACCACCGAGCGTGCCTGCTCGAAGCCCGTGGCCATCAGGAAGGTCGGTGCGCGGCCGTAGGACTTGACGCCGACCGTGTAGAAGCCCGGCTCCGGGTGCGACAGCTCGCGGTGGCCGTGCGGCCGCACGGTGCCGCAGCTGTGCAGGTTGGGGTCGATCAGCGGGCCCAGGGCCTCGGTCGATTCCAGCCAGGGGTCCAGCTTCAGCCGCAGCTCCGATGCCAGCGACAGGTCGGGCCGCTGCCCGGTGGCGCAGATGATCTGGTCGATGCCGGGCACGCTGATGCGGCGGCCTGCGGCATCGAGGCCATCGACCACCATCGCCTCGCCCTCACGCCGCAGCGCGGTGATGCGCAGGCCGCTGAAGAACTCCAGCGCCCCGCTGTCGCGCAGCGCCTTCAGGTCGCTGCCGAGCTGGCCGCGCGCGGGCAGGGCATCGGCCGCGCCGCCGCCGAACACCCGCTGCAGCGTGGGGGTGCGCACCGACCAGGCCAGGCGCGTGCCCGGCGCGCCGCGGGCCAGTTCGGCCAGGCCGAGCAGCGCATTCGCGGCCGAGTGCCCGGCGCCGACCACCAGCGTGCGCCGGCCGGCGTAGCGGGCGCGGTCGCGGCCCAGCACGTCGGGGATGCCGTAGACGATCCGGTCGGCCTGCTCGCGCTCGCCCAAGGCCGGCAGGCCGTCGGCCCCCAGCGGGTTCGGCGTGGCCCAGGTGCCGCTGGCATCGATCACCGCGCGCGCCCTGAACACCAGCGCCTGGCCGTCGCGCAGCGCGCGGATCACGAAGGGCGCCTGCGCGCGGCCGGCCGTCTTCACCTTGTCGAAGCCCTCGCGGCTGATGGCGCTGACGCGGGTGCGCAGGTGCAGGTGGGGCGCCACCTGCGGCAGCGCGGCAAAGGGCCGCAGCACGCGGTCGACGATGGCGCCGGCCAGCGGCAGCTCATCGTCCGGCGGGGCCTGCCAGCCGGTGGGCGCCAGCAGCGCGGCCATGGCCGCGTCGATGTTGTAGCGCCAGGGCGAGAACAGCCGCACGTGCCCGTAGTCCCGCAGGTTGGCGCCGATCGACTCGCCGGCCTCCAGGATCAGCGGCTCGATGCCGCGTTCGATCAGCCGCGCGGCGGCCGCCAGCCCCACCGGGCCGGCGCCGATCACCGCCACCGGCAGCGCCGGTTCCGCGGCCGCGGCCGGCTCGGCCAGGGCGGCGACCATCAGCGTGGCGCTGGCCGGGCAGGCGCCCTGGAACTCGGCCGAACGCTGCAGCGCCGCGGGCACGGATGCGCGGTCCGCCGGCTCGAATCCATGCCGCGCGAAGTACGCGGCCGCGGTGGTCGTCAGCAGGAAGAGCCGCTGGATGCCGCGGCGGCGTGCCTGGTCGATCATCGTGCCGACCAGCAGCGCGCCGATGCCCCGTGATTGCAGCCCGGGCGCGACGGCGACCGAGCGCAGCAGCGCGGCGTCGCCGTGCACCTCGGCACCGGCCACGCCGACCACTTCCTGCCCCTGCACCGCGAGCAAAAAGGTGCCCAGGTGCGCCTGCGCACCGTCCAGCGGCAACCGGTGGGCCTGCAGCAGCGCGGCGATGGCGGGCCAATCGGCCGCGCCGGCTTGGCGAAGGGAGACCTGGTTCAGCGACATGGTGATGTCCTTCTTTCCGTTCGGTTGTGGATAGCAACCATTTGGTCGACAAAAAGCGGCCGCTCCCGGCCGCCGGTGTTCAGGGGCGCCGCCGAGTGGACACCGGCGGCGCGACGATGGCTTCCTTGCGCTCCGGCGCCGGCAGGCAGCAGGTGGCGATGCGGTCCTGCCGCAGCAGCTGCAGCACGGTGAGCAGCGCCTCGTTCACCTGCTGGCGCTCGCGCTCGCCGAGCGAGCCCAGCAGCTCTTCGGCATGCCGGTCCAGCGTGGTGTTGAGTTCCTTCACGCGGCGCTTGCCCGCGGCGGTGAGGGTGACGATCCAGCTGCGCGCGTCCGCCGGGTTCGGCTGCTTGCTGACGAGGTCCAGCTCCGCCAGGCTTTCCACCGCACGGCTGATCCAGCTTTTTTCCAGCAGCAGCCGCGTGCCCAGCTCACCCATCGGCAAGGGGCCGGAACGGCCCAGCTCGGTGAGGATGTGGCACTGGGTGCTGGTGGTGTTGCAGCAGTCCGCCACCACGCGCTGGGCGCGTGAATAGAGCCGGGCCACCTCACGCAGCAGTTCACCGGCGGAGCTGGAGGAATCGCTCATGTCGTTGTGTATAGCAACTGATTGCGGACTCTAGGTGCCCGCGAGTTGGTTGTCAACAGCAACCAACCACGGCTGGCAGCCGGCGCGCGCGGACGCCGTGGGCGACTGCAGCCGGCCTACCGCCCGCCGGCGTCCGCATCGCTCGCGCCCGAGGCCTCGATGACGTTCGGATGCCCGGCAGGGTGCAGGCGCGGCTCGAAGGCGCGGTGGATGGCCAGGCCCAGCGCGGCGCCGGCGAACTCCGCCAGCATGAACCCCGGCGCGCTGGCCGGTGCGATGCCGGCGAAGCTGTCGCTGAACATGCGGCCGAAGGCCGCCGCGGGGTTGGCGAACGAGGTGGAGGCGGTGAACCAGTAGGCCGCGCCGATGTAGGCCGCCACCATCGCCGGGGCCCGGCCGGCGGGCGCGCGCAGGATCACCAGCAGCAGTCCGGCCGTGGCCACCGCTTCGGCGATCCATTGCCCCGTGCCCGTGCGCAGCTTGCCGGACCACTGCAGCAGCGGCAGGTCGAACATCGCATGCGCCAGCCAGGCGCCCAGCATCGCCCCCAGCAGCTGCGCCGCTACGTAGGGCAGCAGCGCGGCCTTCGGCAATTCGCCGCGCCAGGCCATCACGGCGCTGACCGCGGGATTGAAATGCGCGCCGCTGATCGGGCCGAACACCTCGATCAGCACGTACAGGCCGCCCACGGTGGCCAGCGTGTTGGCCAGCAGCGCGAGGGCGACGTTGCCGCCGGACAGGCGCTCGGCCATCAGCCCCGAGCCGATCACGACGGCCAGCAGCAGCGCGGTGCCCAGCGCCTCGCCGGCGACTTTGCGTGGCAGGTCCATCGTTCAGCTCTTCGCGATCTGGTTCAGCGCCTGCTGCAGTTCGGCGTCGCCCAGCGATTCGAGCGGCAGCTGCAGCAGCTGCAGCATGCGGTAGCCGATCGCTTCACGCGTCAGCTCGAACGCGATGCGCCGGCCTTCGTCGCCGCCCGGCGCGTTGGACGGGTCCGGGTAGCCCCAATGCACCTTCACCGGGCTGCCGGGCCAGTGCGGGCACTGCTCGGCCGCCGCGCTGTCGCACACGGTGATGACGATGCGCATCGCCGCTGCGGCGCTGCCGGTGAACTCGTCCCAGCTCTTGCTGCGGTAGCCGCTGGTGTCGATGCCGGCCTGGGCCAGCGCTTGCAGCGCCAGCGGATTCAGGCGGCCGCTGGGCGCGCTGCCGGCGCTGAAGGCGCGCACGTCCTTGCCCAGGCGCCGGGCCCAGTGGTTGAGCATGCCCTCGGCGAGGACGCTGCGGGCGGAGTTGTGGGTGCAGAGGATCAGGACCTTGGTGCTCATGGGGTTCAGCAGCGGCAGCTGGAAGAGGTGGCCTCGAGGCAGGGCTGGCCCTGGCAGCAGTTGGCGGTCAGGTAGGCCAGCAGCGCGTTCATGCGGTCGAAGGCGGCGCGGTAGATCAGGTTGCGCCCGGCCCGCTCCTGCGTCACGAGGCCCGCGTTCATCAGCTCCTTCAGATGAAAGGACAGCGTGGCGGCCGGCACGTCGAGCTGCTCGGCCAGCAACCCCGGCGTCATGCCCTCGGGGCCGCTGACCACCAGCCGGCGAAACACCTGCAGCCGCATGGCTTGCGCCAGGGCGGCCAATGAACGCACGACGTCGGCTTCTTCCATATTTCGATGATAGTCGAAGGGTTGGGCGAGCCGCGCCACAAGACCGCAGCGCGGGGAGCGCATTGCGCCTCGGCAGCACCGCGACCTAATTCATGAAAAACGCGGCCAGGCCGGCGTTGTCGCCCACCTGGCCGGCAGCCGTGGGCGGCCCCGAGCAGCCGCCCCTCGCCCCGGCCTACAGCCGCTCGATGGCCACCGCGGTCGCTTCGCCACCGCCGATGCACAGCGTGGCGATGCCGCGCCGCAGGCCCTGCGCGCGCAGCGCACCCAGCAGCGTCACCAGCACGCGCGCGCCGGAGGCGCCGATCGGGTGGCCGATGGCGCAGGCGCCGCCGTGAACGTTGACGCGTTCATGCGGCACGCCGTGCTCCTGCATCACCGCCATCGGCACCGCGGCGAAGGCCTCGTTCACTTCCCACAGGTCGACGTCGCCGGCGCGCCAGCCGGTGCGCTTCAGCAGCCGGTGCACCGCGCCCACCGGCGCGGTGGTGAACCAGGCCGGGTCCTGCGCATGCACCGCATGGCCGGCAACGCGGGCCAGCGGTTCGGCGCCCATGCGGCGCGCGGTGGATTCGCGCATCAGCAGCATCGCCGCCGCGCCATCGGCATTGGCCGACGAACTGGCCGCGGTGATCACGCCATCGGCCTTGAAGGCGGGTTTCAGCGCCGGCACCTTCTCGGGCTTCAGCTTCGCGGGCCGCTCGTCGCGCAGCACGCCGGTGCTGCCGGACGTGGCCACGGCTGCCAACTCCCAATCGAAGCGGCCACTGTCGGCCGCCGCGCGCGAGCGTTCGATCGACGCGATCGCGAAGCGGTCCAGCGCCTCTCGGCTCATGCCGTACCTGGCGGCGCACTGCTCGCCGAACAAGCCCATCGGCTTGCCGTGCTCGTAGGCATCTTCCAGGCCGTCCAGCGTCATGTGGTCGAAGAGCGTGGTGGCGCCGGCTTTCACGCCCGCGCGCACGGCGGCCAGGTGCGGTGCCTGGCTCATGCTTTCCATGCCGCCGGCCACCAGCACCTCGGCGCTGCCGGCCAGCAGCATGTCGTGCGCCAGCATCACCGCGCGCATGCCGCTGCCGCACACCTTGTTCAGCGTGACGGCGCCGGTGGCGTCGGGCAGGCCGGCGCGCCGCGCGGCCTGGCGCGCCGGCGCCTGCCCCTGGCCGGCGGTGAGCACGTTGCCCATCAGCACCTCGTCGATGGCGTCGCGCGGCACGCCGGCGCGCTGCACCGCGGCGGCGATGGCGACGGCGCCCAGCTGCCACGCGGGCAGCGACGACAGTTCGCCGAGCAGGGCGCCCACGGGGGTGCGGGCGGCGGAGACGATGACGACGGGATCGTTCATGGTGCGCAAGGGGGTTGGTCACGGACGGTGGATACCTGCATTGGAGTGCCGCGCGGCGCCGCGCTACAGTGTCCGATCCGTCATCTTTCGAGCGAATTCGGCCATGGACGACTTCATCGTGCTGGTGCTGCCCGGCGCCCATTCGACGAGCACCGCGGCCACGCTGGACCTGCTGTCCGCCGCCGCGCTGCTGGCGCCGCGCCATGGCCTGCCGGCGCCGCGCTGGCAGGTGGTGTCGCCCACGCCCGGGCAGGTGCCGCTCAGCAACGGCATGACGGTGCCGGCGCGCGCGCTGCCGCGGCGCCTGCCGGCCGGGCAGCCCACCTGGATCGTGCCCGGCGTGGGCGTCACCAATGCCGGGCGCGGCCGTGAGCTGCTGGCCCAGCCGCATGCGCAGGCCGCGATGCAGATGCTGCGCCGCGCCCGGCAGCGCGGCGCCAGCGTGGCGGCTTCCTGCTCGGGCGTGCTGCTGCTGGCCGGCGCGGGCCTGCTGGACGGCCGCCGCGCCACCATCGCCTGGTGGCTGGCCCCCTTGCTGCGCGAGCTGGCGCCGCAAGCGCGCGTCGACGAGGCGCGCATGGTGATCGAGGACGGCCCGGTGTTCACCGCCGGCGCCGCGCTGGCGCAGGCCGACCTGATGCTGTGGCTGCTGCGCCGCCGCCTGGGCCAGCCGCTGGCCGAGGCGCTGGCGCGGGTGATGCTGATCGACGGCCGCCAGCACCAGAGCCCCTACATCGAGCCCGCCATCCTGCACGCCGGCCACGAACTGCTGGCGCGCGTGGAAGCCGAGGTGCGCGCCCGCCTGCCCGAACCGCCCAGCGTGCAGGCCCTGGCCGATGCGCTGGCGATGTCGCCCCGCACCCTGGCCCGCCAGGTGCGCGCGGCCAGCGGCCGGTCACCGCTGGCGCTGATCCAGTCGGTGCGCCTGGCCAGCGCGCGGGCGCTGCTGGAAGGCAGCGGCCTGTCGGTGGAAGAGGTCGCTCATCGTGTGGGTTATGGCGATGCGACCGCGCTGCGGCGGCTGATGAAGAAGTCCTTCGGGGCCACGCCGCGGCAGGTGCGCTTGCCGGCGTGAGGGCGCGTGGCCCTCATCCAAGCACGGCCGCCTCCGGGCGCGGGCGGGTGCGGTGTTCGCCAAGACCTTCCCCGAAGTTCAGGTGGCCGGGCTGCAGCTGAGCATCCATTGCACGCCGAAACGGTCGGTCAGCTTGCCGTAAAAGGCGCCCCAGGGCTGGATGGCCAAGGGCGTGGTGACCCGACCGCCTTCGGCCGGGCGATCGAACAAGCGGCGGGTCTCTGCCGTCCCGTCCATCTCCAGCAGATGCGCTGATCCGCGCATCGGCTCGGCATCGTGGTTGTCCGAGGCATGGAACAGGATGCCCGGCCCTTCGAACCGGGCGTGCAGGATGCGGCCGCGCAGGCTGTCGTCGTGCAAGGGCACGACGCCTTCTCCGTGGCGCAGCAGGTCCGTCACCCGGCCCAGGCCGCAGGCGGTGTAGAAGGCCAGCGCTTCTTCGCACTGCACCGTGAAGAACAGGTAGTTGGAGAGCTGCATCGGGATGCGCGCCTCAGTGGGCTGCCGCGGGCGCGGCCAACTGCGCATTGCTCAGCGCCTGGCCGGCGATGCCCCACGCGCCATCGACCGCGTGCACCACGTTGACCCAGATGCGCTCCTTGGGCTGCCGGCCGCCCGAGGCCTCATGCACGATGGCGGTGGCCTCGGCCACGTAGCCCTGCTGGATCTCACGCGTGGCGAAGGCAAAGCCCGGCATCTTCCACTCGACGAAGGCCACCGGTGCAGGCTGCAGGCCGGAGAAGGTGCTGGCCAAGGGCATGACGTGGATGCTGCCCACCACGTTCGGCAGCAGCGCCGCGTTGTCCGGCAGGCCGTGCCACTTCAACATGGCCTGGCACAAGCGGGTGAAGACCTCTTGTTCGGTTCCTGCGGGCAAGACGCCTTCGGTGAGGGTCAGGGTCAGTGGCATCGATCGGCTTTCTCGGGTTGCCGGTCGTCGACATAACGACCGTTATCCAAGTTTGCATAACGACCGTTATGCCGTCAACTACAATCGTGCAATCCCGAACGCATCCACGCCCATGTCCCGCCACGAACAGAAGCAGCAGACCCGCCAGCGCATTGCCGACGCCGCGGGGCGCGGCTTTCGGCAGGGTGGGTTCGGGGGCATCGGTGTCGATGGGCTCGCCAAGCAGGCGGGCGTGACCTCCGGCGCGTTCTACGTGCACTTCGGCTCCAAGGCCGACGCGTTCCGGGAAGCGGTTGCGCAGGGCCTGGCCGGCCTCAAGATCGGCGTGCAGTATTTCCAGGCCGAACACGGCCCGGCGTGGTGGCCCGAGTTCGTGCGCTTCTACCTCAGCGTCAAGCGCACCTGCGAGCTCGGCGACAGCTGCACGCTGCAAAGCCTGTCGCCGGAAGTGGCGCGTGCAGACCCAGCCTCGCGCGAAGCCTTCGAGACCGGGTTGCTGGAGGTCGCGCAGACCGTGGTCGACGGCCCGGACTCGCCGGCCGCGCCGCGGGAATTGGGCGCGGCCTTTGCCGCACTGTCGTCGCTGGTGGGCGCCGTCACCCTGGCGCGGGCCGTGAATTCACCGGCCTTGAGCGAACAGGTGGCCAGCGCGGCAGAGCGCATGTTGCTGGGCGGGGGAGACTGAGCAGGGCCGTGCAGCAGGTCGCTGAAGAAGCGGCCATTCGCTGCCGATCATGGGCCGGAGCAGCCAGCCAGTGCCCGCGGTTCTGGTGGGCGCTGGGCAGCGTGTCGCGGCGGCCGCAGCGCACCGGCACGGCCGCAGGGCTACGATGCCCCATCACCACACCCGGCAGGCCGCCAACTGGCTCTGTGTTCACCGATGAATCGAATGCGACTGCTCCGCGGCGCCTGCGGGCTCGGAGGCTTGTTGGCGGCCTTGGCCTGGAGCGCCAATGCAGCGGCGTCCACGCTGGGCACGATCGGCGATGGGCCGCTGGAGATGCTGAAGGTCGTCGCCGTCCTGATGCTGCTGCTGTGGCCGCTCACGCTGGCGCTGCTGGCCGCGAACATCGTGCTTTCCCTGTTCGTCATCCGCTGGGCCAACCAATCGCTGGCACGTGGCGGGCGGGGGCCGGGCAATCACCTGCCCCCGATGGTGAAAGCCGCATTCTTCCTGTCGTCCCTCTCGTTCACGCTGGGCCCGCTCACCGCCTTGCCCGGGGTGGTGTGCGCGCACCTGGCCCGGACCGACCGCAACACCCCGGGCCACGGCCTGAACGTGGCCGCGCTGGTGATCGGCTATTTCGGCCTGTTCTCGCTGGTGGCGGGCCTGCTGTTCAGCTGGATCGTGCGGTGACGATCGCGGCAGACGAGTCCATCGCAGCCTTTTGCGAATGCGCTGCCGGCTTCTGTGACTGGTGCGAAGGCGAGCCCCCAGCATCGAGCGCAGACCGCAGGGCGGCCGTCTGGCTGGCCCGGCTGCATGCGGCAGCACTGGCATTGCCCGAGACCCCAGCGGCGAACGCGGAAGGGCTGCCGGAGTTGCCGCGAGCCGATCTGGCGCGGGCCGAACGCAAGCTGGCGCCGTTCAGCGGCCACTTCTACAGGGCGGTGCTCGATCTGGACCCCACCAGCACGGAAGAGCCCGGCATCGGCGACCTCCACGACGACTTGCTCGACGTCTACAAGGACGTCAAGGCCGGGTGCGTCCTTCACGACTGCGGCCAGGTGGCCGATGCGCTGTGGCATTGGTCATTCCTGCACCGCATTCATTGGGGCAGGCATGCGGTGGATGCGCTCGCGGCGCTGCATGCGGCCCTGCAGGCGCGCCCAGGGGGCGATTCCCCTGGTGGACCTGCCGATCAGCAAAGCCGTTCCGGAGGTCCGCCGTGCTGAAGGACCGGCATGATGCCCTCCGACTGCTGCGGGAACTGGGGGCGCCGGACCGGCTCATCGTGCACGTGCAGCTGGTCGGCGAGGCGGCGGATCTGCTGATCCAGGCCTACAAGGACCTCGGCATCCACTTCGATGAGCAACTGATCGAACTCGGCGTGGCCGTTCACGATGCCGGAAAGATCCTGCATCCCGAAGAACTCGACGGCCCCGGCGCTCGGCACGAGCCCGCGGGAGAGGCGCTGATGCTGGCCCACGGCGTCCATCCGCGGGTGGCGCGCTGCTGCGTCTCCCATGCGGCATGGCAGGCGGCGGATGTTTGCTTTGAAGAGCGCTCGGTCGCCCTGGCTGACAAGCTGTGGAAAGGCAAGCGCGAGCCGGCGTTGGAACTGCGCATCGTGGACGACGTGGCGCTCCGGAAGGGCGTTGACCGTTGGGATGTCTTCGAGGAACTGGATTCGGTGTTCGATGACGTTGCGGCGGGTGCTGAGCTTCGGTTGGAACGCAGCCGACTCGGATGAGGCTTGGCGGGGAGGGATTGCTGTCACGCTCCGAATTGGTCGTTGTCAAGTGGCATATGGCGCTGCAGGTGCAATGCCGATTGCTCGCAAACCCGCAGGTCGGCGTCCGGCAGACCTGGAAAGAATTGAGCCCGCTCGCGGCGAACGCGGAAGGAGAAGTGCTGGAACTATTGAGGTCGCTGGCGGCTGATTGGCCGGTTCAGACTGACGGCTGCCACCGAGAGCCGACCCCCGAGCGACAGGTCTCGTCATAAGCAGACGGTCAGAAAGCGAACGGCGTCCGTCGTCTCATTTGAATTGGCAGGTGCCGATCACTTTCGTTTTCGCTGGAGACGCAGAAGCTGACACTTTCCGAAAGCTCCCATGCAGCGCCCCAATGTCAACTGCGATAGGCCTCGTACTCGTCGAAGAAGAGCCGGGCAGCCTCATCGATAAACTGTTTACGGCGCTTGCGCAAGTCCTCAAGCTTGAGGCCGACGCCTCTGTAAATTACCTTGTGTGCATGGTTTTTTATCGCTTCCCCATCGAACTCGTCAAACTCAGCCGCCTCTTCATCGATGGCTAGACCGACCAGCCGGAGAAGATCCTCCTTCGTGATCCTATCGACGGCGACATACGAACCGTCTGCCGCCAAGAACTGCCCCTGGTTTTCAGCGATCCTTAAGAGCTTCATACGCCCCCTTCCGCTTCTCGTACGTCAGCACACCCGCCTCGAGCGAGTCCAACAGCGTTTCGTAGCTTGCAATTGTCTTCCCGTCCACAGACTTCATGGTCTTGTCCGTGGGATGGCCCGAGAAGATGCGGTATCGAGTCTCACCGTTCTCAATGGTTTTGGTTGTGAAGAGCAGGTAGTCCGCCCCGATCGATGCACCCACTGTGCTGTTGTGCGTCACCACGACCACCGGCATCGTCTCGGAGATGCTCTTTAAAATTTGATTCACTTCACTCTTGAGGAAGAGGTTGTCGAACGAGGACTCTGGCTCGTCGATCAACAACAAATCGTGATTGCGGGCATCGGCGATCTCCTGTAGAAGTCTGAACTCTGAGCGTTCTCCTCCTGAGACTACGTATCCATCCTTGTTCAAAATGCGACAGCTGACCTTGGCGAACAGTTTGTAGTACTCGGCAGGCGCGACATCCTCAATCTTTCTTAGCTCACACAGATATGCGTAGGGATCCTGGTACTTCTTGAAGGCGTCGCCAAACGCCGCTCGCGTCCTGCTGGCCGCTTTTATTTCACCGGCTCCTGAAAACGGCTCGCATTTGACTTCAATTTTGAAGCCCTGCAGCGCCTCCTCCGATACAACCCTCTCTTTGCGAATTGATTTGACGATCTCGGAGAATCGGGCAACCTTCTTTCTGTCTAGCGCCACAGCATAAAGATCCACATCCTGAACTTGAGAGGCAGACGTGTGAAAGCTGAGCCCTTGCTTGATGTTTTTAACCAGCTCGTTGACGATCCTCCTTCTTGCTCCTTCTGCAACTTGCGTGCGAAACAGCTCAATGAGTTCGCACGCTAGTCGCTTGAGCGCCGCCCGCTCCACGTGCTTCTCGATGACTGGCCGGTGCTCGATGTTTTCAATGAGATGCTGAACGGACCGGATTAGTTTTTCCAAATTTTCGGGATTCTCGATGAAGAAGTCGACTTCATCGAACAATGCCGCATTGGAAAACGCATCGCGCTTGTCCGTCTCCTCAGCGGACCGCAGAAGCGTGTTGATGTACTCGTCTACCCGGCGCCCATTCGCCGACAAATCAATCTTGACCACGCCATCAAGTACCCGTTTCAGGCCCGCGAGATGCTGATCCATCACCATGCTACGTTTACGCTCGACGCTGGTCGCGAACTCACGCTCATCGTCCATCGGGTCGTGCTGAACTAGTTGGAACTGCCTAATGTACTTGGCGTTCTTAACTTCGTTGGAGATTCGATCGAGCGTATAGCTCTTCCCTGATGACCGTGCACCGATTATGACGTTGAGGCCGGTCGAGAGCTGCTGCCCGTCGTCAAACACCTGCCAGAGCTTATTGCCGTCGCGCTCCGACAGCGTCACTTTCGCCTTGTCCTTCAGGCAAGCTTTCAGTGCCTCAAGCGTTATGTCGCCGCAATCAACAAAAGTCTGTCGTGTAGGAAGCGACGCAAAGTCAGCGGCCATTCGCGAGTCGCTGAAGAGGACCGGAACAAGCTTGCTTGCATCCTTGACGTTCCGGACGAACTTCTTTGGGCTGTCTACCTCCCCTGCGGTGATATGTGGCCTAAGCCCTTCAAGCGTTTCGCCGGCTATTGCAGGTCGTTTGTCGTAGTGAGGAATGACAAGGTAGCTGCTCAAGTCGCCGAAGACTGAGATCAATTCGCTGACGGAGATGCTGTCGCCAATATTGCTTATACGCCGGGACACCTCGGCGGTCTTCGCCCTGAAGTCGTCAACATCTGCCGGCCTCGCAATCACAAGGACGTGGCAGGCGTCGACGTTGATCTCAATGCCAGGGAACACGACGATGGGCAGCGCTTCCTTAATCAGTCGAAACTGCTCTGCGTCGAAGACATCGTGGTTTGTGACAGCGACCGCATCGAGCTTTGCTTCGATAACGTACCGCTTGAAGGTGTCGATGCTGAACTCGAATTCGCGATCGCTGATCGTCTTGACAGTATGGATATGCAGATCGATCTTTTTCAAGTTGCGCTCCCTCTCCCGACCCTTCTTTCCGGTCTACCAGCGGGTGGGCCGTACCACCGAAGCACGCGCGCCAAGGTAACTCTGCCAAACGGGTTGGGCTGGAGCGAGTGTGATAGTTCACTGTGATTCGTCGGGGGTTTCCCTGATCGCGAGGGGAGCGACCGCTACCTTCTCGGATCCCTCACGCCAGGGACTAGATGTTGTCAGTGAGGTGACGTACGTGCGTCTGATCATGGCGGACTGCTCCCGCTGCGCAGCCGCTGTTCGGCGGTTGCGCAGAGTCGTCCGGATGATCGGGAAACCCCTATCATCAAACCAGATGATAGTGAGGCCGGCGTGCGACCGCCTTTGAGTTCCCGGCGTCTGCTCTGCCGCCAGCTCGTTGGTTCGTCGTGCGCGGCCCCGGTTGGGCGTAGGAGGCTGAATGCTGACGATAGGTGCCACCGGCTTGAGCGTCGGCGTTCGCTCGACCTTGGCGACCATAGGCCAAGGCTTGGGCAGAGGTCCTCGCGCTCAGCAACTGGGGAAAACAGCCCCGAACCTTAAACGCCTAAACGCGCCTCCGCCACAGCGCCTCTGCAACGGACGCCGCTGGCGCACCGTCACCGGGAGTGCAAGACCGGTCCCAATGCGATCGCCTATCCAGTAGTGCACGGGTCACGATGACACCTTCGCCGGCGACAATCCAGGCATCAATGAACGAGGACAAGGGCTTCAACCATGGCGCAGCAAGACAAGGCCGCGGAACGTACCCAGCTTGTGCTTCTACTAGGGCGGCTGCTCGCGAAGGCGCACGACCTAGCAAACGCTCCGACTGCGCCGACACCCGTGGAGTATCGTGTGGCAGCTGCTAGCTACAGGGCCGATCTTGAGCCGTGGCGGGTAGAAGCTCGGAAATTCTGTCGCGTTGAAGGCGTCGATTTTGATCGCGAACTCGACAATATCCTCAGGTCGACGTCGAACTTCTTCGCCACCCTCGGAGGCATGGCGGACGAGCCCCACATCGACGACTCGAAGAAGCGTGCCTACTTGAAGGAACAACTTAAGAAGGTGGAGCAAGAGACGATCGCTGCTATGGATACGCTCCCAATCGTTTGGGACGCAAAGCTATTCGAAGAACGGACCCCGTTCAGCGCCTGTTTGAGTATTCGGGATACTGTATCGACGGCACGGTCCAGGATTCACTATTTTGACCGCTACCTCACGGAGGACTTCTTTCCTCTCTACTTGAGAGGTGTAGATCGATCCGTTTCTGTGCGCCTCATCACAACGGCCGGAAAGGCTTCGGCGGTAGGAGGCGCTGGATTCGGGGTCCAGCAGGTTCAACCCATGGCCAAGTTGGCCGCGCACGAGTTCTCGGACTTTAACCTGATCCAGGTTGACCCAACTGATCTGCATGATCGCAACCTACGGATCGACAATCAGATATTTTTCCTTGGCACGAGTGTCAATGCTGTCGGCAAGGCGCCTACAAATTTCGCGCCGGCCGACAGTTCTCCTGCTAGTCACGCTATCCTTGACAAGATTGTCTCCTATGGGAAAAAGGTGGTGTAGCGCTTGCCTCCGCGGGGTTGCTGGCACAACTTCCTATTTAAATTGCGCCAACGTCGCAAATCCGGAACTTCCGATTTTGTCTTGTTGCAAAAGACGCGCCCTTGAGCCGAACGGCGGTGTACTCTGAATTGCAGGACAGCAACAAGTGGCTAAATGACTATGAAATCAAGTGCGCGGATCAATCGCCTCGCGATGGCCCGCTGACTGCTTCGTGCCAGTCAGCGTGAGTAGGGCCGCTGCTCGCGACCGACTCCAAACGCTGCAAAGCGCCTGTTGACGGCCGTCGACCGTTGTACGGAGGGCTGGGATTTCCCGCTCAACAGTTGCGTCCTCGTGCTTGCCGTCAGCACCTGCCAAAGCCTAGAACCCCTGAGCCGCAGCCAGTTCAAGGAGCTGCGCTTCGCTCCCGACGTCCTGCACTGCGCTTCCGTCATAGAACAGGAATCTCCCCGCCCTATATCCCACGCAGATGTTCGTCGCGTAGCAGCGATAGATCGTCCCGTCAGGCAGCGCTTGGTTGCCGGATCCGCTCGTGAGGAGGTCGGGATACCTGTGTTCCGCCCAGTCGAAGACCCGGTCGTGCACAGCGGCCAGATTCGACGTCGTCACCCTCACCACGGTCTGCCCGGTGATCGTGTTGTAGGGGACCGGTGACGTCCCAGAACGGTACAGCCAAGGCTCGACGGCAGCAGCCTGTGCCCAAAGACCCAGCCTGGCCAGCCTCGCCGCATGCTCAAGCGCAGGCAGCGGACTGTCGGCCCCCAAGTACTTGCGATAGGCCCAGGCACATCCTTGCCGGACCATGCCTTCCCCAACGGCAACACCGCCAGCGAAGACCTCAGCGATGGTCCGGCCGTATGTGTCCGTGCCGTCCCTGCACACTCGAATGGAGCCCCTCGCGAGGAAGCTTGCGAGGCAGGACGTTGCCTCCAGGCCGAAGGACTGACTGCGTTCCGGGGCGTCGATTTGGCTGATTCGGACCGTCTCAACCTTGCCCGCCGCCGAAACTCGGATCGTGTCTCCGTCCAGGAGGGAGACAAGAGTAACGGACGAGCACTTTAGCTGGGATGGCTCGGGCTTCGTCGCAACGTCTGGCGGTTCTGCGGGGGATGGTGGAGGTGGCGCTGGCGCCGGTGCCGGCGCCGGTGGTGGCGGTGGCGGTGGCGGTGGCGGTGGCGGTGGTGCGACGACTACTGTGATCGTCGATGATGAACCTGTTGCCCCCTGGTTGTCGGTGGCAACAGCACGAAGGTTGTAGGTCCCAGATGCCACGTTCTGCCAAGCGAAGGAGAACGGCGCGGTGAAGTCGGTGGCCAGCACCGTGCTGCCCGCGTAGAAGGTGACCTTGGCGATGGAACCGTCCAAGTCAGCGGCGGACGCGTCGATGATGATGTTGGCCGGCGCCGCAAACTGAGAACCCGAGGTCGGACCAATCAGCGTCACCGTTGGTGTCGTGTTGGGAGGAGGCGGCGGCGGTGGTGGAGGCGGTGGTGGCGGTGGCGGCGGAGTCGTGCCGTGGCAGTGGTAATCCCCGGTCCTGCTGTTCCGGTGGCAGCCATACTTGTCGAGACCGCCTGAATGAGCCTGCGCCGCCATCGGCGCTATGCCGGCCAGCGCCCATAGGATCCTCAAGCGAGCGTCCATGGCCCCTCACCTGTGCTTGTTTACTTTTGGATACTAGCGCGAACGCCGGCGCGAATGGGGGGCGGTCGGAGTGGAATATTCCCATGGTCGCCGCGTCCGGCCGCGACTTGGGCGCGACCCCACAACGGGGAGCAGAGCGTCCTTGCCGCGTACTTCACGCGCTTGGTGTCATCAGGCGCCGCCCAGAGCTTCCGGGCGAAGCATCGAAGTCGGGGCAGCCCTGTCAAGAAACATGACCAGGTCCGCGCGACCGCTGATGGTGCCGATCGCTTTGGCGCTCGGTCATCAAGAGACATTCAGGCCTCAGTTGATGCGCTGACGCCCTGGAGATGTGATCACCAAGGGCGGACGCCACAACCCGCCGCGACTTGCGCCCCGTCAAGCCCTGGTGCGGCGCACTGCCCCAAAGTCAGCTTCCGCCGAAGGCCCGATGCCTCCGCCGGTCCGGATGCAACTCCCATTCACGACTGACCAGTTCTTCTCGGTCATCCGCCAGTACAACGAGGCCCTGTGGCCCGCGCAGTACCTTCTGGTGCTGCTCGCCGTCATTGCGATGGCCGTGCTGCTGTTGTGGCGTCCCTGGGCGGGCGTGGTGGTGTCCAGCATCCTTGCGTTTCTCTGGGCCTGGACCGGCATCGCCTATCACCTGACCTTCTTCACGTCGATCAATCCACTGGCCTACGCATTCGCTGCCATTTCCATGATCGGGGCCGCCGTGTTGGCCTGGGTGGGGGTCGTCAAACGGCGACTGGTATTCGAGGTCGGTGTCAATGCGCGTTCCGCGATGGCTGCGGTCCTCGTCGTGTTCGCGCTGGTGGTCTATCCGGCCTGGGCTACGTTGGCCGGCCATGCGTATCCGGACCTGCCCACGTTCGGCCTGCCCTGTCCCACCACCATCTTCACCATCGGCCTGCTCACGCTGGCTTCCGGGCGTGCCGCCAAGTGGGCCTTGAGCGCGCCTATCGTCTGGTCATTGATCGGTGGCCAGGCCGCCTTCCTGCTGGACGTGCCACCGGACATCGGTCTCGCCGCGGCCGGGCTGTTCGCTGTCGGGCTGCTGTTTCGGCGGCCGGCGTCGAGGGGTGCGTTGGCCGGTGCCTGAGAGAGGCATGCGCCGGCTTGAGGTCGGCCCGCAATGACCGCTTGGCGACCGCAATGCCGGCGCCGCCGGCTCTTGCATCACGGCTGCGCAATCGCCTCCACCTGGATCCGCAGATCCACGTTCATCTTGAAGCCGTACTCCTTGCCCGCGCCCAGGCCGAAGTCGTCGCGATTGAAGCTGCCGCTGGCGTCGGCGCCGCAGTAGTCGCGCTTGAGCATCGGGTGGGGGACGCACTTCAGCGAGTGGACGCTCAGCGTCAGCGGGCGGGTCACGCCATGCATGGTCAGCTCGCCCACCAGCTGGGTCGGCACGCCGTTCACCGGGGACTGCAGGCTGCCCTTGAAGACCGCGCGGGGATGCTTCTTCACGTTGAAGAAGTCCTTGCCGCGTGCCCAGGCGGACAGCGCGTCCATGCCGAAGTCGATGCTGGCCAGTTCGGTCACGATCTCCACGCTGCCGGTGCCGGCGGCCTTGTCGTACAGCACCTTGCCGCTGCTCTTGTTGAACTTGCCGCGCCACACCGAGATGCCCATGTGGTCGGCCTCGAAGCTGGGGAAGGTGTGGGTGGGGTCGATGGCGTAGGCGGTGGGTGCGGCGCCGGCGGCCGATGCCGCCAGCATCAGCGCGATGGCGCTCAGGCAGGTTCTCATGGGGGGATCTCCCGGTGGTTGATACAGGCACGACGATCGAAGCCGCGCCGATTCGACAAGCGCTCTCCCGGCTCACCGATGGTGCTGCGCCGTCGCATCGCGGGAGGACGCAGGGGGCCGCTGCCAGGCCGCCACGCCGGTGACGAAGTGGCCGAAGGCGTCGAGCAGCGGCGCGGCGTCGAACGACGGCCCCTCCAGCATCGCCAGGGCCTGCACGGTGGCTTCCAGGGTCGAGACCTGGTCGGCCCGCCGCGCCGCGCGGATGGCGCGGTAGCGGGTCGGCTCGGGCGCGTCCAGCGCCAGCCGCGGCAGCGCGGCCAGGGTGGGGTGCTCCAGCAGCATGCGCAGGCTCTTGCGCCAGGTGGCGTCCAGCACCACCAGCCGCAGCGGCATGTCCGCCGTGGCATCAGGAACGGGTGGCGCGGGCAGCGCGGGCGCGGCGGGCACGTCCGGGTACAGCAGCCGGGTGTGCCGGCCGGGGCGATGCAGCAGGGCTTGCAGCGCCGCGGGTGCGAAGTGTTCGCCGACCACCACCTCGCATTGCGCCAATGACAGGCGCAGCAGGGCCACGCTGTTCTTGGCCTGGCGCTGTTCCTGCGGGTGCTGCAGCACCAGCACCTGGGTGCGGTGGGCGGTGGGCCGCACCAGCGCGCACAGGCAGGTGGCCTGCGGGCGCAGGCAGCGGGTGCAGGTGGCGCGGCGTGGGGTGGGCGTGGCGGTCACGCTTGAATAATCGCACGCGGGTTTCGTGCGCCGGCTGCATCGGGCCGGCTGCTTCCTGCGCGCCACGGGTGTCATGGGCGGCCATGGCGGACGGGCTCGATGCGTGCGGTAGCGCTCGACCGGCTTCAGGATGGCTTTCGGCTCGCAGCCACTGGCCGGGCTGCGCCGCGGCGCGACGAAGGGCGCGTGGCGCGGGTCGATCAGCTTCAGGTGCTCCGCGCGCTCGGTGATCGCACGCATGCAGCCCAGCCAGGCCGGGCCGGGCGGCAGCTGCGGTTAGTCGGTCGGTGGCGGCGCCAGCGTGCCTTCGCCGCGCCACGCGTTGCCAGGGTCTGCCGGATCATGGATGAAGCGATCGAGGGCGGGCCGCGCAGCCCGTATCGGTGGAACGGCGGCATGGCCGATGCGCAGAAGAATGCAGGGCTTCCTCTGGTGGCCTATCAGTCGTGCCCACTCGCGCGACAGCTTCCGTTGCAGTTCGGCGGGAACGCCGGGGAAACCCTCGGCCACGTAGAGAGCCGCGGCGGCCGCGGGCTGGACTGCGTAACCCGCCGTCGTTGCCATCAGCCACAGCCGCTGGAGCGCCTGCCCCGCCCGGCACCACGAATCCGAGCTGTCGCTGCTGCAGGTCACCACGACAATGTCCGGACTGAGCATGAATGGCAGCAATGCGGCGCGCATGCCGATCAAATGATGCAGCCCGAAGCGACGCACGAGATTCGCCACCGGCCAATGCCGCAATTGCGCGAATGCCGTGCGCGCGCCCCGCTCCACCTGCAGTGCGCCGGGAGGGATGCCCTCCGCCGTCGATGCGTTCCAGCCCGCATCGAAGCGGATGCCCGAGAACAACTCGCGATGGAGGACTGGATTGGAGAAGCGCGCGGACTCGGCGCAATGCAGGACCCGGTACAGGCGCCTGCGCGCCGAAACGGCAGCGGGCCAGAAGATGCCGATCCCCGGCAACGAGGTGAGCGCGTCATGGAACGCCTCCCGCTGCGCGGGCGGGACGGCCGGCCCCCGGAGCGACAGCGTGCGATTGGTGCATCGCAGCGGGATTGCCCTTGCCAAGGCCGCATCGCGCGCTCCCCCGGCTTCGGCCGGAGCCAGCGTGATGCGCCCGGTCCATTGCGCTGCCTCGGTGGCACCGGGCCACGTCACCCGCGCTGCAAGTCCGTCCGCTGCTGCGGCGACACGAATGTTCTCCGCGACGGCGCCGAAGCCCATCTGATGCAATCGGCGGCGCGCTGGATGATCAGACCAATACCGGGCGTCAGGAACCAGCGCAATGGCATCCTTTTCCTTTTCAACGCGCAGGAGGTGCCTGTTTTCGGCTGACGGCGCCATCAGCCCGGCATGGGCAAGCGTCCTGAAACGGGAATCATCCATGGCAAAGCCCGGAACGAGCGCCTGATGTTCTGAGCCGCCCGGTGCCGGCGGCACCCGGCGTCGCGCATCGACGAGCCCCCTCAGCGCGCATCGGTATTCGCCACCAAGCCGACGCGCGCGACCTGCTTGTGCCGGGTCGTCAGGTCGACGCCCGTTTCGCGCATCGTCTTGATCACCTGGTCCAGGCTGACGTGGTGCGTGCCGTCGCCGAACAGCGCCATGCGTGCGGCGCTGATGGCCTTGACCGATGCAACGGCATTGCGCTCGATGCAGGCGATCTGCACCGGCCCGCCGACGGGGTCGCAGGTGAGGCCCAGGTGGTGTTCCATCGCGATCTCCGCTGCGTTCTCCACCTGGTCGGGTGTGCCGCCCAGCACGGCGGCCAGGCCGGCGGCCGCCATCGAGCAGGCCACGCCGATCTCGCCCCGGCTGCCGAGGTCGGCATCGGAGATGGATGCGTTCTCCCCGTACAGAAGGCCGATCGCCCCGGCCGTTAGCAGGAAGTCGACGATGCCGGCATCGTCGGCCCCGGGGACGAAGTGGCGGTAGTAGTGGAGCACCGCGGGCACGATGCCGGCCACGCCGTTGGTGGGAGCGGTCACCACCCGGCCGCCGGCGGCGTTCTCTTCGTTCACGGCCAGCGCATACAGCGTCACCCAGTCCACCACCAGCAGGGGGTCATCGGTCCGGGGGCCCGCGGCCAGCAGCCTGCGGTGCAATGCCGGCGCGCGGCGCCGGACGCGAAAGTCGCCGGGCAGCACGCCTTCGTTCATGCAGCCGCGGCGCACGCAGTCTTGCATCACGTGCCAGATGTTCAGCAGGCCGCGGTCGATGTCTGCGTTGTCGCGCAGGCAGCGTTCGTGGGCAAGCATCACCTGGGCGATGGTGCAGCCTTCGCGGCCTGTGGCGTGCAGCAGGTCTTCCGCGCTGTGGAAGGGCAGCGGGCAGCCGCTGGGCGGTTCACGCAGCAACGGGGTGTGCCGGCCGTCGTCGGGTTCGTGGCCTGCCAGGCCCAGCACGATCGCGGTATCGCTGCCGTGTCCCTTGCCGGTCGATCCAAGGGAGCCGTACAGCTCGGCCTTGATGCGGGCTACGCGCCGCAGCATGCCTTCGCGCCGCAGGCGCTCGACGAACATCCGCGCCGCCTTCATCGGACCCACCGTGTGCGGGCTGGAGGGGCCGATGCCGATCCTGAACAGGTCGAACACGCTCGCGTCCATCGCACAGGCCTCCTGTCAATGGTGTGGGCCAAGCTCAGTGCCGGCCCTCGGCCACTGCATGGCAGGCCACGCGAATGCCCTGAAACGTCAGCAATGGCGGACGCTCGCTCCGGCAGCGGTCGGTGGCCAGTGAACAGCGGGGATGGAAGGCGCAGCCGCTGGGCGGGTTCAGCGGGTTGGGCACCTCGCCCTGCACGGGCGTGCGCTGGCGGCCGCTCATCTGCACGTCCGGAATGGCGTCCAGCAGCATCCGGGTGTAGGGATGCCGGGGATTGGAGAACAGCGTGTGCTTGTCCGCCAGTTCCACCAGCCGGCCCAGGTACATCACGCCCACCTGGTCGCTGACGTGGCGCACCACCGCCAGGTTGTGGGAGATGAACAGGTAGGTCAGGCACTGGCGCTGCTGCAGGTCCTTCATCAGGTTCAGCACCTGGGCCTGCACGGACACGTCCAGTGCCGACGTGGGCTCGTCGCACACCAGGAACTCCGGGCCCGTGGCCAGTGCGCGTGCAATGGAAATGCGCTGCCGCTGGCCGCCGGAGAACTGGTGCGGAAACTTCTGCATGTCGGCCGCCGCCAGGCCCACCGCCTGCAGCAGCTGGCCCACGCGCTCTTCCAGCGCGGCGCGGCCTGGCAGCAGGCGGTGTTCCAGCAGCGGCTCCGCAACGATGTCGCGCACGCGCCAGCGCGGGTTCAGGCTGGCGTAGGGGTCCTGGAAGATCATCTGCATGCGCCGCCGCAAGGCCTGGGCCGCGCGCGTGCGGGCCGGGCCGGCGCTGTCCTGGCCGGCAATGCGGATGTGGCCGCGGTCGGGCGTGTACAGGCCCATCAGCAGGCGCGCCACGGTGCTCTTGCCGCAACCGGATTCACCCACCAGCGCCAGCGTGCTGCCGCGCGCAATCTGGAAGCTGACGCCGTCCACCGCATGCACCTGCCGGCGCGGCAGGCGCTCGATGACGCGGGTGAGCCAGGGGGCGGAGACGTCGAAGGTCTTGCCCAGGTCGTCCACCTGCACCAGCGCGGGCTGCGGGGCGGGCGCTTCGTGCCGGACCGGCGCGGGGCGGGCGTGTTGCACGGCGGTGGTCATGCGGCTCTCCGGAGGACGGGGGCGTGCAGCCAGCAGGCGGCGTGGGTGCCGCCGGTGGGCAGCAGGTCGGGGCGCTCGGCGCTGCAGCGGTCGAAGGCGCGGGCGCAGCGTGGATGGAAGGCGCAGCCGGACGGCATGGCGGTCAGGCGGGGCATGGCGCCATCCACCTGCAGCAACCGGTCGCGGTCCTCGTCCATCGAGGGAATGGAGCCCATCAGGCCGCGGGTGTAGGGGTGCTGCGGGTGGTGGATGATGTCGGCCACCGGCCCGATCTCGGCCACGCGGCCGGCATACATCACCGCCACGCGGTGGCAGGTCTCGGCGATGACGCCCATGTCGTGCGTTACCAGCATCACCGCCGCGCCGTGCTGCCGGCAGACGCGTTTCAGCAGCCCGATGATCTGCGCCTGCACCGACACGTCCAGCGCGGTGGTCGGCTCGTCGGCCACGATCAGCCGCGGCTCTCCGGCCAGCGCCAGCGCAATCACCACGCGCTGCCGCATGCCGCCCGAAAACTGGTGCGGGTATTGGGCCAGGCGGGCTTCCGGCGCCGGAATGCCGGTTTCCGCTAACAGCTGAATGGCGCGTTCACGCGCCTGCGCGGGCGAGAGCGGCAGGTGCGCGCGGATGGTTTCCACCAGCTGCTCGCCCACGGTGAAGAGCGGGTTCAGCGAGGTGAGCGGGTCCTGGAAGATGGCGCCGATGTGCCGGCCGCGCAGGCGGCGCAGGGCCAGGGCATCCAGGTTGTCGATGCGCTGGCCGTCCAGCCGGATCTCGCCGCCGGCCACGCGTCCCGGGGGCTCCAGCAGGCCGATGATGGCGGCGCCGGTCAGCGATTTGCCGGCGCCGGATTCGCCCACCACGCCGAGGATTTCGCCGGCACCGATGTCGAACGACACCTGGTCCAGCGCACGCAGGGTGCCGCGCCGCGTGGGGAATTCAACGCACAGCTGGCGCACTTCGAGCAAGGCTTGGGTCATGGTCTGGGTGCTCACTGCAGGCGGGGGTTCAGCGCGTCGCGCAGCCAGTCGCCGAAGAGGTTCACGCTCAGCGCGATCAGCACCAACATGCCGCCGGGGAAGACGACGATCCACCACAGCCCGGAGAACAGGAATGCATTGCCGGTGCGGATCAGCGTGCCGAGCGAAGGCGAGGTGGGCGGCACGCCCACGCCCAGGAAGGACAGGGTGGCCTCGGTGATGATGGCGGTGGCGACCTGGATGGTGGCCAGCACCATCACCGGCCCCAGCACGTTGGGCAGCACGTGGCGGCGCATGATGCGCAGCGCCGGCACGCCGATGACGCGAGCGGCCTGCACGTATTCCTTCTCCCGTTCCACCAGCGTGGATCCGCGCACCGTGCGCGCGTACTGCACCCAGCCCGTCATCGCAATGGCGGCAATCAGCACGCCGAAGGCCAGGGTTTCGCTGGCGTCGGGAAACACGGCCTTGCCGATGCCGTCGATCAGCAGCGCGACCAGGATGGCCGGAAACGACAGCATGACGTCGCAGACGCGCATGACGATCGCATCGACCTGGCCGCCCAGGAATCCGGCCAGCAGGCCGAGCGTCACGCCCATCAGCATGGACAGCAGCACCGACGCCAGCCCGACCAGGAGCGAGATGCGCGCGCCATACATCAGCGCCGAGAGGATGTCGCGCCCCTGGTCGTCGGTGCCCAGCAGGTAGCTGGGCCGCCCGCCGTCCATCCAGGCCGGTGGCAGCCTGGAGTCGTTCAGGTCGATCGTCGCCAGGTCGAAGGGGGTGTGGGGCGCCACCCAGTCCGCCAGCAGCGCGCCACCGAGGCAGGCCAGGCCGATCAGCACGGCGGCCATCGCCATTGGCGAATGGGTGAAGCTGTGGCCGATGTCGCTGTCGAGCAGGCGGGCGAGCCAGCCGGGGCGCGGGCCTGAACGAAGGCCCGCGGCCGTGGTGGAAAGCGGCGGCCGGGCGGCCGCGGCGCTGGGTGGGTTCATCAGGGTTTCTCCATGCGGCGGCGCAACCCGCGGCTGCTGCCGCGGGCGCCGGGTCACCAAAGGGCGGGTCAGGGCTTGACGGTGGCGTACTTGAACAACATGAAGTTGTCCGCCAGCTGCACCACGTCCACGTTCTTCTTGCTGGCCCAGGCCAGGGCCTGCTGGTGCAGCGGGATGTGGCCGATGTCGTCCTGGTGCAGCTTCATCGCCTCGCGGATCTGTGCCAGGCGCGACTCTTGATCGATCTCGCTCTGGATCTTGGTGATCAGCTCGTCCACCTTGGGATTGGCATAGCTGCCCAGGTTGAAGGTGCCGGCCGGCCCTTCGGGCGTGTGCACCAGCGAGAACAGCGTGTTGTGCGCGTCGTAGGTGTTCGGCGTCCAGCCCAGCAGATAGAACGGCGATTCACGCTTCAGGATGCGGGGGAAATAGGTGATCTTGCTTTCGACGCTCAGGTTCACCTTCACCCCCACGCGCGCCAGGTTGGCGGCCACGGCCTGGCAGATGGCCGCGTCGTTCACGTAGCGGTCGTTCGAGCAGTTCATGCCGATCGTGAATCCATTGGGGTAGCCGGCCTCGGCCAGCAGCTTCTTGGCCGCCTCGGGGTCGAGGGGCAGGCGCTTGTTCATGTCGGCCGCGAAGCCGTTCACGCCGGGGGCGACCATCAGCGCCGTCGGCGTGGCGGCGCCGCGCATCACGCGGGTCTTGATGGCCTCCACGTCGATGGCCTGGTAGAAGGCCTGGCGCACGCGCTTGTCCTTGAAGGGGTTCTTGCCCTTCACGCTGGAGGCGGGCAGCTCGTCGCGCTTCTGGTCCATGCCGAGGAAGATGGTGCGCAGCTCGGGCCCTTGCATCACCTTCACCTTCGGCTCCGCCTTCAGCCGGTCCACGTCCTGCAGCGGCACGGGCTCCATCAGGTCGACGTCACCCGACAGCAGGGCCGCCACGCGGGTGGCATCGGCGCTGATGGGGGTGAAGATCACCTCGTCCACGTTGCCTTCGATCTTGCCCCAGTAGCTGGCGTTGCGAACGAAGACGGTGCGCGTGCCGGGCTGGCGCTCTTTCAGGCGGTAGGGGCCGGTGCCATTGGCCTTGAACGATGCGGCGTTCTCCAGGCCCTTGCGGCGGTCCACCGGGCGCTCGGCCTTGTTCTCCTCGCACCACTTCCTGCTCATGATGTAGACCTGCGTGATCACGCCCGGCAGGATGGGCACGGGCGTGCTGGTTTCGATCTCCACCTGGTGGTCGTCGATCTTCCGCACTTCCTTGATGGCGCCCACCATGCCGCCCAGGTCCGAGCCCTCGCCCTTGGCGCGGTTGAAGGAGAACACCACGTCGTCGGCGGTGAAGGGCGTGCCGTCATGGAAAGTGACGCCCTTGCGCAGCGTGAAGCTCCACAGCGTGGGCCGCAGCCGGCGCCAGGCGGTGGCCAGGCCGGGCGTGAGCTGCAGGTTCTTGTCCCGCGCCACCAGCGGCTCGTAGATGTTGCCGGTGAGCGAGAGCGTGAGCACCTCGTTCAGCGCATACGGGTCCATCGATTGGGCGTCGCCCTGGTTGGCCACTTTCAGCGTGACGGCGTGGGCCGCCAGGGCGCAGGCGGCCAGGGCGGCGCCGATCAGGGTTCTCTGCAGGGTCATGGAAGTCTCCGCGTTGTGGGAATGGAACGGAATGCGCCCGATTCAGCGGGCATTGGCCACCAGCACCCGAAGCCTCGGGTCGACGACGACGTAAAGCAGGTCCACCAGCAGGTTGATGACGACGAAGATGAGCGACACCATGCAGAGGTAGGCGGCCATCACCGGAACGTCCGAGACGCCGATGGCCTGCACGAACAACAGGCCCAGGCCCGGCCATTGGAAGACCGATTCGGTGATGATGGCGAATGCGATGAGACCGCCCAATTGCAGTCCCATGATGGTGATGACCGGCACCAGCGTATTGCGCAATGCATGTCGGAAATGCACCACCCGGTCGGCCAGGCCGCGGGCGCGGGCGAACTTGATGTAGTCGGTGCGCAGCACCTCCAGCATTTCCGCGCGCACCAGCCGGGTCAGCAGGCTGACCTGGAAGGCGGCCAGCGTCACCGCGGGCAGGACCAGGTGCTTCCAGCCGTCCACCGTCAGCAGCCCGGTCGACCAGAAGCCGATCTGCACCACCTCGCCGCGGCCGAAGCTGGGCAGCAGCTTCCACACCACCGCGAAGAGCAGGATCAGCAGGATGCCGAGCAGGAAGGTGGGCACCGACACGCCGGCCAGCGACAGGAACATCACCGCCTGCGCGCCGGCCTTGCCGCGCCGCAAGGCGGCGTACACCCCGATCGGGATGCCGACCGCCAGTGCGATGACGGCCGCCGCAAGGCTCAGTTCCAGCGTGGCCGGCAATCGTTCGGCCAGCAATGAGGAAACACGCCGGCCCTGCGACAGGCTGAGCCCGAATTCGCCCTGCGCGGCATGGCGCACGAAATGGCCGAATTGCACGATGGCGGGCTTGTCCAATCCCAATGCCGTGCGCAATTCCCGGCGCTGCTGTTCGGTGGCGTCCTGGCCGAGCAGGCTGGTGACCGGGTCGCCCACGTACTGGAACAGCGAGAACGAGACGAAGCCCACCGTCAGCAGCACGAGGAGACCGGCGAGCAGGCGTCGCAAGATGAAGGTGACCATGGCGAATGCCGTCCGTGCCTTGCTCAGGCCGCGCCGGGCAGCTCGGCCGGCACGTGGCGCTGCGCCCAGTCGCTCAGGCGGCTGAGGAAGCGGTTGCAGGATTCGAGCTGGCTCACGGCCACGAATTCATTGGCCTTGTGCGCCTGCTCGATGCTTCCGGGGCCGCACAGCACGGTGTCGACGCCGGCCTCGGCGTACTGGCCGGCCTCCGCCGTGTAGGGCGCGGCGGTGGCCACCCCGACCGCGCCGCATTCGCGCACCAGGGTCACCGCCCGGCTGGATTCGGCGGCCGCGAAGGCGGGAATGCGAGCTTCCAGGCGGGTGTGCCAGTTCACCTTGCCGGCTTCGGCGCCGAAGACGCGATGCAGCCGCTCCGACACCCGGCGTTCGGCGGTCGCCAGCAGCTCTTCCGGGTTGTCGATGTCGCGGAAGCGGATCTCCCACACCAGCCGGGCATGCTCGGCCACGATGTTGCGGGCGGTGCCGCCCTGCAGCATGCCCACGTTGATGGTCGGCCCGCTGGGCACCATGGCGTAGGGGTAGCGCATGCGGCGCAGGAAGGCGCCGAACTCGGTCAGCTCGCTGACCAACTCCGCCGCCACCTCGATGGCGCTGGCCCCGCAGTGCGGCACGCTGGAGTGGGCAGGCTGGCCGCGTACTTCGGTGACCAGGGCGAGCACGCCTTTGTGGGCCACCAGGGGCTGCATTATCGTCGGCTCGCCCACCACCGCGATGCGCGGCTTCGGCAGTTCGCGGCCGAAGGTGTGGATCATGCGCGGGGTGCCGAGGCAGCCGACTTCCTCGTCATAGCTCAGCGCCACGTGGATGGGCGTCTTCAGGCGCTGTTCCAGGAACATCGGCACGGCCGCCAGCACGCAGGCGGCAAAGCCCTTCATGTCGCAGGTGCCGCGGCCGTACAGGCGGCCTTCGGCCTCGGAGAGCGTGAAGGGATCGGTGTGCCATTGCTGGCCGTCCACCGGCACCACGTCGGTGTGGCCGTGCAGGCAGATGCCGCCTTCGTCCACCGGCCCCAGCGTGGCGTAGAGGTTGGCCTTGGTGCCCTCGTCGTTCGTCGTCACGTGCGCGCTCACGCCGTGGCCGGCGAGGTAGTGGCGCACCCAGTCGATCAGGGGCAGGTTGGAGCGGTGGGAGGTGGTGTCGAAGGAGACCAGCCTGGCGAGCATCTCGCGGCTGGTGAAGTGCTGTGCGGCCATGGATCGTCCTGTTGAGGGGCGGAGGGGGGTGGTGAGGCGGTTGCGGTGGTTCAGCGCAGCAGGCGTCCGTCGCGGTCGACCAGGGTCATGTCGACGGCCTGCAGGGACAGGCGGGCCTGCTCGCTGTAGCGCACGCGGAAGTCGGCCACCTGCAGCTCGCCGGCGCCGTTGGCGGCAGCGAGCACGCCTTCGCGCGTCAGCGGCCGGGCGCGGGCCAGGATCTCGCCCAGCACGCGGCCGGCCACGTAGCCCTCCAGCGCGACGTAGGTGCCGGGCATGTCGGCATGCCAGCGCAGGCGGTCGGCCGCGAATTCGCGGGTGATCCTCTTGTCCACGCTGGCGGGCGAGGGCATCACCTGCGTCAGGCTCACGCCGCGGGCACTCTCGGCGCCGGCCAGGCGGACCATGTCCTGGGTGTTCACCTGGCCCAGCGAGTACACCGGCAGCCAGGCGCCGAAGCGCGCCCGCAGTGCCTTCACCGCGCTTGCATGCGCGGGCCCCACGGCGATCAGCACCACGGCATCGGGCGCCGTGCCGCCCAGCGCGGCCACCGCCTCGTCCACCGCCTGCTGCTGGCGCTGCGGCGCGGGTTCCTGTGCGAAGCCCACGTTGGCCGCCAGCGCGATGCCCGCGGCCTCGGCCCAGGCAGGCACCAGCGCCGACAGCGCCGGGCCCGCGCCGGCCCGGTAGTACATGAATGCCACGCGCTTGCGGCCCAGGCTGGCGGCGTGCGCGAACATCGCCTTCACTTCATCGTTGAAGCTGGCGCGAATGGGAAAGACGTGGGCCGCCGACAGCACGTCAGGCAGGCCCGTGAGCGGTGCAAAGCAGCCGATCTGGCGCCGTTCCAGAAAGCGTTCGGTGATCAGCCGCATCGTCGTCTGCGTGCCCAGGCCGCCGACCAGCGCCACGGCCCGATGCTGGTCGACCAACTGCTGTGCCAGCGCGAGCGTCTTGTCCGGATTGAACTCGTCGTCCAGCAGCGCCAGCGCCAGCCGCCGGCCTTGCACCCCGCCCATCGCATTGATGTGGCGAACCGCCAATTGCAGGCCCGCGTGGTATTCGCCGGCGATCACCTGCGTGACTGGATTGCTCAACGAGGCGAGCTGGCCGATGACCACTGGTTCCTGGGCGGCCACCGCCAGCGGCAGCAGCAACGCCGCGAGGGCCGGCCAGCCTGCGGAGATCGATGCGCGGACCCTGTGCAGCACATGCCTGGTGCAGTGCATCAATTCGCGGAATCCTGCGCATTCCATCGCCCGTACCTCGCAATTGCTGGGGTGATGTGCAATTTACCGATCGTCACGGAACAAAGAAAATGGAACTTCCAGGTCCATGCATGAAAAACTTTGATGATCACGCTCAAGCAGGTTCGCTACTTCCTCGCGGCGGCCCAGTCCGGCCAGTTCTCCACCGCGGCGGCGCGCGTCAACGTCACGCAGACCGCGATCACGGCGGCGATGCGGGAGCTGGAGGACGAGCTGGGCGTGGCCTTGTTCGAGCGGCGCCATGCCAGCGGCGTGTCGCTGACGCCGGAAGGCCACCGCTTCCTGCTGCATGCGCAGGACATCATGACGGCGGTGAGCGCGGCGATGAGCTCGCCGATGCTGGCCGACCGGCACACCAGCGGCCGCCTGCGCATCGGGGCCACGCACCTGATGCTGGGCCACTACATCGTGCCGGCGATGGTGCGCTTCTCGAAGGCGTATGAGCGCATCGACGTCGAACTGGTCGAGATGCCGCGGCCCATGGTGGAGCAGGCCCTCGTCTACGGCGAGCTGGATGCCGGCGTGCTGTGGCTGGCCAACGTGGAGAACACCACCGAGCTGGATTCACTGGTGGTGGCGCATTCGCGGCGCCAGCTGTGGACGGGCACGGACCACCCGCTGCTGAAGCGAAAGTCCGTCTCGCTGGTGGACGTGCAGAACGAACCCTATGCGTTGCTGGACGTCGACGAGGTGCCCAAGAACACCGCCGCCTTCTGGGCGCTGCAGGGCCTGGAGCCGAACGTGCGCTTCCGCTCGTCCAGCCTGGAAGCCGTGCGCAGCATGGTGGCCTACAACCGCTGCGTCACCATCCTGGGCGACGTGTCGTACCGCCCGTGGTCGCGCGAAGGCCTGAAGGTGGAGACCCGTCCGCTGCTGGAAGGGCTGCCCACCATCGAGGTGGGCCTCGTCCACAAGCGCAACGCGCCGCCCAATGCCGCGCTGGAAGCGCTGAAGGGCTTCCTGCGGCTGGCCATCAGCCTGGAGGGCATGACGACGGGGATGGCGATGGCGTGATGCCGCCGCGCCGGCGCCGGCGGATTCAGTGGCCGCGGCGATGGGTCCATGGCGTTTTGTCGTTTGCGTTCCGCTGGGTGGAGCGTGTCCACTCGCGGCTTCGAAGCCACTGCCCCGAGGGGTCCGATGCCGGAAGAAACCACCACCCGGGCACCGCTGCGCGTCGCGCTGATCGGCCTGGGCGCCATCGGTCGCCTGTTGTGCGACGTGCTGGCCGAAGAACCGCATCAGGTGCAGGTCGTCGGCGCGCTGGTGCGGCCGGGGGCCTGCGCCGGCGGTGGGGATGGACTGCCGCCGCGGTGGACCACGCTGGAGGCGCTGTTGGCCGGTGCGCCCGACCTGGTCGTCGAGTGCGCCGGCGCGGCCGCGCTGGACGCGTGGGCGGATGCACTGCTGCGCGCCGGCCGCGACCTGCTGATCGCCTCGGTCGGCGCCTTGGCCGATCCCGGGCGGCACGCGCGGCTGCTGGCCGCGGCCGGGCAGGGTGGTGGGCGGCTGCTGCTCACTTCGGGCGCCATCGGCGGGCTGGACGTGTTGTCCGCCGCACGCCGCGGCGGACTGCAGTGGGTGCGGCTGCGCAGCAGCAAGCCGCCCGCGGCCTGGCGCGGCACGCCGGCCGCCGAACGGCTGGACCTCGATGCCGTGCAGGTGCCAACGCCCATCTTCAGCGGCAGCGCGCGTGAGGCCGCCACGCTGTACCCGAAGAACGCCAACGTCGCCGCGGCGGTCGCGCTGGCGACCGTGGGCCTGGACGCGGCGCGGGTGGAGCTGGTGGTCGACCCGGATCTGCAGGCCAACGTGCACGAGGTGGAGGCCGAGGGCGGCACCGGCCGCATCGCCATGCGTTTCGAGGCGCGCGCCTCGGCCAACCCCAGCACTTCCCGCATCACCGCCTATGCGTTGGCGGATGCGCTGCTGAAGCGGGTGTCGCCCATCGCGCTGGCCTGAAGGGCTTTGCACGATCGGCCGACGGCCGCTCAGCGACGCCGATAGGCGACGATGCCGAGGGCCGCCGCCGGCCACGTGTGAAGTGACTTATTGAGCTTGTGCCCCGCGCCACGCTCGCCAACACTGGTGGGAACACGTCAAAGAGCGCTGCCGGCGGCTGCCGGAAGGGACACCATGCTGATCATCCGCCACTCGCAGCTGGCTGCGCTGCACGACGAAGCCATGCAACGCTTCGACCGCCGCGTGGCGTCGGCGCTGGCCGATGGCTTCGCGGCCGATGCCGAACGCCTCGGGGAGCCCGGCCTGTGCCGGCTGGTGCGGCTGGGGCGGCAGCGTGCGGCGCGCCACGGCTGGCGCAGCGAGCAGGCGCTGTACCTGTACGTGGCGCTGATGCTGATGCTGGGCGCCGGCTTCGACGACGATCCCCTGCTGCCCTGGGTGCCGGCAACGCTGCTGCGTGATGCGCGGCACGATGCGGCGCACCGCATCTTCTCGCTGCATGCCATGGCGCTGGATCACCTGGACGGCGTGGCCGGCGAAGGCAACGAGCACCTGTGCAAGGCCCTGCTGCGGCTGCGGGCGCTCGACCTGGCGGAGTTCGATGCCTTCGACGACGCCGCGCTGTGGGCCCACCTGCCGCAGCGCATCACCGGGCTCTATCCCGCAAAAGCCGCGGCCGCGGGTGCGGACGGCCTGGTGGCCTGGTCCCGCCGCGCGGCCGCCAAGGCGCGGCAGCACGGACTGCACCGCTCGCGCGACGCCGCCTTGCTGGCCTGCGTGACGTTCATGCTGGGCTGCGATGCCGATGCGGATCCGGCCTGGCCCTGGGTGGCCGAGGCGCTGGCGTCGTCCCGGCCGGCCCCGCAGCGTGCCGAGTTGCTGCACCGCGCTGCGCTGGCGCAGATCGATCAGTCGCTGGCCGTGGCCACGGAAGCCTGAGCATGTGCTGCCCGCTCGGAAGCAGCCGCCGCAAGCAGCCCAAGGTGGCACGCGGCGAGCAGACGGTGCCGCAGCGCCGGCGCGAACCGGTGGTCCGCAGCTCCCCGCCGCGGCGGGACAAACCGGCCGAGCGCCGCGACGAACGGACGATCGACGTCGACGCGATCAAGCGCTCGCTGGAGGGGGCGGACGAGGTGGAGGTGCTGGAGCGGCCGCCGCAGCGCACCGTCCCGCAGGATGCCAGCGCGCTCGTGGTGGTGCAGGCCGAGCATGTGGACGAGCCGATGGCACCGCTGAAGCTCGACAGCCGCGACCCGCCCGACATCGTCGGCAAGTGCCGCACGCTGCTGCGGCTGGAAGTGCGCGGCGCGGAGCCGCCGGATGCCGGCCGGCACTGGGCGGTGGTGGACGATGCGTGCGAGATCACCGTCACCGCGGTCACCGATCCCGACGACGGCAGCGCCTGGAGCGGGCTGGACTGGGACGGCGCCGCGGCCAAGGCCGACAAGCACGAGGCCGTCGTCTCGCGCACCGCCACGCGCAGCGGGCAGGATGTGTCGGCCACGCTGGATGGCGTGCAGAAGACGGTGCCGGTGGAGGTGGTCGACCTGCTGGACGTGGCCGCGCCGGGCTTGAAGGTGCTGGGCACGCGCCACTGGAAGGCCTACGAGTCGGCCACGCCGGCGCGCCTGGTGGCCACCGTGAGCCCGGCCGAGGACTGGGTGCGCGGCCACCTGCAGTGGCAGGGCGGGGTGGCGGGCTCGGGCACGGTGGGCGAGGGCGCGGTGGACCTGGCCTGGCCGCTGGCGAAGGCGGCGGATTCCACGGCCGAGGAACGCGCAGGCACGGTGGTGCTGGGCACGGTGTGCCCGAAGTCCATTCCCGTCAAAGTACGCGTGTGCCGGTGGCCGAAGCTGGACCTGGTGCAGGTGAACTTCGGCGGCTACGAGGTCCGCAACGATGGCGTGGCCGAGATCGGCGTGGCCTTCGACCGGCGCTGGCGGCCCGGCCGCGCCGATCCGGCGGCGAACCAGGCGGCGGCCACCCGGCAGTCGCCCTTGTGCTTTGTGCGCGGCTCGACGGTGCAGCTCAATGCCCACTTCCAGGTGACGCAGCAGCCCACCGAGACCGAAACCGTGCGCATCCGGGGCCGGGCCGTGCACCGGGGCGTGACGATGGACTGGGAACAGGACGTCACCGTCAACCCGGGTGATGCGTACGTGAGCTTTCCGACGGCCACCGCGTCAGCGGCGCTGGCCAACGAGGTGGACGCGGGCCGGCTGACGATCGACTGGACCATGAACACGCCCGACAACGCCACGCCGCACCAGGCCATCGGGCAGTCGGACAACCTGCTGTACGTGCTGCTGGGCGCGCCGCACAACAACGCGCGGCTGTACCTGACGCTGCTGGACATGTCCTGCCGCGGCGCGGCCGGCGCGCAGACGGTGGATGCGCTGGTCACGGGCGCCTTCGAGCCCTTGAAGACCACCGTGGGCGATGGGCAGGGCCTGGTGCGCAAGGGTGACGGCAAGCGGCTCACCTACTACGCCACCGGCACCAACACCGCGGCCAACAACACCGTGTGGGTCACGCACGACATCCTCGGCAGCGCGGCTGCCACGGCGCGCTGCGGCGGCTGGAAGGACATGCTGCTGCACACCTACCGCATGCACGGCGTCACGGCGCCGCGCGGGCTGGCCTGCGTGCGCCGCACGCACGACGGCGCCAACGACTACGCGCAGCGCTTCCTGGTGTCGAAGCAGGCCTTCACCGGACGTGCCGGCCATGCCACCGCCGCGCCCTACACCCACCGCGGCTGCGACATCGATCCCGACACCGACATCCGCGGCCAGGGCAAGCACCAGCCGCAGTTCGAGTTCGGCGACCACGTGGTGGTCTGGCACAACGACGCCATCTACGATCCCTCTTACGGCCTGGTGGTGGCCGCGCCGCTGATGGCCGATGGCCTGCCGGATGCGCTGGCCTACGAAACCGCGGGCATCGGCGGCTTCGGCCACAACGAGGGCAATCTTTGCTACAGCAGGACATCGACCGACGGCACGCCGCAGCAGTTCGCGGTGAAGACCGGTGCCGGCGCGCTGATCACCTGCACGGCCACCGCCGGGCAGATGCTGGACGACATCGTGGCGGCCCATGCCGACCGCATCTACACCAAGGAAGCGGACCCGGCGCAGCGGCGCACGCTGCTGCGCGCGGCATTGCACCCCACGGTCGGCGACGGGCCCTTCCTGGCGGGCCGGAAGATCCACATGCCGCAACCGCGCACGCAGATCGTGCTGAAGTGGAGCTGGTCATGATTCGGGCCCACGCGACGTGGTCGGCAGCCGGCCGGCCGGGGAGACTGCGGCATGCATCGCCGTCTGGCACTGAAAACCCTGTGCGCCGCGGCGCTGAACGGAGGGGCGATGAGCGCTGATGCCGCCCCCTGGCACTTCCACCGCGTGCCGCTGGACACCGGCGGCTGGTCCGGCGTGCGGCTGGCCGCCGACGAGGCGCCGCAGCTGCTGGTGGCGGTCGATGGCGCCGACCATCGCCGCCGGCTGTGGCCGCTCAGTTTGCGTGGCATCGACGATGCGGCCGCCCGCCTGGCGCCGCAGCCGGTGCTGGAACTGCCGGGCCTGCTGGCCTGGGATGCGCAGCACGCCCCGGCCGGCTGGCGGGTGCTGAGCATCCACCCCGGCAGCGGCGTGGCGCCGCTGGTGCTGCACGTGGCGGGCACGCAGAAGTTCATCGACACCGCCGACGAGCGCGGCATCTTCGCGCGGCCGCGCTTCGCGGGGGCGGGGGAGGACGTCGTCGCCATCGACCTTGCGCAGCAGTACGCGCTGACCCTGTACCGCCGGCGGCCGCAGGACGGCGCGGGCCATGCGCCGCGGCAGCGGCTGCCGGCGCCCCGCGCGGACGAGGTGGTGCAGGCCGTGCACCTGCTGCCCTGGCAGGCCGGCTGGCTGCTCTTCGTGCAGCGCTTCGAGCCCGGCCCCTACCGGCCGCGCGGCCCGGGCGGCGAGACCGAGCCGCAGCGCTCCGGCCTGCTCGACCTGCAGCTGCTGGACGCGCAAGGCCGCCCGCAAGGTCCGGTGACGCAGCCTTTCGGCGAGCGGCCGGTGTTCGAGGTCGCGGTCGCCGCGGCGGCGGGCCGTGCCGCCGTGCTGGCCACCACCGCCACTGGCCATGCCCTGGCCACCGGCGCGCCGGACGACCGGGGCGCCCGGTGGACGCTGGAGGCCGACCAGGCCTGGCCCGCCGATCTGTGGTCACCCTGCCTGCAGGCCACGCCGCAGCGCCTGCGCATCGCGCTGCTGGAAGGCAGCGGCGGGCCGGTCAAGCCGGCGCTGCTGCTGGCCGAGCGGCCATGGCGGCCGTGAGCCCGGGCCGGAAGTGCCGGGGCGGGCGGGTGCCGGGAGCCGATGGATCCGCGCATTCGCTGCCCGGATTCCTTGATCATGCGATTCGAGAACTCCCTACATGCCGCGTCAATCTCGCATGCAGGGTTTGTTTGAGCCCCGTGATCTAACGCATCACCGGGGCGTGGTTTTGTAACCGTGACTTCAGGGGGGGCGTGCCGGGTCGATAGACCGGCAGTGAACGCCGTGACCCGCGCCATGCCATCCAGCCCCCTCCCGTCCGTCCCCCCTGCCGGCGGCGCCGCGGCGCTGCAGGACGCGGGTGCCTTGCAGCACGCGCGCCGCGCGGCCTGGAACGCCGGCATGCTCGCCCGCACCGAGCTGCTGTGCCGCTCCGGTTCCTTCGAGGTCCGCCTGCCGGCCGGCGAGCTGACGATGTCGGTCGGGCTGTGCCGGCTCGTCGGCATCGACGGCGACGGCGAAGGCACGGTGCCGCTGGACGACGTGCAGTGGGTGCCCGCCAACGAGCGCGCCTTCGTCGCCGGCTTCTGGCGCAATGCGACCGAGGGCGAACCCTTCGAATTCCAGCACCGCGTGCTCGGTCCCGATGGCCAGAAGCTGCTGGTGCTGCACCGCGGCGTCGTCGAGCGCTGCCCCGACGGCGCGCTGCGCGGCATCGCGATCCTGCAGGACATCACCGCCCAGCACGAGGCCGAGCAGCGCATCCTCGAGCTGTCCAACCAGGACGAGGTGACCGGCCTCGCGAACCGCAATGCCTTCCTCGACCAGGTCGACGCGGCCATCCATGCCGCGCGCTGGGACGAGCGGGCGGTGGCGCTGTTCGCGCTCGATTTCCGGCGCATCGCCGAGATCAAGACCAGCATGGGCTTCGGCGCCGGCGACACGCTGGCGATGGCCATCGCGGCGCGGCTGACCGCGGCCCGCGGCGAGGGCGAGTCCGTTGCCCACCTCGGCGAGACCGAATTCGCGCTGATGCTCGAAGCCTCCGGCACGCTGACCGAAGACGGGCTCAGGCAGCGCGCGCTGCGCCTGGCCGAAGCGCTGCAGCTGCCGGTGCGCCTGGGCACGACCGACGTCTATCCGAAGTGCTGCATCGGCATCGCGCGCTTTCCGCAGGATTCGGAAGCCGCCGCCCAGCTGCTCGAATCGGCGCAGACCGCGCGCCTGGGCGCCGACGATGCCAATGCCATCGGTTTCGCGCGCAGCGAGACGCATGCGCGGGTGCTGCGCGACATCGCGCTCGAATCGGCGATGAGCCGCGCCATTCCCGCCGGCGAATTCCGGCTGCACTACCAGCCGCAGGCGGACCTGGCCACCGGACGCATCTGCGGTGCCGAGGCGCTGCTGCGCTGGCGCTCGGCGGAGTTCGGCGACGTCTCGCCGGGCGAGTTCATTCCGCTGGCCGAGCGCTGCGGGATGATCGGCGCCATCGGCGACTGGGTGCTCGAGGCCGCCTGCCGGCAGATCGCCGCCTGGCGCCGCGCGGGGCTGCCGCCGGTGCGCGTGGGCGTCAACCTGTCTCCCATGCAATTGCAGCGGCCCGACCTGGCGCGCCACCTGCAGGCCATGCTGGTGGCCACCGGCGTCGATCCCACCGGCATCGGCATCGAGGTGACCGAAGGCACGCTGATGGCCGACGTGACGCTGGCGACCAAGGTGCTGCGCGACATCAAGTCGATCGGCGTGGAAATCTCGCTCGACGATTTCGGGACCGGCTTCTCCAGCCTGTCCAGCCTGTCGCGGCTGCCGATCGACGTGGTCAAGATCGACCGCTCGCTGGTGCACGACGTGGCAGCGTCCGCCAAGGACGTGTCGGTCACGCGGGCCATCATCAGCATGGCGCACGGCCTGCAGATGCAGGTGCTGGCCGAGGGCGTGGAGACCGAGGACCAGCTGGCGCTGCTGGTCTCCAGCGGCTGCGACCGGGTGCAGGGCTACTGGTTCAGCGCGCCGCTGTCGGCGCCGGACTTCGAGAAGCTGCTGCGCGAGCAGCACAGCCTGCCGCAGCGCTTCATCACGCGCGAGCGCAAGCCGCGCACGCTGCTGCTGGTGGACGACGAGGAGAACATCCTCTCGTCGCTGCGCCGGCTGCTGCGCCGCGACGGCTACCACATCATCACCGCCAACAGCGCGGCCGAAGGCATGAAGCGGTTGACCGAACACGAGGTCGACGTGATCGTCTCGGACCAGCGCATGCCGGGCATGACCGGCGTCGAGTTCCTGCGCCAGGCCAAACAGCTGTACCCGGACACGGTGCGGCTGGTGCTGTCGGGCTACACCGAGCTGCAGTCGATCATCGACGCGGTGAACGAGGGCGCGATCTACCGCTTCCTCACCAAGCCCTGGGACGACGAACGCCTGCGCCGCCACATCGCCGAGGCCTTCCGCCAGAAGGGCCTGGCCGACGAGAACCGGCGCCTTTCCGGCGCGGTCGAGGCCGCCAACGGCGAGCTGGCCACCGCCAACGCGCGGCTGGAGCAGCTGCTGGCCCAGCGCCGCCACGAGGCCGAGCGCCTGGCCGCCAGTGCCGGCAGCCTGCGCGAGCTGGTGGACCAACTGCCGGCCGCGGTGATCGGCATCGATCCCGACGGCACCATCGTCTTCATCAATGCCCAGGCCACCGCGCTGGTCGCCGATGCCGATGCGCTGCTCGGCAGCGCGGCCGAGCAGGCGCTGTGGCCGGCGCTGTTCGACGCGCAGGGCGGGATCGAACCCACGTCCGTCGTCGAGCACCGCGGGCAGATGCTGCGCGTCTGCGCGCAGCCGGTCGTCATCGAAGGCCAGCAGCGCGGCAGCGTGCTGATGCTGCTGCCTGAACTCGCCAGGGAGATCGCATGAGCACATCCGTCGTCGCCAACGCCATTGCCGCAGCCACCACACCGTCGGTGCCCGCGGCGGAGGAGCGCGTGAAGCACCTGTTCCGCCTGTCCACGCGCCGCAGCGGCATCCATCCGCTGCAGCACCTGGTGCTGCGCTACCGGCGGGGGGAGCGGGGATGAGCCCGACCGCGCCGATCGAGCTGCTGCACCGCATCGACGCGCTGCCGGCCCTGCCGAAGGCGGCGGTCGATGCGATGGCCGCCCTGCGCAGCGACGACAGCTCGTCCGAGCGTTGCGCCGAACTGATCGCGCGCGACCAGGCACTGGCCGCGCGCACGCTCAAGCTCGCCAATTCCGCCTTCTACGGCATCCCGCGCCGCGTCGGCAGCATCCGCGATGCGGTGCACCTGCTGGGCCGGCGCACGCTGGGGACGATGGTGACCGCAGTCGTCGTCAGCCAGCAGTTCGATCCCGGCCGTTGCCCGGGCTTCCGCTTCGACGCCTTCTGGCGCCATGCGGTGGCCAGCGCGGTCGCCGCCCGCGCCATCGCCCGCGAGCTGTGCCTGGACGAGGAGCTGGCCTTCACCTGCGGCCTGATGCACGACGTGGGCCGGCTGGCGCTGGCCGCTCACCTGCCGACCCAGCTCGGCCAGGCGCTGGCGCTGGCGCGCGCGCAGGACGTGCCGCTGCACGAGGTGGAGCGCGAGGTGCTGGGCACGGACCACGTCGACATCGGTGCCGCCATCGTCGAGCGCTGGCAGCTCGCGCCCGAGGTGGCCGCCGCGGTGCGCTGGCACCACCGGCCCAGCGCGGCCGACGCGGCGGCGCAGCCGCTGGCGCTGATCGTGCACGCGGCCGACGCGATCGCGCATGCGCTGGACCTGTCCGGGCTGGAGGACGAGCAGGTGGGCGAGGCCGACATGGCGGCCTGGACCCGCCTGGAACTGAGCCCGGCGCAGTACCTGCGCGTTTTCGAACAGACCGAGTCGCAGGTGCAAGGCCTGTGCCGGTCGCTGACCTCCTGACCACGGACCGCATCGCGATGGAGTACTGCATGGATCCGATGTCCGACACCTCCGTCCTGTCCGCCGGCAGCCCGGAGGACGCCGACCAGCAGGCCTTGAACCGCCGTCTGCAGCAGCAGCTGCTGCAGTCGGAGAAGCTGGCGTCGATCGGCCAGCTGGCGGCCGGCGTCGCGCACGAGATCAACAACCCCGTGGGTTACGTGTTCTCGAACATCGGCACGCTGCAGCGCTACCTGGACGACCTGTTCCGCATGCTCGATGCCTACGAATCGACCGAGGTGCTCATCGCCGGCACGCCCGCGGCGCAGCGCCTGGCGATGCTGCGCGACGAGCTGGACCTGGCCTACCTCAAGGAGGACGTGCCGCGCCTGATGGCCGAGTCCTTCGAGGGCATCGGCCGCGTGCGCAAGATCGTGCAGGACCTGAAGGACTTCTCGCACGTCGACGCGCGCAAGGACTGGGAGTGGGTCGACCTGCACAAGGGCATCGATTCCACGCTGAACATCGTCAACAACGAGATCAAGTACCGGGCCGACGTCATCAAGTGTTATGGCGACCTGCCCGAGGTGGAATGCCTGTCCTCGGAGCTGAACCAGGTCTTCATGAACCTGCTGGTCAATGCGGCGCACGCGGTGCGCCGCGAGCGCGGCACCATCACCATCCGCACCGGCACGGCCGAGGCGGCCGACGGCGGCATCCCGCTGGTGTGGGTCGAGGTGGAGGACGACGGCTGCGGCATCGCCAAGGAAGACCTCTCGCGCATCTTCGACCCGTTCTTCACCACCAAGCCGGTGGGCCAGGGCACGGGCCTGGGCCTGTCGCTGGCCTACGGCATCGTCAAGAAGCACCACGGCCGCATCGAGGTCGAGAGCGAGGTGGGCCGGGGCACGCGTTTTCGGGTGACGCTGCCGGTGCAGCGGGCGCCGGGATCGGACCATGACTGACGTTGCCGAGGCGATCCGGGCCGCTTCCTCCGCCGGCGCGGGCGCGCCGCCCGGCGGCTCGGCGCCGTGGGCCACGGTGCTGTGCGTGGACGACGAGCCGAACATCCTGTCGTCGCTGAAGCGCGCGCTGCGCGGCGAAGGCTATTGCGTGATGACCGCGACCAGCGGCGCGCAGGCGCTGGCCATGATGGAGCAGATGCCGGTCGACCTGGTCATCTCGGACATGCGCATGCCGGTGATGGATGGCGCGCAGCTGCTGGAGCAGGTGCGCGAGCGCTGGCCGCAGGTGGTGCGCATCCTGCTCACCGGCCACGCCGACATGGCCTCCACCGTGGCCGCCATCAACCGCGGCCGCATCTTCCGCTACATCCACAAGCCCTGGGACGAGCCCGAGCTGCTGCTGGCGGTGCGCCAGGGCCTGCAGATGCTGGAGCTGGAGCGCGAGCGCGCGCGGCTGGAAGCGCTGACGCGGCAGCAGAACCAGCAGCTGCAGGCGATCAACGGCGAGCTGGAGCAGCGCGTGGCCGCGCGCACGCAGGAGCTGCAGGACGCCAACCTGCGCATCCAGCGCAACTACCTGAAGTCGATCAAGGTCTTCTCCAACCTGCTGGAGCTGCGCGACAACACGCTGGCCGGCCATGGCCGCCGCGTCGCCGAGACCGCGCGCGACATCGCGCGGGCGATGGGCCTGTCCGAGGACGAGACGCGCAACGTCTTCATCGCCGGGCTGCTGCACGACATCGGCCTGATCGGCATGGCCGACAAGCTGCTGACGCGCCCGGTCGTGCGCTACTCGGACGAGGAGATGCAGCTGTACCGCGAGCACCCGGTGCGCGGCGAGCAATCGCTGATGGCGCTGGACGACATGCTGCCGGTGATGCCCATCATCCGCGCCCACCACGAGCGTTTCGACGGCACCGGCTTCCCGGACCGCCGCGCCGGCGCGGACATTCCGCTGGGCGCGCGCATCCTGGCGGTGGCCGATGCCTTCGACGACCTGCAGAACGGCCTCGTCGCCGGCGCCGCGGTCAATGCGCGCGACGCGCGCCTGCTGATGCGCCAGGGGCGCGGCAGCCAGTTCGACCCCGAGGTGCTCGACGTCTTCCTGCAGATCACCGAGCCGCAGGCGCCGGCCGGCACCGGGGCTGCGGCAGGCAAGGCGGCCGAACGCAAGCTGGTGCTGGGCTGCGATGCGCTGCTGCCGGACATGGTGCTGGCGGCCGACCTGGTCTCCGCGCGCGGCGTGCTGATGCTGACCGCCGGCCACCGGCTCACCCCGGCGCTGATCAAGCGCATCCGCGAGTTCGAGTTGCGCGAAGGCAGCAAGCTCGAGCTGCACATCAAGTCCGAAGGTGGCGCATGACGATTCCGACGATGACCAAGAAGACCGTGCTGATCGTCGACGACGAGCCTGCCGTGGTGGCCGCGCTGCAGCGCGCGCTGCGCCGGCGCTTCGCCACGCGGCTGCTGGTGACCGGCGAGACCGACCCGCACGCGGCGCTGGCGCGCACGCGCACGCAGCACTTCGACATCGTGCTGTCCGACCTGCGCATGCCGCAGATCGACGGCGTGACGCTGCTGACGCTGATGACCGCGCTGCTGCCCCACAGCGTGCGCATGCTGCTGACCGCCACCGCCGACTTCGAGACCGCGCAGCGCGCGATCAACGAGGCGGGCCTGTTCCGCTACCTCACGAAGCCGTGGGCCGACAGCGACCTGGTCGCGCATTTCGAGGCCGCGCTGCTGCAGCTCGACGCCCAGGCGCCGGCCGCGCTGGCGCCGCAGGAACGTGAACTGCGCCGGCTGGAGCAGCTGGAGCCCGGGCTGACCTGCGTCGATTGGGGCCCGCACGGCGAAGTGCTGATGCCACCGCTGCCCGGCACGGCGGCGGAGACGGCATGAAGGTCGAGCAGCGCCTGTGGACCGCGCAGCGCGGCTGGTCGAACGAGGCCGCGGGCCTGGCCGATGCGCAACTGGTGCTGGTGTTCGGCGCCGCTGCCGCGCTGGAAGATGCCGCGCTGATGGCGCGGCTGCGCCACTGGTACCCGCAGGCCTATCTGGCCGGCTGCTCCACCGCCGGCGAAATCCACGGCCGCGCGGTCGGTGACGACGGCTTGTCGGCCACCGCGCTGAAGCTCGAACGCGGCAGCGTGCGCGGTGTCGGCGTCGACATCGCGGATGCGCAGGACAGCGCCCGCGCGGCCGCGGCCATCGCCGCTGCCCTGCGCGGGCCGGCGCTGCGCCACGTGCTGGTCTTCAGCGACGGCCTGCTGCCCAACGGCAGCACCCTGGCCGCGGCGCTGCGCGAATGGCTGCCGCCCGAGGTCTGCGCCACCGGTGGCCTGGCCGGCGATGGCGCGCGTTTCGAGCGCACGCTCGTCTGCGACGACGGCGCGGTGCGCAGCGGCCGCATCGTCGGCATCGGGCTCTATGGCGAGGCCTTGCGCATCGGCCATGGCTCGCTCGGCGGCTGGGACGGCTTCGGGCCGCGCCGCCGCGTCACGCGGGCCAGCGGCAACGTGCTGCGCGAGCTGGACGGCCGCCCGGCGCTGGAGCTGTACAAGACCTACCTCGGCCCGCAGGCCGACGAATTGCCCGGCGCCGCGCTGCTGTACCCGCTGCTGCTGGAACGTGGCGACGGCGAGGGCCTGGTGCGCACCGTGCTCGGCATCGACGAGTCCGACGGCAGCATGACCTTCGCCGGCGACCTGCCCGAAGGCAGCACCGTGCGGCTGATGAAGGCCAACTTCGACCGCCTGGTGGATGGCGCCGGCGGCGCCGCGCAGGCGGCCGCGGCGGGGCTGGAGGGCGCGCCGGTGGACTTCGCGCTGCTGATCTCCTGCGTCGGCCGCAAGCTGGTGCTGAAGCAGCGCGTCGAGGACGAGGTCGAGCGCGTGGCCGAGCGTCTGCCCAGCGCCGCGCTGGCCGGCTTCTATTCCTACGGCGAGCTGTGCCCGCGCGGCGAGCTGCGCGGCTGCGAGCTGCACAACCAGACCATGACGGTCACCACGCTGGCCGAACGATGAGTGACCTGAACGCATGACGCTCCACCCGCTGCTCGTGCGCCAGCTGCGTCGCCTCTACGGCGATGAAGTGGCGTGGCCGCAGGGCGTCGAAGCGCTGCTCGCCGCGGTGAGCCAGGCCTACGTCGAGGCCGAGACCGACCGCTGCATGATCGAGCGCGCGCTGGAGGTGATGTCACAGGAGCTGACCGCGCGCCACGAGCAGCAGCAGCGCGAGCTGGTGCAGCGCCAGCAGGCGCGCGACGAGCTGCAGCGCCGCAGCGAGGAGCAGCAGCAGCTGATCCGCAAGCTCGAGGAAGCGCACCACCAGCTGCTGCAGTCCGAGAAGCTGGCGTCCATCGGCCAGCTGGCCGCCGGCGTCGCGCACGAGATCAACAACCCGATCGCCTTCGTCGGCTCCAACATCGGCACGCTGCAGGAGTACGTGCGTGCGCTGCTCGTGGTGGTCGACGCCTACGAGGCGCAGCGCGGCGCGCTGGGCGCGGACGCACTGCACCAGATCGACGAGCTGAAGGCGCGCAGCGACTTCGACTACCTGCGCGAGGACGCGCTGGCGCTGCTGGACGAATCGGCCGAGGGCGTGCAGCGCGTCAAGCGCATCGTGCAGGACCTGAAGGATTTCTCGCACGTCGGCGAGGACGCGTGGATGCTGGCCGACCTGCACAAGGGCCTGGACAGCACGCTGAACATCGTCCACAACGAACTGAAGTACGTGGCCGACGTGCAGCGCAGCTATGGCGAGCTGCCCCCCATCGAATGCCGGCCCTCGCAGCTGAACCAGGTGTTCATGAACCTGCTGGTCAACGCCGGGCACGCGATCAAGGGCAAGCCGCGGCGCGGGCTGATCCAGGTGCGCAGCGGGCGCCTCGCGCCGGCGGGCGAGGCCGGGGAGGCCGGCGAGGAGGTCTTCGTCGAGGTCAGCGACGACGGCTGCGGCATCGCGCCGGAGCACCTGTCGCGCATCTTCGACCCGTTCTTCACGACCAAGCCGGTGGGGCAGGGCACGGGCCTGGGCCTGTCGCTGGCCTACGGCATCGTGCGCAGCCATGGCGGCCGCATCGAGGTGCTGACCGAGCGCGGCCGCGGCACCACCTTCCGCGTCGTGCTGCCGGTGCGGCGCGCGTCGGCGGACGCGGCCGCCGCGGCGGAAACCGGGGCGGAAAGCGCGGCGAAGGCGGCGCTGCACAGCGCCGCAGGCCGCGCCGTGGGCTGCGCCGAACGTGAACTGTCGCAAACCCCTTAAGACAATCCCCTAACCCCGGTCCGACGCGGTCACTTACAGTCGATACACCACGAGATAAAGGCACACCCGCGCGAAAGCCGGGGTCGCAAAGCTTCCGGTCTACGGCCCCGGCGACGGGACCTTGACAGCGGGGCCGCCCGTTCAAGCGCCAGCGCGTTCCGCGCGGCGCCAGCGCCGGCGCGCTTGGCAGCGCGCCCGCGCGGCAGGCCATGCGCCCCCTGAAGCTTTCGCTCCCGTGAGCCCGCGTCGGGAAGAGGAGCTTTCATGCGCTTGCTTGTCCACGAATTCATCGTTCTCATCGAACGGGCCTGGCGCCGCCTGGCGCTCGGGCGCGATGCCGCCGTGCGCGCGCTTGCCGCGCTGCCGCTGCTGTTGGTCGTTAGCGGCGCGCTGGCCGGTGCATCGCCGGCCGGCAAGATCGCCGCCGACCTGCGCCAGGCCACCAGCGGCTCCGCCGCACCCGCGCAGCGGTGGTGGCGCGACGCCGACGGCCAGCGCCAGGTCAAGGCGGTCATCGTCGCCGACTCCGCGGACGCCACGCTGGCCGACCTGCGCCGCCACGTGCTCGCCGTGGGCGGCTCGGTCTACGACCGCTATGCGTCGATCCAGGCGCTGTCGGTGATGCTGCCGGCCGACCGCGTGGCCGAGATCGCCGCCCGCGCCGACGTGCGCAGCATCTCCCCCAACCGCGGCACAGCCCGCACGGCCAGCCTGCTGGAAACCGCCAGCGGCACGACGCAGCTGCGCCAGGCCGGCACGCCGGCCGATGCCGCGCTGGACGGCAGCGGCATCGGCATCGCGGTGCTGGATTCCGGCATCGCGTCGACGCACCAGCACTTCCAGGACGCGCGTGGCCGCAGCCGGGTCGTGCGCGCGGTCGACCTGCTGCAGGCCGGTGACGGCCTGTCGAATGGCCAGCGCGACTGGCGGGCCCGTGTCGACGCCGTGGCCGAGGGCAAGTCCGGGCGTGCCCCGGAGGCGCTGGCCGGCGTGTCCGATGCCTATGGCCACGGCAGCCACGTGGCCGGCGTCGCGGCAGGCAGCGGCGCCTACCGGCTGCCTGACGCCACGGGCATCGCGCGCAGTGCCAGCCTGGTCGACGTGCGCGTGCTCGACGCCGCGGGCCAGGGCCAGCTCGGCGACGTGCTGGCCGGCATCGACTGGGTGATCCGCCATGCGCGCTCGCACAACGTGCGCGTGATGAACCTGAGCCTGGCGGCCGATTCGACCGAGTCCTACCTGACCGACCCGCTGTGCCGCGCGGTGCGTGCGGCGGTGGCGGCGGGCATCACCGTCGTCGTCGCCGCCGGCAACTACGGGCTGGACGCCAACGGCGCCGAGCGCTTCGGCACCATCAGCGCGCCCGGCAACGAGCCCAGCGCCATCACCGTCGGCGCGGCCAACATGAAGGCCAGCGAGCCGCGCAGCGACGACGTCGTCACCGGCTTCAGCTCGCGCGGGCCGACGCGCGGCGGCAACACCGATGCGCAGGGCGTGCGCCAGCCCGACAACCTGCTCAAGCCCGACCTGGTGGCGCCGGGCAACCGCCTCGTCGGCGTGCTGGCCGCCGGTGCCGCTGGCGCCAACACCAGCTGGGCCGCGCTGCCCGCCGCGCACCCGGAACTGGCCGCGCCGTTCGGTGGTTATTCGCAGCAGCCCCTGCAGCAGCTGATGGAGCTGTCCGGCACCTCCACCGCCGCGCCGGCGGTCGCCGGTGCCGTCGCGCTGATGCTGCAGGCCAACCCGGGGCTGACGCCGCCGCTGGTCAAGGCCATCCTGCAGTACAGCGCGCAGCCGCTGCCGGGCGCGAGCCTGGTGCAGCAGGGCACGGGGCTCTTGAACGTCGACGGCGCGGTGCGCCTGTCGCGCGCGCTGCGCAGCGACCTGGCCAGCGCGCTGCAGTCGCGGCGGCTCGCCGCCGGTGATTCGATGCTGGCCGCCGGCGCCAGCCTGCCGGAGCCGGTGTCGGTCATCGCCGGCGAAACCGTGCGCTGGAGCGGCCTGGTCACGGCCGGCGGCAGCCACGTCTTCGGTGGCAGCGCGCTGTTCACCCGCTGGCAGCCGTTCTACGACCCCTCGCTGCTGTGGGTGCGCCAAGGCGTGCTGCGTGCGGGCACGGCCAAGCGCGGCGCGGATGACACGTGGACCTGGAGCACGGCCGCCGCCGGCCCGCTGGTGACCGCGGGCGTGGTCTGGGCCACGCCGCTCGCGGGCGAGGGTTCCAAGCGCCGGATGAGCGGCATCTTCGTGCCGGTGGCCATCCTGTCCGGCTGGCTCGGCGGCGGCGCCGGCACCGTGCTGCGCACCGGCCTGGTCCTCAGCGAGGGCCTGGTGCTCAGCGAGGGCCTGGTGTTGAGCGAAGGCCTGGTGCTCAGCGAAGGGCTGGTGTTGAGCGAGGGCCTGGTGCTCAGCGAAGGGCTGGTGCTCAGCGAGGGCCTGGTGCTCAGCGAAGGCAGCAGCGGCAGCCCCGTGCTGGCCGGCGAGCCCTGAAGGACCGGGCAGGTGGACACGGCCCGCGGCAGCACGCCTGCGATTCCGCCCGCCGCGCCGCGCGCGGGCGGCGGCGCCCCCGCGGCCGAGGCCGCGGCCACGCTGGCGCGACGCGCCACCGGTCCGCTGCGGGCGCTGCACCAGCGCCTGATGCCGGACTACAACGCGAAGGCCACGGCCTACTGGTGGACCGTGGTGCTGCTGGGCCTGGGCCTGGTCGCACTGTCGCTGCACGGCGTGGCCACGCTGTCGCTGGGGGCGGTGGGCCGCACGCTGCTGTTCACGCTGCTGGCGATGCTGGCCGGCCTGGTGCCGGTGCGCGTGCCGCACACGAACAACTCTTTCACCGCGGGCGAGATGTTCATCTTCCTGCTGCTGCTGACCGATGGGCCGCATGCCGCGGCGCTGGCCTCCAGCTGCGAGGCCGCGGTGGGCTCCTGGCGCACGTCCAGGCGCTGGACCAGCCGCATCGCCAGCCCCGCGATGGCCGCGGTGGCGATGTACGGCGCGGGCTCGGCGCTGCACGCCGCCTTGCAGGCCCTGGCCGCGCGCGGCTTCGGCAACGACGGCGTGGTGCTGGCGGCGACCATCGCCTTCGCCTTCGGCTACTTCGTGCTGAACACGCTGCTGGTGACGATGGTGCCGCGGCTGAAGAGCAACCAGCCGCTGAAGCTGGGTGACTTCGTCGGCGTGTTCGGTTGGCTCGGCCTGGCCTACGCGGCCAATGCCTCGGTCGCCACCTTCCTCTTCATCGGCCTGCGCCACTCGGGTTATGCCAGCGTGGTGGCGGCGGTGCCGGTGATCGCGATCCTGCTGTCGGCCGGCCACTACTACTTCCGGCGCGAGGAGGCGAACGAAGCGGTGCGCCGCGCCGACGCCGAGCGCGCCGCGCAGCGCGAGATGATGGAATCGGCCCGCCAGGCCGGCATGGCCGAGATCGCGACCAACGTGCTGCACAACGTCGGCAACGTGCTCAACAGCGTCAACGTCTCGGCCGACCTGATCGCCGAGCGCCTGGCCCGCACCGAGGTGCCGAGCCTGCAGCGCGTGGTCACGCTGCTCGATGGCCAGCGCGCCGACCTGGGCGCCTTCTTCGCCAGGGATGCGCGCGGCGCGATGCTGCCGGACTTCCTGCGCCAGCTGGCGCAGGCGCTGCAGGACGAGCAGCAGGCCGTCGGCGACGAGCTGCGCCGCCTGCGCGACAGCGTGCGCCACATCCAGCAGATCGTCGCCACGCAGCAGTCCTACGCGGGCACGCGCAGCATCGTCGAGGCGGTGCGCGTGGCCGACCTGCTGGAGGATGCGCTGCGCATCAACACCAGCGGGCCGCTGGACCGCCACGTCTGCCTGGTGCGGGGGGCCGAAGACCTGCCGACCCTGATGCTGGACAAGCACCGCGTGCTGCTGATCCTGGTGAACCTGGTCAGCAACGCGCGCCATGCCACCGCGCACCTGACGCATGCGGACGTGCGCATCGTGCTCCACACCTCCCTCGAGCCGGCGGCCGATGGGCAGCAGCGCCTGCGCATCAGCGTGGAGGACAACGGCGAAGGCATCGCGCCCGACCACTTGACGCGCATCTTTGCCCACGGTTTCACCACCCGCAAGGACGGCCACGGCTTCGGCCTGCACAGCTGCGCGCTGGCCGCGCGCGAGATGGGCGGCGCGCTGCAGGCCCACAGCGAGGGCCGCGGCCACGGCGCCCGCTTCACGCTCGAGCTGCCGGCGCAGACCGCGGACGACGCGGCCGCCGCCACCGCAGCAGCAGCAGCGGCAGCGGCAGCGGCAGCGGCAGCGGCAGCGGCAGCGCAGGCCGCACCCCCAAGCACCCCAACCGCCGCCTCCACCGCGGCTGCCTAGACACACCCATCCGATGAACGACCACCTGAACCGACGCCTGCTGCTGATCGACGACACGCCGGCCATCCACGAGGACTTCCGCCGCATCCTCGGCGGCGGCGGACATTCGGCGCTGGACGCGGCCAAGGCCGCGCTGTTCGGCGACCCTTCACCCGCCGCGCCGGCCGCCGCGGACGGCGGCGGTCCCAGCTTCGAGCTGGACTCGGCCTACCAGGGCCAGGAGGGCCTGGCCAAGGTGGAGCAGTCCATCGCCGACGGGCGGCCCTACGCGGTGGCCTTCGTCGACATGCGCATGCCGCCCGGATGGGACGGCGTCGACACCATCGAGCGGCTGTGGCAGGTGGATCCGCGGCTGCAGGTCGTCATCTGCACCGCGTACTCGGACACCTCGTGGGAAGAGGTGCTGCGCCGCCTGGATGCGCGCGACCGCCTGCTGGTGCTGAAGAAGCCCTTCGACACCATCGAGGTGCGCCAGCTGGCCAACACCCTCAGCACCAAGTGGGCGCTGTCGCGCGGGGCCGAGGTGCACATCGGCACGCTGGAGCAGGCGGTGGCCGCGCGCACCAGCGAGCTGACGCACGCGGTGGAGGCGCTGCGCGCCGAGATCGCCGAGCGCAAGCAGCTGGAGAGCCAGCTGGTGCAGTCGGAGAAGCTGGCGTCCATCGGCCAGCTCGCGGCCGGCGTCGCGCACGAGATCAACAACCCGATCGGCTACGTGCTGTCCAACTTCAGCATGCTGGAGGACTACCTGGACAACCTGTTCGAGCTGCTCGGCGCCTACGAGCAGCACCTGCCGCCCCAGGGCGAAGCGGCCTTGCGCGCGCTGCGCGAGCGGCTGCAGATCGACGAGCTGAAGGAGGACGTTCCGGGGCTGATGCGCGAGTCCAAGGAAGGCATCGGCCGGGTGCGCGCCATCGTGCAGGACCTGAAGGACTTCTCGCGCATCGACGCATCGCAGGAATGGCTGCTGGCCGACCTGCACCAGGGCATCGACTCGACGCTGAACATCGTCGCCAGCGAGGTGCGCTACCGCGCCGACGTGGTCAAGGAGTACGGCACGCTGCCGGCGGTGGAATGCCTGCCCTCGCAGCTGAACCAGGTGGTGCTGAACCTGGTGGTCAACGCCGCGCAGGCGATGGGAACGCAGCGCGGCACCATCACCGTCCGCACCGGCTGCGACGGCGGCCTGGCCTGGATCGAGGTGGCCGACACCGGCAGCGGCATTGCGCCGGAACACCTGTCGCGCATCTTCGACCCCTTCTTCACGACCAAGCCGATCGGGCAGGGCACGGGGCTGGGGCTGTCGCTGTCCTACGGCATCGTCAAAAAGCACTGCGGCGAGATCACCGTGCGCAGCGAGGTCGGCCGCGGCACCACCTTCCGCATCACGCTGCCGGTGCGGCACGCACCGGCGGCGGCCGCGACGGAGGCCGCGGCCGCCTGAAGCATCGCGGCGCGGAAGGGAGCACCGCGCCGAAGGGAGCACCGCACCGAAGGGAGCACCGGGCCGAAGGGAGCACCGCACCGAAGGGAGCACCGCGCCGAGGGGGCGCCGGCCGCGCGCGGCCCGTGGGCATGGCGGTTGCCGGGCCGCCGCCATGGAGGTGTCGACCCATGCTTGACCTCGGCCACCCCTGGTGGGAGTTCGTCGCGCGGGCGTTCGTTGTCTACGCGGTGCTGCTGCTGCTGGTGCGCTTGTCGGGCAAGCGCTCGGTGGGGCAGTTCACCCCCTTCGACCTGCTGGTCGTGATGCTCTTGAGCGAGTCGGTGAGCGAGTCGCTCAACGGCGGCGACGAGTCCCTCATCGGCGGGCTGATCGCGGCGGCCACGCTGGTGGCGTTGAACCTGGCACTGGGCTTCGCCGCCACCCGCACCCGCCGGGCCGAGGACTTCATCGAAGGTGCGCCGGTGCTGATCGCGCGCGACGGCGAGCTGATGGTCGACGTGCTGCGCCGCCATCGCCTGGGGCAGGGTGAGTGGGAGCGCGCGCTGCGTGAAGCCGATGCCGAACTGGGCGAGGTGCGGCGCGCCTTCCTGGAGGCGGATGGGACGATCAGCGTGCTGAAGCAGAAACCGCAAGGCTGAGACCGCAGGCGGCGCGGCCGTTGCGCATCCCGCCCGTCAGGCCCCGCCCAGCCGTGCGCTGAGGCGCTGCGCCGCGTCGCGCAACTGCTTGGCGAAGCGTGGCTGCATGCGCGGGTCCGGCAGCGTGAGCGTGAGGGCGCCGGCCAGCATGCCGCCGGCCTGCCACACCGGGGCCGAGATGCCGGTGAGGCCGGGGATGCGGTCGCCGGACAGCGTGACGAAGCCGTCGCGCCGGATCGCGTCGTAGCGCTTGCCGCGCATGCCGCTGAAGGCCAGCAGCACCCGGCCGCCGGCGCCGCGGTCGAGCGGCAGCAGGTCGCCGGCGCGGATGTGGTCGCGCAGCAGTTGCGGCGAATCGACGCGGAAGAGGCACAGCCGCTGCTCGCCCTGGCGCACGTGGAAGGCGGCGCTTTCACGCGTGGCGTCCACCAGCTCGTGCAGCACCGGCAGCACCTGCGCTTCCAGCGAGAAGGATGCGACGTACACCGCGTGCAGGCGCGCCAGCTCGGCGCCCAGCGCGTAGCGGCCGTCGGCCTGGCGCTGCAGCAGCCGCGCGTGTTCCAGCGAGGCCAGCAGGCGCAGCGCCGTGCTCTTGTACAGCCGCGTGCGCTCGGCCAGCTCGGCCAGCGACAGCGCCGCATCGCCGGCGCGGAAGGTGCACAGCAGGCTCAGCGCCCGGTCGACGGCGGCGGCACCGCCGGGGGCGGCGTGCTGGTCGGCCAGGGAGGGCTGGGCGGACTTCTTCGGCATGGCTCGGGGCAGGACATGGGGCGCCGCGGCTTGACACGGCATGCCCGTGGCTCTTACGCTGTTCCAAATATTGGAACAGCATTCTGTTGGATAGAACTTTATGGCGTCAATCCCCGCCGTCCTCATGTTCAAGTCCATGGGCGTGGCCACCGGCATCGGCCTCGAGCGCCTGGCGGCGTCGCGGCGGATGCTGCGCGTAGGCTGGCCCGGCAAACCGCTGCACGGCATGGTGGTGCCGGCCGGGCTGGGGCCGGGCTTCGCCGATGCCGACGGGCGGCGGCCGGTGTCCGAACGCCTGCCGCCGGAAGCCGATGGAGCGCCGGCATGAGCGGCACCGGGGGCCTATCTCCTGAAAACAGCGGCCAACCCGCGCTGCCGCTCGCCGGCCTGCGGGTCGTCGAGTTCACCCACATGGTGATGGGCCCCACCTGCGGCATGGTGCTGGCCGACCTGGGCGCCGAGGTGATCAAGGTCGAGCCGCTGGCCGGCGACAACACGCGCCGCCTGCTCGGTTCCGGCGCCGGCTTCTTCCCGATGTTCAACCGCAACAAGCGCAGCCTGGCGGTGGACGTGAAGGACCCGCGCGGCCGCGAGATCGTGCTGAAGCTGGTGGCCGGCGCCGACGTCTTCAGCGAGAACTTCAAGGGCGGGACGATGGAGCGCCTGGGCTTCGGCCCGCAGGCGCTGGCGACGCTGAACCCGCGGCTGATCCACGTCTCGCACAAGGGGTTCCTGCCCGGGCCGTATGAGCACCGCACCGCGCTGGACGAGGTGGTGCAGATGATGGGTGGCCTGGCCTACATGACCGGGCCCGAGGGCCGGCCGCTGCGCGCCGGCACCAGCGTCAACGACATCATGGGCGGGCTGTTCGGCGCCATCGGCGTGCTGGCCGCGCTGCGCCAGCGCGACGACGGCCGCACCGGCACCGGCCGCGGCCAGCAGGTGCAGGCCGCGCTGTTCGAGAACAACGTGCTGCTGGTGGCGCAGCACATGATGCAGTTCGCCGTCACCGGCCGCGCGGCCGCGCCGATGCCCAGCCGCATCTCGGCCTGGGGCGTGTACGACGTCTTCACCGTGCGCGATGGCGAGCAGATCTTCCTGGCCGCCGTCAGCGACACCCAATGGGCGCTGCTGTGCCGCGAGTTCGGCTTCGGCGACCTGGCCGCCGATGCGCGCCTGGCGAGCAACAACGACCGCGTGCGCGCGCGCGACTGGTTGCTGCCGCTGCTGCGCGAGCGCTTCGCGGCCTTCGACGCCGCCGGTTTGGCCGCGCGTTTCGAGCGCGTCGGCCTGCCGTATGCGCCGATCGCCCGGCCGGAGCAGTTGTTCGACGACGAGCACCTGCGCGCCACGGGTGGCCTGGCGCCGCTGCACGTGCCGGCCGATGCCAGCGCCGCCGGCCGGCCGATCGACACCCACGCGGCGCTGCTGCCGCTGGCCATGGACGGGCGCCGCCTGCCGCTGCGCCAGGGGCCGCCGGCGCTGGGGGCCGATACGCGGGCGCTGCTGCGGGAGCTGGGCTACGGCGACGCCGACATCGGCGCACTGCAGGCCGCCGGCGTGATCGGTGGCGGGGAGGGGCCGCCGCCGGCGGGCTGACCGGTCGGTCATTGTTTCTGCGGCTGCTGCTGCCGCTGCGGCTGCGGCTACTGCGGCGCCGCCCGCCGTGCTCGCGGCGACGTGCCGCCCGTGCTTGGCCGCGTCATTCGCTCGTCAGCGGCCGCGTCGATCCGGCGTCACTCATCCGCCAGCGGCTTGAGCACGGGCGCGTAGCGCAGGCCGATGTAGGCATGCTCGCGCATCAGCATGTCGGCGCGGGCCGACTCGCCGCGCGCCAGCGCGTCGAAGATCAGCCGGTGGTGCACCTGCGCCAGGCGCAGCTTGTCCAGCTCGCGGTCGGGCGCGTCGCGGTCGATCGCGATGGAGTCGGCCGATGCGAAGGGCAGGTGGTTGTTGCGGGTGATCGCGTCGCCGATCACCCGGCTGCCGGTGGCATGCACGATGGCGGCGTGGAAGCGCGCGTTCAGGCGGCTCCAGCGCTCCACGTGCGAGGCGGTCAGCGGCGCCTCGGCCAGCACCGCGTCGCCTTCGTGCAGGCAGGCCAGCAGCGTGGCGCGCACCTCGGCATCCAGCCCGCGCTCGGCCAGGCGCCGCGCGGCCAGGCCCTCCAGCGCGCCGCGCACCTCGATGCCGCAGACCACGTCGGCCTCCGAGAACTCACGCACGACGAAGCCGCGCTTGCCGGCCTTCTGCAGCAGGCCCTCCTGCTCCAGCGTGCGGAAGGCCAGCCGCACCGGCGTGCGCGAGACGCCCAGCGCTTCCGCCACCGACAGCTCGGCCAGGCGCTCGCCGGCGGCGTAGCGGCCGTCCAGGATGAGCTTGCGCAGCGATGCCACGACGCTGGTCGCGCCGGCCAGATCCGCCTCGATTGGATCCAATTCATCATCCATGGCTTGATTTATCTCAGAGTTGAAGGCAGGATTGGATCCCGTTGATTGGATCCAAATGCCGGAGACGCCGATGTTCCCCCGAAATGCCTGGTACGTGGCCGCCACCCCGGACGAGCTGTCCGACCGGCCGCTGGGCCGCCAGATCTGCAACGAGCGCCTGGTGTTCTACCGGGGGCCGGATGGCCGGGCGGTGGCGCTGGAAGACTTCTGCCCGCACCGCGGCGCACCGCTGTCGCTGGGCCGGGTCTGCGAAGGCGAGCTGGTCTGCGGCTACCACGGCCTGCGCATGGGCTGCGACGGCAAGACGGTGTCGATGCCGGGCCAGCGCGTGCGCGGCTTCCCGGCCATCCGCAGCTTTCCGGTGGTGGAGCGGCATGGCTTCATCTGGGTCTGGCCGGGCGATGCGCAGCGCGCGGACCCGGCCCTGGTGCCGCACCTGCACTGGGCCGACGATCCGGCCTGGGCCTATGGCGGCGGCCGGTATCACATCGGCGCCGACTACCGGCTGATGATCGACAACCTGATGGACCTGACGCACGAGACCTACGTGCACGCCAGCAGCATCGGCCAGCCGGAGATCGACGAAACCCCGTGCAGCACCCGCACCGAGGGCGACGAGGTCATCACCAGCCGCTTTATGAACGGCATCAGCGCGCCGCCGTTCTGGCGCATGGCGCTGCGCGGCCACGGCCTGCCGGACGACCAGCCGGTGGACCGCTGGCAGATCTGCCACTTCTCGCCGCCCTCGCACGTGATGATCGAGGTGGGCGTGGCACTGGCCGGCCGTGGTGGCTACGACGCGCCGGACGACTGCAAGGTGTCCAGCATCGTGGTCGACTTCATCACCCCCGAGACCGACACCTCGCACTGGTACTTCTGGGGCATGGCGCGCCGCTTCCGTCCCAATGACGCGGCCCTGACCGCGCAGCTGCGAGAAGGCCAGGGCCGGGTCTTCGCCGAGGACCAGGAGGTGCTGGAGCAGCAGCAGGCCAACCTGCTGCGCTGGCCGCAGCGGCGGCTGTTGATGCTCAACATCGACGCCGGCGGCGTGCAGGCGCGGCGCGTGCTGGAGCGGCTGGTGACGGCCGAGCAGGCCGGCGGCACGGCCGCAGCGGCGGCGGGTGGATCCGCGGCTGCGCCGGTGGCAGGGCAGCCGGTGTCGGCGCCCGCCAGCTCGGCCGCCGCGGCGGCTTGACGGAGGCAGGGCGATGACGGCCATGGCCATCCCCGCGCCGCTGTCGGTCCGCGTCGCGCACAAGGCGCGCGTGGCCGAGGACATCTGCGTCTTCGACCTGGTCGCCGCCGATGGGGCGGCACTGCCTCCGTTCGAGGCCGGCGCCCACATCGACGTGCAGCTGCCGGGCGGGCTGACGCGCCAGTACTCGCTGTGCAACCCGCCGCACGAGACGCACCGCTACCAGATCGGGGTGCTGCGTGACGCGGGCTCGCGCGGCGGCTCGCGCGCGCTGCACGAGGCCGTGCAGGTCGGCCAGGCGCTGACGATCAGCGCGCCGAAGAACCACTTCGCGCTGGCGCCCGACGCCGGCCGCAGCCTGCTGCTGGCCGGCGGCATCGGCATCACGCCCATCCTGTGCATGGCCGAGGCGCTGCAGGCGCAGGGGGCCGAGTTCGAGATGCACTACTGCGCGCGCTCGCGCAGCCGCGCGGCTTTCCTGGACCGGCTGGCGGCCGCGCCCTTCGCCGCCCGCGTGGCCACGCATTTCGACGACGAGGCGGCGGCGCAGCGGCTGGACATCCCGGCGCTGCTGGCGGCGGCCGACGCCCGCACGCACCTGTACGTCTGCGGCCCGCGCGGCTTCATCGACGCGGTGCTGTCGGCCGCGCGCGCCCGGGGCTGGTCCGAGACGCGGCTGCACATGGAGTTCTTCACCGGCACCGTCGTCGACGGTGCCGCCGACACCGCGTTCGAGGTCGAGCTCAAGCGCTGCGGCCGCGTCGTCACCGTGCCGGCCGGCGTCAGCATCGTGCAGGCGCTGGCCCGCACCGGCATCGACGTGATGGTGTCCTGCGAGCAGGGCATCTGCGGCACCTGCCTGACCCCCGTGCTCGACGGCGTGCCCGAGCACCGCGACGATTACCTGACGCCCGAGGAGCGCGCGGCCAACGACCAGATGCTGCTGTGCTGCTCGCGCGCCCGCACGCCGCGGCTGGTGCTGGACCGCTGAACTGGCCGCCGAGGTAACGCGTTAGAGAGCTGGATGCCCGGATCGGCCCGGCACTGGCCGATCCCACGACCGCGGGTGTGATGCCGTGCCGGTGGGCGCCGTCTGGGGCGCACGAGCGGGCGTGGCGGAATGCTTCACAGGCTCTTCAGGCCGCTGACCGTCCGACCGCCGGCAATCCGAAGCTGCGCCCGATCAGGGCCCGTGCGAAAAGGTAGTCGCAGCGCGCGCGCTCGGACAGGGCGTTCAGGTCCACCTTGCCCTGCGCGTCGCAGGGAAACGAGAGTGCCCGGCCGGACTTGCCCAGCGGGTCGAACCGCAGTTCGAATCCGGCGTTGGCGTGTTGATGAAGTGCACCCATGGTGGACCTCCTGAACGGCTATGGGCAAATGCGGGGCCCGGTACGGCACTGTGGGCCGTTCCCGTTGCAGCGGGATGTCGAATCTTTCAGCGCATTGCTTCGTTTGTAGCGGCGGCCCGGGCGGATGAGCGCCGCAGCCGGACAGGCCTCATGATCCGTGCTCTTCACGCGTCATCCGGGAGGGCTTCATGTCCAGCAGCACTCGATCCGGGGGCACCCGGCGGCACGCGATCACCGGCCTGGCCGGGCTGGCCTGGCTCGGGCTGGCCGGCTGCGCCACAGCACCTGCAGGAAAGGGTTCCGGCATGGCCATGACGCCCGTGGCGGGCACCGCTTTCCTCCACCACTTCGAGACGCTGGCCGAGAAGGAAGACTTCGCGCTGATAGAGGACTTCATCGACGAGCGCGCGCATTTCCGCTTCAACGACGGCGACCACATCGGCCGGCCCGCCATCCGCGCCGTGTTCGAGAAGACCTGGCGCGGCGACCCCACTGTGCGCAAGGCGTGCTTCTACCTGTCCGAGGTCATTCACCATCAAGGGCCGCGGCACGCGGGTGCTGGCCTTCGAGGATGGGCGCTTCCGCATCGTGAACGAGCACCTGAGCCGCTTTCCGCCGCCGCGCTGAGCAAGCCGGTGGAGCCGGGTTGCCGTAGGAGCGGGGGTCGAGTTGGCCGCTGACGGCCGCATCCGCCGCATCGCCAGCTTCTGGGGTCCCTTGCCACCGCTGCCTGGGACCGGCCGGCGCGGGCGCTGCCGCCGTCACAGCAGCTCGTTGAGCAGGTAGAAAGCGTTGTCCTTCAGCTTGTGCCAGGTGCCCCGGCGCTGCCAGGCGTCGAGGCGGATCTCCTTGGCGCGTTGCGCATAACGCTCGAAGATCGCGTCCAGCCGCGTGGCCAGCGCGGCGTCGGCGATGGACAGGCTGAGTTCGTCGTTGGTCTCGAAGCTGCGGTCGTCGAAGTTGCTGGAGCCCACTGCGCACCAGACGCCGTCGACGGTCATGATCTTCTGGTGCAGCAGCGTGTGCGGGTACTCGAACAGGCGCATGCCGCACTTCAGCATCTTCTCGAAGTTGCGGTGCCCGGCGTGCTGCACGACGGGGTTGTCCGAGCCGCCGCTGGACGGCATCAGCACGCGCACGTCGACACCGCGGCGCACCGCTTCGCCGAAGGCGTCGATGGCCTGCGGCTCGGGGATGAAGTAAGGGTTCTGGATCCAGATGCGGCGGCGCGCCAGGCAGATGACGGTGTGGTGCAGGATCTTCACCGTCGGGGCCGAGTTCTCGGGCTTGGCGTACACCGCATGCATCGCCACTTCGCCCGCCGGCTCCAGTGGCGGGAACACGCCGTCGCCGAGGAACAGCTCGCCGGTCTCGCCGGCCCAGTTCTCGCTGAAGGCGCCTTGCAGGCTGTGCACGATGGGGCCGTGCAGCCGCAGGCTGACGTCGGCGAAGCGCTGGCCGTCCTCGGCATTGCCCAGCCAGTCGTCGACGATGCAGTGACCGCCGACGAAGGCCTCGCGCCCATCCAGCACCACCAGCTTGCGGTGGTCGCGGTCGTTCAGCACGCCGATGTTGCGCAGCGCCCTCTGGTGGAAGAAGGTGACGCGGCAGCCGGCATCGCGCATCTGCTGAATCAGGTGGTGGCCGGCCTTGCGCGAGCCCTGGGCATCCAGCAGCACGCGCACCGTCACGCCGGCCCGGGCGCGCTCGCTGAGCGCGGCGGCCACCCGGCGCGCCAGCACGCCGTCTTTCCAGAGGAAGGTCTCGAAATGCACCGTGCGCTGTGCCGCGGCGATGCGGGCTAGCAGCACGTCGAAGTAGGCGCCGTTCTCGTGCAGCTCGATGCGGTTGCCGGGCACCGGCGTGCCCAGTGTCAGCCCGGCCAGGCTGGGCATCAGGCGCTCGATGGGGATGTCGCAGTCGATCTTGAGGGTGGGGTCGCGGTGGCGGCGGATCGACCAGATCACGACGAGCTGGGCGATCACCAGCATCAACAGCATGCCGCCCCAGAACGATCCGCCCATTCAATGACCCCATGCCGCCGCGCCGCGGGGGCATGGGCAAGCGGCGTGCCGGGGCTGGGTTGCAGCGGGACGCTGCAGCGCTTTTCAGTGCACGGCCCGGGCCGGGCCGCCGGTGGGTCTGGCCCGGTGGGTCATCAGAGGTCGCAGCGCTTGGTGTCGGGCTTGGCGCAGCGTTGGTGGTCCTTGCCGAAGGTGTCGTTGAAGGTGGCGCAGGTCAGGCCGCTGTCGCACTGGGGCGAGCTGGAGTGGCAGCGCTGGCACTCGCCGCCTTCGCCGTCGCCTTCGCTGTTGCAGGCCGTGAGCATCGGCGCCAGCAGCGCGGCGATGGCGCACAGGCGCCAGGTGGTCTTGAACATGGGATTCCCTCCGGTGGGTTGCAAGGTCTTGGGGTGATGCGGCCTGCGGGCTGCCGCCCTTTGCAGGGCTTCGCGGCGCGCGGCCGGCCGGTGTCGGCGCGGGGATTGTGGGTGCAATTGCCCGGAATGAGCGTCCGTGGCGGCCTACAGATTGGGGATGTGCTCGGCGGCCCGGGGTGGCTCCGGGAGGCTTCGTCGAAGCCGGCCGCGGTGCTGGCGGTCAGCTGCTCGCGCCTGCGCCTTGCAGGCAAAAGGCGCAGCCCTGCCCTGAGGAGACCTGTCGCCAAAAGCCGGGTTGGGGCCCGGCGTGACGAGGGGCGATGAGCGTCAGTCCCGCAGGCGCTCGGCAAAGGCGCCTGCGTGCGCCGGCGGCCATGCCGAGCAGCGCGAACCCGGCGAGTAGCAGGCTCGTCGGTTCGGCTACCACGGCGGCCAGCTCCAACCCGGCCGGACCCGAGGCCAGTTCCAGCGGCGGCGTGGCGAACGGGACGGAGCCCGTATCGCCGGGGCCTGGCAGGCCTTGCGCCATGCGGTCGAGTGCCGGCTCGGGATCGTCCACCAGCGGCAGCCAGGGGTCGGCCGCGGTCGGGGGGGGCTCGCTCGGGCCGGCGGCGGTGCTGGGCCAGGGCGCGGCCATCGTGGGCAGCGTCTCCCCCGGCGGTCCGCTTGGCGCGCCTTGCGAAGGCAGGTCCTGCGCCGGAAGGCCGCCTGTGGGCCAAGGGTTGGGGATGGCTTGGGCCGGGGGCTGGATCGGCCCGAGGTCCTCGGGCGTGGCGCCCGGCCCGCTGGAACCCGGGATGGATGGCGACTGGGGCGTGAGCGGCGACAGCGCGGGCGGGAAGGCCGGCAGGGCTGGGCTGGCGGGTGGGCTGGCCGGTGGACTGGCTGGTGAGGTGGCTGGTGAGGTGGCTGGTGAGGTGGCTGGTGAGGTGGCTGG
>CAMLJY010000035.1 GCA_946480465.1 uncultured Burkholderiales bacterium
CTTCGCCCTTCGCCCTTCGCCCTTCGCCCTTCGCCCTTCGCCCTTCGCCCTTCGCGCGCTGCGGGCCGCTGCTGCGTCAGCCCAGCGCCGCCAGCCTCGGCAGCGCGGCCAGCGCATTGGCCGAGGTCTGCCGGGCCGCTTGCGCCTGCGTCCAGCCGCGCAGTTCGGCCAGCGTGCGCGCGACGCGCGGCAGCTCGGCGGGCTCGTTGCGTGCCGTCGCACCGCCGGCCGCGCGCTCGGCCGCGGTGCGGTACAGCCAGTGCGGCGGGATGTCGGGCGCATCGGTCTCCAGCACCGGCACGTGGGCCGGCACGCTGGCCGCCAGGCGGCGGATCTGCAGCGCGCGCTCGAAGGTCATCGCACCGCCGAAGCCCAGCCGAAAGCCGCGTTCGATGAACTGCGCCGCCTGCGCATCGCTGGCATTGAAGGCATGGGCGATGCCGCCCGCGGTCTCGATGCGGCGCAGGCCCTTCAGCAAGCCGTCGGCCGAGCGCCGCACGTGCAGGATCACCGGCAGGCCGGCGTCGCGCGCCAGCTTCAGCTGGGCGGTGTAGAAGCGCTCCTGCCGCAGCGGATCGAGCCCGGGCACGAAGTGGTCGAGGCCGATCTCGCCGACCGCCACCAGCCGCTGATCGTCGCGGTGCCGCGCCAGCGCCTCGGCCAGGCGGTCCAGGTCCTCGTCCTGCGCGCTGCCGGTGCACAGCGGGTGAATGCCCAGCGCATAGGCCAGGCCGTGGCGGTGCGCCAGCGTCCGCACCGCGTCGAAGTTGGACGCTGCCACCGCCGGCAGCACCTGCATGCCCACGCCCGCGGCGCGGGCACGGGCGACGACCGCGTCGCGGTCGGCCTCGAATTCCGCCGCGTCGAGGTGGCAGTGGGTGTCGATCCAGGGCATGGGCGCGGGTGCCGTCACGCCGGGCATGATGCCCCGCCGCGCGGCGCCGGCCGTGCCTTGGCCCCGCATCGACGGGGCCTGTCCGGAAGGGCATCGCACAAGGCCGGGCGCTCGTGTTAGTGTGGCGCGAACCAGCCCGTTGGGGGCTGACGGAGCCGGCAGCCATGGCCCGCACACCGTTGTACAGCCGTACCCCCTCCCGCCCGGCGGCGCCTGCCGCCCCTGCCCCGGCCGCCGCTGCGCCGGACGACGGGCAAGCCCCGGGAGCCCATGGCCCCGCCCCCGTCCACGCGGCCACGCTCGCTGCGGACGCCGTGCATGCCACCGCCGCCCCGGCTGCCGCCACGCCGGCCGGACCGGCCCATCCGCCCCAGCGCCGCTGGCGCCGGCACGAGCGCTGGGCCTGGGCAGCGGGTGCGCTGCTGCTGGCCCTCGCCGCGGGCTGGCCGGCCTGGACGGCCAAGGTCAAGCCGCCCCTCAGCGTCGAGCAGATCGACGCCGCGATGCGCGAATCGATCGCCAAGGAACCACTGCCTTCCGCCGCCGCGGCCGCCTATGCGGCGGTGATCCCGTCCGTGGTGCGCGTCGTCGGCGAACACGCGGCGGCGCCGCAGGCGGCCATCAGCGCGCCCAGGCCGAAGGGCAAGGCCCCGGCCAAGCCCACCGACAAGGCGATCGACGAAGACGGCCGCAGCGTCGGCACCGGCGTGGTCATCGTCGACAAGGGACTGATCCTGACCAACCTGCACGTGGTGGCGGGCGCGGACAGGATCACCGTCAACTTCTTCGACGGCAGCGAATCGGAGGCGGTGCTGGTGAACCTGCAGCCCGAGCACGACCTGGCGGTGCTGCGCGCCACGTCCATCCCCGACGACCTGCACGCGGCCACGCTGCGCTCCACCGCCGGCCTCGCGCCGGGCGACGAGGTCATCGCCATCGGCTTCCCGTTCGGCATCGGGCCTTCGGCCTCGCAGGGCGTCATCTCCGGCCTGAAGCGCGAGTTCCGCTCGCCCGAAGGCCACCGGTCCCTGAGCAACCTGATCCAGTTCGACGCCGCCGCCAACCCCGGCAATTCCGGCGGCCCGCTGGTGACGATGGACGGCCACGTGGTCGGCATCGTCACGGCCATCATGAACCCCAACCAGCAGCGCACCTTCATCGGCATCGGCTTCGCCGTGCCGATCGAGAACGCCGCCGCGGCCGTCGGCATGCCGCCGTTCTGAATGCCCTTTGCCCACAGCGAAAGACCCGACCGCATGGCCAACCTGAACGAGACCGCCCCCGAAGCCGCCACCCTGATGGAGCGCATCCTCTACGAGGTCAAGCGCGTCGTCGTCGGCCAGGACCGCTTCCTCGAGCGCGTGATGGTGGCGCTGCTGGCGCAAGGCCACCTGCTGGTCGAAGGCGTGCCGGGCCTGGCCAAGACGCTGACCGTGCGCACGCTGGCCGCCACCATGCGCGGCAGCTACAAGCGCATCCAGTTCACGCCCGACCTGGTGCCGGCCGACCTGGTGGGCACGCGCATCTACAACCAGAAGACCGGCGACTTCGGCACCACGCTGGGCCCGGTGTTCACCAACCTGCTGCTGGCCGACGAGATCAACCGCGCCCCGGCCAAGGTGCAGAGCGCGCTGCTGGAGGTGATGCAGGAGCGCCAGGTCACCATCGCCGGCGAGTCGCACAAGGTGCCCTCGCCCTTCGTCGTGATGGCGACGCAGAACCCGATCGAGACCGAAGGCACCTACCCGCTGCCCGAGGCGCAGGTGGACCGCTTCATGATGAAGGTGCTGGTCGACTATCCCGCGGACGACGAGGAATTCGTCATCGTCGAACGCGTGATCGGCGCGCCGGTGGAGGTGGTGCCGGTGGCGACGATGACCCAGCTGAGCGAACTGCAGCAGGAATGCCGCAAGGTCTACGTCGATCCCAGCCTGATCAGCTACGCGGTGAAGCTGGTCGGCGCCACGCGCCGGCCGGAGCGGCACGGCATGGCCGAGCTGGGCAAGTACCTCAGCTTCGGCGCCAGCCCGCGCGCCAGCATCTCGCTGATCGAGGCCGCACGGGCGCTGGCCTACCTGCGCGGGCGCGGCTACGTGCTGCCCGAAGACCTCACCGCGCTGGCCGCCGACACGCTTCGCCACCGCCTGGTGCTGAGCTACGAGGCGCTGGCCGAGGGCCTGAGCGCCGATGCGCTGATCGAGAAGGTCATGGCCAAGATTCCCCTGCCCGCGAAGCCGATGCAACACCCACAGTGATGGCCCACCCCCGAAGCGCCTTCGTCGCCTCTCCCTCGAGCGGCCGCCGCCAGCGGCCCGGCCAGGCCCGTGCGGCGGCGGCCGCCTGGACAAGCCCGCGTTGGTTCCGCCGATGAGCGAGCCGTTGACACCCGATGCACTGCTGCGGCGGCTGGAATGGACCGTGCTGCGCCGCCTCGACGGGCTGCTGCAGGGCGACTACCGCACGCTGTGGCGCGGCAGCGGCCTGGACCTGGCGGACCTGCGCGAGTACCAGCACGGCGACGACGTGCGCCACATCGACTGGAACGTCACTGCGCGGCTGCAGCAGCCGCACGTGCGCCAGTACACCGAGGACCGCGAGCTCACCGCCTGGTTCCTGCTGGACCTGACCGGCAGCGTCGATTTCGGCTCCAACGAGCGCACCAAGCTCGCGGTGTCCGAAGGCTTCGTCACCGTGCTGGCCCGCATGCTGACGCGGCACGGCAACCGTGTCGGCGCGCTGTACTACGGCCCGCAGTCCGGCGGCCGGCCGGTGGCGGTGCTGCCGCCGGGCGTCGGTCGGCCCCACGTCCTTCAGATGATAGAAGGCATGCGCGCGCGCCCGCCGAAGAAGACGCAGAAGCCCACCGTGCTGGGCGACCTGCTGCGCAACGCCGAAGGCCTGCTGCGCCGCCGCTCGCTGGTCTTCGTGATCTCCGACTTCATCAGCGCGCCCGGCTGGGCCGAGTCGCTGGGCCGCCTGGCGCGCCGGCACGAGGTGATGGCCGTGCGCCTGTACGACCCGCTGGAACTCGCCCTGCCGGACGTCGGCCTGGTGACGATCGAAGACGCCGAGAGCGGCGAGCAGGTGCTGGTCGACACCCAGGAACCGGGTTTTCGCGAACGCTTCGAGGCGCTGGCGGCCAAGCACGAGGCCGACCTGCGCCGAAGCCTGGCCGAGGCCGGCGTCGACACGCTGGAGCTGGCCACCGACGACGACCTGCTGACCTCGCTGCTGCGCTGCGTGGCCCTGCGCCGCCAGCGCCTGCGCACCCCCTTGCCGCGCGCGTTGCCCTCGGCGCTGAAGCCGCCGGCCCCGGCCACCGCGTGAGGAGACATCGCCCATGACCTTCCAGTGGCAAGAACTGCTGTGGCTCCTGCTGGTGGTGCCGGCGCTGGTGCTGCTGTACCTGTGGCTGCTGCACCGCCGCAAGAAGACGGCCGTGCGCTTCGCCAGCGTGGCGCTGGTCAAGCAGGCGCTGGGCAAGGGCCCCGGCTGGCGCCGCCACGTGCCGCCGGCGCTGATGCTGCTGGCCGTCACCGTGCTGCTGCTGGCCACCGCCCGGCCGATGGCGGTGCTGAAGCTGCCGTCGAACCAGGAAACCATCATCCTCGCCATGGACGTCTCCGGCAGCATGCGCGCGGCCGACGTGGAGCCGAACCGCCTGGTCGCCTCGCAGGAAGCGGCCAAGGCCTTCGTCGCCGGGCTGCCGCGCAGCGTGCGCATCGGCGTGGTGTCCTTCGCCGGCACCGCCGCGGTCGTGCAGGCCCCCACCTTCAGCCGCGATGACGTCTTTGCCGCCATCGACCGCTTCCAGCTGCAGCGCGGCACGGCCATCGGCTCGGGCATCGTGCTCTCGCTGGCCACGCTCTTCCCGGACGAGGGCATCGACCTCTCGCAGATCACCGGCCAGGCCCGCAACATGCCCCCGGCACCGGGCGACAAGCCGAGGAAGATCATCCAGCCCGTCGAGCCCGGCTCGTACAGCTCGGCCGCGATCATCCTGCTCACCGACGGCCAGCGCACCACCGGCCCCGACCCGATGGAAGCAGCCAAGATGGCCGCCGAGCGCGGCGTGCGCGTCTACACCGTGGGCATCGGCACCAAGGCCGGCGAGATCATCGGCTTCGAAGGCTGGAGCATGCGGGTGCGCCTGGACGAAGACACACTGAAGAGCATCGCCAACCTCACCCGCGCCAACTACTTCTACGCCGGCACCGCCGAAGACCTGAAGCAGGTCTACGAAGGCCTGTCGAGCCGCCTGGTCGTCGAGACCAAGGAGACCGAAGTCACCGCCCTCTTCGCCGCCGCCGGCGCGGCGCTGGCGGTGCTGGCGGCCGCGCTCAGCCTGTGGTGGTTCGGGCGCGTGGCCTGAAGCAGCCGACCCAAGGGCGGACAGGCCCGGGCACAGCGGTGCGTCAGCCGGTGTCGCAGGAGCCCTTCTCGCACTCCGCCGCCGCGGTCTGGGCCACCACGACCCAGTGCCGCCCCATGTCCTTTGCGCGGTAGAGCGCCTCGTCCGCCCGGGCCACCACTTCGTCCGGCATCAGGCGCTCGCCGCCGCCCACGGAGGCCACGCCCGCGCTCAGCGTCACGTGTGGCGCGGCCGACGAGGCCGGGTGCGGCATCGCCATCCGGTCCAGGTCGTCCAGCAACTGCTGCGCCAGCTGCCGTGCGCCGGCGGAAGACGTGTCAGGCAGCACCAGCGCGAATTCCTCGCCGCCGTAGCGGGCCGCGGTGTCCGTGGGCCGGCGGGCGCTGGCCAGCAGCAACTGCGCAATGGCTTGCAGGCAGCGGTCGCCCGCCACGTGTCCACGGCGGTCGTTGTAGGCCTTGAAGCAGTCCACGTCCAGCATCACGACGGACAGGCAGCCGCCGCGGCGCTGCAGGCGCCGCAGCTCGCGGCCGAGCACGGTGTCGAAGTGGCGGCGGTTGGCCAGGCCGGTCAGGCCGTCGGTGTTCGCCAGCAGCGACAACTGCGCCTTCATCACCGTCAGCTCCTCGTTGCGGTGCGCCAGTTCGGCCACCCGGTCGTCCAGTTCCGCCGTGCGCTGCGCCACGCGCTCGGCCAGCAGCGCCCGCTCGTCCGCCAGTTCGGTCAGCGCGCGGCGGCGGGCGCGGTTGGAGCGGGCCAGCAGCAGCAGCAGGCCCAGCAGGCCGGCGAACACGCCACCCACGGCGACCAGTTGCCCGCGGTACTGCTCGAACAGCGAAGGCTCGTGGTAGCGCAGCAGGCTGCCGGGCGGCAGCGCGCTGGCGTCGAGCCCGAAACGCCGCAGCTCGCGCGCATCGTAGACGTAGCGCATCAGCACCGGTGCCCCGGTGCCGGCCGCCGGCTCGGCGGTGGCGGCCTGCACCGGACGGCCCCGCGCCAGCGCCACGCGGCCGGCCTCGTGCCCCATCAACAGGTGGCTCAGCACATAGCCACCGACGATGCCGCTGCCCACCAGCGATTCCCACTGCGACACCATCGGCACCGCGGCATCCCGCGCAATCTCGCGCAGCACGTCCACCGGCGCCATGGCCCGCCCCGCGCCGTCGCTGAACTGCAGCAGGTAGTAGACGACCGCGTCGGAAGGCAAGGCAGCGCTGCGCGCCTTCAGCTCTGCCAGCGGGCGGTCGAGCCAGTAGTCGATGCTCGCGTCCGGCCGCAGCCGCTCGACGGCTGCGCGGAACATGGCCAGGCGCATCAGCGCCGCCGCATCACGCGTTTCGCCGACGACGGCGACGTGCCGCGCGCCGGTGAGCCGCAGTGCCTCGGCGATCGAGGGCCCGTAGTCGACGTGCGCCGACACCACCACCGCGCGCGGGTCGTCGCGCCGGATCAGCGCCGCACGCTCCTCGGCGATTTCCACGTGGATGCGCAGCGCCTGTGGCAGCAGCCGCGGTTGGGCGACGAGGAAGTCGGACGCCAGCGGCAGGAAGGCGATCATCACGTCGATGCCCGCGGACGCGTACTTCGAGTGCAAGAACTCCGCCAGCGCCGGGCCCGGCCAGCCGGCCGGCAGCGGCCCCGGCTGCTGCAGCGCCAGGCGCGCGCCATCCAGGTATTCCACGAACAGCTGGTGCGCCGAACCGCGCGGCCGCAACACCTCGTCCAGCCCCTGCTCGAACAGGCGCTGCGCAGGCAGGTCGCGGTGGAAGCTGGCCAGCACCAGCACGCGCAGCGGCGGGGCATCCGGCCCGCGCACCGGCAAAGGCTCCGGCACATGCAGCGGCGCTGAACCGGCCGCGGCCAAGCCCACCGAGGACGGCAGCCAGAGCAGCAAGAACAACAGCAGTCTGGCGAACCCGGTCATAAGCACCTGACCTGTTCGTGTGGGCTGCGCCGCGGGGCCCGCGACGCTCGGCGAATGCTACGCCGAAGCGCCGGCCATGCCCAGCATCAAGCAGGGCGCGGAGCCACGGGGCCGTCAGCGCCTGTGAAGTATTCCGGCGCGTCCGAGCAGGTGTCCCAGGCGGTGCCGATCCCGGCGCGAAGCCGAAGACGTGGCCGTTCCCCCATCATGGCTTTGCAGCGACGAGCGGCACCGTCTGGGGCGCGCGAGCGGGCGTGGCGGGATGCACAGAGGCTCTCAGTCGACCAGCCGCCCCTGCTCCAGCTTCAACGCCCGGTCGCAACGCGCCGCCAGCCCGGGGTCGTGCGTCACCAGCACGAAGGCGGTGCCGCGCTCGCGGGCCAGCGACAGCATCAGCGCGAACACCGCATCGGCCGTGCCGCGGTCGAGGTTGCCGGTGGGCTCGTCGGCCAGCACGCAGGCCGGCTGCGACACCAGCGCCCGCGCGATGGCCACGCGCTGCCGCTCGCCGCCGGACAGCTCGGCCGGACGGTGCTCCAACCGCTGGCCCAGGCCCACGCGGTCGAGCATGCGGCGCGCCGCCTCGCGCGCCGGCTGCAGCGGCTCGCGGCGGATGCGCAGCGGCATCGCCACGTTGTCCAGCGCCGTGAATTCCGGCAGCAGGTGGTGGAACTGGTAGACGAAGCCCAGGTGCTGGTTGCGCCAGCGCCCCAGTGCCGCGGGGTCCATGCCGGCCAGGCGCTGGCCCTTCAGTTCGATGCTGCCGGCGCTGGGGGCATCCAGCCCGCCCAGCATGTGCAGCAGCGTGCTCTTGCCCGAGCCCGAGGCGCCGACGATGGCCAGCGTCTCGCCCGCATGCACCTGCAGGTCCACGCCCTGCAGCACCGCCACGTCCAGGCCGCCTTCGGTGAAGCGCTTGGTCAGGCCTTGGCAGCGGAGGACGACGTCGTTCGTGCTCCCCTCACTCATAGCGCAGCGCCTCGGCCGGGTTGACGCGGCTGGCGCGCCAGCTCGGGTACAGCGTGGCGGCGAAGGCCAGCAGCAGCGAAATGATGGCGATGGGCACGATGTCGTTCATCTGCGGATCGCTGGGCATGCGGCTGATCACGTAGATGCTGCCCGGCAGGAAGCTGACGCCCAACAGGCGCTCGATGGCCGGCACCAGGGTCTCGATGTTGAAGGCCACCAGCAGGCCCAGGCCCACGCCGGCCACCGTGCCGATGACGCCGCTCAGGGCCCCCTGCACGACGAAGATGCCCATCACCGAACGCGGGCTGGCGCCCAGCGTGCGCAGGATGGCGATGTCGGCGCGCTTGTCGGTCACCGTCATCACCAGCGTCGACACCAGGTTGAAGGCCGCCACCGCGACGATCAGCGTGAGGATGATGAACATCATGCGTTTTTCGATCTGCACCGCGTCGAACCAGTGGCGGTTGGTGCGCGTCCAGTCGCGCACCGTGTAGTTGCGGCCCAGGGCGCCCGCCAGCTCGTGCGAGACCTCGCGCGCGGCCTGCGCATCGGCCAGCTTCAGCTGCACGCCGCTCGGGCCTTCCAGCCGGTAGAGCCGCGCCGCGTCGTCGACGTGGATCAGCGCCAGGCCGCTGTCGTATTCGTAGTGCCCGGCCTCGAAGGTGCCGGCGACGGTGAAGGTCTTCAGCCGCGGCATCACGCCCGCGGGCGTCACCTGGCCGCCCGGGGCCAGCAGCGTGACGCTGTCGCCCTCGGCCACGCGCAGCTGCCGCGCCAGTTCGATGCCCAGCACGATGCGCCAGGCGCCCGGCTGCAGCTTGGCCAGCGTGGTGTCCTTCAGCTGCGCGGCGATGTCGGTCACCTTCGCTTCCTCGGCCGGCAGGATGCCGCGCACGATGGCGCCGCGCATCTCGTCACCGCGCGCGATCAGCGATTGCGCGGCAATGAAGGGCGCGACGCCCTGCACTTCCTTCACCTGCCGTGCCTTGTCGGCGGTGGCGCGCCAGTCGGCCAGCGCGGCGCCGTCGCGGTCGTAGACCTCGACGTGCGAGATCACCGCCAGCATGCGTGCGCGCACCTCCTTCTGGAAGCCGTTCATCACGCTCAGCACGATGATCAGCGCCGCGACGCCCAGGCCGATGCCCAGCACCGAGATCGCGGAGATGAACGAGATGAAACCGTTGCGCCGGCCGGCCCGACCGCTGCGCGTGTAGCGCCAGCCGATCTGCCATTCATAAGGCCAATTCATGCCGGATCCACGCTCCACGCGGGCCGGCGCGGCACGGCCGGACGCGTGGTCCGGGGTGCCCTGCGGATAATCCAGGACTTCATGCACCTCATCGTACCTTTTGCCGGCGTGGCGTCCGAAGCCGGGCGGCAGGCGCTGCACGACCTGCCGCTGCCGAACCTGCAGCGCCTGCTGGCCCGCCTGCAGCCCCAGGCGCCCGATGCCGCGGACGAGCTGACGCTGAGCCCGCCCCACGAACGCGCACTGGCCCGCGCCCTGAACTGGCCGGTGCAGGACGGCCGCCTGCCCTTCGCCGCGCACGAGGCCCGGGCGATGGGCCTGCCCGATGCCGCCGGCGCGGCCTGGGCCTGGCTGACCCCGGTGCACCTGCACGTGGGCACCGAGCAGTTCACGATGACCGACCCGGCGACGCTCGAACTGGACGAAGCCGCCTCGCGCGAGCTGCTGGACGCCGTGCGCCCGCTGCTGGAAAGCGAGGGCTTCACGCTGCACTGGGCCGCGCCGCAACGCTGGCTGGCCGCGCACCCGATGTTCGACGAGCTGGCCACCGCCTCGCTCGACCGCGTGATCGGCCGCAACGTCGACCCGTGGCTTCCCGACCAGCGTGCCGCGCGCCTGTTGCGCCGCCTGCAGAACGAGGTGCAGATGCTGCTCTACACCCACCCGCTGAACGACCGCCGCGAGGCCGCCGGCCTGCCCACGGTGAATTCGTTCTGGGCCAGCGCCGGCGGCCGCCTGCCGGCGCAGACCGCGCCGGCCCCGCCCCAGCTGGACGACCGCCTGCGCGGTCCCGCGCTGGCCGAGGACTGGGTGGCCTGGCGCGAAGCCTGGGCGGCGCTGGACGCTCAAGCCCTGGCCGCCGGCGCCGCCGCGCGCGAGCTCACGCTCACGCTCGCCGGCGAACGCGCGGCGCTCACCTTCACCAGCGCGCCGCAAGGGCTGTGGCAGCGGCTGTCCTCCTCCTTCAAGCGGCCCACGCCGGCGGCCCTGCTCGAGACGCTGTGACCCCAACCCTCAAAGTACGCGACATCCCGCCGCGCACCGCCTTCGCGCTGGAACAGGCCGGCGTGCACCCGCTGCTGGCCCGCCTGTTCGCCGCGCGCGGCGTGCGCACCCCCGACGACCTGGACGACGGCCTGGCCCGGCTGCTGCCGCCGGACACGCTGATGGGCAGCGTCGCCGCCGCCCGGCTGCTGGCCGATGCCATCGACGCCGGCCAGCGCGTCTGCATCGTGGCCGACTACGACTGCGACGGCGCCACCGCCTGCGCCACCGCCATCCGCGGCCTGGCGATGCTGGGCCTGCCGCGCGAGCGGCTGGGCTACGTCGTGCCCGACCGCCAGGTGCACGGCTACGGCCTGACGCCGGCCATCGTCGACCTGGCGCAGGCACGCCGCCCCGACGTGCTGGTGACGGTGGACAACGGCATCGCCAGCGAGGCCGGCGTGGCCCACGCCCGCGCGCTGGGCCTGCAGGTGCTAGTGACCGACCACCACCTGCCCGCCGTCGTCGACGGCCTGGTGCGGCTGCCGGCGGCCGACGTCATCGTCAACCCCAACCAGCCCGACTGCGGCTTCGCCAGCAAGTGCATCGCCGGCGTCGGCGTGATGTTCTACGTGCTGCTGGCCACGCGGGCCGAACTGCGGCGGCGCGGCCGCTTCGACGCCGCGACCCAGCCGCGCCTGGACACGCTGCTGGACCTGGTGGCGCTGGGCACGGTGGCCGACGTGGTGAAGCTGGACGACAACAACCGTCGCCTCGTCGCGCAAGGCCTGAAGCGCGTGCGCGCCGGGCGCATGCAGCCGGGCGTCGCCGCGCTCTTCAGCGTCGCGGCGCGCGTGCTCGCGCGCGCCTCGGCCTTCGATTTCGGCTTCGCGCTCGGTCCCCGCATCAATGCCGCCGGGCGCCTGTCGGACATGACGCTGGGCATCGAGTGCCTGCTGACCGACGACCCCGCCCGCGCCGCCGAGCTGGCCGCGCAGCTGGACGCCATCAACCGCGAGCGCCGCGAGGTGGAAGCCGGCATGCGCGAGCAGGCCACGCTGCGCCTGGATGCGCTGATGCCCGCCGGCGAAGCGCCGCCCGCGCTCGTGCTCTTCGACGAGGAGTTCCACGAGGGCGTGGTCGGCATCGTCGCCGGCCGCATGAAGGACCGGCTGCACCGCCCCACCTTCGTCTTCGCCCGCGGGCAGGACGGGCTGCTGAAAGGCTCGGGCCGCTCGATCACCGGCTTCCACCTGCGCGACGCGCTGGACCTGGTGACCAAGCGCCACCCGGGCGTGCTCAAGCGCTTCGGCGGCCATGCGATGGCGGCCGGCTGCACGCTGGAAGAAGCGGACCTGCCGACGTTCGACGCCGCGCTGCAACAGGTGGCCCGCGAGTGGCTGCTGCCCGAGGCGATGCAGCGCACGCTGGCGCACGACGGCCCGCTGGCCGTCGAGTACTTCTGCGCCGACACGGTGACCCGGCTGGACGCTCAGGTCTGGGGTCAGGGTTTCGAGGCGCCGGTGTTCTGCGACGAAGTCGAAATCCTGCAGCAGCGCCTGGTCGGCGAGAAGCACCTGAAGCTGCGCGTGCGCCACGGCGGCCCTGGCGGGCCGATCCGCGATGCCATCTGGTTCGGCCATGCCGAGCCGCTGCCGACGCGGGTGATGCTGGCCTACCGGCTCAGCCTGGACGAGTTCCAGGGCCAGCAGCGCATCCAGATGGTCGTCGAGGCCGGGCGTGAAGCCGGCTGACCCGCCCGCGGCACCGGGCGCGGCGCTGCTGCGGCTCGAGTTCGCCGATTCGGAAGTGGCCTCGGTCCGGCTCGACGGCGGCACGCTGGCGCTGCGCTTCTCGGCGGCCCGGGTGCGCCCGGTTCACGGCCGTGAGGGCGATGACGTGCGCTACGCCGCCGGACTCACGCTGCAGCTGGCCGATGTCCGCACCACAGCGTCCCTGGCCGGGTGCCTCGGCCGCTTGGCCGAAGGCGAACTGCGACTCGGCGGCCGCGTCCAGGGCTGGTTGGCGCTGCCGGCGCACGCCACGGGGCCGCTGCAGCTCGGCCTGCGTTTCGCCAACGGCAGCCAGCTGGATGCCACCGCTTCGGGCCTGAGCGCGCCGCTGCCGCCTGGCACCGCCGTTGCCGAGCACTATCGCTGCTAGCACCCGGACGCTGCCAAGCCGGCCTCGTCCCGCGACATAGCGCGGCACGACCCTGCCGCCAAGGCAGGAATTCACGCTTTCGCCGGACGATGCCAACCGTCACGTCGGTGAGGCGCAGGCAACAAACGTTGCACCCGCCGCCCCAACGCGTCAAGGGATAGTCCGGGCGCCACCAGACGCCACCCCATGACACCTCCCACCCCCCTTGCCGGAAGGCAGCGCCGGGCTCCGCTGCTCGCGCCCTTCGCGCTCGCCCTGACAGCCACCGCCGCCGTCGCGCAATTCAATCCGCCGCCGCTCACGGCCGGCAACGGCACCGAGCCGGCCACGATGCTGACGGTGCGCGCACGCGCCACCCTCTACAACAACGGCGGGCCCATCATGGCCGTGCGCGTCAATGGCACCCAGGTGGCGACGGTCGAGGTGCGCTCGGCCACCTATGCCGACCACAGCATCCAGCTCGCGAGCCCGCTGGTTCCGGGGGCCAAGGTCGACGTGGTCTTCACCAACGACGCCGGCGGCAGCGGCCAGGACCGCAATCTGTACGTCGCCTACCTGAAGGCCGGCAACGTCACGCTGCTGCCCACTGCGCCGGGCATCACCTACGACCGCGGCGGCGGTGCCAAGGCTTTCGACGGCCTCGACGTCATCGCCGGCCAGGGCGGCATGTACTGGAGCGGCGCGCTGCGCCTGAGCTGGCCCAGCTCCACCATCGTCGCGCCGTCGGCCCGCAAGATGGACGCGGTGCGCCTGCTGCAGCAGGCCACCTTCGGCCCCACCGCGGCCTCGATCGACGCGCTGGCCAGCACCACCAACGCAGCCTGGATCGACCAGCAGATCGCCCTGCCCTGGGCGCCCAGCTTCGTGCCCTACGTCGAGAGCAAGTACGCCCTCGGTGACGCCTACCGGCCGGTCAGCAGCATCGGCACCAGCTACAACAGGAACTGGCCGGCCTACCGCTTCTGGGCCACGGCCGCCAACGCCACGGACCAGTTGCGCCACCGCGTCGGCTTCGCGCTGCACGAGATCTTCGTCGTCTCCCTCGCCGACTCCGGCGTGGAACGGCACAACCGCGCCTACGCCAACTACCTCGACCAGCTGAACAAGCACGCCTTCGGCAACTTCCGGCAGCTGATCGAGGAGGTCGCGCTCAGCCCGGTGATGGGGATCTATCTCTCGCACATCCGCAACCAGAAGGAGGACCCGGTGACCGGCCGCCTGCCGGACGAGAACTTCGCGCGCGAGCTGATGCAGCTCTTCACCATCGGCCTGCACGAGCTGAACCCGGACGGCACGGTGAAGCTGGGCAGCGACGGCAAGCCGATCGAGACCTACAGCAACGCCGACGTGATGGCGCTGGCCAAGGTCTTCACCGGTTATTCGTGGGGTCTCCCGGACAACGAGCTGACGGCGCACAACTTCCGCTGGGGCAGGGTCGACTACACCACCGCCAACGACCGCCGCATCGACCTGCAGCGGATGAAGAACTACCCCGGCCAGCACTCCACCGCCGAGAAGCGGCTCTTCGCCGGCAAGCCCTGGGCGGTCACCATCCCCGCCAACGGCACGGCCGACGGCGACCTGCGCATCGCGCTGGACACGCTGTTCAACCACCCCAACGTCGGCCCCTTCATCGGCCGGCAACTGATCCAGCGCCTGGTCACCAGCCACCCCAGCCCCGCCTACGTCGGCCGCGTGGCGGCCGCCTTCAACAACAACGGCCGCGGCGTGCGCGGCGACATGGCGGCGGTGGTGCGCGCCATCCTGCTCGACCCCGAGGCCCGCTCCGCGCCGCCCGCGGCGGCCAAGCTGCGCGAGCCGGCACTGCGCGTCACGCACTGGATGCGCGCCTTCGGCGCCACCTCCGCCACCCGCGAGTACACCCTCAACGACCTCGAGGGACTCAGCCAGCGCGTGTACTTCCCGACCTCGGTCTTCAGCTACTTCCGCCCCGGCTACGTGCCGGCCGGCACCGCACTGGCCACGGCCAGCGCCACGGCACCGGAGTTCCAGATCGTCAACGAAGGCTCGACGGCGGCCTGGGTCAACCTGGCACGCTCGATGGCCGGCAGTGGCATCGGCTGGACCGGCAGCGCGCCGGAACTGGTGTCGCCGATGACGACGCCGATCGCGCTGGTCAGCACCGGCGACGTCAACGCCCTCATCGAGCACCTGAACCTGCTGCTGTTCGCCGGCACCATGTCCGCCGAACTGAAGTTCGACATCCTCGACGCCGTGGGCGGCGTGGGCGGAAGCGATGCCAACAGCAACGCCTACCGCGCCCGCATCGCGCTCTTCATGGCGCTGGCCTCCCCCGAATACCTGGTCCAACGCTGATGAACGCCTCACGTCGACTCTTCCTCCAGGCCGCCTCGGCCCTGGGCACGCAAGCTGGCCTGGCGCGGGGCGCCGCGCCGCTGGCGATGAGCCTGGCCGGCCTCTCCGCGCTGGCCTCGCAATCGGCCCAGGCGGCCGATGTCTCCACGGGTTATCGCGCGCTGGTGTGCCTGTTCATGGCCGGCGGCAGCGACAGCCACAACTGGGTGGTGCCGATCGAAGCCGCCGAGTACGCGCAGTACGCCGCCGTGCGGCGCGAGCTGGCCTGGAACGCGGCCCAGCTGCAGCCCATCACCAGCAGCACCCAGGGCAGCGGGCGCCGCTTCGGCATGCCGATGGAGCTGGCACCGCTGCGCGACCTGTACGAAGCCGGGCGAGCGGCCATCATCGCCAATATCGGCACATTGGAGCGGCCGGTCACCAAGGCCGAGTACCAGGCCGGCACCGGGCTGCCCAGCAAGCTGTTCTCGCACAACGACCAGCAGTCGGTCTGGCAGTCGCTGTCGCCCGAAGGCGCGCGCTCGGGCTGGGGCGGCCGCATCGGGGACATCCTGGCTTCGGCCAACGCCTACCCGGTCTTCACCACGATCTCCGCCGGCGGCAATGCCGTGTTTCTCACCGGCTCCACCGTCACGCAGTACCAGGTCGGCACCGACGGCCCGGTGCGCGTGAAGGCCTTGACCGAAGGCTGGACGCTCGGCTCCAGCAGCGTCGCGACACCGCTGCGCCGCATGCTGACGCGCGGCGGCAACCAGGTGATGCAAAGCGAGTACACGCGGGTGATGCAGCGCTCGCTCGACACCTCGGCGGCGCTGCAGTCGGCCTTGGCGGGCACCGCGGTGCCCGCGCTGCCCACCGCGCCGATCACCCTGCCCAACGGCAGCACGATCACGCTGAGCAACGAGGGCCTGGCCAAGCAGCTGCGCATCGTCGCGCAGCTCATCGCCGCGGGGCAGACGCTGGGCATGCGGCGCCAGGTGTTCATGGTCAACATCGGCGGCTTCGACACCCATGCCAACCAGATGCGCGACCAGCCGCTGCTGATGGCCCGCGTCGCGCAATCGGTCGGCTACTTCATGGGTGCGCTGGGCGCCATGGGGCAGCAGAACAACGTGACGCTGTTCACCGCCTCCGACTTCGGCCGCACCCTCACCTGCAACGGCGACGGCAGCGACCACGGCTGGGGATCGCACCACTTCGTCGCCGGCGGCATGGTGCGTGGCCGCGAGATCTACGGCCGCCTGCCCATCACCGCGCTGGGCACCGCCGACGAAGTCGGTTCGGGCCGGCTGCTGCCCAGCACCGGCGTCACCCAGCTGGCCGCCCGCCTCGGCGGCTGGATGGGTCTGAGCGCCGCCGAGCAGGCCTGGGTGCTGCCGAACCTGGGCGCCTTCCCGGCGGCACCGGCCATCATCTGAGGGCATGACCGCCAGCGAGGCGGTGATGCCCGGCGGGGCGCGTTAAGCTCGGCGGCTTCCACCGCCCACGCCCCCGCGCGCCCCGATCGCATGTCGCTGCAGCACTGGCTCCTCTACGTCTCCGTCGTGCTGGCGGTGATCGTCACGCCCGGCCCCTCCGCCGCGCTGTGCCTGACCCACGGCGCCACGCAAGGCGTGTGGCGCGCCACCGCCACGGTGCTCGGCGGCATGGTCGCTTCGCTGACGCTGATGACGCTGTCGGCCCTGGGCCTGGGCGCCGCGATCGCCGCGTCGACCACGCTGTTCCTGGCGATCAAGTTCGCCGGTGCCGCCTACCTGGTGTGGCTGGGCATCTCGATGTGGCGCGCGCCCGCCCCCGCGGCCGGCGATGGCGGCAATGGCGGTGATGGCGGCAATAGCGGCGATGCCGTCTCGGCACCGTCCACCGCCCCGTCGCGCCATGCGGTCGCCCGCCTGTGGCGCCAGGGCTTCCTGGTGGGCATCGGCAACCCGAAGGACCTGCTGTTCTTCGGCGCACTCTTTCCGCAGTTCCTCGACACCACGCGGCCGATCGCGCCGCAGTTCGCGCTGCTGGCAGCCACCTGGCTGGTGGTCGATGGCCTGGCGATGACCGGCTACGCCGCGCTCGGCACCCGCATCGGCCCGGCGCTGCGCCGCTCGGGTGCCGGCCGCCTCTTCAACCGGCTGACGGGCGGCGCCTTCATCGCCGCGGGCGGGGCGCTGGCGGTGGCGAACCGCTGAGCAGTTGGTTCAGCCGACGTCGTCCGCGGCGTCGCCCCGCGCGGTCGAGGGGTTCCACGGCAGCAGCGCATCGACCAGGTCGTCCGCGCCCGGCTGCCAGCCCAGCGCACGGGCCAGCGGCACGTCCCAGCGGTGGCGCGCCAGCGTGGTGAAGCCGCCGGCATTCGGGTGGATCTCGTCCAGCCAGTCCGCATCCGACCCCGTGCTGCCCGGCGCCGCGGGCCGGAGCAACCCGCGCGAGTCGATCACGTGCACGTTGTGCAGCGGCGCGATCACCTCGCGCAATTGCCGGTTCAGCTCATCCACGACTGCATCCGCGGTGGACCGCATGGCCGCGTCATCCAGCCCCGCCGCCTCCAGCGACGGATACAGCCAGGGCCCGCGGCCGATGCGGCTGCCGGCGAAGATCGCCGCGCCCGCCGGCCTGGGCTGAAGGTAGTCGTAGCCGTGCACGAAGATGGGCGCCTGGCGCGTCCGCTCACTGTGGGCCGCGTTGCGCAGGTCGACGAAGCGGCCGATGTTGCGCACCACCTCCGCAAAGAAGATCCTGAACGTGCTTGGCGTCGCCAACTGCTCCAGGTCCTTCGGCTGGAAGGGTGAAGCCACGCCCTCGTCAGCCAGCGCCTTGGCGGCGAACAGGTCCGTGAACACGTTCTTCAGGTCGTTGCCGCCGGCCGAGAGCAGGATCGCGTCGAAATCGAACAGCCTGAACATGGCCCGCGTCTGCCGGGCCTGGTGGCCGCGCACCATGTCGCGCACCTCGTCGCCGATGTGGGCCACGTCGACCACCGCGGTCAGGAAGGGCGTGCGGATGGCGTCGAGCAGGTTCGTTCCGCTCAGGGGAATGGGCGTGAACTTGTCGAACCACGAGTCGCCCTCGGCATAGACCAGCTTCTCGGGCAGGAACTCGCGCGTCGCCTCGATCACGTCACCGACGCTGCCGCCGACGGTGTCGATGCGAATCATGCGCCGCCAGCCTCGGTCCGGGTCCTGCAGCACCTGGGGATGGACGGCTTTGCGTTCAGCGACGACGGGCATGGCGGTCTCCTGGCAGTGGCACGCGGATCAGCCAAGCGTAGGCGCGCGCGGGCCCGCCGCCATCCATGGGATCGAGGATGGGGCAGGCCATGGTCAGGCCACCACCGGCACCTCCATCGCCGGCGGCGTGTTGCGGCTGCGGCCGCAGCGCACGATGCCATCGATCACCACCATGCCGACACCAGGGATGTCGCCGAGCTGAACGCTCTCCAGCAGCGTGCGGCCCGCCGTGTGCTGCGCGCGGTCCAGGAACACGAAGTCCGCATCCCGCCCGGGCTCGATCAGCCCGCCGTTCAGCTTTCGGATGCGCGCGGTGTTGCCGGTGGCGAAGCAGAACACCAGCTCCGCCGGGATATTGCCCAAACTGCTCAGCAGTGAAATGAGCCGCAGGATGCCCAGCGGCTGCACGCCCGAGCCCGCCGGCCCGTCGGTGCCCAGGATCACCCGGTGCGGGCACTTCAGCTGCATCGCCGCCTGCGCGGCGGCGATGGCCACCTTCTCGTTGCCGTTGTGCACGATCTCGATCGCCCGGCTGCTCTTCTCGCACAGCGTGCAGACGTCGCGCTCCGGCAATGACGTGTGGCCGCCGTTGATGTGGCCGATGACGTCGGCATCGGCCTCCAGCACCACGTCCTTGTCGATCAGCCCCGAACCGGGGATCGACGGCCCGCCGGTGTGGATGGTGCTCTGGATGCCATGCTTGCGCGCCCAGGCCACCATCTGCTGCGCCTCGTAGCCGGCCTTCACGCTGCCCAGGCCCACCTCGCCCAGCAGCGTGACGCCGGCGGCGGCCAGGTCGGCGAAGTCCTGCTCGACCATGCCCTTCTCGATCACCGGCGCGCCGGCGATCACCTTGACGCCGCCGGGCCGGAAATTGTCGAAGGCGCGTTGCGCGGTGATGGCCAGCGCCTTCAGGCCCACGACGTCCTTGGGCCGGCCGGGCAGGTGAACCTCTCCGGCGGAGACCATGCTGGTCACGCCGCCGTTCATCGTCGAATCGATCCAGCCCAGCTGGTTCTGCCGCGGCGTCCAGTCGCCGAAGACCGGGTGCACGTGGCTGTCGATCAGTCCCGGGCAGCAGCAGGTGCCGCGGGCGTCGATCACCGTCCTGGCCTGCGCCGTGTCCAGGTCCTTCTCGCGGCCGACCGCGATGATGATGCCGTCGTCCACCACGATGGTGTCGGCATCGAGGATGGGCTGGTCGATGTCGCCGGACAGCATCAGCCCGACGTTGCGGATGACCACCTTGCCGGACTTGCCGGCGGCAGCGGCTTCAGCCATGGCCATTTCCTTTCGACGTTACGGATGCACCCGGCGCCACCGTGCGCTCGACGGTGTCGAGCACGTGCGCCTGCCAGTGCTGCAGCGCGGCCGGGGCCTCCAGGTCTTCGCCCAGGAAGGCCGACAGCGTGAAGCGGTTGGACAGGTAGAAGTAGCACAGGCCCGCGATGGTCAGGTACAGGTCGCGCGCCTTCAGGTCGGCGCGGAACACGCCCTGCTCGGCGCCGTGGCGCAGCACCCGCTCGATCACGCCCACCGCCGGCGGCGAAAAGTCCTTCGCCCGTTCCGACTTGCCGATGTGCCTGCCCCGGTGCAGGTTCTCGGTGTTCAGCAGCGTGATGAACTCCGGGTGCTTCAGGTAATAGGTCCACATGAAGCGGATGACGTCGCGCAGCGCCTCGCGCGGCTTCGATTCGTCCAGGTTCAGTTCTGATTCGGCCTCGTTGAAGCGGCGGTAGATCTCTTCCAGCGCCGCGATGTACAGCCCTTCCTTGCTGCCGAAGTAGTAGTAGATCATCCGGTCGTAGGACTTCGCGGCCTTGCTGATCTGCTCGACCCGCCCGCCATCGAAGCCGTTCTTCGAGAAGACCTTGATGGCGGCCTTCAGGATGCTGTCGCGCGTGGCCTGGGCGGCCAGCTCGCGCACGCCGGGCTTGCGTTCCTCCGTTGCGCTTTCGGCTGACTTGGCGGTCATGGGTCTCCTCCGTACAAGCGATGACTTCTCAGTTCATGTAGTGGATGCTACATTGAATGAATCGAGCCGGACAAGCGTGGATCGTCGCATGACAGAGCACACGAAGACCGATGGATTGCCAGGGTTGGACGCCCCCGCGCTGCCGCAGGTGCTGGAGCGTTCGCGTCCGCGCAACGAACGCATGGCCGGCGACAAGATCGAGTGCAACGCCTGCCCCGTGCTGTGCCAGATCAGCGCCGGCAAAACCGGCGCATGCGACCGCTACGCCAACCACGAGGGCACGCTGATCCGCGTCGACCCCGTTCTGCTGCTGCGGCGCACGCTGGACCGCGGCGACACGCCGCTGGTCGCCTTCGAAGGCCGCGTGCAAGCGCCTGTCCCTGAATCGCCCGCCCCCGCCACCGCATCCACCAACGACTGGAACGGCGACCTGCTGCACGCCAACGAGGTCTTCGTCACCGGCGTCGGCAGCTCCACCACCTACCCCGACTACAAGCCCGCGCCCTTCATCGTCTCCTCCAAGGCGCAAGGCGTGGACGTGGTCACCGTCGTCACCGAAGGCATCTTCAGCTACTGCAGCTTCAAGCTGAAGATCGACACCGACCGCTTCCTCGGTCCCGAGCAGGCCAACGTGCGCTGCAAGGGCGAGGTGGTGGGCCACGTCACCACGATGGAATACGGCTCGCAGATGCTGTCGCTGGGCGGCGTGCATCACCTGACCGGCGGCAGCAAGAAAGAAGGCCGCGTGACGGTGGAGGCGATGGAGGCGCTGGGCAACAAGCAGGCCGTGGAACTGACCATCGACGGCGGCTCCCAGGTCGTCGTGCAGGCGGGCAAGGCACCGATCGTCAACGGCGTGGAAGAAGAACGCATGCGCGTGGGCTGCGGGTCAGCCACCATCGGCATCTTCGCCAAGCAGCTCTTCGGCCGGGCCGACGAGGTGGTAGTGGTGGACGACCACATCACCGGCGTGCTGACGGAACACCAGGCCGGCCGCTGCCTCGACATGCGGCGCTCGGGCATCAGGATGCGCGGCCGCAAGTCCACGCCCGGCCGCTGGTTCCAGGTGGCCAACCCCGGCACCGGCTGGGGCGGCACCGACCTGAGCGAACCGCTGTCCATCATCGAGGGCTGGGACCCCGAGGTGGCCTGGCCCGGCCTGCGTTTGCTGATGACCTCCACCACCGGCGAGCACGCCGCGTGGTTCGTGCTGGACGAGAACCTGCAGCCCGTGCCGGCCGACATGCCGTCCGAAATACGCGGCGTGGTCGACCGCATCGGCGAGAACTGCGAGCCCTCGCTGTGCTCGGTGCTGTTCCTCGGCGGCGCCGGCGGCAGCCTGCGCGCGGGCGTCACCGACAACCCGGTGCGGCTGACCCGCTCCATCAAGAACGCGCTGGTCAACGTCACCTGCGGCGGCGCGCCGGCCTACGTGTGGCCGGGCGGCGGCATCACCGTGATGGCCGACGTGCTGCGCATGCCCGACCGCAGCTTCGGCACCGTGCCCACGCCGGCCATCGTGGCGCCCATCGAGTTCAGCATGCGCCTGGCCGACTACGAAGCGCTGGGCGGCCACATGGACCACGTCCGCCCGCTGGAGGATGTGCTGAGGCGCGGCGCCTGGCACAACGACGGTGCACCCACGGCGCGGCGCTGGGCGATGCAAGGCGGCGCCAACCCGTGGCCGCTGGGCGAGCCCCCCATGCTGGGCTGAAGGACCGCACCATGACCGCCAGCCGAGCCCCCTTCCCCGACGGCCGCCAGCATTTCCAGCACGGCCCCATCGACATCGTGATCGACGCCGACGGCGACCCCGCCGCCGTGCGGGCCGCCCACGACGATGCCTGGCACCGCTTCGGCACCGTGCTGCCCGAACTGGTGGCCGAGCTGCCGCTGCTGCGCCGCCCGGTGCGCGGCCCCTGCGCGCTGCGCGGCGGCATCGCGCAGCGCATGTGGCTGGCCTGCCGGCCGCACCATGCCGAGTTCATCACCCCGATGGCCGCCGTGGCCGGCGCGGTGGCGCAGGAGCTGATCGGCTTCTACCAGCGGCCCGGCATCGCACGTGCCTGGGTCAACAACGGCGGCGACATCGCGCTGCACCTGGCGCCCGGCGCCACGCTGCGCATCGGCCTCTTCGCCGACCTGGCGCGGCTGGACGCGCGCCAGCTGTGCGAAGGCCTGGCGCTGGACGCTCACTTCACCGTGCAGCACGAGCTGCCGGTGCGCGGCCTCGCCACCAGCGGCTGGCGCGGGCGCAGTTTCTCGCTGGGCATTGCGGACAGCGTCACCGTGCTGGCCCGCACCGCCGCCGATGCCGACGCCGCGGCGACGATGATCGCCAACGCCGTCGACGTCGACGATCCGGCCATCGTGCGCACCCCCGCCAGCAGCCTGAAGGACGACACCGACCTGGGCGACATCCCCGTCACGGTCGACGTGCCGCCGCTGCCGCACGACCAGGTGCAGGCCGCGCTGCGCGCCGGCCTCAAGCGGGCACGTGCCTTGCAATCCCGTGGCCTGATCTGGTCGGCCGCGCTGATCTGCCAGGGCCGCTGCGCCCGGGCCGAGCCGTCCCCTTTTGCCAGCCCCCGCCCCACCCTTGCCGAGGCAGCATGACATGAAGCCCCCACGCTCACTCCGTTCGCTGCCCCCCGAGGGGGCCGTCAGTACCTTCGGAACGGCCGGGCGGTACTGACATGATCGAGATCCGAAGAATCGTGACGATGGTGGAAGACATCCACCACGAGTTCGGCCCGCCCCCCGCCCAGCCCTTGCGCCGCGGCGCCATCGCCGCCGTGCTGACGAATCCTTTCGCGGGGCGCTACGAGCCGCAGATCCTGCCGATGATGGAAGCGCTGAACCCCGTGGGCATCGACATGGCCCGGCGCCTGCTGGCCGCGATGAACGTCCCCGCCGATCGCATCGAGGGTTATGGCAAGGGCGCCATCGTGGGTGCCGCCGGCGAGCTGGAACACGGCGCGCTGTGGCACGTGCCCGGCGGCTATGCCATGCGCGAGCTGCTCGGCTGGAAGGGCGACGCCAAGGCCTACGCCGCCGGCCAGGGCGGCACGACCACCGGCCAGCCCGGCAATGCCTTGGCCATCGTGCCGTCCACCAAGAAGGTCGGCCCGCCCGGAGCCGCGCTGGACGTGCCGCTGACCCACATCAACGCCAGCTACGTGCGCAGCCATTTCGATGCGATGGAAGTGCGCGTGCCCGGCGCGCCGGCGGCCGACGAAGTGGTGTACATCCTGGCGATGAGCACCGGCCCGCGCGTGCACGAGCGTGTCGGCGGCCTGCGCGCCGCCGACATCGCGCAATGGAACGGATTGCGCTGACGACGAACACCGGAGAACGACCCATGCCCGCACAGATCCGCAAGCTCATCGTCACCACCGACGAAACCCGCGTCGAGATGGGCCGCGCCATCGATCCGCCGGCCAAGCGCGCCGTTGCCGTGGCCGTCATCGCCAACCCCTATGCCGGCCACTATGCCGAGAACCTGGACGAGCTGATCGCCATCGGCGAAGAGCTGGGCGGCCTGCTGGGCCGCAAGTGCGTGGAAGCGCTGGGGATCCAGCCCAGCCAGGCGCACAGCTACGGCAAGGCCGCCATCGTCGGCGAGGCGGGTGAACTGGAACACGCCGCCGCCATCCTGCACCCCAAGCTGGGCGCGCCGCTGCGCATGGCCGTGGAAAAAGGCGCCGCGCTGGTGCCCTCGGCCAAGAAGATGGGCACGCTCGGCACCGCCATCGACGTGCCGCTGGGCCACAAGGACGCCGCCTTCGTGCGCAGCCACTTCGACGCCATCGAGGCCCGCGTGCCTGACGCGCCGCGCGCCAACGAGATCGTGGTGGCCGTGGCCGTCACGACCAGCGGCCGGCCGCTGGCGCGCATCGGCGGGCTGCAGGTGTCCGAGATCAAGGGCGAAGACGGCCTGCGCTGAGCGCCGGTGAATCGAAGATGACAGCACCAAGCCGCTCACTTCACAAGTCACCACCAGCCGCCGGTGGTTGCGTGCGCCCGGCCGGGACGTCGCGCGCATGAACCTCTCCGGCTTCGTCGTCCAGCTGCTCAACGGCCTCGCCGGCGCTTCGTCGCTGTTCCTGGTCGCCGCAGGCCTGTCGCTCATTTTCGGCGTCACGCGCATCGTCAACTTTGCGCACGGCTCCTTCTTCATGCTGGGCATCTACGTGGCGTATTCGCTCGTGGAGAAGTTCGGCGCGCTGGGTTTCTGGCCCTCGGTGCTGCTGTCGGCGCTGATCGTCGGCGCGCTGGGCGCCTTGACCGAGGTCGTGCTGCTGCGCCGCATCTACCGCGCGCCCGAGCTGTTTCAGCTGCTGGCCACCTTCGCGCTGGTGCTCGTCATCAAGGACGCGGCATTGTGGATCTGGGGCCCGGAAGACCTGCTGGGCCCGCGGGCCCCCGGCCTCACCGGCTCGGTGGAAATCCTGGGCCGCCGCTTTCCCAGCTACGACCTGTTCCTGATCGCCGTCGGCCCCGTGGTGCTGGGCCTGCTGTGGCTGCTGCTCACCCGCACCCGCTGGGGCACGCTGGTGCGCGCCGCCACGCAGGACCGCGAGATGGTGGGCACGCTGGGCGTGAACCAGGCGTGGCTGTTCACGGCCGTGTTCACCTTGGGCGCCATGCTGGCGGGCCTGGGCGGTGCGCTGCAGCTGCCGCGCGAGCCCGCCAACCTGGGGCTGGACCTCGTCACCATCGGCAATGCCTTCGTGGTCGTTGTGGTCGGGGGCATGGGCTCCATTCCGGGCGCCTACGTGGCCGCCTTGCTCATCGCCGAAATCAACGCCATGTGCGTCGGCCTGGGCACCATCGAGCTCTTCGGCATCCCCTTCGCCTTCAGCAAGCTCACGCTGGTGGCCGAGTTCCTGGTGATGGCCGTGGTGCTCGTCGTGCGCCCCTGGGGCCTGATGGGCCGCCCGCAAGCGCCCAGCCGCCATGCCGGCCCGGTGGAAGCCCCCATCCTGCCGGCCTCGCGCGCCCTGAAGATGGCCGGCGCGCTGCTGCTGGCGGCCTTGGTCGTGCTGCCATGGGCCACCAGCAGCTCGCCCTACCTCACCGTGCTGGCCATCGACCTGCTCACGGCCGCGCTCTTCGCCACCAGCCTGCACTTCATCATGGGCCCGGCCGGCATGCATTCCTTCGGCCACGCCGCCTACTTCGGCCTGGGCGCGTATGGCGCGGCGCTGCTGGTTCGGTCCTTGAACCTGCCGATGGAAATCGCGCTGTTCGCCGCGCCGCTGGCCGCCGCCGCGGGCGCGCTGCTGTTCGGCTGGTTCTGCGTGCGCCTGTCCGGCGTGTACCTGGCGATGCTGACGCTCGCCTTCGCGCAGATCGTCTGGTCCGTCGTCTTCCAGTGGGACAACTTCACCGGCGGCAGCAACGGCCTGACCGGCGTGTGGCCGGCCGAGTGGCTCAGCGACAAGCGCGCGTACTACTACCTGACGCTCACTTTGGTCGCCATCGCCGTGCTGCTGCTGCGCCGTGCCCTCTTCGCGCCCTTCGGCTACGCGATGCGCGCGGGACGTGATTCGGTGCTGCGCTGCGACGCCATCGGCATCGACGTGCAGCGCGTGCAGTGGGTGGCCTTCGTCGTCGCCGGCCTCTTCGCGGGTTTGGCCGGCGCGCTGTTCGCCTTCAGCAAGGGCAGCATCTCGCCGGACAGCCTGGCCGTCAGCCGGTCCGTGGACGGGCTGGTGATGGTGCTGCTGGGCGGGCTGCAGACCCTGTCCGGCCCGCTGGTCGGCGCAGTGACCTTCACCTGGCTGCAGGACACCATTGCCCGCAACACCGACTACTGGCGCGCGCTGCTGGGCGGCATCATCCTGATCCTGGTGCTGGTGTTCCCGATGGGGCTGGCTGGCTTCATCAAGCAACGCCTGTCCCGCGCTGAAGCAACATGAACACGCAGCTGACTTCTTCCGTCCGCAAAACAGTGGTTTCGTTGGAAGTGGCCCGGCGGGAGGCCGCTGCATGAGCCTTCTCACCGTCTCAGGCCTCACGAAGAACTTCGGCGGCAACCGCGCAGTCGACGACGTGCACTTCACGCTCCAGGCCGGCGAGCTGCTGGCCCTCATCGGCCCCAACGGCGCCGGCAAGTCGACCACCTTCAACATGGTCAACGGCCAGCTGCGCGCCGATGCGGGATCGATCAATCTCGACGGCCAGGAGCTGGTGGGCCTGGCGCCGCGCCGCATCTGGCGACTGGGCGTGGGCCGCACCTTCCAGATCGCCGCCACCTTCGCGTCGATGACCGTCATCGAAAACGTGCAGATGGCGCTGCTCTCCGCCGACCGCAAGCTGTATTCCTTCTGGAAACCCGCACGCGACCACCGCCGCGCCGACGCGCTGGCCCTGCTGGCCCAGGTCGGCATGGCCAAACAGGCCGACCGCCCCTGCAGCGTGCTGGCCTATGGCGACATCAAGCGCGTGGAGCTGGCCATCGCGCTGGCCAACAAGCCGAAGCTGCTGCTGATGGACGAGCCCACCGCCGGCATGGCGCCCAAGGAACGCAACGAGCTGATGGCGCTGACCAAGCAGCTGGTCAAGGACCGCGGCCTGGCCGTGCTCTTCACCGAGCACAGCATGGACGTGGTGTTCGCCTATGCCGACCGCATGATCGTGCTGGCCCGCGGCAAGCTGATCGCCGAAGGGCCGCCGAACGTCATCCGCGACCACCCGAAGGTGCAGGAGGTCTACTTCGGCACCGGCAAGACCTTCGAGAAGCCGGTGGCGCCGGCACCTGTGGGAGCCGCCGCATGAGCGCTGAAACGACACTGCTGCAAGCCAAGGCCCTGAACGCCTGGTACGGCGCCGCCCACATCCTGTTCGACGTCGACCTGGACGTGAAGCGCGGCGAGGTCGTCGCGCTGATGGGCCGCAACGGCGCCGGCAAGTCCACCACGCTCAAGGCCATCATGGGCCTGCTGGACGAGCACACCGGCAGCGTGCAGTTCATGGGCCGCGACATCAGCCGCGCCGAGCCGCACGACATCGCGCGCCTGGGCCTGGGCTACGTGCCCGAAGACCGCCGCATCTTCAGCGACCTGACGGTGATGGAGAACCTGGAAGTGGGCCGCCAGCCGCCGCGCCACTGGGCCGATGGCAGCGCCGCGCCGGCGTGGACGCCCGAGCGCCTCTTCAAGCTCTTTCCCAACCTGGGCGAAATGCCCGACCGCCCAGGCGGCAGGATGAGCGGCGGCGAGCAGCAGATGCTCACCGTCGCCCGGACGCTGATGGGCAACCCTTATTTGGTGCTGCTGGACGAGCCCAGCGAAGGCGTGGCGCCTGTCATCGTCGAGCAGATGGCGCACATGATCGTGGAGCTGAAGAGCCACGGCGTCAGCATCCTGCTGAGCGAGCAGAACATGCACTTCGCCGAGCTGGTGTCCGACCGCGCCTACGTGCTGGAAAAAGGCCAGATCCGCTACCACGCGAGCATGGCCGAGCTGGCGGCGAACGAGGAAGTGCGCCGCGCCTACTTGTCCGTATGACGCCGCACGCCCACGCGAAGGGCTTAAGCGGCGGCCGCCCAGCCACCGCGGTGCTTGCGGCCGGCGTCGGCGCGCAGCGGCCGAGGCCCTTCACCGGGGCCGAGACATTCAGCGCCACGGGGGCCGCATGAGCGAGCCCACGCTGACGCTCGAAGTGAACGGCCAGCACCACGCCCTGCCCGGCGTGCCGCCCCACGCCCCGCTGCTGCAGGTACTGCGCAACGACCTGTGCCTGAACGGCCCCAAGTACGGCTGCGGCCTGGGCGAATGCGGCGCCTGCCTGGTGCTGATCGACGGCATACCGGCGCGCAGCTGCGTCATCCCCGCCGGCGGCGTGCAGGACCGCGCCATCACCACGCTGGAAGGCCTGCCCGCCCGCGCCGGCGCCCGCATCCACCCGGTGCAGCAGGCTTTCATCGACGCCCAGGCGGCTCAATGCGGCTACTGCCTGAACGGCATGATCATCGCCACCGTCGGCCTGCTGGAGGCGGAACCTAACCCGACCGATGCACGGGTGCGTGCTGCGCTGTCGCACAACCTGTGCCGCTGCGGCACGCACCTGGAGATCCTGGACGCGGTGCAGCGCGCGGCGGTGGCCATGGCCGCCGCAGCCCGTGCGCGGAGCGCAGCGGGCAGCACGCGACCGCGGGAAAGCGCCGACCCCATCAGCCCAGCCGAGCCCAGCGCGGGCGCCATGCCAGGCGCTTCCTCGCTGCCCGCCACTGAATGACACACCGCCCCGACGTACCCCACTGTCTGCGACGGGCAGTCTTCGCTGACCGCGGCGAATCGAGCGATCGAACGCAGCGCGCGGCCGGTGAGGCGGCCCATGGCGACGCTTTCCCCGGCGACGAAGGGGCCGGCGATAGCTGGGCGGGCGAGGCCACCCGATGACCCGCCGCGCCGACCAGCCCCGCACCCGCGCGGACTTCCGCGCCGCCACCGGCGTGCTGCTGGTCTGCCGCCCGCCACCGCCCGCCACTCCACCCGCCCCCGGCCAGCCCGCGGCGGTGCCCGCCAACCCGGCCGAAGGCCCCGAGATCCTCATCGCCCTGTGGGACGACGGCAGCGCCACCGCACTGGCCGGCCACGTGGACCTGGGCACCGGCCTGCGCACCGCGCTGGCCCAGCTGGCCGCCGACGAGCTGGACCTGCCGCTGCACTGCGTGGCCATGCAGATGGGCCACACCGCGGCCGTGCCCAACCAGGGCGCCACCATCGCCAGCGCGTCCATCCAGATCCACGCCACCCCCATGCGCCAGGCCGCGGCCCAGGCCCGCGCGTGGCTGCTGGCCGAGGCCGCCCAGCGCCTGAACCAGCCGGTGGAAGCGCTGGCCACCACCCACGGCCACGTCCACCTGCGCGGCAGTGACGCTCCCCTCATCAGTTATCAAGAGTTGCTCGAAGGCCAGCACGTCGAACTGACGCTGGACCCCACCACGCCCATCAAGCCGCCCAGCGAGCACCGCCTGGTCGGCCAGCCCATCCCCCGCCTGGACATCCCGGCCAAGGCCATGGGCGAGCTGACCTTCGTGCACGACATGCGGCTGCCCGGCATGCTGCACGGCCGCGTCATCCGCCCGCCCTATGCCGGCGTGGACGCCGGCGACTTCGTCGGCCACTCGCTCGAAGGCATCGACGAATCGTCCATTGCCCACATCCCCGGCATCGTCGCCACCGTGGCCATCGGCGATTTCGTCGGCGTGGTGGCCGAGCGCGAGGAACAGGCCGAGGCCGCGATGCAGGCCCTGCAGGTGCGCTGGAAGCCCGGCACGCCCACCTTGCCGCCGCTGCAGGACCTGGCCCAGGCCCTGCGCGACAACCCCGCCACCGACCGCGTGCTGGTGGACGAAGGCGACATCGACGAAGCGCTGGACCGCAGCGCCCACCGCCTGAAACGCGAGTACGTGTGGCCCTACCAGCTGCACGCGTCCATCGGCCCATCGTGCGCGCTGGCCCACTGGCGCGAAGGCGAAGAAGCCGGCGGCGGGCCAACGCAGCTGGACGTGTGGGCCGGCACCCAGAACCCTCACGTGCTGCGCGCCGACATCGCGCGCCTCACGGGTCTCTCCGACGTGCAGGTCAACGTCATCCGCATGGAAGCCGCCGGCTGCTACGGCCGCAACGGCGCCGACGACGTGGCGGCCGACGCCGCGCTGCTCAGCCGTGCCGTCCAGCGCCCGGTGCGCGTGCAGCTGACGCGCGAGCAGGAGCACCTGTGGGAGCCCAAGGGCGCGGCGCAGCTGATGCAGATCGACGGCGGCCTGGACGCGCAGGGCCAGCCGCTGGCCTACGACTTCCGCACCGCCTACCCCAGCAACGGCGCGCCCACGCTGGCGCTGCTGCTGACGCGCACCATCGCCCCCAGCACCGACGCCTACCAGATGGGCGACCGCACCGCCCGCCCGCCCTACGGCTACGCAGCGCAGCGCATCACCGCGCGCGACATGGCGCCCATCCTGCGCGCCAGCTGGCTGCGCGGCGTTTCCGCCCTGCCCAACAGCTTCGCCCATGAAAGCTACATCGACGAACTGGCCACCGCCGCCGGCGCCGACCCGGTAGCCTATCGCCTGAAGTACCTGACAGACCAGCGTGCCGCCGAACTGCTGCGCGCCACCGCCGACAAGGCCGGCTGGAAGCCCCACACCGAGCCCCGGCAGCAGCCGCCGCAAGGCCCCTGGCTGCAAGGCCAGGGCGTGGCCTATGCCCGCTACATGCACAGCAAGTGGCCCGGTTTCGGGGCCGCATGGGCGGCGTGGGTGGCCGACGTGGAAGTGCACCGCGAGACCGGCGAGGTGAACGTCAAGCGCGTGGTCGTCGGCCACGACGCCGGGCTGATGGTGAACCCCGCGGGCGTGCAGCACCAGGTGCACGGCAACGTGCTGCAGACCACCAGCCGCGCGCTGAAGGAGCGCGTGCCGACCGACCCCGTCACCAACCTGCCCACCGCGCGCGAATGGGGCGCCTACCCCATCCTCAGCTTCCGCGAGGTGCCGGTGGTGGAGGTGATGCTGATGCCCCGCCCCGGCGAGCCGCCGCTGGGCGCCGGCGAATCCTCATCGGTGCCCGGCACCGCCGCCATCGCCAACGCCATCTTCGACGCCACCGGCGTGCGCTTCCGCCAGCCGCCCTTCACGCCCGAAGTGGTGCGGGCGGCGCTGAACCCGCTGCCTGCACCCGAGGCCAGCGCTGCGCAGCCACCCGCGACCACTGCCCCGCCCGCCGCGCTGCCGTCGCCACCCGCACGCGAACTTCCCCCCGACGTCCACCCACCCCGCGGCCGCGCCTGGTGGGCCCGCGCCGCCGCGCTGGCCGCCGGCAGCGTGACCGCGGTGGCGGCGCTGCTCGGCTGGCGCCCGGCCATCGCCCCGGTCCACGCCACCAGCACCGCGTCGCTCTACAGCCCGGAGACCATCGAACGCGGCCGCGTCCTGACCGCGTTAGGAAACTGCGCCATCTGCCACACCGCCGAAGGCGGCCAGCGCAACACCGGCGGCCGCTGGATGGAGACCCCGTTCGGCCGCATTGCCACCACCAACCTGACCCCCGACCCCGAGACCGGCATCGGCACCTGGAGCTTCAGCGCCTTCCAGCGCGCGATGCGCGAAGGCATCAGCCGCGACGGCCGCCACCTGTACCCGGCGTTTCCGTACACCAGCTTTGCGAAGACCACCGACGACGACCTGCAGGCCCTGTACGCCTACCTGATGAGCCAGCCGGCCGTGCGTCAGGCCACGCCGGAACCGGAACTGCGATTCCCCTTCAACATCCGGCCGCTGATGGCCGGCTGGAACGCGCTGTTCCACGACCCCGCGCCGTACAAGCCCGAGCCGGCGCAAGGCGCGCTGTGGAACCGCGGGGCGTATCTGGTGAATGGGCTGGGCCACTGCGGCGCGTGCCACACGCCGCGCAATGCGCTGGGGGCGGAGAAGCAGGACAAGGAATCGTTCCTGGCGGGCGGGACGGTCGATGGGTGGGATGCCTATCCGCTCACCGCCAAGTCACCCGCGCCCATTCCTTGGAATGAGCAAAGCTTGTTCGACTACCTGCGCCGCGGCTACAGCCGGGAGCACGGCGTGGCGACGGGGCCGATGGCGCCGGTGATCCAGGATGTGGCGGCGCTGCCTGATGACGACATCCGCGCGATGGCGCGCTACCTCGGCAGCTTCAACCCCTCGTCGGACTTCGCCAAGCCGCCCGTCACCCAAGCACTAGCCCAATCCCAAGTCAATGCCACTCTGCCTTTGGAAGGCCGGCGTCTCTTTGACCAAGCCTGTGGTGCATGCCACCACGCCGGCGACGGTCCCCAGACGCTGGGCCTGAACATTCCGCTATCGCTGAGCACCAAGGTGCACAGTGCCGACACCGTGAACCTCGAACGCATCATCCGAGAAGGCGTCGCAAATCCTGTGCACCGCAGTATTGCTTTCATGCCGGCATTTCCCAAAGCTTTTGATGACCGGCAACTGGGAGCGCTAGTCGCGCACATTCGTTCGGAGGCTATGGCCAAAAGGGCCAAGTAGGGGAAACCTCTTCGAACGGAAGCAATTAACCGACGCGCTATAGAACTGACAACGGTTCGTAGGCTGCCCCATGCTTGCAGTTCAGCTTCTCTATAACATGTTGCGACGGCAAAACCAACAGACTGTAGCCTCACCCCATCGTCCATATCGGCGTCAAGACCTCGGCGACTTCCGATTCTTACGGACGGCTGCCGCTGAGGGCTTCCCTTGCGTACGTTTGTCGGGAATGGGGACGGTCCCTGCCGGAACGACTGCTGCGGCGGTTTGATTCAGCGGCGAGTCCGACCTGTATGGCACCTTGCCGGAAGGTATGTACCTCGCAGCAGGGTCGAGGTGAAGATCTTGGTCATCAAAAAAAATGTGGGCCTTGAACGCCTTTACTACTTTCGTTTTCTCTACACCGCCAAGGAAGAAAATCTCATTTACGTAGACACCCCAGTGCCTAAGCGTCTTGATTACTCGCATTTCAGCAGGGGAGTTGCGAGCCGTAACGATAGAAATCCTGACGGGAGAAAACTCAACGCCGAACGGAAGTCGTTGCTGCAACCGAGAGAGTTTCCGCAGTAGTTGCGCATACGGGCCGTCTGGCATGGGCTCATCTTGACTCTCGTCCTCCTTGCTATGAAATGATTTCAGGCCCTCCACCTTGTAAACCAATTCGCTGCTGTCGTCAAACAGTACAGCATCCCCGTCAAATGCAATTCGCACTTGATCCTCCGGTAGCGGGGGGCGATCCTCAGGAGGCCTTTTGACAATGGCGGCTGCGCAAACCTTTTCGTCAATGACTTTCTGAGCATCAGTCAGATTCGTTGTCAGAAACAAGTCGACATCAAACGCATCCAAATAGTCGACAACAGACTCTCCACCAGTGAATGCGTGGCGGCTGATCGCGAGGTGGCGCTGACGAATGTTATTAAATACGCGCACACCTGTCTCAGGACTATTCCGTGACATCACTACCACCTCCACCAGTGGTCGGCTGTCACCCTCTGGTTGATATCGATTTAAGCCTAACAGGGAGCGCACCAGGGGCATTCCCGTACCATCCGCCAGCGGCTCACTCTCGTGAGCTAGCATATATGCACGATATTCGGCGACAGCCGTTTGCTTGTCCTTCTCAAATTTCGACCGAAATACTGCGTCAGCTTCTGTCAAATCAAAGAGCGCCGTGGCCGAGATGCCAACGACAAGTGTGTCTGAAAGATCCAGAGGCATCGGGTATCTCCTCCAAAAAGCTGCAGCGTAACAACAGTCAACAGACGCCCCAAGTGATTGCACCGTCCTACAAGAAGCCATCCGTCAAGCAAAGCTGCGGGCGTGGTTGGCACCACGCGCCGGAGCGCCCTTGAGACTCATTCGTAGCCCAGAGAGCGGGAATTCATCACTCGCTCGATCCCACTTTCACTCATTGCCTGGGTCAGTGCGCCATGCAACAAAGAAAGGCTAGGGACTTCATAACGCCGATGGCCTCCCACCAGTGCCCCGCGATACACGCCGACTAGATTGCGACGTGCCACGTTAAATGGAAATATGTGCCACCGAGGCTGTCCATGCGCATCGAGCAGCCTACCCCTCTCTCTTACCGCTCGGTGAACAGCAGATACAAGCCAGCCATCCAGCGATTTCAGCTGATCCGAATCTGAGATGAGCGGGTAATAGCTCATCAGCCCCTTAAAGTAGATGCGCTTTGTTCGACCGTGGATGTAATTGAGAATCTGAGCGCTCGTGACACCACCGTACAAATATCTACGAACCTCCGCCATAGCGCTTACTAGCGCAGGATCATGATCGTTCGCCGGAATGATTAGAGCCTTTAGCGGAGTTTGCCGAAGCGGCTGGATTAGGTGTTTCGATAGAATGTAGGAGATCTCACGCTTGATCTTTGCAATACGCGTCCGCTTGATCGAGACACTTCCGACGGACAAAGAATAGCCAAGAAAGTCGAAATAGTCCTTCGAGGCCATCTCGGCCGGCATACCAGCCTTCTTCAACAGACTAATTCCTGCAGACTTCGCTGTATTGATTTTCACCCCAGCCTCGCGCGAGAAGTCGTCTATGCAATCAAACGCCTCGCAGATCTTCGCATAGTCGGGCGACCAAACAACCGTGTCGTCAGCATAGCGTGCAAATTGAACGCCACAACGACCCAGCTTTTTGTCAAGCTCCCAACACACCATATTAGCGATGAATAGCGAAATCGAAGTGCCCTGCGGAATTCCACGCTCACCATACGACTTGAGGAACGCATGGATCACCTGACGGTCATCTGAGCTAATCATGAAACCGTTGCAGCTCAACTGCTTCAACAGATAGTCGTGATTGATGGAGCCGAAGAAGTCAGAAAAATCAAACTCAGCGACAAAGGTGCGGGCGGAATCTTGCAAATCGATGGCAATGTCTTGAATTGCGAAGTGGACGTTTCTATCGTCTCGATAGGCATAAGAAAACGCGCTGAATCTGTGCTTGTTCTTGTCCAGCAGACGGCGATAGAACATGGTTGAAACGGCAGCATCAGGCACCTGATATATCGACACCATTCGCTTGCCGCCGCCAGGCTTCGGAACCTCCTGGACGTGCGGATCGTTTGGGCGATAAGCCCCCATCCTGATTTTGATCGCAATCGAGCGCGCAATGGCCGCCGACTTGCGGCGGACATAAAACGGATTATGAAGCCTATTGACTTCCCAGGCCTGAGGCGTCTTCACGACTTTGGGCGGGATACTGGCTACTCTCTTAGCCTTCCGTTGCTGCTCCAAATGTAGTGCATTGTGATAGCTTTGATAGCGCTCAATAAGCTTGCCCGCCTCAGCCTCGATTGCCTTCTTGATCTGCTGCTCAAGGTACATGATGTCCCCAATACAGAAAAGCCCGAGCCGAAGCTCGGGCCAATCCACGGAACCAACCTCGCAAAAATAGTTATCCGACCTCTTCTGCAAAGTTGTGGATCGACTTTGCAGCCATCGAAGGACTCGCGCCCTTTCTAGGGGTTCCGTTCTTCCCCTGGGGAAGTCGCGCAAGACTAGCATGGAATTCGAGGAAATGCGCTTTGAGCAACACGAGGCTGCAGGGTGCGTGCAGAGGGAATATTTCACTTGCGGCAGAGTTCCCGCTATTCCAAAGTGATGCTTGCCGTTCTACCAGGTGCGCGTTGAACAATGAACGATGTGAGCGGCCCGCCTGCCTTGGATGGGCGCCGCGTCTGCCATCGACGTCCGGCCTGCTTCGCGCAGCACCTTGACCATCGCTCTTCACTGAATAGGCTCTTCTCTTGGGCTCCTCGCTCGTCGGGAGCCATTAGTGGCCCGAAAATCCCGGGCAGATCACCGCCGCGCAAGCGACATGCCGACCAATCCGAAGGCGAAGCATTCGCCCGAGCCGCCCCACGACGACCCCCAGCAATGAAGGCGATTCGAGGATGCCCCAAGGAGCCCAGGGGATTGAAGACGACGCACAAGCATTGAGCGCGCCATCGGCATAGTCATCCCGCCGGAGCGTCATCCGCCTCCGGAGCCAACTGATGACCCGGAGATGGCGCCGAACCCTGCGAAGCTAAAGTTGACCTCTTGAACGTGCTGTTGCAGTACGGATGAGACCATCTCGCGTTGTCCGCAGTACCCAGGCCGCCGTTCGACTTTTCTTCTGAGTGGTCAAGTTGCATCGCCTTGGTGTCAATGCGCGCGCCGCATATTGAACAGTTAATTGACTTAGACAGCGCCTCGCTCAAGAATACGAACTGCTTTAAATCCTGACTGAAGTCTTTCGTCTTTTTTGTGAGAATCGGCTTCTCTTTTACAAGACGTTGATACCTATCGTGCTCGCGTAGTGCCCGGAGGATCTGATCTGTAGTCTTCCCAAGAATGCATGACTGGAGTACAAAAGCAAAATACTCCTTCAGTTGGCGGAAACCCTTCGCCATGCTTCCGTATTGGGTCGTCATCTGATTGACGAAAACCTTGTGCTCCACAAGGAAGTCTTCGAACCGAGCACGGGCCGCAGTGAACTCGTCAAGTTCGCCGCGGGCAGTCAAGTCAACAATCAATGCTGACATGGCAAGTACGGCGGTTGGCTGGTGCCGACCATTAGATGAGTAGAAGTAGACAGCGGGGGAGAGTCCAAGGGAAGACGGATGCTTGCCGGTCATTCGGCGCGCCAACCTGGCGGTTTGGCGTAGGACTTGAATCGTTTGCCCTTCGTTGGGGGGCTGGTGAGCAACAGGCGCAATGTCCCTCTTCTTCGAGGCATCCACGACAGGCAGACCGTTTGCGATGTTCACAAGGTCATAGATCAAAGGAAGGGTCTGTGATCCATACCCTGGCCCGGCTATCGGGAGGTCTGTTGTACGAATCGGCGGATTCAGCGGGGGGCTGTACAAAGCGTTGTAGACCTCCTCACCAAGCGCCTCAATCTCCCGCTGACCCAGCTCTGAGAAGTCCTTCCAATACTTGTGTCCTGTTGCCTTCCTTACGATAGCGCGCGCCGCAATCGCGTTCGGCTTAAACCTCGCGTTCAGGATCTTTAGCTCCGTCGGGTCAATTGCGACGGCCGCTCGATTGATAGTCAAGAACGCGCGCTCCGCCTTTTGCGAATCGTTCCCCTTGATCCAAAGCAAGGGAATCTTGCTATGCGCGATTGCTCTTGCGCGTTCCTTTAGGTCAGGGAACGATCCGGGATGCAGCGTCTCGGATCTGTAGTTCGCCCAAGGGCCAACCCTGTCATTCACTAGCCTTCTTGTCTCCGCGGCAATCCGTCGCTGCTCTTCGGGGACGTTCTGGCTGTAGAAGTTTCGTGACTGCTCACCGTCCCCGTAGTCGTCTTGGAGCCAGGCCATGACTGCACTTAGGCGATGCGCCCCGTCAATCACAAAGGTCAAACGAGCCGGCGATTGCCAGCATATGACAGACGGGATCAGGTCGCCGTCAATGAACGCCTCTACGAAATCCGCAACCGTCTTTGGCGTCCAAGCTGCCGTCTCTCGCTGAAAGTCTGGCTTTCTGAGAGTCGAGTAGAAGCTCTCGCCTTTGGTCAGATCGGTGCGGCTGGCTTCACTCTTTCCCGAGGAGCCCGCCGCATCCACACCCTCCACCGCCAGAAAGTCTTCCCGTGGGATCAGCGCGTCTAGGTTGACGACCTCTGCCATAGGCGCCTCCATTGTTTTGGAGGCTTGATCGTACTCCTTGGCTACGGGACAACATGCCCTTTTGAAGCGCTCGGCATGCCACTGATGGCCGGCCAATCCGGGCCGGCCTCCCAAACAGTCCTGCGCGCCAATGCCGCGCAGGACCGTTCAGGCGCTTCAGCAGCGCGTACCCACCGCAGGAGCCGCGCGATGCCGGAGAATGTCCCGAACGTCAATCACCCCGTTCTGGTCGATGTCGGCACCGACGGAGAACGCCCCTGCCGCATGCGCTCGCCGGCCGAAGTCGACGCCACCGACAGGTCCGCGCACGTGGGCTTCCACCCGGCCTGGAAGTATGTTCACGTCCACGACCTGCTGTTCGAGCACGGAAGGCACGTTGAAGTGGCCGATGTAAGCCCGGACATGGCAAGACTGAGCATGCGCATTCAGGACGAACTCAAGCCCGGTCCGGGGGCCTCAAGTGCCCAGATGGAGCAATGGATTTCGGGTTGCTTCAGCCGCGACTACAGGAACAAGGCCCGCAACGCATAGTCGGCCGCGGCTCACGGCGCAATCATCGGTCACCCCACCACCAACGCCCCCATCGATTCCCGCACGCATTCCACGGCACTCGGGAATCCGTCGAGCATCGTCGTAGCGACCGGGACCTGCCGCCGGCGCAACAGCTTGTCCAACCAGCTCAGTCGCCCTCTTCTTTCCATCGCGCCAACCAATGCCGGCCGACCGTCCATCCGAGAACGACTCTGCCTTCCTCATCCTTGCGCCCCGGATCGTGCGCCACCTGCAGCCCCAGTCCACCCGAGGCTTCATCCAGCTTTTCGCGCAGCCCGACCGGCACCTTCAGCAGCCGCTGGCGCGCCCACTGATCGAATGCCACCGCCTGCCCCTCCGAACACATCGCCAGAAAGAACACCATCTGCCGCCACGCATATGCCGCATGCTTGATGTGGATCAGCCGCGAATGCCAGTCCGGTGCCGGCACCCGCAAGCGGCGGCAGACCCAGTCGAAGCATCGTTTCGCCAGCGGCTCGAAGTCCGCCACCAGCAGGTCACGCAACCCCAGCCCATGGATCAGCACCGCCAGGTTCTGCGTCGTCAGGATCTGCTGCTGTTCGATCAAGCAGCCGTTGTAGGCCACGCTGCGGCCTGTCGGGCGCGGACCCGCGCGCGCTGCGCACAGCGCGGCAAAGCCCTCCGCGTGCTGCGGGGGATCCTCGGCAATGCCGTAGTACCTGGCGTACAGCGTGCCGCCGATCAGCTGCCACGCCATGTGAGCGGCCGCCGCGAACTTGGGCGAGAACTCGCCCATGAAGATGTCGGCGGCCAACTCTTCCGTCAGGGGCAGCTTCAGGCCAGCCGAGGTCGCCAGCGAATCCATCTCGCGCACCAGCTTGTTGGGCAGCACCGCGTGCGGAAAGGCCTTCAGCGCCATCACCACCAACTCTTCCAGCGCGGCGCGCGACGCCTGCTGCTCGCCGCCGTCCTGCCCACGCAGGCGATCCAGCGCCGCCACCCACGGCAGCTCGGCCAGTTGCACCTGCCGCTCCAGGTTCAACAGCAGCAGTGACCGGCGCTGCCGGAAGGCGCGGTAGATGGACACGTACAGCGTGCGCAGCGCTGGGTCGGCGATGCCGTCGGCCACCCGCATGGAACTGGCGCGCGGGGACAGCGCCGCCAGCACCTCGCCCGAACCAATCAGGCCGCGCCGCACCAGCTCTTCCATGCTCTCGCGCAGGCAGCGCTCGACCTTGCGCGCGATGGCCGGTGGAACGGCCGTGCCGCCCGGCACCTTGCCGCTCAGGTCTTCGCCTTCCGACACGGGCAGCAGCAAGCGGTCGATGCTGTCGACGCCTTGATCCGCGGGCAGTTGGCGCAGCCGCTGGGCCACGACCTGGCCGATGTCCCTGTGCAGAGGCGCCCCGGCGTGCAGTTGCTCTCGCTCGCGCTGCGACCGGCACTGCGCAGACGCCGGCTCGCCATGCTTGGCAAGGTAGCGGCCCAGCACCAGACGGACGCGGCCGGCCTCTTTGGCACCGAACTCGGCGGGAGCCTTCAATCGACGGCGCAGCAGGTCCAGCAGCAGGCCCAGGCTGTCGTCGGTTCGATCGGGCCGGGTGCACAGACGGTGCGTGGCGCGCAAGTGGTGGAAGCGCCGCAGCAGGCTTTCGGCCCGCTCGGTCCATCCCTCAGGCAGCGTGGTGAACGGCCAGCCGCCGGTCAGTTCGATGGTGCCGCGTTCATTTCGGCGCCAGTCGCCGGCAGCGGTTCGCAGCGCCGATGGCGGCGGCCCGTCCACCGTCTCCAGAAACAGCGCCACCAGTTCGTCGTAGAACGGCGTCCAGACGGTCACTGACTCCTGCTGCACCTGCATTTGCCGGTTGGCGCGCTTGGTGGCCAGGCGCTCGGCGGTTTGCCCCGCCGGCTCCAGGCAGACGCGCGAGCCCAGGTCCACCGGCACCTCCGCCGGCCTGGGAAAGAAGCGCATGCGTCCGAAGTACGGCGCCAGTTCGTCCAGCACCGCCCGGGCGGCTGGCGACTGTCCGCAGCGCGCCAGGCCATGGATCGCCAGCAAGGCACCCTCTTCCGGAACCCGGACCTCGTAGCAGCCCGATTGCAGCCACTGCCCCAGCTGCTGCTGCCCTTCCTCCGTCAGGAACCAGGTGTTCAGCGCATGCCGGGCTGCATCGCCCCGCAGGCGCTGCAGGCCGAGTGTTTCCAGCCATGTCAGCTCATGCGGCTGAAGCGGTCCGCCGGACAGCACGTCGCCCGTCGCAAAGCCGCCCGTGACGACCTGCAACGTGGCCCAGGCCGGCAGGCCGCGCACCGGGGTGCGCGACCCGGGCCGGATGCCACCGCTGAGGATGCCGAACAGGGCGGCCGACCATTGGTCAGCCTTCTCCTGCGCACGGGCCTGTTCCTGCGGGTCTTGGCACTGTTCGGCCCGCGCCAATGCACGCGCCAGCTGCATGCCGGGGTATCCCGCGACGCGCTCGGCGCTCTGCTGCTCCCTCGGTCCCTGTTCCATCACGGGCTCACGTTGTTGTGGTGGATCCGGGGGCTGGATTCGAACCAGCGCCTACTCGGTTAGCAGCCAAGCGTTCTGCCTCTGAACTACCCCGGAGTTGAGCGGTCGGCGGCGGCCATTGCGTGGCGTCGCGCGAACAAGGCGCCGAGCATAGTGGCAGGCTTGGGCCGCTGTCACTCGACAGAGCAATCGGATCTGCCGCCACACCCACCACCCGTCGCCGGCGTCGATTCGCCTAGGGCATCTACACCCCGTTACCACGACCTCATCTCTGTGTGCCGTCACACCGCGCGCTGATTCGCCGAGAATCCCCGCCGCGCCAGTCGCCCGGTGCAGCACAGAGCAGGCGAAAGCGCATCCGTACAGGAATGCAAGGGAGGAACCATGGCACCCGTGACGAAACAGCCGGGCTCGCAGGGCCTGGTCCAACAGGCGCTCCCCTGCAAGAGCGACCGTGAGGTCACGACCAAACCGATGTACCACTTCGGCAAAGCGTCGATGGGCAGCAGCGACAGCTTCAAGATCCTGCAGGAGACGATCGACCACCTCGACTGCAAAGGTAGGGCTGGTCTGCCATTCACAGGCAACGAGAAGGAGTTTCTCGTCAACCTATATGAGTCACTCCGTTGGGGCGGCGTTGCCTCGGGTACTTTCGAGGCTGCAAAGCTGGCACTGCACTACGTTCACGGGGGCGGGGGATCCTTGAAGCTCGATCCGGCGGTGTATCAAACGTCGGTGATCGTGCGCGATGCCACGGCCGCCATGAAGGCCTACATGCTGGAGCAGGTTGCTCTGAAGAAGAGCATCCAGTCCCTCAAGTCAACGGACCCGCGCTTCTTGCGGTCGAAACATGCACACGCCCTGGGGAAGCAATCACGTGATCAGAACTCACAGGGCGTTTTATTGCCGGACGGTGCATTGCAGGCCGAGCAGAACAATCGGCGGCTGCACTACGCAGACAATCGTTTCCATCTGGAGGCGACCACCCATCAGGCCGGCCAAGGCTTCGTGACCAGATGGTCGGTCAACAGTCTCTATGACTTCGAGCCCTATCCAAGCCCGTACTACACGTCGATTCCCATACCCAACGCCGGAAAGCTGAAGCTCCCGGATGGACTGTCCAACCACATGGAAAAGCTCGGCATCGCGAAACGGTTCTGGTACACGGCGGAGTGGACCGAGGCATGGCGCTGAGAATCTGGCGAAGGGTCCTCCAGGGCATCGGACTCACTGCGCTTCTGCTCATCATCACCGTCGGAGTGGTCATATGGCGGTGGCATGCCGGAGGGCAGTGCCTTGCCTTTGGCAGCGCCTACACGCCGATCGGGGAGCTGAAGATCGATGGGCGGCCTTACTACGTCTACGGCGCGGTGACCGGATTCCAGGACAAGGTCCGGATCGTCCAGGTCTCGACCACAAAGATTCCCGAGAGCGTCTGCAAGCCCGAGCACACCTCGCAGGTCGTCGGCACCGAAACGGTCGACGCCACCAAGGTCGTTTCCAAGGTCGTGCTTCGTCGCAACCCAGGTGGCGGACTGGACTTGAACCTGGAGTACAGCCCCATCAAGCACCGCGATCCGTACAGCGAGTGGGAAGGCATTGCCATTGAGCTACGGTAGGCCGCCGTGCCGCCACGATCCCGTGCGCGGCAGCCGGCAGTTGGCGCAATAGAGATGCACCTCCTGCCCATCGTCAAACCGCACTGAACTGCCGCCGCCCTCGGCGATCGCCCAGTAGGCTGAGCGCCCGTCCGTGAAACCCACGCGTCCCTCCGAGAGGCACGGCAACCAATCGATGGTGTGGTCGGAATCCCACTTGGAAATGCGCAACGACGCCTTCAGGTGCCGCACCGCGGTCCGCTGGGTCATCACGAACCTCGAGCAATCGACGCTCGCTGGTGTGGCCACCGCCTTCTGTCCATTGCGCTCCACGACGATCCAGCGAATCGGCGGCAGATCGTTGGGTTGGGTTTGTGGCTCGGTGCCGTCCGCAGCGGCAGGGCGTGCCCAAGCTCCGATCACGGCCGTGCACAGCGCGCCCATGGCGAGCGCGCGCTTGAAGAACCTGGAACAGGATGTCATTGCCAGCGGGCGACGACGTGGCGCATGCGGGGTGCCGAGGTCTCCCTGAACCGCTGCATGCACGGCGGCGCGGAGTTTGCCAGATGCACGCGGCCGCGCTGATTGCAAGCTAGGCAGGCTGATTCCCTCACCCGAGCGCGGGGTTGGAAGTTGCGGCTGCTTCAACCCAGATGCGCTGTCCGGGGTGATGTTCCTCGATCGTGCTGATGGCGTCGTCGATCAGCTGCCGCTCGCCGAGCGGGTAGACGAAGCGAGTGAGTTTCGGTCGACTTGACCGCCTGTACTCCGCCTCGGTGATCGCGTCGCTGCTGCACCAGATGGCGTCACCCACCTTTGCAGCATGCAGTGCGTCGGCCAAGCCGGCTGGGGTGATGGCAAGGAAGACCATGGATGTGTTCAGGCAAACCTGGCTCGGATTTCCGTTGGACTCGAAAGGCGCACGGCCATCGTACGCCACACGCCGCGCTGGCGTACGTCCCGAAACCGGATTGGTCCAAGTGAATGGCCGCGGCGGCGCACGTCAGGCTGCGCAGCATGGTTTGCCGCTCGGGCCGCACGCTCGCTGCCGCTAACGAACAGGCGGTGCGGTACCGTCATGAAGGTTCCGGCCAGCATCGCGCCGCACGAACAAGCCCCGCCCCGCCTCCTGATGACTGCGGAACAGACCGGCGTGGCTGCGGCCAAGGGCCAAGGCCCGCCAAGGCTGGCCGGCCTTCCTTGACAGTCCTGCGCGCCAATGCCGCACAGGACCATTCAGTCGCTTCAGCAGCGCATCCCCGCCGGCAGCAGCCGCGAGATGCCCGAGATGTCGCGAACGTCGATCACCCCGTTCTGGTCGATGTCCGCCCCGGCCGAGAACCCCGCCTGCCCCGCCCGCTTGCCGACCGAAGCCGACGCAGCCGACATGTCCGCGCAGTTGACAGCCAAGTCGCCGTTCACGTCGCCGAACACATACGCCTTCAGGTCATGCGCGTACAGCTTCACCGTGGTCGCCGCCTCCGGCCCCGCCGCCCGCATGGCGACGAAGCCGCCGGTCGCCCCCTGCCGCTGGCTGATGGCGTTGCCGGCGTCCCGGTTGGGCGTGGTGCCGGTGTCCACCTCTTTCAGCACGTAGTGCTGCTGGGTGGCGTCCCGGCCGGTGTACATGAACATCTTCGTCGCGCCGGTCACCGGGTTGATTGGCGTGTGGAACCACACCGCCGGGTCCAGCATCCGGTCGGCCACCGGCGTGCCTTCGGCGCCTCAGCGGCGTCGGACTGCCACTCGCCTACACAGGCGGTTTGGTTATCGCACGCGACTTCATTTGCGAGCTGTGCGTGCACATGGGGTTCCGAGAAAGCGTGGATGTCCTGCGCAGAAGCACATCATCCATGCCAATCCGCTCCACGCAGGCCAACTTCTGGAAACTTCCATGATTCATGCCGTCCGCCTGTTCAGCGCGCTGATGCTGCTCCTGGGCTCAGGCCTGGTGTCTGCCGCGAAGGACCCACCCCCAGGCCCCCAAGCGGAAGGCCGGACGAACGCCCAGAATTTCCGCGACATGGTGCTTGCCACCTGCATCGCCAACGCCTACCAGAAGGACGGCGGTGCCGCGACGGATGCCGGCAGCAGCGTCAGCGCGCTGCGCGACTGGACGCTTTACGACACGGAGCGCGCGCCGGACGCCATCAAGCAGCTCGTCGACCGGTACCTGGCCCGCGACTACCGCAACCCGCTCGCGGAAGCGGAGGTGAAGGGCGTGCGCTTCGACCTGCTGAAGTGCTTGGACCTGTACCACAGCAGGGAGCTGCAGGAGCAGGTGCGCCGGCTGGTGATGAAGCCGGCCCAGACCACCCGCTGAGCCCGCGCAGCCCCGGCTTGAAATCCCCACCGGCCTTTCCTATGGACAGGCCCATGATCGATAACACGTCCCTTGGCAGTTACGGCGGCTTCGCGGCGGGTGACTTCGCCGACGCTGGCTTCGGCGGTGACGATTTCCTCGGCCCGTCACCCGCCTCCATCAGCCTGGCGCCCATCGATGCGGCGCCGCTCAGCTTCGACGCCAGGCCGGCCTCCATCGTGGCCAGCCCGCTGGACTTCAGTCTCCAGCCCGTCGACATCAGCACGCCGCTGACGGTGCTGCCCTGGTCGGAGCCGGCGCAACCCGCGCTGCCTTCGCTGTCGTCGTCGTGGACGCCCTCCAGCGTGTCCCCGGTGGACCTGCAAAGCGCCTTCCGCGCGTCCGAGCGCGACTACCGCGCCACCACCGACCAGAGCATCCCCGGCATCAGCCACGTCGCGCAGCCGGGCGACAGCATCTCGGGGATCCTGGGCACCAGCAACCCGCAGGCGGTGGGCAATTTCATGCGCGCCAACGGGCTGGAGTCCGACCGCATCGACGTCGGCCGCAACTACTTCGTGCCGGACAGTCCCACCGCCTACGGGAATGCCTCGGTCCTGGGGCAGTTCGCGCTGGACCTGGGCCATCGGCCAAGCCTGGCGCCGGCGCTGCCCGGCTCGCTGGCGGCGCCGATCGGGGTGGACGGCCTGCGCATCGGCCCGACGGTCGAGCGATCGCAGCTGATGGGCCTGAGTCCCGCGCTGGGCAGCGGCATGCCCGACTGGGCGTCGCGTCCCTACCCTGAAATGCGAGCGTCCGTGTTTTCGCCGCGCGAGACGGCGGTGAACTGGTTCAGCGACCTGGTGGGCACCAGCCGCGCCGGCAACGTGCTGACCGGCGCCTTCGACAGCTGGCTGGCGGTGCCGGAAGCGCTGTCCGCGGCGCCTGACCTGCTGTCCAACCTGCCCGCGGCCACCGGCCGCCTGGCCGACCGCGTCTCGTCCTATGCCGGCCGGCTCTGGAACGACCCGTGGGACACCTTGAGCGGCAGCATCGCGGGCGGCGTCGACAGCTTCCGCACGGGCTTCCGGCAGGCCGTGTACGGCGATGGGCGGGACATGGGCTCGGCGCTGTTTGCGCTGGGCACCGGCGGCGTGCTGGCACGTGGCCGGGCCATGATGGGCGCGGCGGACGATGCCCTCGGCTGGCCGGGCGTGGGCGGGGCCGGGCCGGCCCCGGGCACCATCGGCATCACCGACACCACCTCCACCGCGGCGCTGCGCAACTACTACCCGCGCGGTGGCGGCATCGAGTTCGTCTACGACCCCACCAACAGCCTCTTCGTCACCGGCGCGCCGCGCGCCGGCCTGTTCACCGGATCACCCCACGAGCAGCTGGCCCGCTCCATCGGCTCGTTTGACAACCCCCAGCTCGTCGGCGGTACCCTGCAGCGCGGGCCGGCCGGCCAGTTCTTCACCACCGAGAACAGCGGCCACTACGGCGATCGGTGGACCAATGACGTCCGCAGCCAGTTCGGCGACTGGTTGAGCAACCGCGTCGGCCTGCCGGTGCAACACGAGTCCTGGGGAAACAGATGAAGCTCACCCTCATCGAGCCGGCCATCGTCGACGGGCCGTACTGCTGGCTCGTCGACCTGGACGGCCCCCGCGTGGGCGTGCATGCCCAGGCCGGCTGGTGCGTGCGCACCGCGGACCGTGAACTGAGGCTGGATGCGGAAGAGAAGCTGGTGCCGCTGGGGCCGCTGCTCGACCTACCGGCCGCCACCTTCGCGGCTTTCCTCGATCGCGCGGCGGCGGCGCATCCGGCGCATGCGGAGGCGATTCGTGCCTTTCCCAGGCAGGCGCTGCTGAAGCACGTGTTCCACACCTCGTTCTCCAGCTATTGGCCGGAACGCGCCCTGGCCTGGATGGCCGACGACCCGGCCTCCTGGCCCGCCTTCGCGGACGAACTGACGCGCTTCTCCGAGAACAAGGCCATGCCGCAGGGCGCGCGGCAGCAGGCGGCGCGCATGTCGCGCTCGGCGGCGGGGGCATCGGCGCGGGTGTGAAGGCGCGCAGCGCCGATGCCCCGCTGGCGGGCCGGGCGATCGGCGCTTCGGCGCTTCGGCGCTTCGGCGCTTCGGCGCTTCGGCGCTTCGGCGCTTCGGCGCTTCGGATTCAACCTATCGTCGGCATGAAGAGTGCCGAATGGCCGCAGCCGCCGGCGGTCCGGACAATGCCGCGGCATGAGACTGCGCCGCCTCGGCCCCGCCCACAAGACCGCCGCCTTCGCGGTGCTGCACCTCGCGATCGCGGTCTCGCTGGGCTGGCTGCTCACCGGCAGCCTGGTGCTCGCGGGGCTCATCAGCCTGATCGAGCCGGCGCTGAACACCGGCGCCCACGCGGCCATCGACGGCTTCTGGTCGCGCCGCCATGGCGCCGCGCCTTCGCTGCGCAAGACGGCGCTTTTCACGCTCGTGCACTTCGGCAATGCCGTCGCCGTCGCCTGGCTGCTGAGCGGCAGCCTCGCCATCGCCGGAATGCTGGCGCTGCTGGAGCCGCTGGCCAATGCCGTCGCGTTGTATTTCTTCGACCGCTGGTGGGCGCGGCGGCCCGCCGCCATCGGCGAGGATGGAGTGCCTGTGCCGGCAGCGGCCTGAGGGGCGCGGTCTCGGCCCTGGCCGCAGCGGGGCGCAGGGCCTGGCGGGCCCGGCGGTACGGGCACACTCCGGGCGTCAGGCCTGCTCCGAAGGACCACCGCCAGTGCGCACCCCAACCACCCTCCAGGGCGTGATCAGCGCCGCCCTTCTCGCGCTGGGATGCGCCGCATCCGCCGCGACGAATTCGCCCAGCGACGATGAATTGCCCCGGCGCTGCGAAGGCCCGGCGTGCACGCGGGTGGCCATGCCGGTCGCCTGGCCCGACGTCCGGGTGGAGGAAGACAGCGTCCCGTTCAACGTGCATGGCGCGTTCCGGATCCGCCTGCCGAAGGGGGCGATCGAAATCATGCTGCTCGGCGACAACGGCCTCACGGTCCGCTACCCGAACCGCCGCTGGATCGGCGTGCAGCGGATGGACGAGAAGAGCACGGGCCTGCAGCATCAGGGCAGCGGCGGCGAAGCCCGGCCGGATGCCCTGCGCTTCTCCGACATACCGCGCATCCTCTACACCAAGACACCGGCGGACCCCGAACCCACCCGCCTGGGCGACCTGGAGATCTGGCGCCTCGCCCTCGTCTTCAAGAACAGCCACTTCGAGAACGCCACGCAGGTGCAGGTCGCGGAGCGCGGGCCGCTGACGGTGTACTTCGCCGACGCGGGCATGGCCAGCACCTCGGGGGACATCGAGATCGTCCATCGCCGAATCAAGGACGCCTACGTGTTCGTGCAGTTCAAGGGCTTCTCCTTCGACGACGTGCGGCGCGTCGTCGGCTCGCTCGAAGCGACGCGGGAGTAGGCCGCGCGCCGGCACGGCACCCGGGGCACGACAACGGCGGCGCGGCGGGACGGGTCGGGCAAGGTTGCAGAGACCGGCAGGGTCAGGCGAATCGCCCATCACGGGCGAGCAAGAGCGCGCCCCCGTCGTTTGCCCGCGATCAAGCCCACCGGCCCGTCGCTTGCCCACACTGCGCATGCCTCTTCACCTGCCCGCGCCCGTGCCGAAGCCCTGCACCTTCACCCGCCGCCAAGCCCTCGCTGCCGGCCTGGTCATCACGCTGCCCCTGTCCCCGCCGCTGTGGGCGGCCGAGCCCGGCGCCTGGCTGCAGGCGGGCCGCCCCACCCCGGCCGCGACGCAGGCGGCGGCGCTGCTGGCCCAGGCCGGCGATCACGGCCTGGAGCCGGAAGACTATGCCGCCGCCCGCCTCGCGGCCGCGGTGGCCGAAGCCGCCGCGCGTCCGCTGGCCGAGCCCGCGGCGGCGGAACTGGCGCAACGGCTGGACGCGTCTTTCAAGCGCTATCTGCTGCACCTGCACCAGGGGCGGATCGATCCGCGGCAGATCCACCACGACTTCGACGGCTCGCGCCGCGCGCCCTTCGATCCGGAAGCGGTGCTGCAGCAGGCCCTGGGGCAGGGTCGGCTGGATGGGGCGGTGGCGGCCGCCGTGCCCGCGCTGCCGCAGTACGCCCAGCTGCGCGCCATGCTGGCGCGTTGCCGGGCGCTGGCCGCGCACCCCGCCTGGCGCACGCCACTACCGCCGGCCTCGGCACGCCGCGGTGCGGCCGCGTCAGCCCCGCTGCCACCCGTGGCCGCGGACATGCCGGCCGCCGCACGCCTGACGCTGGTCCAGCGCCTGCAGGCGTGGGGCGACCTGGCGGCGGACGCGCCGGCCTCGCTGGTGCCGGTGACGGCCACCGGCGGCGCGGCGTCGGCACCGGCCTCTGGCACGGCGACAGGCACCGCGACCAGCACGGCCACCCGCGCGAGCAACAGCGGCCCGCCCCACGCCACCCCAGCCAGCGCGCCCGGTGCGCCCGGTGCGCCCGGTGCGCCCGGCACGTCCGGCACGTCCGGCGCCGCAGGCCCTGCCGCGAGTGCAGCGCAGGTGCCCGATGCGGCGCTGTCGGACGCCCTGCGCCGCTTCCAGGCGCGCCACGGCCTGGCCGAAGACGGGCTCTATGGCCCCGCCACGCGCCGCGCGCTGCAGGTGCCCCCGGCGCAGCGCGCGCGCCAGATCGAGCTGACGCTGGAACGCCTGCGCTGGACCCCGCTGCTGCAGGCGCCGCGCATGATCGTCGTCAACATCCCGGAGTTCCGGCTGCGCGCCTACGAGGTGGTGAACGGCCAGGTGCAGGTGAGGCTGGAGATGCGGGTGGTGGTCGGCCGCGCGCTGCGGAACCAGACGCCGCTGTTCGACGAGGACATGCGCTTCATCGAGTTCGGGCCGTACTGGAACGTGCCGGCGTCCATCGCCCGGCACGAACTGGTGCCCCGGCTGCGGCGCGATCCGGCCTACCTGGCGCGGGAGGAATTCGAGTTCGTCGGCCCCGGGGGCGCCGTGGAGCGCGCGGTGACGCCGGACCGGCTGGACGCGGTGCTGGCCGGCAGCTGGCGACTGCGCCAGCGCCCGGGCAGCCACAACGCGCTGGGCGGCATCAAGTTCGTGTTTCCGAACCGCGACGCCATCTACCTGCACCACACGCCGGCCACCGGCCTCTTCGCGCAGGCGCGGCGCGATTTCAGCCACGGCTGCATCCGCGTGGAAGACCCTGTGGGCCTCGCGAGTTTCGTGTTGCAGGGTCTGCCCGGCTGGGATGCCGCGGCGATCCGCGCGACGATGGCGAATGCGCATTCCCGCACGGTGAACCTGCCGCAACCGGTGCCGGTGCTCATCGGCTACGGAACTGCGCTGGTCAAGGACGGTCGGATGCACTTCTTCGACGACGTGTACGGCCATGACCGTACGCTGGACGCGGCCTTGCGCCGCGTGTCGCACGCAACGGCTTGATGGCCCGCAAGGGCCCTGACGGACCCTGATGGCATGAGTTCTCCGCAAGACCCGACCCGCCGCCGCTTCATGCGCCACGCCACCCATGCCGCCGGCGCGGCGGCCCTGGCCGGCCTGGGCACCAGCGGCCTGGCACACGCCGCCGCCCCGACGCGCACTGAACGCGCACTGGATTTCGTGCACACGCACACGGGCGAAAAGATCGGCCTGGTCTTCGCCGTCGGCCGCGAGTACGTGCAGGACTCGCTGTCCGCCCTCAACCGCTTCCTGCGCGACCACTACACCGGCGACGTCGGCCGCATGGACCCGCAGCTGTTCGACCTGCTGCACCGCGTGCGCGGCCTGGTCGGCTCCCGCTCGCCCTTCGAGGTGATTTCGGGCTACCGCTGCCCCGCCACCAACGACCGGCTGCGCAACACCGGCGGCGGCGGCGTGGCGCGCCGCAGCCTGCACATGGACGGCCGCGCCATCGACGTGCGCCTGCCCGGCGTGAAGCTGGCCGACCTGCGCGACGCGGCCCTGGCCTTGAAAGGCGGCGGCGTGGGCTACTACGCACGCGACGGATTCGTGCACCTGGACACCGGCAGAGTCCGCGCCTGGTGAGGGCGCGCCACGGGGCGGCGCCCCAGCGCGTCGCGTCACGGCGGCACATCAGGGCGGTACGTCCTGGTGGCACGTCCGGGCGGTACGTCCGGGCGGCACGTCCGGGCGGTACGTCCGGGCGGCACATCAGGGCGGCACATCAGGGTGGCACGTCAGGCCGCCCCCCTGTCAGCGCAGCGCGTCCGGCAGCAGCCGGGCCCATTCGGGGCCGGGCGCGGCTTCTATCGCCAAAGAGGCGCGGCCATCGCAGGCCGGCCATTCCAGCCGCAGCGCATGCAACCACAGGCGCTGCAGCCCCAGCCACTGCGCCACCGCGCGGTTGTGCGCGCCCTTGCCGTGCGTGCTGTCGCCCACCAGCGGATGGGCGATCTGCTTGAAGTGCCGCCGGATCTGGTGGCGGCGCCCGGTCTGCGGTTCGACCTCGACCAGCGCATAGCGGCTGGTGTCATGGCGGCCGTCCGGGAACGGCCATTCATGGCAAGCCAGGCGGCGGTAGCGCGTCAGCGCGGGCACCCGCGGCTGGCCGGTGGACGGCCGCTCGGGGTCGCGCGCCAGCGGCTGGTCGATCTCGCCCGCCTCGGGTGGCCAGCCGCGCACCAGCGCCAGGTAGCGCTTGCGCACCGCGCCGCTCTCGAAGGCCGCGCCCAGCGCCCGGGCCGCCTGCACGTGCCGCGCGAACAGCAGCACGCCGGAGGTCGCCTTGTCCAGCCGGTGCACGGTCCACAGCGGCTGGCCCATCTGCGCGCGCAGCAGGTCCAGCGCGTTGCGGTCCTCGTGCGCGTCCAGCGTGGAGCGGTGTACCAGCAGGCCGGGCGGCTTGTCGATGGCGACCAGGTCGGCATCGGCATGCAGCAGGCGCAGCGGCTCGAGGGCCTGGGGGCCGTTCACGCCGCCGTCGCGTGCGCCGCCTGGGGCACGTCGAAGCGTTGCCTGGCGTCGGCGGCCTTCTTCGCCATCACGCAGCCCAGCGCATGGTCGTTCACCAGCCCCATCGCCTGCATGAAGGCATAGACGGTGGTCGGCCCGACGAACTTCCAGCCGCGCTTCTTCAGGTCCTTCGACAGCGCCACCGACTCCGCCGAGGTGGACACGGCGGCCACCGCCCGGCCCGGCCCGGCCGCGGGCTCGTAGCGCCAGAAATACGCGGCCAGCGAGCCCTGCTCCGCCTGCAGCGCCACCGCCCGCTGCGCGTTGTTGATCACCGCCTCGATCTTGCCGCGGTGCCGCACGATGCCCTCGTCGGCCAGCAGCCGCGCCACGTCCTTTGCGCCATAGCGCGCCATCTTGTGGAAGTCGAAACCATCGAAGGCACGGCGGAAGTTCTCGCGCTTGGCGAGGATGGTGCGCCAGCTCAGCCCGGACTGGAACGCCTCCAGGCAGATCTTCTCGAAGAGCCGCCGGTCGTCGCCCACCGGGTAGCCCCATTCGTCGTCGTGGTACGGCTCGAATTCCGGCACGCCGGCACACCAGCGGCAGCGCGGGCGTCCGTCGGTGCCGGCAATGGTCTGGGCCTCGGTCATGCGTGATCCTCTCCGTCGGGACGATCGCCGGATTCTGCGCGAGCGCGGCGGCCGCCCGGCGCGTGGCCCCCTCGCCGCCCCTCGGTGCGGCGGATGAAGGCGCGCATGAACGCGGCGCACTCGGCCGCATGGGTTTCCAGCAGGAAGTGCGGGCCGTCGAGGACATGCGCCTCCATGCGCGGCAGCGCCTTCATCCAGTCCAGCGTCTCGTCCAGCTCGAAGAAGACGTCGTGCCGGCCCCACAGCATCAGCGCCGGCGGCTGCCGGCGCGCAAGCCAGCCGGCGATGTCCGCGAAGCGCGCGACGTGGCTTCGGTAGTCCAGCACCAGCGCGCGCTGCAGCGCCAGGCGCCCTGGCAGGCACATGACGCGCCAGTCGTGCTCCCAGGGCCGGGCGCCGATGCGGCGGGCGACGTCCTCCGGCACGCCGCCGCCCACGTACTGGTCGCGCGTGCCTTCGGGCGTGAGGTGGCTGGTCGCCGCGGCTTCGTGCGCCGGCGTGGGATCGGCCCAGCAGGCGCGGGTCGCCGCCCAGGACGGCCCGATGCCGCTCGCATGCGCATTGGCGTTCTGGACGATGAGGCCGCGCACCCGGTCCGGCGCGCGCGTGGCCAGGTGCAGCGCCACCACGGCGCCGAAGTCGTGCAGGTAGAGGTGGAAGGACTCGACGCCGAGCCGGGCGAGCAGCGCGTCGATCCGGTCCGCGAAACGCGCGAACGATGGCCCTTCGATCGGCTCGGAATCGCCGAAGCCCGGCAGGTCCGGCGCGATCACGAAGCAGTCCTCGGCCAGCGGGCCGATCACGTCGCGGAACGACCGCGAAGAGCTGGGAAAGCCGTGGATCAGCAGCAGCGCCGGGTTGTCCCGCTGGCCGGCCAGGCGCAACGCGAGGCGGGCGCCGCCGATCTCGATGCTGGTGGGGCTGGGGTTCTCCATCGCGCTGCGCTCCGTCGATGGCCTGGAAGCCGCGACGGCGCCCAGGTCCGCCCACGGAGCGTAGTGCGGCCGGCCCGGCGCCGCGACACCGACCACGATCGCCTCAGGGGGGGCCCGGGCGCGCGCAGAGCACGCAGCGCATGCAGCACACCCAGCACACGCAGCGCACGCAGGGCACGTGGCACACCCACTGCACCCCGCGCCGGCACGACGTGCCGCTCGCGGCGACCCGGTTCAGGACCCGGCTCGCCGGCGCCCGCCGCTCAGCACCGCCCCGAGCGCCGGCTGCGCGGCTGCAGCTTGTCCAGTTCGGCGATCTGCTGCTTCAGCAGCAGCAGCAAGGTGCGGGCGTGTTCCACCGGCAGGCGCAGGCAGCTGGTGGGCACCTGGTCGTCGCGGGCCGGCCGGGGCAGCACCATCAGGTCGGTGCCGAGTTCGATCACGCCCTTGTCGTGCCTGGCCGACTTGATGCGCTGGATTTCGATGTCGTAGGTCTTCATGCGCACGGTCTCCGGGCGATTCAGGGCCCGGGATTGTCGGGGCTGCGCGGGCCGGCCCCGAGGCGCCTGGCCTGCGCCGGGCCGCCGGGGCCGCGCAGGCTTCAGGCGAAGCTCAGGCCGCCAGGCGGAACACCGAGGCCACGTCCACCCGCTTCGCGGCCTGGGCCTTCGGGCCTTCGGGCCTTCGGGCCTTCGGGCCTTCGGGCTTTTGGGCTTTTGGGCATTCGGCGGACGCGGCGGACTGCTCCACCAGCGACGCGTTCTGCTGCGTCACCCGGTCCAGCCGCGCCACCGCGTCGCTGACCTGCGCGATGCCGGTGGTCTGCTCGCCGGTGGCGCCGTCGATCTCGCTGATCAGCTCGGCCACGCGCTGGTCCGCCAGCAGGCACGTACGGCAGCGCGCTTCACGCGCCAGCCCGACCTCCACGCCTGCGGGAATCAGGAATGCTCGGCGGCCGCGGCGCGGCTCCAGGAAGGCGCGCTGCCGCTGGCCCGGACGCCGGCCGCGATGAAGGGGCGGAAGCCGGCCAGCCGCTTGGTCAGGTGCATCACCTCGCCGTGGGCGTCCATCAGCAGGCACTCGTCGGCACCGGCCGCGCCGGCAGCCGGTGCGGCGAGCACCAGGCGCACGTCGGCCCAGGCGAAGCGCCGCTTCGGCAAGGGGCCGCAAGGGGACGCGGCAAAGCTGAGCATGAAGCCGTCCGGCACCAGGCCGATGGCCTCGATGCGCGGCGCGGCGCGGTTGCGTTGAAGGCGCGCCAGCAGCGCGCGGTGACCGCGGTCGAACATGGTTGCAAGCGCAGCCGCCGTGGGGGCGGCCGCACACAAGAGGGTCAGCGCGCGCAGGCGCGCAAGGGGCTGGGCATCAGCGCTGGTTGGCCGCCAGCTTGGCGGCCTGCTCGCGCTGTTCCCAGGCCAGCAGGGTCGCTTCGTTGACGTAGTCGTTCATGTCCAGCAGCTGGATCGGGCGCAGGCGCTGCACCAGCTGGCGCAGGGCGTCGGGACCTTGCTTGGCGGCTTCGCAGGCGCGGCGGTCGATGGCGTTGGGCGCGGTGGGGGCGGGATCGCAGCGGTAGCCGGCGTGCGCGCCCGTGGTGGCGAGCAAGGCGATCAGGATGGTGGACAGGCGGAGGATGTGGGCGTTCATCAGCAGGGAGGAGACGGCAAGGAGGCGGCGGCGGGACCGAGCCCACACGCCGCCGATCGGACGCCGCCCGCCATCACGGCGGGGGCGGCGGCGCCGGCGGGATGGCACCGGGCCCGTGCTGGGCGCGCATGGTGGACGGGTCGTCCGGGGCTGCGCTTCAGCGCGGCGAAGTGTGCCTCACTAGATCAATCCCTATTCCAGGCAAATTAGGGATTCCACCAGCATTGATGCGTGATGTAACCAATGGGCCGTCCCGGGCGCCGGTGGCTGCGGCGCGCGCGGGAAGAGGGCAAGCAGGGCCACCCGTCCCCCCATGGCTGCGATGCGGGCAGCAGCCTCGGCCGCAGAATCGCCCGAGGCTGGAAGCTGTTGAAGGAGCCGCCGATGGATCAGGGCTTGGGGCTGCGAATGCGATCGGCCGCGTGGTCGCTGCTGGGATTGCTGGGTCTGCTGGGGCTGCCGGCCGGGCCGGCGGGCGCCGAAGGCGTGGCCGTGCCGAAGCCCGAGCCCTTCACCGAGACCGTGCACGGCCTGACGCTCGGCGACGAATACCGCTGGATGGAAGACCCCGCGCGCGCCGACGAGGTGAACGCCTGGATCGGCGCCGAAAGCGCCGAGACACAGCGGGTGCTGGGCGCTTCGCCGCTGCGTGCCGAGTTCGCGGCCTCGATCAAGGCGGTGGCCGGGCAGCTGACGCGGGTGTTCGCGGTGCAGCAGGCGGCGGGGCGGGTGGCCTTCCAGCGCATCGGCGCCGGGGACCGCGTGCCGCGCCTCATGCTGCGGCACCGGGGCCGCGAGCGGGTGCTGATCGATCCCAACGTCCAGCCGGCCGGCGCCAGCGTGGTCGCCGTGAACAACCACGCCTGGTCGCCCGATGGCCGGCTGATCGCGGTGCACACCGCGCAAGGCGGTGGCGAGGTCGGCCGCATCGTGGTGCACGATGCGGCAACCGGCCGGCCCGTCGGAGAACCCATCGGGCCGGTGTGGGGCGAGTTCCGCCTGGTGTGGCTGGACAACGCGACCATCGCCGCGACCCTGATGGCCCCGCCCGGCACGCAGGCCGACCCGATGCAGGGCATGACGCTGCAGCTGCGCCGCCTGGCGCCCGGTGCCGGCTGGAAGCCGCTGCTGGGCCCGCGGACCCAGCCTTTCGCCACGGCGCCCAAGGACTTTCCGATGCTGCTGGCGCCGCCCGGCAGCGGCTGGGTGGCCGCGCTGGCCGCCGGAGCCCGGGTGGACGTGGAGGTGCTGGTGGCCCGGCGGCAGGACCTGACCTCGCCACAGCCGCAGGTGCCCTGGCGCCGGGCCGCGCTGCTGGCGGACCAGGTCCGCAGCGTGGCGCTGCGCGGCGACGAGCTGCTGATGCTCTCGACCAAGGACAACCCATTCGGCCGGGTGATGCGCTACCGCCTGACCGATGCCGGCCCGCGCCCGATCGCCACGCTGGCCGAGGGCCGCGAGAGCCTGCTGATCGAGGCCATCGAATCGACGCGCGACGGCGTCTACCTCCGCGCGTTGACGGATGGCCGCGGCCGGCTCTTCTTCAGCCCCGGCGGCACCCGGCCGCCGCAGGAGCTGACGCTGCCCTTCGAAGGCTCGCTGCTCGGCTTCGAGGCCGCGGCCGATGGCCGATCGCTCACCTTCGGGCTGATGGGCTGGTTCACGAACACGCGCTATTTCAGCGTTAGCGGCCGGCGGCTGAGCCCGCTGGGCCTGGCCTCGGACAGCTGGCCCGGCGCGGCCGGCTTCGTCGCCACGCGGCTCGCGGCCCGCAGTGCCGACGGCACCGCGGTGCCGCTGGTGGCGCTGCACAAGCCGGGCCCGGCGCCCGCGGGCGGACGCCCGGCGCTGCTGACGGCCTACGGCAGCTACGGCGAAAGCATGACCACGCCCTGGTACGAGCGCATGTCCATGGCCTGGATCGACCGCGGCGGCGTGGCCGCCTACTGCGGCACGCGTGGCGGCGGCGAGCGCGGCCGCCCCTGGCACGACGGCGGTCGAGAACGCCACAAGCCGCGCGCGCAGGAAGACCTGGTGGCCTGCGCCGAAGCGCTGAAGGCCGAGGGCCTGGCGCGGGCGGTGGGCCCGGTGGTCATGGGCACCAGCGCCGGCGGCCTGCTGGTCCCGCCGGCGGCGCTGAAGCACCCGGGCGCGTTCGCGGGGCTGGTGGCGCGGGTGGCGGTGTCGAACGCCTCGCGCCTGGCGCACGCGCCCAACGGCGCCAACCAGTTCGACGAGATGGGCAATCCCGGCACGGCCGAGGGCTTCGCGGCGCTGCTGGCGCAGGATGCCTATCACCTGGCCGACGCGGCCAGCGACCTGCCGGACACGCTGCTCACCGTGGGCCTGAACGACAAGCGCGTGGCGCCCTGGATGAGCGCGAAGTTCGCCGCGCGCGCCAAGGCCCGCTTCGGCGAGCGGCGCAGCATCCTGCTGCGCGCGGACACCGATGCCGGCCACGGCGTGGGCTCGGCCGAGGCCTCGCGCCAGGCCGAGCGCGCGGACATCTTCACCTTCGCCTGGCCGCGCGCCAGCCGCTGACGCATGGCACCGGCCCCTTCTCCTTCTCCCGCGCCCCCGTCTCCAGCGCCCCCGCTCGCCGCCCTGCCCGCGCAGATCGGCGTGGCCGAGTTCGATGCGCTGCACGACGAGCCGGCGCGCTGGCGCGGCATCGTCGAAGGCATCGCCGCGCGCTACTCGTCCGCAGCGGTGACGCCGGCCGAGGATGGCACGGTGCTGGTCGGGCTGGTGGGCCAGGCACTGGTCGTCAAGCTCTACCCGCCCTTCCTGCGCGACCACTGCGAGTTCGAAGCGGCCGTGCTGCAGCGCCTGCACGGCCGGCTCGGCGTGCCGACGCCGGCGCTGGTCGACCGCTTCGAGCACCAGGGCTGGCCCGGCCACGTGATGACGCAGCTGCCCGGCACGCCGCTGGACCGGGCCTGGCCCGCGCTGGACGAACCCCATCGCCGCGCACTGCTGGCCGCCATCGGGCGCCTGGCGGCCGAGGTGCACGCGCTGCCGGTGGACGGCATCGCGGCGCTGGCGCCGCGCTGGACCGACTTCGTTCAAGGGCAGCGCGCCGGCTGCCTGCGGCGGCAGACGCGCACCGGCCTGCCCGCTCACCTGCTGGGTCAGCTCGAGGCCTTCGCCGCCGGCCCGCTGCCGACCGGCCCGGACGTGATCCTGACCGGCGAATACACGCCCTTCAACCTGCTGGTGGCGCCCACGCCTTCAGGTGCGATGGCGCTCAGCGGCATGTTCGATTTCGGCGATGGCCTGGTCGGGCCCGCGGCCTACGACTGGCTGGGGCCGCTGTGCTTCCTGGCCGCGGGCGATCGCGCGCGCCGCGAAGCCTTCTTCAGCGGCTACGGTGCCGCGCAGAATGCGGATTGGGCCACCCGCCGTGTCGAGCTGCTGCGGCTGCTGCTGCTGCACCGCTACAGCAACCTGGAGGCGCAGATCGCCTGCCCGCGCTGGCAGCAGGCTGCCGGCTTCGAGCCGTTGGCGGCGCTGGCCTGGCCTTGATCGATTCGGCATTGGCAATGGCGTGACATGGCCATGATCCCGGACACTCAATCGCCGCCTTCGGCCGGTTCCAGGCTCTCGGCCACGTAGCGCCGCAGCACCGGCGGCTCCGGCCCCAGGTGGAATTCCAGCCGGCGTGAACGCAGCGCCGCGTCCGATGCGCTGAAGCGGATCAAGCGCCGCTGGTGCTCGACCCAGTTCTCGTCGACGAAGTACTCGATGTAGCGCCCGGCCTCGGCCGAGTCCTTGAACAGCCCCCACGACAAGGCCCCCTGCCGCAGCCGGGCGCGCCGCGTCTCCTGCATCACCGCGATGAATTCGGCGGCACGCGCGGGGTCGATGCGGTATTCCAGCGTCACCATCACCGGGCCTTCGTTCGGCGCGATGGGAATCGCCGGCTCGGGCAGCGTGCGCGCGGCCACGGGCGTGAAGTCCATCTCCTCGCCATGCTCGATGCGCAGGCGCTGCGTCAGCAGCAGCGCCACCAGGCCGAAGACCGCCGCGGCGATCACGCTGAAGCGCACGCTGGTCCAGTCCGCCACCTGGCCCCACAGCAGCGCACCGGCGGCGGAGCCGCCCATCAACGCGGTCTGGTAGATCGACATGCCGCGCGCGCGCACCCAGTCCGGCAGCGCCATCTGCGCCGACAGCGTCAGCGAGTTGGCCACCGAGATCCAGGCCATGCCGACGATCACCATCGCCGGCAGGGCCACCCACACTTCCGGCACCAGCACGGTCAGCACGCTGAAGACGGCGTGGACCAGGGTGCCGTAGCGCACGAACTCGTCGCGGCTGAAGCGCGCACGCAGCTTGGGGAAATACAGCGCCGCGACGATCGCTCCGGCGCCGACGCAGGACAGCATCACCGTGAAGGTGGCCGGCCCGCCGCCGTGCAGCCCGCGCGCCACCAGCGGCAGCAGGGCCACCAGGCCATAGGCCTGGATGAAGAACACGAAGATGCGCAGCAGCACCACCTTCAGCCGCGGCGACTGCATCGTGAAGGCCAGGCCCGCGCGCATCGCGCCGACGAAGCGCTCGCCCGGCAGCGGGCTGGGCTCCTGCACCGAGCGCCAGCGCAGGATCAGCATCATGGCCACCGCCGCCAGCACCGCGTTCAGCACGAAGACCGCGGCCGGGCTCACCAGCGAGATCAGGCTGCCCGCCGCCACCGGGCCGACCACCCGGGACAGGTTCATCGAGATGCCGTTCAGCGCCAGCGCGGCCGACAGGTGCTGCCTGTCCACCACCTGCGGCACGATGGCGGCAAACACCGGCCAGCGCATCGCCAGGCCGATGCCGTTCAGGAAGGTCAGCGCCAGCAGCAGCGGCGCGTTCAGCAGGCCCAGCAGCGACAGCGCGGCCAGCAGCAGCGCGACCACCAGCACCCACAGCTGGGTGGAGGCGAAGTAGCGCCGGCGGTCGACGATGTCCGACACCGCGCCGCTGGGGATGCCCAGCAGGAAGACCGGCAGCGTGGACGCGGTCTGCACCAGGGCCACCATCACCGGGCTGGTGGTGAGCGAGGTCATCAGCCACGCGGCCGCGACGTCGTTCATCCACATCGTCATGTTCGCCGCGAGCCACGCGAACCACAGGCCACGGAAGACCGGGTTGTGCAATGGCGCGAGCGCGGCGGGTGTGGGCATCGGGGGCGGTGGACGGCGGCGGCGGGGGAGCCGACGCAGCTTGCCACAGCGGAGGGTGCGTCCGGCCTATGTAGTCGCCACACGGGCAGGCCCTGGCGTTCGCCGGGTCGCGCCCGGGCGGCCCCCAACCAGGCCACGGGCCGCCGCCCACCGAATCAAGCCGAGGCGGCCGCCAGCAGCCAGTCGATCACCGCCTGCACCGCCCTCCCCGGCGCGCGGCGGCCGCGGCACAACCAGTAGCCCAGTTGCGCGGGCGCCACCCAGTCGGGCAGCGGCGCGACCAGCTGGCCAGCCTGCAGTCGGTCGGCCACCAGCAGCCGCCGGCCGATGGCGACGCCCAGGCCGTTCACCGCCGCCTGCAGCACCAGGCCGTACTCGGTCAGGTGCTGGGTGCGCGCCTGGCCGATGTCCACGCCGCTGGCCTCAGCCCACTGGCGCCACTCGTCGGGCCGGCTCACGTGCAGCAGCGTGTGGGACGCCACGTCCCTCGGGCGCCGGATGGTCGGACCGCGGCGCAGCAGCGCCGGGCTGGCCACCGGCGCCAACTGCTCGGCCAGAAGGCGGCGGCTCGTCACGCCCCGCCAGCGGCCGTGGCCGTAGCGGATGGCGAGGTCGACTTCGCCGCCATCCAGGTCGGCCAGTTCCAGCCGCGGATCCACTTGCACCTGGATGTCCGGCCGCGCCGCCTGGAAGGCCGGCAGCCGCGGCACCAGCCAGCCCGCGGCAAAACTGGGCAGCACGCTGATGCGCACCGTGTGCGCCCCGGGCGCCGGTTGCAGCACCGCGGTGGCGCGGCGCAGGCGCCGCAGCGCGTCGGTCACGGCGCGGAAGTAGGCCTGGCCCGCCGGCGTGAAGGCGATGCCGCGTGGATGCCGCTCGAAGAGGCGCGCGCCGGCGGCGTCTTCCAACGTCTTCACGTGATAGGACACGGCACTCTGGCCGATGCACAGTTCCTCCGCGGCAAGGCGGAAGCTCTGCAACCGGCCGACGGCCTCGAACGCGCACAGGGCGGGCAGGGGCGGCAGGTCGCGCGGCATCTTCATGCCGGCGAGTCTGGCACGACTCATCAGCCGGCACTGATGAGCAGCGGCCTGGATTGAACTGGCCGCCGGCACCGCCGCACGCCACGATGGCGGCCACTGAAACCTGCCCTGTCACGCATGTCCACCACCCTGTCGTCCCGTGTCGCGGCCCTGGGCCACGCGCTGCCGCCGGCCTTGCCGCCGGTGGCCAACTTCGTCTCCACCGTGCGCTGCGGCGCGCTGCTCGTCGTCTCGGGCCAGATCGCGACCGTCGGCGGCGCCGCGCTGCATCCCGGTCGCCTGGGTGATGGCGTGTCGCTGGAACAGGGCCGCGATGCCGCCACCTGCGCGGCCCTGGCCCTGCTGGCGCACGTCGCCGCCGCCACCGGCGACCGGCTCGCGGCGGTGCGCCGCGTGGTGCGCCTGGGCGTGTTCGTCGCCAGCACGCCGGACTTCACGCAACAGCCGCAGGTGGCCAACGGCGCATCGGACCTGATGGTGGCGGTGTTCGGCGAGGCCGGCCGGCATGCGCGCGCCGCCGTCGGCGTGGCCGCGCTGCCGCTGGGGGCCTCCGTGGAGGTGGACGCCGTGTTCGAGCTGGAGGCCGACCAGTGAGTACCGCCGACCTGGACCTGGGCGGCGCGGCGGCCGGCACGCTGGACGTCAGCGCGCTGCGCGCCGCCACGCCCGGTTGCGAGCAGACCCTGTTCTTCAACCACTCCGGCGCCTCGCTCGCCTCGGCTGCCACGCTGGCCGCGATCAAGGACCACCTGGACCGCGAGGCCCGCGACGGCGCGATGGAAGCCGGCGGCGCGGCCGAGCCGCTGGTGGACGCGGCCCGCCGCGAGGCCGAGGCGCTGCTGAACGCCGGGCGCGACGACGTGGCCTTCACCTCCAGCGCCACCGCGGCCATCGGCCTGGCCTTCGCGGCGCTGCCGCCGCTGCGCGCGGGCGACCGCATCCTCGTCGGCCGCCAGGAGTGGGGCGGCAACGTCTCCACCTACACCGCCGCTGCCGAGCGGGCCGGCGCCCGCGTCGAGGTGATCCCCTGCCGCGACGACGGCAGCGTGGACCCCGAAGCGCTGGCGCGACTGCTCGACGATCGCGTGAGGCTGGTGTCGCTGACCTGGCTGCCGGCCAACGGCGGGCTGGTGAACGACGCCGCGGCCATCGGCCGCGTCACTCGCGCGGCAGGGGTGCCCTACTTCGTCGATGCCGGCCAGGCGCTGGGCCAGCTGCCGGTGGACGTGCAGGCCATCGGCTGCGACGTGCTGAAGGGCACGGCGCGCAAGTTCCTGCGCGGGCCGCGCGGCACGGCACTGCTGTACGTGCGTCGCGGCTTCGTGCCCAGGCTGCGCCCGGTGTTCCTGGACGTGCAGTCCGCCCCCTGGACCGACGGCCGCGTCGCCCCGCGCGAGGACGCCCGCGTGTTCGAGACGGTGGAGATCGCCGTCGCGCTGCTCGCCGGCCTGGGCGCCGCGCTGCGCGAGGCGCGCGCCATCGGCATCGGGCCGATCCAGCACCGCATCACGCAACTGTCCACGCGGCTGCGCGGGCAGCTGGCCGAGATGCCGGGCGTCACGCTGCGCGACCTGGGCACGCAGCGCTCCGGGCTGGTGTCGTTCACGGTCGACGCCATGGCCGCTCATGATGTGCGCCAGCAGCTGGCGCGCCGGCACGTCATCGTGGGCGCCAACGGCGTCTCGTACACGCCCTTCGACATGACGGCGCGCGGGCTGCAGGGCATCGTGCGCGCGTCGGTGAGCCACCTCAATACGGAGGACGAGATCGACCGCCTGGCCCATGCCGTGAACGCGCTGGCCCGCAGGGCCTGACGGGCCTGACGGGCCTGACGGGCCTGACGGGGCTGACGGGGCTGACCGGGCCTGAAGCGGGCTGCAGGGGGGAGCGGCCTGAAGCGGAGCTGATGGCGCGTTACTTCAGCGCGCCGAACACCTTCTTCAGGATGGCGCTGCCGGTGCCCACCGGGTCGGCCCGGATCTTCTTCTCTTCCTCGCCGATCATGAAGTACAGCCCGTCCAGCGCCTTGCGGGTGACGTACTGCTGCAGGTTGGCGTCCTCGCGCTTCACCAGGCCCAGGCCCACGCCCTTGCCGGCGATGGCGTTGTACTTGTCGGCCAGCTTCACCCGCTCGGTGGCCCGGGTGACGATGGGCAGGAACTTCAGGCCCAGCGGCTCGCGCGTCTTGCGGGCGAAGAACTCCGTCACCGCGGTGTCGCCGCCGCGCAGCACCTGCAGCGCGTCCTCCACGCTCATCGCCTTCACGGCATTCACCAGCAGGTTCCTGGCCTCGGGCACCGCGGCCTCGGCGGCGCGGTTCATCGCGGTGACCAACTCGTCGATGCGCCGGCCCTGGCCGGTCATCTTCAGCAGCTGGGCAGCCTCTTCCAAGGCCGGCGGCAGCGGGATGCGGACCTGAGGGTTGCCCAGGAAGCCGTCGGTGCGGCCCAGCAGGGCGACGGCGGTGACGGCGCCGCGCTCCAGCGCCGCGCGCAGGCCGGCCACGGCATCGGTTTCGGTCAGGCCGGCGGCGCGGGCAGCCGGCAGGCCGGCGAGCAGCAAGGCGATGGCGGCCAGGACGTCTCTTCGCTTCATGATTTCTCCTGTCGAGCGAACCGGTCCATTGAACACCACAGCGCGGCCCGGCCGTCGAGCAACGTTGCAGGACCTGACTTCGGTTACGCCGCGTTTGCCCGCTCGCCGGATTCATCCCAAGGCCTGGGGATAGGCTGCGCCGTTTGTCCCCCAGGCATGACTTTCGGTGCTTGGGGAGCAGGGGCACGATTGCCGACCATGGCCATGTCCCCGCCCGTGACCCACCCCACCGCCCGCGCGCCATGTCCACGCTGATCCTCCTGTCCACGCCGCTGCCGCCGGCCGACCTGCAGTTGGACGCGATGACGCACACCGCCGAGCTGAGCACGCTGGAAGACACCACGCTGCACCTGCTGAGCGACAAACCCGACCTGGAGCCCGACCGGCTGCTGGGCCAGCCGGTGCAGCTGACCGTCACGCTGCGCGACGAGCAGCAGCGCTTCATCCATGGCTACGTCACCGAATTCGGCATCGGGCGCCACCAGGGCCGCCACTTCGGCTACCAGGCCCGCGTGCGGCCCTGGCCGTGGTTCCTGCGCCTGAAGTCGGACTGCCGCATCTTCCAGGAGATGACGGTGCCCGACATCGTCGAGGAGGTGTTCAAGGGCCACGGCGGCATCGCCAACCACGAGTTCCGGCTGACGCGCAGCTACCGCAAGCGCGACAACTGCGTGCAATGGCGCGAGACCGACTACAACTTCGTCGCCCGCCTGCTCGAGGACGAGGGCATCTACTGGTACTTCGAGCACACCGACGGCGAGCACAAGCTGGTGCTGGTGGACGACGCCGGCAAGCACGAGCCGGCGCCCGGCTATGAGCAACTGCCCTACCACGCCAACGTCGGCCAGGTGCAGCCGGACGTCGACTTCGTCACCGACTGGCGCTTCGCGCGCGCGGTGCGCAGCGGCAAGGTGGCGCTGCGCAGCTGGAACTTCGAGACGCCCTCGGTCTCGCTGGAGGTCAACAAGGCGGCGCCGCGCCCGCACCCCAACGCGGAGCTGGAGCAGTACGACTACCAGGTCGACTACATGAAGAAGCCCGAGGGCGAGGACCTGGCCCTGGTGCGCATGGACGAGCAGCAGGCGCGTTATCAGCAGCCGGTGGGCAGCACCAACGCGCACGGCCTGGCCAGCGGCCGGCTCTTCACGCTGCAGCGCCACCCGCGGGAAGACCAGAACGTGGAGCACCTGTGCGTGCAGGTGCACATCAGCGCCGCCACGCAGGCGCAGGAGTCCGGCACGCCGGGCTGGGACTGGCGCTGCAGCTTCGTCGCCCTGCCCTCGGCCCAGCAGTACCGCCCGCCGCGGCGCACGCCCAAGCCCTTCATGCAGGGCCCGCAGACGGCCATCGTCACAGGCCCTCCGGGCGAGGAGATCCACACCGACCAGTACGGCCGCGTGAAGGTGCTGTTCCACTGGGACCGCCACCACGAGAAGAACGAGCAAAGCTCGTGGTGGATCCGTGTTTCGCACCCCTGGGCCGGCAAGGGCTGGGGGGCGGTGGCCATCCCGCGCATCGGGCAGGAGGTGATCGTCGACTTCATCGACGGCGACCCGGACCAGCCCATCATCACCGGCCGCGTCTACAACGCGGAGTGCATGCCGCCCTACGGGCTGCCGGCGGCGGCGGTGGTGAGCGGCCTGAAGTCCAACACCCACAAGGGCAAGGGCTTCAACTCGATGACCATGGACGACACCGCGGGCAAGGAAAAGATCTCCATCCATGCCCAGTACGACATGGACACCATGGTCCACCACGACCAGACCAACACGGTGGACAACACCTTCACCGAGACGATCAAGAGCCACGCCAAGATCACCGTCACCGAAGGCACCTACTCGCACGACGTGGCCGGCAACAAGGCCACCTACCACGTGATGGGGCCGCTGGCCGAGAACTACGACAACACGCAGACCACCACGGTCAAGAGCCACATCGTCACCAAGTCCACCGCGGGCCACATCCAGATCACGTCCGACACCGCCCACGTCTTCGTCGACGCCGCCACCAAGATCAAGCTGCACGTGGGCGCCAGCACGGTGACGATGGACAACGCCGGCAAGATCTCGATCGACGGCGTGGACGTCGCCATCAACGGCTCCAGCACCGTCACCATCAAGGGCGGCATCGTGCATTCCGAGGCCGTGTCCGAGCACCAGACCAAGGGCGCCGTCGTGCTGTCCGAAGGCTCGGCGACCAACACGGTCAAGGGCGGCATGGTGATGCTGAACCCGTGACACCGGGACCCTCGCCATGGCTTTCCCAGGACAGGTGCAGATCGTGCCCGGCCGCAATGGCCTCGGCGAGCACGTGTTCACCGTGCTGGTCAAGCGCAGCTACCGCATCGCGCACGAACGCGTGGCCGAGCGCGCCGAACGCGACGAGCCCCTGCGCCTGGTCGACGCCTACTGGGACCAGGGCGAGCCCGACTGGTCCACCGTTCAGCATGAAAG
>CAMLJY010000036.1 GCA_946480465.1 uncultured Burkholderiales bacterium
TGAGCGCCGCCCGGCCGTTCCGAAGGCGCTCGCTCCCCCTCGGGGGGACGGCGCGCAGCGCCAAGGGGGCCGCCTGATGAGCGCCGCACCCGGCCACCACACGCTGCTGCCCGGTGAATCGCCCGACGGCGCCCCGGTGCTGAGCGTGCTGCTCAAGCGCAGCTACGACATCGTGCCCGCCGGCGCCTGCACCCGCGCCGAAGCCGACCGGCCACTGGTGCCCGGCGACCTGTTCTGGGACAGCCCGATGAACTCGTCCGTCCGCCACGAAAGCGACTTCGTGCCCTGGAAGCTCGGCACCGACGTCGTCTTCAACGGCCAGGTGCATGCCCCCGGTGGCCAGCCGGTGGAGGCCTGCTGGGCCGGCGTGCAGGTGGCCGACCGCCTGAAGCGCCTGTGGGTGCAGGGCGACCGCCAGGCCCGCCACGTGCCGGACGCGCCACCGGTCTTCACCGACCCCGAGCCCTTCACCGCGCTGCCGCTGCGCTACGAACGCGCCTACGGCGGCACGGACGTGTTCTCCGACCCGCGCGGCGCCTTCGCCTACCCACGCAACCCCACCGGCCGCGGCTTCGTCGTCGCCAACACGCCGCAAACCGTGGACGGCCTGCCGCTGCCCAACTTCGAAGACCCGAACGACCTGCTGACGCCTGAACGGCTCGTCACCGGCGACTACGCGCGCTGGACTGCGCAGCCCGCCCCGGTCGGCCTGGGCTGGACCGGCAAGACCTGGATGCACCGCTGCCAGTGGGCCGGCGTGATGCCCGGCGACCGCGCAGCCGAGCAGGAGATGCGCCGCGCCTATGCGCAACTGATGCCGGCAGACCAGCGCGAGGCCTACCTGGCCAACGGCCTGCCGACCATGGATTTCCGCTTCTTCCAGGGGGCGGCGCCCGGGCTGTCGCTGCCCTTCCTGCATGGCGACGAGTGGCTGCGCACCGAGAACCTGAGCCCCGAGGGCGAACTGGCCTTCGCGCTGCCCGCCGAGCGGCCCGCCATCGGCATCGACGTCGGCCAGGGCGAGCAGCAGCCCGCGGTGGTGCTGCACACCGTGATGGTCCACCTCGACGAGCGCCAGCTCGACCTGGTCTGGCGGGCCGCCATCCCCTACCCTGGCCGCGACTGGCTGCCGCAGATGCGGCGGCTGGCCATCACGGTGGATTGATCTTGTAATGCCCAAAATGAGCGTCCTATCAGCCAACCCCATCGGCTTCATCATCATGGCGCTGCTGCTGATCGGCGTGGGCGGCTACTACGCCTGGGGCGCGATCGACACCGCCGGCCTGCCCACCGAGCAGCGCAGCGCGGTGGTCACGGGCAAGCAGGTGAACCCGGCGCACCGGACCTACCGCACCAACATCGTCGCCGGCCGCGCCTACACGCAATCGCACACGCAGGGCGAAACACGCGTCGTCACGCTGAAGATCGGGGACGAGGACAGCGTGGGTTATGTCGACGCCTGGCAGTACCAGCAGCTGAAGCCCGGCGACACCGTGCAGGTGACGGTGCACCGCACGCGGCTGACACGCCGGCTGGAAGTGCTGGAAGTGAAGACGGCCGGCTGAAGAACGGGGAGAACGACAGATGCTGTGGCCCGCCGTCAAGATGACCGACATGGTGATCGGCCTGGACTTCCACGCCGTCATCATCCCGCCCGCGCCGGCGCCCGTGCCGATGGTGCCGCACCCGTACTTCGGGCTGATCTACCTGTGGATGACGCCGGCGTTCCCGAAGGTGAACACGCTGATCAACGGCATGCCGGCGTGCACCGCGGGCGCGATGGGCTACAGCGTGCACATCCCCATGGGCCTGCCCTGCCCACCGTCGATGCTGAACCAGCTGTACTGGCGGCGCTACCTGCTGAACATCCCCAAGCAGCTGATGCTGGTGGCGCTGACCCTGATGGCCAACCTGGCCATCGCCGGCATCTCGGCGCTCTTCGTGCCGCCCAACTCGGCCGCCGGCCGCTTCATGAAGGACGTGACCGGCATCGACAGCGCCAGTTGGGGCGGCGTGTGGGAATCGATCAAGGGCAGCTTCTCGGCCTACACCCAGTGGTCCACCTGGGCGAAGCTGCTGATGCCGCCCATCCCCTACCCCGGCGCCCAGGGCTCCGCGGCCATCGGCAGCCCCAACGTCACCGTCAACGGCGGGCCGCTGGCCTTCGCCGCGCCGCTGATGGCCACGTCGTGCAGCGACCTGCCCATCGTGCCCAACGCCGCCACGGTCGGCTTCAGCAACGTGATGGTCGGCGTGAGCCTGGCGGACATGGCGCGGGCGTTGGCGGTGAATGCGGCGCAGGGGGCGGTGAGCATGGCGGTGCAGAAGGGACTGGACCGCGCCACCGAAGGCAAGAACCCGTGCGCACGCTAGCCGCGCTCAGCACCGAAGCGCCGTGCACGCCGAGCGGCCCGCAGCTGGTGGGCGACCCGGTCGACACGCTGTCGGGTTCGGTGGTCGACAACAAGCTGGAGTTCCGGCTCGTCGGTCCGCTGGAGCTTCGCTGGCAAAGGCTGTACGACAGCGCCAGCCACCACCGGATGTCGGCCCTGGGACGCGGCCACACGCATGCCTTCGACCATGCGCTGCGCCTGGACGGCGACACGCTGCTGCACGAGGAGCCGTTCGGCCTGCGCCATGCGTACCCCATGCTTCAAGTCGGCCAGCAGTGCTCGCGCCACGGGATGACGCTGCGCCGCCTGTGGATTCACCACTTCGAACTGCGCGCCCACGACGCCACGGCGATGGAGTTCCAGTTCGTGCCCGGCTGCGAGCGCGCCGAACTGAAGCAGGTGGCGCGGGGGGCCCACCGCATCCAGTTCGTCAGGTCGGCGAACGGCCTGCTCGAACGCATCCTCACCTCCACCGGCCGCTGCATCGTCGTCGACGCATGGCCCGACGGCCGGCTCGCGGCGCTGACGCTGCAGGGCACGGCGCATGGTGATGCCGACCAGCTGCTGGTGGCCTACGCCTACGACGAGCGCGGGCTGCTCGCGTCGACACGCAACGCCGAAGGCCACGGCTACCACTTCGAGTACGACGAAGCGGGCCGGCTGACCTGCCGCACGGGCCGCAAGGGATTCCGCTTCCATTACGCCTACGACGAGGCGGGCCGATGCGCGGTCTCGATGGGCGACGAGCGGCTGCACGGCGTGGCGATGGAATACGTCCGCGCCGGCCGGCTGACCCGGGTCACCCGGCCCGATGGCGGGCACTGGGTCTATGCCTTCGACGACAAGGGGCGGCTGGCGCGCATCGTCGACGCCCTGGGCGGCACGCAGCAGTTCATCACCGACGAGACGGGCCGTATTGCGCTGCAGGTCGACCAGAACCGCAACGTGTCCCGCCTAGTCTACGACGGTGCCGGCGCCCTCGTGGCCAGGCTGGACCCGCTGGGCCACCGGCACCCGCTTCCAGCGGATCCGAACGAGGACTCGCCGCTGGCCGAGCGCATGGCCGCGTGCCAGGTCGAGTACGAGTTCGGCCGTCTCGTCGACAGCGATCGCATCGCCCTGCCGACGGACGCCGAAGTGGCGCGCCTCGACGTCAGCGACCGGGCCAAGGACCTGCTGGCGAGGGCCACGGACCCGGCCTCGCCCGCGCGGCGCGACTCTCCCCGCGTCGTTCCGCTGGGCGTGCGCTGGTGGCCCCGGCCATCCCGCGGACGCGTCTTCAACGACTTCGGCAAGCTGGTGCGGCAGCACGACGAGTCCGGGCGCATCCGGTCGTGGAGCTACGACGCCTCGGGCAACGTGGCCACGTTCACCGACTTCGACGGCAGCACCTGGCACTACGACACCGGCACCTGGCACTCGCTGCGAACGCTGACCAACCCGCTGGGGGCGGTGTCCACCTTCGACTACACCGCCGCCGGCCTGGTCGCCGGCTTCACCGATCCCGGCGGCAACCGGACGTCGTACCGCTACGACCTCAACGACCACCTGATCGAAGTCGCACGCCACGGCCGCCCGCGGGACCGCTATGTCCGGGATGCCGCAGGCAGCCTGCTGCTGAAGCAGGACGGCAGCGGGGAACCGCTGCTGCGCTACAGCATCGGCCCGGGTGGCCTGATGCGCAGCCGCACGCTGGCCTGCGGCGCCGAGCACCGGTTCGAGTACGACTCATCGGGTCGCTGCACCAGCGCGTCGACACCCCGCGACTTGGTCGAGATCGCCTACGACGCCGCCGGCAACCGGCTCGCCGACCTGCGCAACGGACGGGGAATCGAAACGCAGTACCTGCGCTGGCGCAAGCCCAGCCGATCCTCGTACTTCGGGCGCTTCGAGGTCCGGTACGACTGGAAGGACCGCAGCACCCTGGCCATCACGGACCCCGCAGGCGCTGTCCAGGTGCTGCGCTTCCTTGGCCACGGCATCGTCGAGCGCCTGTTGAGCAACGGCGTGCGCGAGACGGCCCAGTACGACGGCCAGGGGCGCTGCCTGATGAAGTACGCGGAACGTGGACTCCGGCCACCGTGGTTCAGGCGATACCACTGGTCGGGCGAAGGCGAGCTGCGGCGGCAGGAAGACACGGGTTTCGGCAACGCGGTGTTCGAGTACGACGCCGCGCATCGCCTGCGCCGGTGCATCCACGGCGACCGCACCGACGAGTTCCGCTTCGACGCTGCCGACAACCTGATGGCCCAGCCCGGCCTGCATGGCGTGGAGCTGCGGGACGGCAATCGCCTGCGCAGCGCCAACGGCTACGCCGTTGAATACGACGGACGCGACCACGTCGCGTCGCGCCGGGGGCCGGGCGTGGACGTGCGATACGTGTACGACAGCCGCGACCTGCTGGTCCGGGCCGAACTGCCCGAAGGCACCTGGACGTCCGACTACGACGCCTTCGGCCGCAGGAGCCGAAAGTGCTGGAACGGACGCACGACGGAGTACCACTGGAACAACGAGCAGCTGGCCGCGGAAGTGGCCGCCGACGGCCGGGTGCGGCTCTACGTCTACGCCGATCCGCTCTCGGTCGCGCCATTCATGTTCGTGGACTACGCCGCTGTCGATGCCGCACCCGAGAGCGGCCAGCGTTACCTGATCCTCGCCGACCAGCTGGGAGCGCCGCGCATCGTCGAAGACGACGCGGGCCAGGAGGTCTGGCGGGCCGAGTACGACGCCTTCGGCGCGGCGCGGCCATCGCCCGCCTCACGCATCGAGCTGGACCTTCGCTTTCCCGGCCACCAGGCCGACCCGGAGCTGGGCCTGCACTGCAACCGGTTCAGGCACTACGACCCCGCCGAGGGCCGCTATCTCCAGAGCGATCCCTGGGGCCTGGGCGGCGGCCCGAACCTGTACGCGTACCGGTCGAATCCGCTGCTCTCGACGGACCTGCGGGGCCTGGGCGAAGAAGAGCACGAGAAGAAGCCGGAGAAGAAGGAAGGCGAAGAGCTTCCTCCGGGCATGACGCAGAAGGAGTACGACGACCTCAAGGCCGAGATGAAGGCGCTGGGCGACGACGCCTGGGCACGCATGCAGGAAGCGCGCGAGCGCGGCGACCGCACCGTGACGCTTCCCGACGGAACCGTGCTGAAGACGAGCGACAGCGCGATGGGCCCCTGCCTGTCGATCGTCAAGGACCTCGAGACCGGACAGGTGTTCTACGGCCAGAACACCGGCAAGCAACCCGAGAACCTGGCCCCGCCCCTGCAGGAGCGAACCAATGCCGTTGTTGCGGCGAATGAGGCGAAGAGCCCGGCCCCCGAGGGATATCCGCCCGGATGGACACGCGACAAGGGCATTCCGGGCTCGCATTCGGAGGTGCAGGCATTGAATCAGGGCATGCAGGCGCGCCCGGGTTCGACGCCGGAAGACTTCGCGGTTCACAACGTGCGCACTCAGACCAACAAGAATGGCAATGCGGGCGACCCGATGCCGCGCTGCGACAATTGCAAACCCATCACGGATGGCGTGATTCCACTCACCGACTGAACCCCACCGAGCCATGACACGAGTTCCCGCCGAGACGCTCGAATACCCCGGAGACGGGCTCCATTACCTCGACGACCGCCCATTCACCGGCGTTGCCTTCACCACCTACAAGGACGGGCGCCCGAAAGCGGAAATGTCATACCGCGAGGGGCTTCGATGGGGCCCGACCGTCGAGCGTTATCCGGAGGGCCAATTGATGGTCGAGTCGACCTACTACAAAGGCGTTCTGCACGGACGCGCGCGCGAATGGCACCGCAACGGCCAGATGGCGGAGGACGGCGAGTACGAGTACGGCATCATCATCTGGGAAAAGATGTGGGACGAGGGCGGTGCCCTCGAACGCGACTACGCGCTGAAGCCGACCGACCAGGACTACCAGACCCTGCAGCACTACCGGCAGACCTTCGGGGCGGGCGGCGCGGGAGGCTGATCGCATCGTGGGCAGCGCCTACGGCGAGGCCATCGATGCAACCCGCGACACGATCGTCGAACGGGCCCGTGGCTACAAGCGCCTGGTGATCGCCGTGTCGCTCGGCAGCCTGGCTGCGGCGAGCGTAGCCATCGGCCTGCAGGACCTGCGGCCGCTGCTGACCCTGGTGCTGCTGCCCAGCCTGGTGCTGAACCACGCGCGCCGTGACCTGAAGAAGGTGCTGCGCTGGCGGTCGCGGCTGCTCTCCGCCTGGGAATCCGGCGACCTCGACCTGCGCATCTTCCGCGACACGATCAGGCGCGTGCCGGCACTGCCTGCAGGCACGGTCGAAGGCATGCTGGATTGCCTGCCGGATTGGGACGTGCACCAGACGACAAGGGCCTCGCGCGCCGCGCTCGCACGAATCCAGTCGGCGATCGGCACGGCCGCCGCAGCCGCCCTGGGCATCCGTGCGCTGGCCTGGGGGGCGGCGGCCATGGCCCTTGCGCTGGCCTTGCTGAGTCGCGGACTCCTGTGGCTGCTTCTGTGCCCGCTCGCGGCGGTCGTGGCCGCCGCCTGGCTCCGGCATTCCCGGCGCCGTCTGGACAAGCTGGTGGCGTCCGCCCCGCAGGCGCTGGCCGATGCATCGGACCTGCCGTCGTTCGAACGCGGGCAGGCGGGGTTGAACTGGCAGGGCCACCGCCAGTCCGGCGACCTGGCCGGCAGCAGTCCGTGACCGGCCGTCCGGTCACGCCCGCAGCAATGCACGTGCCGCGAAGTCCTGCAGCCTTCGGGCCATCCAGGCCTCGATCGTCGCCTCCGCCGCAGGCGGGTCTGCCGCCGGCAGCCGCAGCATCCCCCCGGCCACCGCATCGGCCAGGGCCGTTCGCAGCGCCACCCGGTCGCGCCGGCCGTCCAACAGGGCCAGCAGGAACTCGTCACCCGGCTCCAGCAGCGTCATCTGATGGAGCGCATTGGCGACCACGCGCTCCCCGGCCGCCGCGCACGCACTCGCCCGCGGCCGCTCGCTAACTCCTGATGCACACGGAGGCTGCCAGCTGCGCAGCTCCACCACGCCGGACAGGAAACACTGGAACAGGTCCTGCATCGGCAGCGCCACGTCATCGGGCCGGTTGGCGATGCGCCCCGCCTCGGCCAGCAGCTCCTCCAGCGGCCACCCCTGCGGCCAGCGCTGCGCGAGCAGCTCCAGCGCCACCTTGCTCACCGCGTGCGAAGCCGAAGCCAGCGCGCCGCCCGGCGCGCGCCAAGCCACCTCCACCCGCGGGTCCAGGTCCAGCGCGCCCGCCCCTTCACGCCGCGCCGGCGAAGCGAGGTACATGCCGCTCATCACCCCCGGCGACAAGGCCCGCCGCACCTTCATCCCCGCCCGGCACAGCAGCGTCTGCCTGAACTGCCGGTTGCGCACGAAGTCCATGTACTGCTCGAGGTGGATGATGTCGGCGCTGATGCCCTCCAGCGTCGCCGCCACCTCCGGCGGAAAGCGCCCGGTCAGCATCGCGGCGAAGTCGGCCTCGGCCAGGTACTGCAGGCCATGCGCGGCAGCGCGTTCGGCGAACTGGTGGAAGTACAGCGGCGCGTTGGTCGGCTCCAGGTGCTCGTGGTAGAGGTAGCTGTCGCTGCAGCGGCCCAGCAGCTCCAGCTCGCGCGCCAGCACCTGGCCGTAGGCATGGCCTTCCTGCGGCACGGCACTGGCCAGGAAAGCGAGCAGCGCACGCGCCTGCTCGATGCGCTCGGCCGGCGTCCCGAAAGGCATCGCGTGGTAGCGCATCATGTGGCGCACGCTTTCGCGCAGGTGCCAGCCGGGGTAGGTGTTGTAGCTGACGTAGGCGATGCCCTGCGGCGCCAGCAGGCGGCCGGCGATGCGCAGGATCCAGTCCTGCACCGCCGGCTCCACCCAGGAGTACACGCCGTGGCAGACCACGTAGTCGAACTGGCCCCAGCGTTCATCCACGTCGGTGATCGATGCCTCTTCGATGCGCACGTTGCGCAGGCCCAGCGCCTCGATGCGCACGCGGCCTTCGGCCACCTGGCGCGCCGACAGGTCCACGCCGGTGAAGCGGCTGCCCGGCAGGCCGCAGGCCATCGGGATCAGGTTGCCGCCGGCGGCGCAGCCCAGCTCCAGCACGCGGCAGTTTTCGATCGGCGGCGGCTGCAGGCCGAACACGCGCGCCAGCGTCGCCAGCCGGTCCGGGTGGGTCTGGGCGAAGGCCTGGCTGGGGTAGGGAAGTTCGTCGTAGCTGTTCATCGCTCGAGCGGGGCTGCGGACGGTCGCAGGCGGACGCGCCGCTTCGACGTTATCGCCGCCATCAACCCGGGTGCGTCGGGTCGATCCAGCGCACCTCTTCGGGCGGCTCCGCCGGCTCGATGTCCAGGTTGATCGCCACCGCCTCGCCGTCGCTGCGCACCAGCACGCATTCCAGCGTCTCGGTGCGGCTGGCGTTGATTTCCTGGTGCGGCACGTAGGGCGGCACGTAGATGAAGTCGCCCGGGCCGGCCTCCGCCGTGAATTCCAGGCGCTCGCCCCAGCGCATGCGCGCGCGGCCCTTGACGACGTAGATCACGCTTTCCAGCGGGCCGTGGTGGTGGGCGCCGGTCTTGGCGTTGGCATGGATGTGCACCGTGCCGGCCCACAGCTTCTGCGCGCCCACGCGCGCGAAGGTGATCGCCGCCTTGCGGTCCATGCCGGGGGTCTGCGCGGTGTTGGGGTCCAGGCTGCCGGCAGGCACCACGCGTACGCCGTCGTGCTTCCAGCGGGAGGTCAGGTCGTCGCTCATCGCATGCTCCTTGCGCTCGGCGGGGGGCCTCCATTCTGGGCGGAGTCCACGCCGTCGGGTAGCGTGCCGCCGGCCCAAGGCACGGCCAGGGGCCCCGGAACGACGGGCGCTTTGGGTAGCATGGCCCGCTGCGGCAACGGGGCGTCGCCGAGCGAACGACACAGATGCGAATCCTCCTGGTGGAAGACGACACGGTGCTGGCCGATGCGCTGTCGCGCGCGCTGGTGCAGTCGGCACACGCGGTGGACATCGCCGACAACGGCGACCAGGCCGAGCGCGCGCTGGCGCTGGGCATCTACGACCTGGCCATTCTCGACATCGGCCTGCCCGGCCAGAGCGGGCTGGAGGTGCTGCGCGGCCTGCGCGCGCGCCGCTCGACCATGCCGGTGCTGATGCTGACCGCGCTGGACACGCTGGAAGACCGCGTGCGCGGCCTGGACCTGGGCGCCGACGACTACCTGGCCAAGCCCTTCGACCTGCCGGAACTGGAGGCCCGCGTGCGTGCCCTGCTGCGCCGCGGCAGCAACAGCACGCCGAACCTGGAGCACGGCCTGCTGAGCTTCGACACCGTGGGCCGCCGCGTCTTCCACGACAAGAGGCCCATCGATCTGTCGCCGCGCGAGCTGGCCGTGCTGGAGCTGCTGCTGCTGCGGCGCGGCCGCGTCGTCAGCAAGGAGCAGCTGGTGAACCACCTGTACGGATGGGCCGACGAGGTGGGCGACAACGCGATCGAGGTCATCGTCTACCGCCTGCGCAAGAAGCTGGAGCCGCTGGGCTGCGAGATCCGCACGGTGCGCGGCATGGGCTACCTGATGGACCCGGTCGATGGCCCGGCGTGACACGCCACGCCTGCGGCGCCAGTTGCTGACCTGGCTGCTGGGCCCGCTGGTGCTGCTGCTGGTGCTGGACAGCGGTGCCGCCTGGTGGAACGCGCAGCGCCTGTCCAACCTGGCCTACGACCGCGCGCTGCAGGAAATCGGCCGCGAGATCGCGCTGCACGTGCGGCCGCGCGACGGGCAGTGGCGGCTGGACCTGCCGCTGGATGCGAGCAAGGTGCTGCTGAGCGACACCGAGGACCGCCTCTTCTTCCGCGTGCTGGCCCCGGACGGCGCGCCGCTGGGCGGCAACGCCCAGCTGCCGCCGCCACGCCCGCCGCGTGCGGGGCGCCCCGGCTTCTACCGCGACCAGGTGGGCAACGAAGCGGTGCGCATGATGGTGGCGCGGCTGCCCGTCTCCATCGGCACCGGCAGCGCCGGCGGCGGTTTCTCCGGTACCGCGGCCGGCACGAACGCGGCGCCCCCCCTGGTGCTGGTGCAGGTGGCCGAGACCCTCAACAAGCGCCACCGCCTGGCCTGGGAGGCGATGGGCAGCGTGGTGCTGCCGCAGCTGCTGCTGATCGTGATGGCCACCGCCGTGGTGTGGTTCGGCGTCGCGCGGGGGCTGCAGCCGCTGCAGCGCCTGCGCAGCGCGGTGTCCGATCGCTCGCACCTCGACCTCAGCCCCATCCCCACCGACGACGTGCCCGGCGAAGTGCGGCCGCTGGTGGACGAGGTCAACGAGCTGCTGGCGCGCCTGGGCCGCACCTTCGATTTCCAGAACCGCTTCGTCGCCGACGCGGCGCACCAGCTGAAGACGCCGGTCAGCGGCCTCAAGGCGCAGATCGAACTGGCGCTGCGCGAAACCGATCCCGAGCGGGTACGCCATTCGCTGGCGCAGCTGTACATCAGCGCCGACCGCCTGTCGCGCTTGGTGCGGCAGCTGCTCTCGCTGGCCCGCAACGAGCCCGGCGCGCTCGACTCGATGCAGCTGCAGCCGTTGGACCTGAACGCCTTCGCGCTGGAGGTCAGCATGGACTGGGTGCCCGAGGCCCTCAAGCGCCACATCGACCTGGGCTTCGAGGGCCACGGCCACCCGCTGATGATCGATGCCGACCGCGACCGCCTGCGCGAGCTGATCAACAACCTGATCGACAACGCCATCCGCTACAGCCAGGCCAACGGCCGCGTCACTGTTCGGTTAGCGCCGGAGGCCGGCGACGCCGGCGCCGGCCACTGCCGCCTGTCCATCAGCGACGACGGCCCCAGCATCCCGGTGGAAGAACGCGCCCGCATCTTCGAGCGTTTCCATCGCCTGCTGGGTACGCAGGAAGACGGCAGCGGCCTGGGCCTGGCCATCGTCAGCGAGATCGCCACGCTGCACCGCGCGCGCATCACGCTCGAGGAAGACACCGACGGCGTGGGCAACACCTTCAGCGTGATCTTCAAGCTCGGCGGAAGCCCGCCGTCAGCTGGCTGACAGGTTTCGGACATCGGGCTGTCAGGTCGGCGGCAGAAGCCTGACAGCCCCGCTGCGTAGCCTCGCGGCCGTCGGGACCCGGACATGGTTGGTGGTCCCTTTCGCAGCCGAGGAGACCCGTCCCATGTCCTTCCTGTCCAGCCCGGACTTCTGGATTGCCCTGTCGCAAATCATCCTGATCAACATCGTGCTGAGCGGCGACAACGCCGTCGTCATCGCCATGGCGTCACGCTCGCTGCCGCCGCAGCAGCAGCGCAAGGCCATCCTGTTCGGCAGCGTGGGCGCCATCGTGCTGCGCATCGTGCTGACCTTCTTCGCGGTGTACCTGCTGACCCTGCCCTACCTGAAGCTGGCCGGTGCGGCCATGCTCCTGTGGATCGGCATCGGCCTGCTCAAGGGCGATGACGGCGAGGAAGACCTTGAAGGCCATTCCAACCTGGCGGCCGCCATCCGCACCATCGTGATGGCCGACCTGGTGATGAGCCTGGACAACGTGATCGGCGTGGCCGCGGCCGCCAAGGGCAACGTGCCGCTGCTGGTGTTCGGCCTGGTCATCAGCATCCCGCTGATCATCTTCGGCAGCGCCATCATCCTGAAGCTGATGACGCGCTTCCCCGTCATCATCACCCTGGGTGCCGCGCTGCTGGGCTGGGTTGCCGGCGAGATGGCGATCAGCGATCCCGCCATCGCAGGCTGGGCCGCGCAGCAGCATGCCCTGCACACCGTCGTGCCGGCGCTGGGCGCGGCGCTGGTGGTGGCGGTGGGCAAGTACCTGACGAGCCGCCAGGTGCCGGACGCCGATCCGGCCGCAGCCTGAAGCCGGTGGTGCGCGCGATGAAGAACATCCTCGTTCCCGTCGACCCCGACCGCCCGGACCGCACCCGCTCCGCGGTGGCGCAGGTGATCCAGCTGGCGCGCGAAGAGCTCGTCACCGCCCGCCTGCTGCGCGTGCAGCCGCGCGTGACACAGCACGTGGCGATGTGCTTCGCCCCCGGCCAGTTGCAGGCGATGCAGCATGCCAACGGCCTGGACGAGCTGGCCGACGCGCGCAGCCAGCTGGAAGCGGCGGGCGTGCCGCACACCAGCACCGTGCGCATCGGCCGCAGCGCGCCGACGATCGTCGCCGCCGCGCGCGAACTGGGCTGCGACCGCATCGTCTTCGGCCAGGACGCGCCCGGCCGCCGCGGCAGCCTGTTCGGCTCGCTCGCGGAGCAGGTGCGCCACCTGCTGGCGGCCGCGGGCAGCGGCCCGCAGGTCATCGGGTCCTGATCGGGTCCTGACACGCCTTCGCCCCGCGGCCCTCCGGCCCGGGGCGCAGCCACGTCCTTCCGGCGTCATCAAATGGAGGTAGACCTTCGGTGGCCGAACGCATCTGAACCAGCTTGGAGACGGCACTCAAGGAACGTCGCGTCTCGCCATGCCCGGCATCGCCCGGTCCGGCGAGTCCGCGTCGTCACCCCTCCAACAAGCCGTTCCTCCATGACGCGTCCAACCCCCTTCGTCCAGACCCTTCACCTCCACGACAAACCCATCCACGTCCTGCGCGACGACCTGCTGCCCGGAGGCTCCAAGCAGCGCGCGGCGCTGCCGTACCTCATCGAGTTGCTCTCGCAGGGGTGGCGGCACTTTGCCTATGCGTCGCCGTTCTGCGGCTTCGCGCAGGTGGCGCTCGCCGCGGCAGCCCAGCAACTGGGCGTGGTGTGCCACTTGTTCTGTGCCGCGGACGCGGCGCACCTGCCGCAGCTGCGGCGCCATGAATTCACCGAGCTGGCGCGGTCGATGGGCGCGGAGCTGCGCCTCTTCGCCGACCTGGCGCAGGCCCAGGCGGCGGCGCGGCGTTTCGTGGCCGAGGGGCCGCAGCGCTACGAGGTGCCCCTGGGCTTCGCCGACCACGGCTTCCTGCGCCTGATGGCGCAGGAAGTGGCGTGGGTCTGGACCGAGATCGTCGCGCAGCTGGGCTGCGAGCCCCCGCGGGTGTGGCTGGGGGTGGGCAGCGGAACGCTGTCCCGCTGCCTGCGCGAGACCCTGCCCGACCACGTGGACCTCATGTGCGTGAACGTGCACGTGCTCGACCGCACGGACGAACGGCTGGCGTCACTGGGGCACCTGCCCAGGCTGCAGCTGCTGCACGCGGACGAGGCCTTCCACGAGCCTGCCGTGCAGGCGCCACCCTTTCCTTCCAACACCCACTACGACGCCAAGCTCTGGCGCCACCTGGTCCGCCAGGGGCGTGCCGGCGACCTGTGGTGGAACGTGGCGCGCTGACCGGCCCGCGCCCACCGCGGCGCCGTCCCGTTCACCGGGTCCTGGGTGCGCCCGCGCCCAGCCCCTTGCCGCGCCGCCCCGTGCCGAAGCCCGTGGCGCGCATCCTCGGCCCGGCCAGCCCGGGCGGAGGCACGAAGTGGTCCGACGGGTCCAGCCCCGTGGGGAGGCCCAGGCGCTGCGCCAGGTGCGCAGCGTCGTAGGGCGCATGCACCTTCACGTCGTTGTCGAAATAGACGTACACGTCGCGCCGCGCCCGCTTCGGTGCCGCGCGCTTCGATGCGAGGCGCGCGTCGTGCACCTGCCGGCCGTGCCGCCAAGCCTCGATGCGCGCGGCCCAGCGGTCCAGCGCCTCGTCGCCGTAGCCGCTGGCGTACAGCTCCTTGTCGCCGTGCAGCCGCAGGTACACGAAGTCGCTCGTCAGGTCCTCCAGCAGCGGCCAGCAGCCCGCCGTGTCCGCCACCACCAGCGCCAGGCGGTGGCGGCGCAGCAGCGCGACGAAGGCCGGGTCGACGAAGCTGGGGTGGCGGATCTCGACCGCGTGGCGCAGCGGCTGCGCATGGTGCGCGTGCAGCGCGGCGCGGCCGTCCAGGCGCTGGTCGTGCCGCCGGGCCAGCGCTTCGGCGGCGGCGCTGTCGCGCGGCAGCAGGGCGAAGAAGGCGTCGAAGCGGTCGGCGATGAAGGGCAGCTGCGGCGGGAACTGCCACAGGATCGGCCCCAGCTTGTCGCGCAGCTCGAACACGCCCGAAGCGAAGAAGTTGGCCAACGGCGTGGCCACGTCTTTCAGGCGTTTGAAATGCGTGATGTACTTCGGCCCCTTCACCGCGAAGACGAAGCCCTCGGGCGTCTCGTCGTGCCACTCGGCGTAGTACTCGGGCCGCTGCAGCGAATAGAAGCTGCCGTTGATCTCGATCGTCGGCAGCATGCGCGACGCGAAGGCCAGCTCCCTGGCCTGCGGCAGCTTCGGCGGGTAGAACACACCGCGCCAGGGCTCGTAGCGCCAGCCTGAGATGCCGATGCGGACGCGGCCGGGGGCGGAGGCCATGCCCGAACCGGAGCAATCGCCATACCCGCGCCCTTGCAGGCACGCCGTTCGCTGCAGCCACGGCCGCAATCCGGCCCGATGGGAGCGCGCGTGCTCGACGCCCTGCTGCAAACCCTGCAATCCGAGTTCTCCGACCTGCCCGACGCGGCCCAGGTCACCCGCATCCTGGTGCGGCTCTCGATGGCGGCGCTGCTCGGCGGCGTGCTGGGCTACGAGCGCGAGCGCCACGGCAAGGCCGCCGGCGTGCGCACGCACATGCTGGTGGCCATGGGCGCGGCGCTGTTCGTGCTGGTGCCGCAGCAAGGCGGCATGGCCGTCGCGGACATGAGCCGGGTGATCCAGGGCATCGTCACCGGCGTGGGCTTCCTCGGCGCGGGCGCGATCATCAAGCGCCATTCGGAAGAAGACGTGCAGGGCCTGACCACCGCCGCCGGCGTCTGGATGACCGCCGCCATCGGCATCGCCTGCGGCCTGGGCCGCGAGACCACCGCAGTGCTCAGCACGCTGCTGACGTTGGTGGTGCTGGGGCTGGTGCCCAAGCTCGTCGATCGCCTGCCGGGCAAGGACGCGCACCCGGACCGCTGACGCGCGGCAGCGCAGCGGCCTGCGCCGAAGCCGCGGCGGCGTGGTGAATGCGCCGGACCGCCCCGCGCTCGACGGCGCCCTAGCGTCCATGGGACTGGTCCACCAGCCAGTCACGCAGCAGCCTCACCGCCGCCGGCTCCGCGGCCCCCAGCTCGGGGGTGACGAGGTAGTAGCCGCGCTGCCCGCGCAGCGGCCGCGGGCAGGCGACGACCAGCTCGCCCCGTGCCAGTTCCGCCTCCACCAGCAGCCGCGGCATCAGCGCCACGCCCAGGCCGTGCGCGGCGGCCACCGCCAGCATCGAGAAGAGCTCGTAGCGCGGGCCCTGCAGCACGCGCGGGCCGGCGGCCTCAGGCACGTCCATGGCCTCGAACCACTGGCGCCAGCCCTCGGGCCGTGTGCTTTGCTGGAGCAAGGGCAGCTGCAGCAGATCCGCCGGTTTCCACCGCTTGCGGGCTGAATGCGCCGCCAGCAGCGCCGGGCTCGCGATCGGCAGCACCTCTTCCTGCAGCAGCAGCACCGATCGCGTGCCGGCCCAGGCCGCCACCTGCTGCGGCGTGCCGGCGTACAGCGCGGCGTCGCGGCCGCTGTCGGCGAACATGAAAGGCCGGGTTGCCACGTCCACGTGCACCGTCACCAGCGGGTGCCGCGCGGCCAGGTCCGGCAGGCGCGGCAGCAGCCAGCGCGTGGCGAAGGTCGGCACCGCCGCCAGGTGAACGCTGCCGTGCGCGCCCCCGGCGAGGCCGCCGGGACCCGCGGCCATGGCATCGAGCGTGTCGCGCTCCAGTGCGTCGAGCCGGCCGGCCACCTGCCGTGCGTACGCGGCGCCGGCGGGCGTCAGCGCCACGCCATGGCGCGTGCGGCGGAACAGCGCCACGCCCAGGAAGTCCTCCAGCGCCGCGATCTGGCGCGAGACCGCCCCCTGCGTCAGCGCCAGTTCGTGCGCGGCACGGGTGTAGCTCTCGTGGCGGGCGGCGGCGTCGAAGCAGCTGAGCGCCTGCAGCGAGGGAATCTTGCGTGGCATGACATGCCCTTTCCACACTTCTTAACCGCAGGCGGCTCATGCGCCACCCCGCCCAGATATTCTGCCGGCTCATGTCTCGGTGACGACAATTCGTTTGCGAGCGCAGGCGGCGCGGCCTAGCATCGGTGCCTGGCGTGGTCGCCCTTCCCGCGCGACCCTCACCCCGCCCCCCACTTCCCACCCCACTTCCCACCCCACCCGCCGAGAGACTCGCCATGGCCAAGCACGCCGCCTTCCAGTGGGACGACCCGCTGCTGCTCGATGACCAGCTGAGCGCCGACGAGCGCGCCGTGCGCGACGCCGCCCGCGCCTACTGCCAGGAACGCCTGGCACCGCGCGTGCTGGAAGCCTTCCGCCACGAGAAGACCGATCCCGCCATCTTCCGCGAGATGGGCGAACTGGGCCTGCTGGGCCCGACGATTCCGGAGGCCTACGGCGGCGCCGGCCTCAACTACGTCTGCTACGGCCTGGTCGCGCGCGAGGTCGAGCGCATCGACTCCGGCTACCGCTCGATGATGAGCGTGCAGTCCTCGCTGGTGATGGTGCCGATCAACGAATTCGGCACCGAGGCGCAGAAGCAGAAGTACCTGCCCAAGCTCGCCGCCGGCGAGTGGATCGGCTGCTTCGGCCTCACCGAGCCCAACCACGGTTCCGACCCCGGCAGCATGGTGACGCGGGCCAAGAAGGTGCCCGGCGGCTATTCGCTCAGCGGCTCGAAGATGTGGATCACCAACAGCCCGATCGCAGACGTCTTCGTCGTCTGGGCCAAGGACGACGGCGGGCAGATCCGGGGCTTCATCCTCGAGAAGGGCTGGAAGGGCCTGAGCGCCCCGGCCATCCACGGCAAGGTGGGCCTGCGCGCGTCCATCACCGGCGAGATCGTGATGGACGAGGTGTTCTGTCCGGAGGAGAACGCCTTTCCCGAGGTGCGGGGCCTGAAGGGCCCGTTCACCTGCCTCAACAGCGCGCGCTACGGCATCGCCTGGGGCGCGCTGGGCGCCGCGGAGTTCTGCTTCCACACGGCGCGCCAGTACACGCTGGACCGCAAGCAGTTCAACCGCCCGCTGGCGGCCAACCAGCTGGTGCAGAAGAAGCTGGCCGACATGCTGACGGACATCACGCTCGGCCTGCAGGGCTGCCTGCGCCTGGGCCGCATGAAGGACGAGGGCACGGCCGCGGTCGAGATCACCTCGATCATGAAGCGCAACAGCTGCGGCAAGGCGCTGGACATCGCACGCATGGCGCGCGACATGCTGGGCGGCAACGGCATCTCGGACGAGTTCGGCGTGGCGCGCCACCTGGTGAACCTGGAGGTGGTGAACACCTACGAGGGCACCCACGACGTGCATGCGCTGATCCTCGGCCGCGCCATCACCGGCATCGCTGCTTTCAGCTGAAATGAGCGGCCCAACGCTGCTGGAGGGCATCAAGGTCCTCGATCTTTCGCGCGTGCTCGCCGGCCCCTGGGCCGGCCAGCTGCTGGCCGACTACGGCGCCGACGTCATCAAGGTCGAGCGGCCCGAATCGGGCGACGACACGCGCGGTTGGGGCCCGCCCTGGTGGGGCGAGGGCGACACGCGCGCCGCCGCCTACTACCTCAGCGCCAACCGCGGCAAACGCTCGATCGCGGTGGACATCGCCTCGCCCGAGGGCATCGCGCTGGTCAAGCAGCTGGCGGCCGAGGCCGACGTGCTGATCGAGAACTACAAGGTCGGCCAGCTCGCGAAGTACGGACTGGACTTCGCCACGCTCTCCGCGCTGAACCCCAGGCTGATCTACTGCTCGGTCACCGGCTACGGCCAGGACGGCCCCTACGCTCATGCTGCGGGTTATGACTTCGCGATCCAGGCCACCGGCGGGCTGATGAGCGTGACCGGCGAGAAGCACGGCACCCCGGGCAGCGAGCCGCAGAAGGTGGGCGTGGCGGTGTCGGACCTGTTCACCGGCCTGTACTCGGTCACCGCGATCCTGGCCGCGGTCATCGAGCGTGGCCGCACGGGCCGCGGCCGCCACATCGACGCGGCGCTGCTGGACGTGCAGGTCGCCATGCTGGCCAACCAGGCCAGCAACTACATGGTCAGCGGCAAGACGCCGCTGCGCATGGGCAATGCGCACGTCAACATCGTGCCGTACCAGGTGTTCGCGACGAAGGACGGCCACATCGTGGTCGCGGTCGGCAACGACGGGCAGTTCCAGCGCTTCTGCGCGCTGGCCGGCGACGCCGCGCTGGCGCAGGACCCGCGCTACGCCACCAACCCCGCGCGCGTCGAGCGGCGCGACGAGCTGGTGCCCATCCTCGCCGCGTGGATGCTCGAGCGCACCACGGCCGAATGGACGGCGCTGTTCGAGCCCAATGCCGTGCCCTGCGCGCCCATCCTCGACCTGCCGGGCGTGTTCCAGCACCCGCAGGTGGTGTCGCGTGGCATGCGCATCGAAGGCTCGAACGGGGTGCCGATGGTCGCCTCGCCGATGCGCTTCGACGGCGAACGCGCCATCAGCGACCTGCCGCCGCCGGGGCTGGACGAGCATGGCGAGGACGTGCGGCAGGCGCTGTCGACCGGCACCGGTTGGCCCTCGCGCAGGCCCCCGGGCGGCTCGCCTGCCTGAGACGCCCGCCGCGCGAAGGGACATGAACCGGACCGCGCGCGGCCGGAAGTGCAGATTTTTACAATCGCCCGGTGCATGCCCTGAACGCCGACCTCCACAGCCATTCCAGCTTCTCCGATGGCACCCTGAGCCCCGAAGCCCTGGCCGCGCGGGCGTGTTCGCAGGGCGTCGAACTGTGGGCCCTCACCGATCACGATGAACTCGGCGGACAGGTCCGCGCCGCCGAAGCCGCGCGCGAACACGGGCTGCATTGGCTGGGCGGCGTCGAAATCTCGGTGACCTTCGCCGGCGAGACGGTGCACATCGTCGGCCTGGGGCTGGACCCGGCCAACCCGGAACTGCAGGCCGGCCTGGCCCGCATCCGCGAAGGCCGGCTGCAGCGCGCGCGCGACATGGGCGCGGGCCTCGAAAGAGTCGGCATCCCCGGCGCCTACGAAGGCGCACTGGGCTACGTGACCAACCCCGACCTGGTCTCACGCACCCACTTCGCGCGCTGGCTGGTCGATACCGGCGTCTGCCGGGACAACGGCGAGGTCTTCCGCCGCTACCTCATCAGCGGCAAGCCGGGCTACGTGCCGCACCGCTGGGCCGGCCTGGGCGAAGCCGTGCGCTGGATCCGCGGCGCGGGCGGCGCGGCCGTCATCGCGCACCCGGGCCGCTACAAGTTCACCCCGACCGAGGAATACGCGCTGTTCTCGGAATTCAAGGCCCACGGCGGCGAAGGCGTGGAAGTGCAGACCGGCAGCCACGGCGCGGCGGATGCCGCCAAGTACGCCGACATGGCGCTGGAATTCGGCCTGGCGGCTTCGCGCGGCAGCGACTTCCATTCGCCCGACGAGAGCCGCATCGACCTGGGCACCCTGCCCGCGCTGCCGGCTCATCTGGAGCCGATCTGGGTGCGGCTGCGCGATCGGGTGCAGGCACCGGGCTGAGGCCCTGAAGCGCGCAAGCGGCCGCCGGCGCGGACCGGCGCTGCCGTTCATCGGGCCGCCTGCCTCAGCTTCTCGTCCAGCGTGGCGGCAGAGAGCTCGCCGATGCGCCGCCCCACCAGCCGGCCCTGCGCATCGAAGAACAGCGTCGTCGGGTAGCCCTGCTGCTGGAAGGCCACGCTGGCCTGGCGCCGTTCATCGACCAGCACGTTGCGCAACACCAGTCCACGCAGCTTCAGCCACCGCTGCACCGCGGCGGCATCCTCGCCCTGGTTCAGGAACACGAAATGGACGTCCGGCCGCGTGGCCTGGGCCTGCTGCAGCACCGGCATCTCGCGCACGCAGGGAGGGCACCAGGTGGCCCACAGGTTGACCACGACCGGCCGGCCGACGAAACGGGTGAGCAGCACGTTCTCGCCTTCGAGCGAGGTGAAGCTCAGCGCCGGCAGCGGCTCGCGCGCCGGGCCGTGCAGCGACAGCCACGCACTGCCACCCGCAAAGAGCAGCGTGCCCGCCAGCAGCGCGCCGCGCAGCGGCCAGCGCAATGCCGGCTGCTGGCGCTCGCGGTGCAGCCCGTACAACCAGGCCGCCACCAGGCCCAGCGCCGGGTTCCAGCCACCGTCGCGGATGTCGAGGATGGCCAGCGGCGATGCGAAGTACAGCGTCCGGTACTCATAGACGAACGCCAGCCGCGCGACCACCACGCCCAGCAGCACGGCACGCCACAAGGCCGGCTCCACGGCCACGCCCGCGCGCCGGGCCAGGCCGTTGCCGACGAGCAGCGTCACGCCGAGCGAGCCCATCGCCAGCAGCAGCGCAAAGGGCAGCAGCAGCGGCCCGAGCCGGACGGCGCCGTCACCCACGGCGGAGGGGGCGCAAGCCGGGCCGGACCGGACTCACTTGCCCATCTGCTTCTGCATCTGCTCGGCCCACTTCTGCCGCTCCTCGGGGCTCATCTTCTTCAGCTTCTCGACGTCGATGGTCACACCGCCCGGGCCACCCATGGTCGTCATCTGGACGTCGCCGCCCTTCATGCCCGCGGGGCAGGCGCCACGGTGGGTACCCTTCATCAGCAGCCTGGCCTTGGAGATGCCGTTGCGCGGTGGCGTGAACGTCATGTCGTTCTCCATCGCATAGCTGGTCTGCATGTCGCCGGTGATGCGGGCGATGGTCTTCACCGTGCCGCCGTCCTCGCTTCTGCATTCGGCCTCGATCTCGACGCCGCCGGCGATCTTCTTGTTCGACAGCTGCTTGCACTGGGTCTTGGGGTCGTTGCCGGCGAAGGCCTTGCGGTGCAGTTCGGCATCGGATTGCGCGTCGACGCACTGCTTGGTGCTCACCGAAGGCATGCCGCCCTGGCCCTGCATTTGCATGGACATTTCCCACAGCCCGGGCTTGCGTTTCGGAATGTCCTGCGCCGCCGCAGGCACGGTCCATGCCATCAGGGACGCACATACCAGGCTCAGGCAGAAGCGAGTGTTCATAATTTCGGTTTCCTCGGGTTCGTGGCCGGACGCGGCCGGCGCCATCGGCTGGCGCTGGCGGCAGCGCCGACCGGTCCCGTCATCTTGCATGGCCCAATACTTCGAAGTCCACCCCGACAACCCGCAACAGCGCTTGTTGAAACAGGCGGCGCAACTGCTGCACGCGGGGGGCGTGTGCGCGGTGCCCACCGATTCCAGCTATGCGCTGGTGTGCCACCTCGACGACAAGGCCGCGGCAGAGAAGCTGCGCCGCATCCGCCAGGTGGACGAGCGCCACCACCTCACGCTGCTGTGCCGCGACCTGTCCGAGCTGGGCCGCTACGCGCGCGCAGACAACCGCCAGTACCGCTGGCTGAAGCTGGGCACGCCCGGGCCCTACACCTTCATCCTTGAAGCGACGAAGGAGGTGCCGCGGCGGGTGTCGCACCCCTCGCGCCGCACCATCGGCCTGCGCGTGCCGGAACACCGGGTGATGCAGGAGCTGCTGGCAATCCTCGGCCAGCCGCTGCTGGCCACCACGCTGATCCCCGCCGGCGAGCACGAGCCGCTGAACGACCCTCACGAGATCCGCGAGCGCTACGAGCACCCGCTGCAGGCGGTGGTCGATGCCGGCGCCTGCCCGATGCAGCCGACGACGGTGATCGACCTCAGCGGCGACGAACCGGTGCTGATACGCGAAGGACGCGGCCCGCTGTCGCGGCTGGGGCTTTGACCGGCGCCGCGGGCAGCCCGCGCGCCGCCTGCGCGCGACAGCCCGCCGCCACAGCCCTGTGCAACGAGCCCCGTGCAACGGCCGCATGCAACGAGCTGCATGCAACGGGCCGCTCGCTCACCCGGCGGGCGCCGGGCAAGCACGGCCCGGGCCCAGATCAAACCGCGGCGGTGACGACGATCTCGACCTTCCATTCCGGCTTGGCCAGCGCGGCCTGCACCGTCGCCCGGGCCGGCGTGTGGCCGGGCACCACCCAGGCGTCCCACACCTTGTTCATGCCGGCGAAGTCCTTCAGGTCGGCGATGAAGATCTGCGCGCGCAGCACCTTGCTCTTGTCGCTGCCGGCGCGGGCCAGCAGCGCGTCGATGGCGTCGAGCACTTCCTTGGTCTGCGTCTCGATGTCGGGCGCGCCGCTGAGCGCAACCTGGCCGGCCAGGTAGCACACGCCGTTGTGGACGCTCATTTCGGACATGCGGGCGCCGGTGTCGAAGCGTTCGATGGATGCCATGTTCAGTGACCCTTCTTGTGATGGTGATGGGAAGCGGAGTGCGGCCGGGCGGCCGCGCCGCCCGCCGGCGCCGCGGCCTTCTGCCCGAGCTTGGACTCGGTGCCGGCCAGCAGCTTCTTGATGTTGGCGCTGTGCCGGTACACCAGCAGCAGGCTCATCACCGCGATGGCCAGCACCGAGCCCGACGGACCCCAGATCAGCAATTGGTAGAACGGCGCGAAGGCGGCGGCCGCCAGCGAGGCGAGCGACGAATAGCGGAAGAACGCGGCGACGATGACCCAGGTCAGCAGCGTCGCCAGCCCCAGGCCCGGGTTCAGCGCCAGCAGCACGCCGGCCGCGGTGGCCACGCCCTTGCCGCCCTGGAAACGGAAGAACACCGGCCACAGGTGGCCGAGGAAGGCGGCCAGGCCGACCAGCGCGACCGTCATTTCGCCGAAGCCCAGGCGCGGCGCGAGCAGCAGCGCGGCCAGCACCGGCACGTAGCCTTTCAGCGCATCGAAGGCCAGCGTCAGCACCGCGGCGGCGCGGTTGCCCGAACGCAGCACGTTGGTGGCGCCCGGGTTCTTCGAGCCGTAGCTGCGCGGGTCCGCCAGGCCCATGGCGCGGCTGATGATGACGGCGAACGACAGCGAGCCGATCAGGTAGGCGGCGGCGATCGCGGCAAGGCTCGTGAGGGTGGACATGCGCTCGGACAGCAGGTGAGGGGTCCGCTGGCCGCAGGCAGGCCGGGCGGCGGACGAGAGGCTGCGCAGTGTACGACCCGCCCCGGCGCGGCCCGGGGTCTTGCCCGCGCCGGATGCCAGCGGCGGCCGCCGCACCGTCATGATGGCGGCCCTGAACCCGACACCGATCCCGGAGAAGACGATGCGCACGATGCTCGCGGCCGCCCTGGCCGCTGCCCTGACCACCCTGCCCGCCCATGCCCAGACCATCGTCGCCAACCCCTGGGTGCGCGCCACCTCCGCGCCGCAGCAGCCCGCCGCCGGCTACCTCACCATCACCTCGGCGCGCGGCGGCAGGCTGGTGGAGGTCAGCTCGCCCGCCGGCATGGCCGAAATGCACGAGATGGCGATGGACGGCAACGTGATGCGCATGCGGCAGGTCAGCACCATCGACCTGCCCGCCGCCCAGCCGGTGGAGCTGAAGCCCGGCGGACTGCACCTGATGCTGATGGGCCTGAAGGCCCCGCTCAAGGCGGGCGACAGCGTGGCCTTCACGCTCGTGGTGGAGGGGCGCGACGGCAAGCGCGAGACCCTGGCGGTCAAAGCCCCGGTGAAGCCCGCGGCCGGCGGGCATTGACCGACGACGCGCCTGCCGGGCAGGCCGCCCAGGGTTTGTCCTGAAGGCCGCCTGCATCGGGCGCGTGGTGCGCGTCGATCCAGTATTGGCCGTTCACCAGGCCGGTGCCTACATTCCCCTTCGCCGTGCGGCCCTGCGGCCGCGCGCACTGGAGATGGGAATGTTGTGCTTCGAGCTGCTGACCGAATGTGAGAACGACGACCAGCTGAGGGAGGAGGCCGGCCGGTTCGCGCTGCAGATCGGCTTCGAGCTGTGGGCGTTCTCCGCCCTGGTGCCGACGGGCCGCAGCGAGCAGGCGCCGGCCTGGTCCGTCGGCAATTTCCCTGCGGAACTGGAGTCGGCACGGCTGGACTGCTTCGTGCAGGCCATGGGTTCGCCGCAACCACCGCTGGCGCGCCACGGCATACCGCAGGGATGGCTCGCCCATCGCCGATCGCCGGCCCCGGCGAACGGCGATCCGGCGATGGAGACGTTCCGCCAGCACGCCGCCCGCCACGGCCTGAACGCCGGCCTGAGCGTGCCCGTGCCTGCCGCTCAGGGTTTCTCGGCGCTGATGCTGGCCACCCGCGGCCACGCCAGCGAGCGCGCGCTGCATCAGGCACGGCCGGCGGCCCTGCTGTTCGCGCGTTATCTGCACCTGGCCTGCACCCCGCAGATCGAGCGCTTCGCGCGCGAGCGGCGCCCACGCCTGCGCACGCGCGAGATCGAATGCCTGTCGTGGGCCGCGCTGGGCAAGACCACCTGGGAGATCAGCCGCCTGCTCTCGATCAGCCACCACACGGTGGACTTCCACCTGCGCAACGCCTGCGAGCGCCTGGACGTGGCGAGCCGGCAGCGTGCCGTCGCGAAGGCGATGGAACTGGGGCTGCTGGGCTCGCCCTGAAGGCTGCATCCGATGCGGCACCGGGTGCGTAAGGCAGGGGCCGCCCCCCCCTGCCCCGCCCATGACCCGCCGCCCGAATTCCACCGTCTGCACCGCCGCCCTGATCGCCCTGGCCGGCATCCCATGGCATGCCGCACCCGCGCGAGCGGACGACGGCGAGCCCCAGCGCGTGGCGGTGAGCGCCCATTACGACAACGCCATCGGCTCCAGCGACGCCGCCTCGCAGGGGGTGATCCGCGCCGCGCTGCTGAAGAGCCGGCCCGCGCTGCGCCCTGGCGAGGTGCTGGAGTTCGTGCCCGGGCTGATCGTCACGCAGCACTCCGGCGACGGCAAGGCCAATCAGTACTTCCTGCGCGGCTTCAACCTCGATCACGGCACCGACTTCGCCACCTCGGTCAACGGCGTGCCCTTCAACCTGCCCAGCCATGCGCACGGCCAGGGCTACACCGACCTGAACCCGCTGCTGCCCGAGCTGGTGCAGCGCATCGAATACCGCAAGGGTCCCTACTTCGCGCGCTCGGGTGACTTCTCGGCCGCGGGCGCGGCGGACATCGTCTACCGCACCGCCTTCGATGCCCCCTTCGCGCAGCTGACGCTGGGCCAGCGCGGCCACCGGCGCGCGGTGGGCGGCGGCTCGGGCGAGCTGGGTCCGGGCCTGCGGCTGCTGGGCATCGTCGAAGTCCTGGCCAACGACGGGCCGTGGGACGTGCCGGAAGACCTTGCGAAGCGCAACGGTGTGCTGACGCTGTCCGGCGGCACCGCGGCGGCGGGCTGGTCCGCCAGCCTGATGGGCTATCACGCCAGCTGGACGGCCACCGACCAGGTGCCGCAGCGCCTCGTCAGCGCCGGCCGCACGCCCGATGGCCGTCCGTTCGGCCGTTTCAGCACGCTCGACCCCTCCGCCGGCGGCCGCAGCAGCCGCGCCAGCGCATCCGGGCAATGGCAGCGCAACGACGAGCGCGGCCACACCCGCCTGGCCGCGTATATCGGCCGCTATGGCCTGGCGCTGTATTCCAACTTCAGCTACGCGCTCGACCGGCCGGGCACCGGCGACCAGTTCCTGCAGCAGGACCGCCGGCGCTTCGGCGGCTTCAGCGCCAGCCACGCGATCGGCCACACGCTGGCCGGCCTGCCGGCGCGCACCGAGCTGGGCCTGCAGCTGCGCCACGACCGCGCGCGCGTCGGCCTGTTCGACACCGCAGGCCGGCAGCCCGTGGGCACCACCCGCGAAGACGACGTGCGCCAGACGCTGGCCGGCGTGCATGCGCAGAGCGGCATCGAGTTCTCCCCCGTGCTGCGCGGCGTGTTCGGCCTGCGCGCCGACCAGCTGCGCACCCGCGTGCAGAGCCTGCAAGGCCCGGACAACGGCGGCCGCGCGCGCGCCGGCCAGCTGTCGCCCAAGCTGTCGCTGGTGGCCGGCCCCTTCGCGAAGACCGAGTTCTTCGCCAACGCCGGGCGCGGCTTCCACAGCAACGATGCGCGCGGCACCACCGCCCGCGTCGACCCGCGGAGCGGCGAACCGGTCGACCGCGTGCCCGGCCTCGTGGCCGCGCGCGGCTGGGAACTGGGCCTGCGCACCGACGCCCTGCCGGGCCTGCAAAGCTCACTGGCGCTGTGGTGGCTGCGGCTCGACTCCGAGCTGGTCTACGTCGGCGATGCCGGCAGCACCGAGGCCAGTGCCGCCAGCCGCCGCCGCGGCGTGGAATGGAACAACCGCTACACCCTGGGCCGGCACCTGCTGGTCGATGCCGATATGGCATGGACCCATGCCCGCTTCACCCACGGCGACCGCATCCCGAATGCGGTGGACCGGGTGGCGTCGGCCGCGCTGACGCTGCGCGACCTGGGTCCCTGGTCCGCCAGCCTGCAGTGGCGCTACCTGGGCCCGGCCGCGCTGGCGGAGGACGACAGCGTGCGCGCGCGCTCGTCGCTGACGGCCAACCTGCGCGTGGCCTGCAAGCTGCCGCGCGCGTTCGGCCACGACAGCGAATTGACGCTGGACGTCTTCAACCTGGCTGACCGCCGCGTCGACGACATCCAGTACTTCTACGCGTCGCGCGTGCCGGGTGAAACGGAGCCGGTGGCCGACCGCCACGTCCACCCGGCCGAGCCCCGCATGCTGCGGCTGACGCTGCGCGCGGCCTTCTGACCCCGGACCCTGCCACCCCTGAACGAGGGGCCCGGCGGCGCGCCAGCGGTGAAACCCGACTGCCATACTCCCGCGCCCGGCCGACACCGGCCACCCCGCGCCGCCTGCCTGCATTGGGGCTGCGCGCGGCCACTCCACCGAGGGAGGAACGATGCACCGATTCGTCGCGCGCGGCGCCAGCCTGTTCATGTCTTTGTTGATCGCCGCGTGTGGCGGCGGCGGCGAGAACACCGAGCAGTCCAGCGGCCCCCTGCCGCGCCCGCAGGCCGCCGCCGTGTCGGCCGACCACTGCACCGAAAGCGCCGCCGCCACCGGGCAGTACCGCCAGTCCGCCGAGGGCTGCTTCCGCTCCAGCGCGGCGCTCGGCCTGTCGATCCCGGCCGCCCCGCGCGAAGGCGTGGCGCCCGCGCTGACCGCCGCCCAGGCCATGGACTGGGCCGAGCAGACCTACCCCACGCTGTTCCCCAAGGCCGGCCGCACCGAGGGCTACATCGAGCCCTACAGCTACCGGCACTATCCGGGCAGCGGCAACTACCTCGGCATCTCCACCGGTGCCGCTGACGTTGCGATTTATGTCCTCGGACCGATCACCGGCGGGGAGATCGCACGCATCGCCGCGCTGGCCGACTTCACCTGCGTCATCCTGCCGCAGAGCTGCCAGCTCGCGGTCACGCCGTCGGCCTTGTCGCTGCAGGCCATCGAAGGCGGCAGCCAGCAGGCCGAGCTGGCGCTGACGCTGCCCGCGGTGGGCGGCGGCAGCTGGCGGGCCGAGGTCGAGCGCTCCGCCGCCGACACCTCCTGGCTGAGCGTCGCGGTGAAGGACAGCTACACCGTGCGCATCACCGCCCAGGCCGGCGAGCTGGCCCCCACCAGCCGCAGCGGCGCGGTCACGGTGATCTACACACCCACCAGCGGGGCGTCCAAGAGCGTGCGCATCCCCGTCAACCTGAACGTCGTGCAGGGCCTGGTCGGTCCGCCGGCCCAACTGCTGGTGCTGGACGCCAACGCCACCACGGCCAGCCTCTCCGCGACGGTGCCGGTCACGCGCGGCGACGGCGCCACGGCGCCCTGGAGCGCGGTGAGCTCCGAGCCCTGGCTGACGCTGTCGCCCAGCGGCAGCCTGACGCCGGCCACGCTGGGATTCGCGGTCGACGCGGCGCAGGCGGCCGCGCTGGCCAACGACGCCGACCACACCACGGTCGTGACGCTCTCGGCACCCGGCCTGCGCCAGGCCAGCTTCCGCGTCACGCTGCGCAAGCAGCTGCCCTCGCTGTGGACCGCGATGCCCTACGGCATCCCGGCCGGCCGCAAGTCGCACGTGGTCGTCGGCGGCAGCGGCTTCTCGCAGATCAGCGACGTCGGCAAGGCCTTGAAGGCCAGCGGCCTCACGCTGACCAACGTGCGCGCCACGTCGGACCGGCAACTCGAGTTCGACGTGACGCCCGCCGCCGCCGGCACCTACACGCTCAGCATCGGCGGCTCGGTGGCCGGTGCCGCATCGCAGGTGCCGCTGCGCGTGACCAGCGCCGACGGCTATGCCGCCTCGTCCTGGGCGCACCCGGGCGACGACTTCCTGTCGCGCTACGTGCACGACCCGGTGCGGCAGGCGGTCTACGGCTTGACCAACTCGCTGGGCAGCGCGGTCTACAAGTTCCAGTACCGTGCGGGCCAGTGGACCGCGCAGGCGCTGCCGGTGACGAAGCCCGCCAACCTCGGCCTGTCGCCGGACGGCACGCGCCTGGTGGTGGCGACCGAGGGCGCGCTGAAGCTCATCGATCCCGACACCTTCCGCATCACCGACTCCATCGCCACCACCGCCGAGATCCAGCAGGGCTACGGCGGACCGCTGGCCGCCACCGCGGACAACCGCCTGTGGCTGCCGGGCAGCTACTTCGCCAACCACATGGGCTACCTCGACCTGCGCGACAACACGGTCAAGACCCTGCCGCTGACCGATCCGCGCCTGGGTTACGTCGAGTCGGCCGACTTCATCGCCTCCGCCGACGGCTCGCGCATGCTGGTCAGCCCGGACTATTGCTGCAGCGGCACCGATGACTGGAAGCTCTACAACCCGGCCGACGAATCGATCACCGCGCCGATGGGCCGAACCGAGTTCTGGTACGACCCGCGCATGAGCAGCGACGGCACCCGGCTGGCGATGCAGTACACCGGCGAGCTCTACGACGCGCGCTACGAACTGCTGGGCAAGCTGCCCGCCGCGCCTGCCGGCGTGTTCTGGTCCCGCCTGGCGCTGACGCCCGACGGCAGCCGCATCGCGGTGCTGGCCGCCCAGGACAGCATCATCACCAGCATCGAGGTCTTCAGCACCACCGCGCTGGTGCCCGGCACCACCAGCTTCCAGAAACTCGCGTCGATCCCGGTGACGCAGCAATCGGCCAACTGCCGGCCGGACAACAGCCCGTACGACGTCTACGGCTGCACCACCTTCGGTCACCTGATCGCCACGCAGGACAACCGCGCCCTGATCTGGATGGGCAACAAGCGAGTCCAGGTGTTCAAGCTGCCCTGAGCGGCCGGCAGCGGGGAGCGCGGCCAGCCAGCGCCGGGCCCCCGACGCAAGCGGTGCGCGCGGGCCGGTTTCGGATTCGGCCGCGCCCGCCGCGTACTGGCGCGGACATTGCAGCAACGCACAATCGGCGCGAGCTGTACTCCGAGCATCCCGATGGATTCGCACCACGACGTCCTGGACCCGCCCGCCCGGCCGGCGTCCCCGCCTCCGGCGCGCGCGCCGGCCCGGTTCCCGGACCGCACCGACCTGGACCTGCACCAGGAACTGCATGCGCGCCCCGCGCTGCCGGCACGGCCGCCGTGCGTGGTGTCGTACTGGGTGCAGGCCGACATGGCCGGCGCGCGGGCCGATGCCGCGCTGAGCGCGCTGTGCCTGAGCCTGGGCCAGCCGGCACCCGCGCCGGGCGTGCGCCACCAGGTGGTGCAGGCGCCGGGCTGCGTGCTGAAGTTCGAGCGGCATGGCGAATTCACCAGCTGGCAGGTCAACCGCCCGCTGGAAGGCGTGCACGACGATGCCGACGACGCCGCGCTGCGCGGCCTGATGCAGGAAGCCAGCGCCCTGGTGGACCTGCCGGACTGCTTCGTCACCGAGCTCTCCGCCCCCGACGCCGGCCGCATGCTGGCCGCCGCCCACGTCGTGATGCTGCAGGCCCATGACAGCGACGACATGCTGCGCCGCTGCCAGGCCCTGATGGTGGCGCAGGCCGGCCCCGCCAGCGCCGACGACGCCGCACCGCTGATGGGCGCCTTCATCGGCGACGCACGCCGCGGCGCGCTGCTGACCCACCTGCGCCTGGGCCGCGATGGCTTCACCCGCTTCCTGGTGCTCGATTTCGGCCTGCCGCGCGACCAGGCCGCGCGCGAGGCGCAGCGCCTGTGCGAGATCGAGGCCTACCGCATGCTCGCGATGCAGGGCTTTCCGGTCGCGCAGCGCGAGGCGGCGCTGCTGGCCGAGCTGGAGCGCACGCTGCAAGGCACCGTGGACGCGATGGCCAACGACTCCACCCACGACGACGCGCAAGCCTTCGAGACGCTGACGCGGCTGGCGGCCGAGGTGGAACACGGCACCGCGCGCACCCGCTACCGCTTCTCGGCCACGCGGGCCTACCGCGCCATCGTCGACCAGCGCCTGGCCGATCTGCGCGAGCAGCGCATCAGCGGCGTGCAGACCCTCACCGGCTTCCTGTCGCGCCGCTTCACGCCCGCGATGGCGCTGTGCGACAGCATCGACCGCCGCCTCACCGACGTCGGCGAGCGCATCAACCGCGCCACCAGCCTGGCCCGCGTGCGCATCGAGGCCCAGCGCGAGCAGGGCAACCAGGAACTGCTGCGCGCGCTGGCGCAGCGCCAGAAGCAGCAGTTGCAGCTGCAGCAGACGGTGGAAGGCCTGTCGGTGGTGGCCATCAGCTACTACGCACTGGGGCTGGTGGGCTACCTTGCCAAAGCAGCGGCCAAGGTGGTGCCGGGGCTGGCCAGCCTGTCACCCGAAGTGGTCGTCGGCGTTGCGGTGGTGCCGGTGGTCGGCGCCGTGGCCTGGTTCATCCACCGGTTGCGCAAGCACTGGGCTTGACGGAGCTTATCGGCGCGATCTGCCGGCAGCACGGGCCGCGCAGCCACCGCGCGCCGCTGCGTCGATCACAGCGCGCAGCTCACCGGCACCGCGCCCACGACCGAGGCCAGCACCGCGGGATCGATGCCCACCAGGTAGCCGCGCCGGCCGCCGTTGATCAGGATGCGCGGCAGGTCCAGCACCGTGGCCTCCACGTACACCGGCATGGCCTTGCGCGTGCCGAAGGGCGAGGTGCCGCCCACCAGGTAGCCGCTGTGGCGCTGCGCCACCTCGGGCTTGCAGGGCTCGACGCTCTTGGCACCGATGGCCCGCGCCAGGTTCTTGGTGCTGACCTGCTTGTCGCCGTGCATCAGCACGATCAGCGGCTCGGCGCGCTCGTTCTGCATCACCAGCGTCTTCACCACCTCGTGTTCCGGTACCCCCAGCTGGCGCGACGACTCGCCGGTGCCCCCGTGCTCGACGTAGTCGTACACATGCTCGGTGAAGGGGACGCCGGCCGCGCGCAGCGCCTGCGTGGCCGGGGTTTCGCTGACGTGTTGGTTCTTCTTCGCCATGCCCGAATTGTCAGTGTGATGCCGCCGGCGCCGGCCGCGGCGGGGCCGCAAGGAAGGCCTCGAGCATCTCGAAGTAGGCCTCGCCCTCCTCCACCCAGGGCCGGTGCGCGCTGTGCTCGAACACCCGCAGCGTGGCCACGCCGGCAGGAAAGGCATCGCGGATCTGCTGCGCCACCAGCGGCGGGCAGACCGGATCGTGGCGGCCCGCGGTGACCAGCGTCGGCACGTGCACGCGGGCCAGCGCCGGCCGGGCATCGAAGCGCGCCATCTCGCCGCCGACGGCGATCTCCGGGTCGTCGCCGAGCATGTCGCAGTAGACCGCGTCGCGGAACTTGTCGCGCGGGTCGTCCGAGACCGGCTGGCGCAGCTTCGCCTTGGCCTGGTCGCGCCAGTACAGCTGCCCGATCGGCGCGCCGTACACCTCCTGGTACTCCGGCGCGCAACTGCGCACGCCGCGCGCACGCAAGGCCTGCAGCCGCGACCACACCTCGGGGTACTGGTTCTCCAGGAAGCGATTGACGTTGTCGATGTTGCGCTGCCACGACTCGGCGCTGTGGCCCGAGCTGGAGATCACCAGGTGCGTCAGCCGATCGGGATGGCGTCCGGCATAGGCCAGGGCCGGGTAGCCGCCATAGGAATGCCCCAGCAGCGCGAAGCGCTGGAAGCCCAGCGCCTGCCGCAGCCGTTCGATGTCCTCGGCATCGCGCGGCGGCGAATGGCGCCGCCCCGCCGGCAGGTCGGACGAGCGGCCACGGCCGATGTTGTCGAAGTGCACCACCGTGTGCCGTGCGGCCAGGCGGTCGAACTCCGGCCGCAGCGAGGTGCGCGAGCCGCCCGGCCCGCCGGGCACCAGGATGATCGGCGGCCCTTCGCCGCGTACTTCGTAGTACAGCGCGCCGTCCGGCGTCGGCACGCTGCCGCTGCGCACGGCCGCTTGCGACCAGGCCGGCCCGGCCAGGCCGCCCAGCAGCGCCAGCGCGGCACGGCGATCGAGTGTGGTCCCCATGTGCGTACTCCCGCCGCGCCCGCGGCTCATTGCGCCGGGTCGCGGATCTCCCAGCGGATGCGATCGATCGCGGCCAGCAGTTCCTTCGACAAGGGCGGCGTGGACCAGGCGTCGAGGTCGGCATCGAGCTGCGCCACGCTGGTCACGCCGATGATGGTGCTGGCCACGCGCCAGCTCTGGTAGCAGAAGGCCAGCGCCAGCTGCGTGGGCGTCAGCCCGTGCTCGCGCGCCAGCGCGTTGTAGCGCTTCGCGGCAGCCAGGGTCTCGGGCCGCCCCCAGCGCTGGCGGCGCATGCTGTCGAAGCGCGCCAGCCGGCCCAGCGTAGGCTGGTCGGGATCCGGGCCGGCCGCGTCGTACTTGCCGGTCAGCGTGCCGAAGCCCAGCGGCGAGTACGCCAGCAGCGACACGCCGCTGCGGTGCAGCGCCTCGTCCAGCCCGTTGTCGACCACGCGGTTCACCAGGCCGTAGGGATTCTGGACGCTCACAATGCGCGTCATGCCGTGCTGCTCCGCGAGCCGCACGAACTCGGCCACGCCCCAGGGCGTCTCGTTCGACAGCCCGACCGCGCGCACCTTGCCGGCCTTCACCAGCCCGTCCAGCGCGCGCAGCTGCTCGAGGATGGGGGTCACCTCGCGGTCGTTCGCGGGATCGAGGTAGAGGCCGCCGAACATCGGCACGTTGCGCGCCGGCCAATGGATCTGGTAGAGGTCGATCACCTCGGTGCGCAGGCGGCGCAGGCTGTCGTCGCAGGCCTTCACGATGTCGGCCGCCGTCAGGTCGTTGCTGCCGCCGCGCACCCAGTCCAGCCCGCGCGCGGGGCCCGCCACCTTGGTGGCCAGCACCACCCGCTGCCGTGCGCCCGGGCGGGCATCGAACCAGCGGCCGAGGATGGTCTCGGTCGCGCCATAGGTCTCGCGCCGTGCGGGTACCGAATACATCTCGGCGGTGTCGATGAAGTCGATGCCGCGCTCCAGCGCGCGGTCGAGGATCGCGAACGCCGTCGGCTCGTCGACCTGTTCACCGAAGGTCATCGTGCCCAGGCACACCTTGCCCACTTCGAGCGGGCCGCCGCCCAGCCGGATCCTGTCCATTCACGAGGGGGCCCGCACGGGGCCGGAAAGTCCACGAAGCCGGCCAGTGTGCCAAAGCCGGCATGGCCCTGGGCAGCACCGGCGATCGCGGATCACGGTTTATCGCCGCATCGCAAGAACTTATTGTCTTGCATTAAACTTTTCGCGCCTTACGACCAAATCAGCCCCAGGAGCCCACGATGCACCCGCCACTGACCGTCTCCACCCGCCCCGGCCGCGGGCTGCGCCGGCTGGTGTGGCTGGTGCGCCTGCTGGCGGTGGTGGGGGCCGCCGCGCTGCTGGCGGTGCCGCCGATGTTCTGGCTGCAACCGGACTGGGTGAACGACGCGGCGCCGGCGATGGTGGGCCTGGGTGGCCATCCGATGGTGGTGGACGCGAGGGCACGGCTGCTCGGCGGCCTGGCCAGCCTGCCGGGCGTGCTGCTGGGGCTGGCCGCGCTGTGGCAGCTGTGGCGCCTGTTCGGCGAGTACGGCGCCGGCCGCGTGTTCGGCGCCGCGGCGCAGCGCCACCTGCGCGGCTTCGCCGCGGCGCTGCTGGCGTCGGCCCTCGTCACGCCTTTCATGCGCACCGCCGTCGGCATCGCGCTGACGCTGGGCAACCCGCCGGGGCAGAAGGTGCTGGCCTTCACGCTGTCCTGGAACGACTACCTGTCCATCCTCTGCGGCGCGGTGCTGCTGGCCGTCGCGCTGGTGATGGCCGACGCGGTGCGCCTGGCCGAGGACAACGAGGGCTTCGTCTGATGCCCATCGTCGTCCACCTCGACGTGATGCTCGCCAGGCGCAAGATGCGCTCGCGCGAGCTGGCCGACGTCGTCGGCATCACCGAGCAGAACATCTCGCTGCTGAAGAGCGGCAAGGTGCGCGGCGTGCGCTTCGAGACGCTGGCGCGCATCTGCGAGGTGCTGCAATGCCAGCCGGGCGACCTGCTCGAATACCGACCCGGCACGGACGGCCAGCCGTGACCCCGCTTTCCGTGCAGCGGCGCCCGCGCGCGCCCCGGGCCCTGCCATGGCTGGTGCTGGCCGCGCACCTGCTGGGGCTGCTGCTCGTCGGCCAGGCACTGCGTCCGCGCGACCGCGCACCGGCCGCCGCGCCGCGCCCGCTGTGGCTGCGGCTGCTGCCCGAGCCCCGCCCACGCGCCGAAACGAGCGCAGCGGTGCGCCCGCGCGCGCCATCCCAGGCGCCCGAGCCGCCCAGCCCGCGCGCCGCGCGGACCGAGGCCGAGCATCCCGCCCCGCCCACCACGCCGGCGCCCGCCAACGCCATCACCCTGCCGCCGGCGGATGGCATGGCAGCCCCGACGGCCGCCCGGCCGCCGGACCCACCGTCCTCCGCGCCCCTGGACCTGCGCCTGCCCCGCGGCCTGCGCCCGGCACCGCCCCCGGCCGCCCTGGCGCGCGACGATCCCCGTGCCAACACGCAGCACCCCTCGAGCGAGGAGCGGCTGGCACGCGCGCTCGGCACCGACCAGACCCTGCGCGAGAGCGCACTGCCCGACGGCACGCGCACCTTCCGGCGCGGAAACGGCTGTGTCGCCGCCCGCCCCGCGCGCGAGAGCCAGCTCAACCCCTACAACCAGAGCATGCAGCCGACACCGCGCCTGATCGACGACTGCTGACGGCCACGGCCCGCATCCGCGTGAACGGGGGGCTGGCGCCAGCGGTTTCGACAGCCGGCCGAAAGCATCGCTGCCGCATCCTCCGTGCCCCTCGACCACCCGTGACGCGAGCACCATGGAGGACCTGGCCCCGGCCCGCGCCGACGCCGGCACCGAAACGCCCGCCGCCCCCGGCGGCGGCGAGCCATGGCGCGACGCGCCGGGCAGCGGCCGGCCCCCCTGCATGCTGGACCCCGCCGACACCGACCGGCTGCTGCAGCTGCTGGACCTGCTGGAGGCGGCGAACAACGAGCAGCAGTTCCGCGACCTGCTGGACGGCCCCATGCAAGGCCTGCTGCCGCACCGCCGGCTGCTGTGCGGCACCAGCCGCGTGCTGGCCGGGGCGGCCGGCATCGCGCCCCGCTACCTGCTGCTGCAGCGCTTTCCGGCGGCGTACCTGGAACCGCTGAGCCAACCCGGCGGCCAGTTGCACTGCGTGCTGACCGAACGCTGGCTGCACACCCGTCAGCCGGTGCTGGCCGACCTGCGGCACGACGCCCGCTCCTGGCCGGCCGGCTGGGTGCTGAATGCGCGCCGGCACGGCTTCGTCAACTTCGCGTCGCACGCCTTCTTCGAGGCGTCCGGCGCCACCTTCACCCACTTCTGCTTCGCCGACCTGCCCGGGCGCCCGGCGGCACGGCACGCGCAGCTGCTGCGCCTGCTGGTGCCGCACCTGCACCTGGCGCTGCTGCGCGTCGCCGGCATCGGCGCGGGCCTGCCGGCGTCCCCGCAGGCGCTGCACCCGCACCAGCTCGAGATCCTGCGCTGGCTGCACGTGGGCAAGACCAACTGGGAGATCTCGATGATCCTCGGCATGTCGGTGCACAACGTGAAGTACCACGTCGCCCAGTTGCTGGTGAAGCTGGATGCCGCCAACCGCGTGCATGCCGTGGCCCGTGCGCGCGAGCGCGGCCTGCTGGACGAGCGGCCGGCCCCGGTGCGCACGCTGCCCGGCATGGCCGCGCCCTTTCAGAACTAGGACCGAGGTACAGCCGACGGGTCCGGCGGGTCCGGCGAGGCCGACGAGCCCACGCGGCCCTCCCGCGTCGGCGCCTCGGAGCGGTCAGTCGATCACGCGCCGCGCGCCACCGGCGCGCCCGGCTGCGCGCACCACTCGCTCCACGAGCCGGGATACAGCAGCGCACCGCCCAGGCCGGCCATCTCCATCGCCAGCAGGTTGTGGCAGCCGGACACGCCCGAACCGCAGTGCTGCACCAGGTCGGCCGGGCTGCGGCCCGCCATCAGCGCCGACCACTCGGCCCGCAGCTGGTCGGCCGGCTTGAAGCAGCCGTCAGGCGCCAGGTTGTCGCGGAAGCAGCGGTTGGCCGCGCCGGGAATGTGGCCGGCAATGGGGTCCAGGGTTTCGTTCTCGCCACGGAAGCGGTCCGGCGCCCGGGCATCGACGATCAGCCGGCGGCCGCGGCCGAGCGACGCGCGCAGCTGCCCGAAGTCCAGCGTCTCCACCAGCGGCGGGCGCAGCGTGAACCGCCCGGCCGGGCGCGGCGGCACCGGGCCGGACTCGACCGCGCCGCCGGCGGCTTGCCAGGCCTGCAGCCCGCCGTCCAGCACCCGCACCGCGCCATGGCCGGCCCAGCGCAGCATCCACCACGGCCGGCCGGCGTACATGCCCGCGCTGCGGTCGTACACCACCGCGAGCACGTCGTCGTCCAGGCCCAGCGCGGCCATGCGCTGCGCGAAGACCGCCCGCTCCGGCAAGGGGTGGCGGCCGTTGCGGCCGGTCTTGGGTGCCGACAGGTCGGTGTCGAGGTTCAGGTAGATCGCGCCCGGCAGGTGCGCCTCGGCATGGGCGCGCGCGCCGGCCCCGGCATCCGCCAGGTCGAAGCTGCAATCGAAGACCAGCACGCGGGCATCCGGCCGGGCCAGCATGGCCTTCAGTTCCTCCGCGGAAATCAAGGGAGACAGGTTCATCGTCAGTCGTTCCTCTTCAACTCGCCCGCCACGCGGGCACGCTCTTCTTCCTGCAGCCGCAGCACCCGGCGCTGCACCTTGCCGGTGGTCGTCATCGGCAGCGCGTCGATGAATTCGATCTCCTTCGGGTACTCGTAGGGCGCGAGGCGGCCCTTGACGTGCTGCTGCAAGGCCTCCACCAGCGCCGCGTCCCCGACCGCGCCGGGCGCCAGCACCACGTAGGCCTTGACCACCGCGCCGCGGGCCGCGTCCGGCTTGGGCACCACCGCGGCATTGGCCACGGCCGGATGCTTGACCAGGCAGTTCTCCACCTCGCTCGGGCCGATGCGGTAGCCCGCGGCCTTGAACACGTCGTCGCTGCGGCCCTGGTACCAGAGGTAGCCGTCCTCGTCCATGGTGGCGGTGTCGCCGGTGCGGCACCAGCTGTCCGCCGGATCGCCGGTGAACTTGGCCGCCGTGGCCGCGTCATTCATCCAATAGCCGAGGAAGAACACCGGGTCGGGGTCGCCATGCACGTCGCGCCGGTGCACCGCCACGTCGCCGGGCACGCCGCGCGCGCACTCGCGGCCCTCGTCGTCGATCACCGCCACGCGGTGGCCCGGGTAGGCCCGGCCCATGCTGCCCGGCCGCGCGGGCCAGCCCGGCAGCACCCGGCCCTGCGCATCGAAGGCCCGCTGGCAGTTGCCGACGACGTAATTGATCTCGGTCTGGCCGAACATCTCGTTGACGACCACGCCCAGTTCGTCACGGCACCAGTTGAACACCGCATCGCCCACCGCCTCGCCGGCGCTCATCACCGCCTCCAGCTTCAGCGCGTAGCGCCGGCGCGGATGCGGCACCGCCTTCATCATCGACTTCAGCGCTGTCGGGAACAGGAAGGTGTGGGTGACGCCATGGCGCTGCATCAACTCGAAGGCCGCCTCGGGCTGGAAGCGGCCCTGGTGGGCCACGATCTCGCGGCCGAAGTACAGCGTTGGCAGCAGCGCGTCCATCAGGCCGCCGGTCCAGGCCCAGTCGGCCGGCGACCAGAACACCGCCGGCGCGCCGCTGGACGTGGTGGGAAACCAGTTCTGGCTGCAGACGAAGCCGCTCAGGTTGCCGATGAGCGCCCGGTGCGGGATCAGCGCGCCCTTGGGCGGGCCGGTGGTGCCGCTGGTGTAGATCAGCACCGCCGCATCGTCGGCCGAGGTGGCGACCGGATCGAAGGCCGGCGCGGCCGCCTCGAGCAGGGCCTGCCAGTCGACGTCCCCGCGCCCTGCCGCGCCGCCGGCGGCGATCACGCAGGCCAGGCCCGGGCAATCAGGCCGCGCCGTTTGTACGTTATCAACCGTGCCTTCGTCGACGATCGCCACCCGCGCCCCGCCGTGCGTGATGCGGTAGGCCAGCGCATCCGGCCCGAACAGCATCGACAGCGGCATCGCCACCGCGCCCAGCTGCAGCACCGCGACGTAGGCCACCGCCGTCTCGAAGCGCTGCGGCATCACGATCGCCACCCGGTCACCGCGGCCGACGCCACGCGCGCGCAGCGCGTTCGACAGCCGATCCGCCGCGCGCTGCAGCTGGCCGTAGGTGTAGCTGGCCTCGGTGCCGTTCTCGTGCTGCCAGTGGATCGCCACCGCGGCCGGCTGCGTCGCCGCCCAGCGTCCGCAGCAGGCCCGGGCGATGTTGAAGTCGGCCGGCACCTGCCAACGCAAGGACGCGTGCATCGCGTGGTAGCGATCGGCGCCCGCCGGCGCCGCGATTCGGCCGGCGCTCATCGCCCGAAGCGCGCCAGCGCCTCGCCGGTGACTCGGCACAGCCGCCATTCCGGCAGCATCGTCGCGCCCATCCTTTCGTAGAAGCGGATCGCGTGCTCGTTCCAGTCCAGCACGCTCCATTCGAAGCGGCCATGGCCGCGTTCCACCGCCAGCGCACCCAGCCGGTTCAGCAGCGCCTTGCCGATCCCCAGGCCGCGGAAGGCGGGCTGGACGTACAGGTCTTCGAGGTACAGGCCGGGCTGGCCGAGGAAGGTGGAGAAATTGGTGAAGAAGAGCGCGAAGCCGACGGCGCGCCCCTCCATCTCGGCCACCCAGGCCTCGGCCGCCGGCCGTTCGCCGAAGAGGTGCGACTGCAACGCCTCCGGGGTGACCTTCAACAGGTGGGTGAGCTGTTCGAATTCGGCCAGCTCGGTGATCAACCCGACCAGGGCCGGCACATCCTGCGGCTGCGCAGGGCGAAGTTCAAAGGCAGGCATGGCGGCGATTCTGCACCGCTACAGTGGGCCGATGAGCGCCGCCTACACCCCGAAGCGCCCAGCGCGCAGCCTCTGGTTCGACGTGCGCGGCCTGCGCTACCACGCGCTGCTGTGGGGCGAACTGGAAGCCGCCAGCGCCCGGCGACCGCTGCGCGTGATGATGCACGGCTGGATGGACGTCGGCGCCTCGTTCCAGTTCGTCGCCGACGGCCTGGACCCGGGCGCCCCGGTCCTTGCGGCGGACTGGCGCGGCTTCGGCCGCACCGGCAATCCCGGCGCCGACAGCTACTGGTTCCCCGACTACCTGGGCGACCTGGACGCGCTGCTGGACGCGGTGTCGCCCGGGGCGCCGGTCGACCTGCTGGGGCACAGCATGGGCGGCAACGCGGTGATGGGCTACGCCGGCGTGCGACCCGCCCGTGTGCGGCGCCTGGTGAACCTGGAAGGCTTCGGCATGCCCGACGTGCCGGCCGACGAGGCGCCAGTGCGCCTGCAGCGCTGGCTGGACGAGTTGAAGGCCCCGCAGCAGCTGCGCGCCTACGACGACCTGGCCGCGGTGGCGCAGCGCCTGCGCCAGACCAACCCGCGCCTGGCACCGGCGCGCGCCGCCTGGCTGGCGGCCGAGTGGGCCGAGCAGCAGGCCGATGGCCGCTGGCACCTGCGCGCCGACGCCGCGCACAAACGCGTCAATCCCATCCCGTACCGGGCTGCCGAGGCGCTGGCGACGTGGCGCCGCATCAGCGCACCGGTGCTGTGGCTGGAAGGCCGCGACAGTCGCACGCCGGCGGCCTGGGGCGACCGCTACCCGCGCGCCGAGTTCGAGGCGCGCCTGGCCGTGGTGCCGCGCCTGCAGCGCGCGACGATAGCGGACGCCGGCCACATGCTGCACCACGACCAGCCCGAGGCCGTGGCCGCCGCGATCGAGTCCTTCCTGGCGGCGGACTGAGCGCGTGGACCGGCAGCTGGCGATTGACGACCGACCGCCGTGCGCCCCGAGGAGGACGCGCGGCCGCCGCGGCTACTCCCCTTCGTCGATGCCATGCTCGCGGTCGAGCCGGTTCATGTAGACCGCGTAGCCCCAGACGATCGCGCAGTAGGCGATCAGCGCGCCCTGCGACGCGAACCAGTGGCTGAAAGGCAGCCCCAGCACACGGATGGCGAAGTCCGGCGCGAACCACGTGAGCACGAAGCTGAGCGCGAACCACAGCGCCAGCAAGGCCGCGGTCACGCGCAGCGTCTTGTGCCAGTAGCGGCGGTGGGCGGGTTCGGACGCGGTCATCGAAGGTCGGGGGGCAGGCGAGCGGGGACCGGAAAACGCAGGACGGCGGCGACGCCCCTGTCGGCACCATGGTGCGCGAGCGCACCGTGCCGGCGATCGGTGAAAACCCGCGCATCATGGCCCGACGGCCGTCGTGCCCTCGGGCTGCGCCCCACCGGCCGCGTGGACACCCCATGCGAGAATCCGCGCTTCGCCAAAACGCCACCACCATGGACATCGAACGCGTCAACGCCATCGGCTCGCTGCTCGCCGACCTGAGCGCCCGTACCGAGCAGCTTCGGGGGTATCTTTGACTACGATCGCAAAGCCCTGCGATTGAACGAAGTCAACGCCGCGCTGGAAAACCCCAGCGTCTGGAACGAGCCCAAGCGAGCGCAAGAGCTGGGCAAGGAAAAGAAGAACCTCGAGACCGTGGTCGAGACCATCGACCACCTGGCGAGCAACCTCGCCGACAACACCGAGCTTTATGAAATGTCGAAGGCCGACGAGGATTTCGACGGACTGGTCGCGATCGAAGCCGACGCGCGCAAGCTCGAGGAGACCGTCGAGCAGCTCGAATTCCGCCGCATGTTCAGCAACCCGGCGGACCCCAGCAACTGCTTCATCGACATCCAGGCCGGCGCCGGCGGCACCGAGGCCTGCGACTGGGCCGGCATGCTGCTGCGCCAGTACCTGAAGTACTGCGAGCGCAAGGGCTTCAAGGCCACGGTGGAAGACGAGACCCCCGGCGACGTGGCCGGCATCAAGAGCGCGACCATCAAGATCGAGGGTGACTACGCCTTCGGCCACCTGCGCACCGAGACCGGCGTGCACCGCCTGGTGCGCAAGAGCCCGTTCGACTCCGCGGGCGGCCGCCACACCAGCTTCGCGTCGATCTTCTGCTACCCGGAGATCGACGACTCGATCGAGATCGACATCAACCCGGCGGACGTGCGCACCGACACCTTCCGCGCCTCCGGCGCCGGCGGCCAGCACATCAACAAGACCGACTCGGCGGTGCGCCTGACGCACATCCCGACCGGCATCGTGGTGCAGTGCCAGGACGGCCGCAGCCAGCACAGCAACCGCGACGTCGCCTGGCAGCGCCTGCGCTCGCGCCTGTACGACCACGAGATGCGCAAGCGCATGGAAGAGCAGCAGAAGCTGGAAGACACCAAGACCGACGTCGGCTGGGGCCACCAGATCCGCAGCTACGTGCTCGACCAGAGCCGCATCAAGGACCTGCGCACCAACGTGGAAATCTCCAACACGCAGAAGGTGCTGGACGGCGACCTGGACACCTTCATCGTCGCCAGCCTCAAGCAAGGGTTGTGATGCGATGACGGTTCGTGCGCTGCTGTTCGATCTGGATGGCACCTTGATCGACAGCATGCCCCTGCACCACGTGGCGTGGCGCGACTGGCATGCGGAGATGGCGCTGCCCTTCGATGAGGACGGCTTCTTCGTCGCCACCGCGGGCCGCACGAACCAGGAGATCCTGGCCGGGTTGTTCCCGTCGCACTCCGACGGCGAACGCGGCGCGATGGCCGAGCGCAAGGAAGACCTCTATCGCCTGGCCGCTGCCACGCAGCTGGGCGAAGTGCGCGGCGCGCTGGCCGCGATGCGCGCAGCGCGCGGGCTCGGCCTGAAGCTCGCGATCTGCACCGCGGCGCCGGACAAGAACATCGCGGTCGCCTTCCAGCGCTTCGGTCTCGGCGATCTCGTCGAGACCACCGTCAGCCCCGAACAGGGCTTCCGCGGCAAGCCGCACCCCGACCTCTTCACCGAAGCCGCGCGCCGCCTCGGCGTCCCGGCTGACACCTGCCTGGTGTTCGAGGACGCGCCGCTGGGCGTGGAAGCCGCGCGCCGCGCCGGCATGCCGGCCTTCGCACTGACGACCACCATGCCGGCCACGGCCTTCGAGAGTTATGCCAACCTGCGCGGCACTGCGCCCGACTTCCTGTCGGTCGATCTGCCGGTGCTGCTGTCCCCCGTTTCAGCCTCCCGATAACACCGCAAACCCAAGGAGACCGCCATGCGCGAAGGCCCGGCCACCGTCATCCGCCGCGAAGACTATGCGGCGCCGGCGTTCTGGATCCGCCAGGTCGACCTGACGTTCGACCTCGAACCGGCGAAGACGATCGTCGCCAGCCGCCTGCAGATCGAGCGCAATGCCGACACCGCCCCCGGCCAGCCGCTGCGCCTGCACGGCGAGGAACTGACCCTGCTGCGCGTGCTGGCCGACGGCGAGAGCGTCTCGTTCCGCCACGAACCCGGTTGCCTGGTGATCGACAACCCGCCGGACAAGCCCGGCTTCACACTGGAGATCCGCAACGCGATAGCGCCCGAGAAGAACACCACGCTTTCGGGCCTGTACACCTCCGGCGGCGGCTTCTTCACCCAGTGCGAGGCCGAAGGCTTCCGCCGCATCACCTACTTCCTGGACCGGCCGGACGTGATGGCGGTCTACACGGTGACCATCCGCGCCGACAAGGCCCGCTACCCGGTGCTGCTGTCCAACGGCAACCTCGTCGAGCAGTCGGACCTCGACAACGGCCGCCACCTGGCGAAGTGGCACGACCCCTTCCCCAAGCCCAGCTACCTGTTCGCGCTGGTCGCCGCCGATCTCGTCTGCCGCGAGCAGCGCATCCGCAGCCGGGCCGGCAAGGACCACCTGCTGCAGGTGTACGTGCGCCGCGGTGACCTGGACAAGACCGAGCACGCGATGAACTCGCTGATGGCCTCGGTGGCCTGGGACGAGGCGCGCTTCGGCCTGTCGCTGGACCTGGAGCGCTTCATGATCGTCGCCGTCGGCGACTTCAACATGGGCGCGATGGAGAACAAGGGCCTGAACATCTTCAACACGAAGTACGTTCTGGCCAGCCCCGCCACCGCCACCGACACCGACTTCGCCGGCATCGAGAGCGTCGTCGGCCACGAGTACTTCCACAACTGGACCGGCAACCGCATCACCTGCCGCGACTGGTTCCAGCTGTCGCTGAAGGAGGGCCTGACCGTCTACCGCGACCAGGAGTTCTCCGCCGACATGGCCGGTTCGCCGTCGGCGCGGGCGGTCAAGCGCATCGACGACGTGCGCGGCCTGCGCGCCATCCAGTTCCCCGAAGACGCGGGCGCGATGGCGCACCCGGTGCGGCCGGACAGCTACGTCGAGATCAACAACTTCTACACCGCCACCGTCTACGAAAAGGGCGCCGAGGTGGTGCGCATGATGGCCACGCTGGTCGGCCGCGACGGCTTCCGCCGCGGCATGGACACGTACTTCGCGCGGCATGACGGCCAGGCCGTCACCTGCGACGACTTCGCCCAGGCCATTGCCGATGCCAACCCCGGCAGCGCGCTGGCCACGCATCTCACGCAGTTCAAGCGCTGGTATTCGCAGGCCGGCACGCCGACGCTGCATGCCGAAGGCGTGTACGACCCCGCGGCCCAGACCTACACGCTGACGCTGCGGCAGACGTCCAAGGCCTCCCCGGGGCAGCCGGAGAAGCAGCCCTGCGTGATTCCGGTGGCCATGGGCCTCGTGTCCACGCAAGGGCAGGAACAGCCGCTGCAGCTGGAAGGCGAGGCGCAGCCGCAAGGCACCGAGCGCGTGCTGGTGCTGACCGATGCCGAACAGAGCTTCCGCTTCGTCGGCATCAGCGCCCAGGTGGTGCCTTCGCTGCTGCGCGGCTTCTCGGCGCCGGTGCACCTGCGCGACGGGCTGGAGGACGTGGCACTGCTGATCCTGCTGAACCACGACAACGACCCCTTCAACCGCTGGGAAGCCGCGCAGCGCCTGGCGCTGCGCCGCATGCTGGCGGCGGTGGAGAACCACGGCACCGAGCCGACGCTGGGCGACGCCTTCATCGAGGCCATGCGCACCGTGCTGCGGCATCCCACGCTGGATGCCGCGTTCAAGGAACTGGTGCTGACGCTGCCCAGCGAAAGCTACCTCGCCGAACAGTGCGAGAGCGTCGACCCGCAGCGCATCCATGCGGTGCGCGAGACCATGCGCCGCCAACTCGCCGCGCGCCTGCACGATGACTGGGTCTGGGCCTGGGAAGCGCATCAGGTGCGCGATGGCTACCGGCCCGATCCCGAGCAATCCGGACGGCGCGCGCTCGCCAACATGGCGCTGCGCAACCTGGTGCTGCACGCCACCGCCACCGGCGACCCCGTGTGGCCCGGCCGCGCCTACCAACGCGTGAAGGACGCGGCCCAGATGACCGAGCGCCTGGGCGCGCTGGAAGCACTGGTGCTGTCGCACGCCGAGCTGGCGGACGGCGCGCTGAAGCACTTCCACGCCCTGTTCGCGCACGAGCCGCTGGTGGTGGACAAGTGGTTCACGCTGCAGGCCCTGGCGCCCGAGCCGCTGGACGGCGGCCCCGGCCGCGTGCTGCAGCGCGTGAAGGCACTGATGCATCACCCCGACTTCACGCTGAAGAACCCCAACCGCGCGCGCAGCCTGGTGGGCGCCTTCTGCCACAGCAACCCGGCCGCCTTCCACCGTGCCGATGCCGCGGGCTACGTCTTCTGGGCCGAGCGCGTGCTGGAACTGGACGCCATCAACCCGCAGATCGCCTCGCGCGTGGCCCGCGCGATGGACCGCTTCGGCAACCTGGCCGAACCCTGGCGCAGCGCCGCTCGCGAGGCCATCGCCCGCGTCGCCGCCAAGCCCGACCTGAGCCCGCACGTGCGCGAGATCGTCACCAAGGCCCTCGAGTCCTCGCCCGCCCCCACCGCCGCCCCGACCGCAGCCCCCGCAGCAGCCGCCGCCGAATGAAACGCATCAGCCTGACCCAGTACCTCGTCGAACAGCAGCGCGAGCACGGCCACATCCCCAGCCAGCTGCGGCTGCTGCTGGAGATCGTCGCCCGCGCCTGCAAGAGCATCGCCATCTCCGTCAACAAGGGCGCGCTGGGGGAGGTGCTGGGCACCGCCGCCACGCAGAACGTGCAGGGCGAGATCCAGAAGAAGCTCGACGTCATCTCCAACGAAGTGCTGATCGAGGCCAACGAATGGGGCGGCCACCTCGCGGCGATGGCCAGCGAGGAGATGGACTCGATCCACGTCGTGCCCAACCGCTACCCGCAGGGCGAGTACCTGCTGCTGTTCGATCCGCTGGACGGCTCGTCGAACATCGACGTCAACGTGTCCATCGGCACCATCTTCTCGGTGCTGCGCAAGGTCGGCCACACCCGCGGCGTCAGCGAGGAAGACTTCCTGCAGCCCGGCAAGCAGCAGGCGGCCGCGGGCTACTGCGTCTACGGACCGCAGACCGTGCTGGTGCTCACCGTGGGCGCCGGCGTCGCCATGTTCACGCTGGACCGCGAGACCGGTTCGTGGGTGCTGACGCAGAGCGAGGTGAAGATCCCGGACGACACCAAGGAGTTCGCGATCAACATGTCGAACATGCGCCACTGGGCCGCTCCAGTGAAGCGTTATATCGACGAATGCCTGGCCGGCAAGGAAGGCCCGCGCGGCAAGGACTTCAACATGCGCTGGGTCGCCAGCATGGTGGCCGACGTGCACCGCATCATGACCCGCGGCGGCGTCTTCCTGTACCCCTGGGACCAGCGCGAACCGGACAAGCCCGGCAAGCTGCGCCTGATGTACGAGGCCAACCCCATGGCCTTCCTGATCGAGCAAGCCGGCGGCGCCGCCACCAACGGCCGCCAGCGCATCCTGGACGTCGTGCCGGGCAAGCTGCACGAGCGCGTGAGCGTCGTGCTGGGCTCGAAGAACGAGGTGCAGCGGGTGACGGACTACCACCTCGCGGCGGACTGAGCATCGAGGTGATGCCGGTGACACCAAGCACAACCCTTGAAGTCGCCGAAAACTAGTCTATACTCCGCGTTTCACCGCGCCGGTGTAGCTCAGTTGGTAGAGCAGCGCATTCGTAATGCGAAGGTCGGGAGTTCGACTCTCTTCACCGGCACCAGATGTGAAGGAAGGCCCGCCTAACCCGCGGGCCTTCTGCTTTTCAGCTTCTGCCTTTCTGAATCACGCACACGACGGTGCAGGCAGGCATTCACTCCAATGCACCACCGCCCTTTCATCCCGCCGAACATGCCCCGGTCGCTCGTCGTCGCGATCCTGTCGGGCCTGGCCGGGATGTTCTCCGGCATCGTCGGCGCAGGTGCGGCCTGGCTGGGCTGGCCGCTCATCCTCGGCGCCGCAGTGGCTGCGTTCGCCGTCTGCTGGTGCGTCATGGCAGCGAGCGGCCTGTTCTTCCTGCTCCGCCTTGCTACCGGCCGATACCGGGACCTGGATCCGCGCCCCTGGCGCGAGCAACTCTGCTAATCAAGCGTCCGCCCCTTCCACGGGGACGCGATGCGAATGAGCCTCTGAAGGACGGCCAAACGCCGGCCTAACGCAGAAGGGCTGCGGCACCAGCGCGCAGCGGTGCAGTGCCGAAGGTCAAGAGCCGGCGCCGGCGCCCCCCCCTCGAATGAGGCATGTCAGCTGCACCACGTCCCTCGGTATCGTGCGCTCCTTCCTAACCAACAAATGAAAGGGATGGAATGAAGCGCTTGCGATCTGGAGTCCTGTCGTGCCTGCTGTTCACGTGCAGCACCGCCATGGCCGATACCGTCGTGCTCGACTTCGAAGAGTTCGCCCCGGACACCTACTTCCACAACCTCACGTCCAAGAACTTCCGCATCTCGCCGCGGTGCCATACCGACCTCTACCTGGTCGGGGGATCGAACAAGATCAGCGGCGACGACTCCGGCTGCAGTGGCGGCGACTACAACGCCGACTACCTCGGCAGTCCCGGGCAGACGGTCTACATCGACTTCCAGGGCTGGTCGTTCTCGCTGGCCAGCCTCTCGTCGCTCGATCTCGACGGCGATTCAGGGACGGTCCGGTCCTCGCGGGGAGGCTTCGCCGAACTGGGCCTGGACGGCTTGCCGATGACTTTCACCGGCGAGCCCTGGCGGGACATCCAGTGGATCGAGTTGTCCATCGCCGGGCCGGGCAAGCCTGGACTGTGGGTGGACGACATCACCATGGTCATCCCTTCCCCGCCCAGCCTGTGGCTGGCGCTGCTGGGGCTCGCCGCGATGGGAGCCGTCCGGCGCCGGGGTTCTGCCAGGTCCGAAGGGGTGAAGCCGGTCACGACAGCCGTCCCGGACGCGTCCTGCTGACGAAGCGCGCGTCCCCGCGGGCGCTGTGCTGCTCCCGCCTCGTGCCAGCCCTGGGGTTCGCGGCTGGGCACCGGGTCCACCCGCGTGTTCAGCCTCCCGCCAGCGACGCCCACGGCCGCCCGGCCAGGATGATGTCGAACAGCGCCTGCGCCGCGGCCGACAGCGACCGGCCGCGGCGCGTCGCGACGTAGATCCCGTCCGTCACCTCGGGCGCGACCAGCGGCAGGAATCGCAGCGCCTGGCGATCGAGCGTGTGGGCTACGTGCGAGGGGCAGATCGCCACGCCCAGGCCCGCCTGCACCAGGCCCAGCGCGGTGCTCATATGGCACACCTCGTGGGCCGGCGGGTCGGCCACCTGCGCTTCGTGCAGCGCCCAGTCGACCACCTTCCGGAAGGCGCTGTCGTGGCTCAGCACGATCAGCGGCTCGCCCGCCAGCTGGGCCCAGCGCACGCGACGCCGCCGCGCCAGCGCGTGCGTGCACGGCAGGACGACGCCGACGTGGCTGCCCTCGATCAGCGTCAGGTCGATGTCCTCGCCCTCGGGTCCGTAGTTGCCGATGGCCAGCTCCACCTCGCCCGAGCGCACGCTGTTGATGTTGTCCACCGCCAGCCGGTCGCGCACCACCACGCGCAGGCCAGGGTGCTGGCGCTGCAGCGCGGCGCACAGCCCGGGCAGGAAGCTCGCGGCCAGCATCGGCGTCGCTGCCACCGCCACGCAGCCGCGCCGCTTCAGGTTCAGGTCGCGCAGCGAACTCAAGCCCCCTTCCAGGTCGCGCAGCACCCGCTCGGCCACCGGCAGCAGGTCCAGCCCCGCGGCGGTGAAATCCACGCTGCGCGTCGTCCGGTCGAAGAGCCGGGCACCGGCCTCGGCCTCCAGCTCGCGGATCAGCGCACTCAGGGCGGACTGCGTGACGTGCAGCCGCTTCGCCGCCGCGGTGAAGCTCTTGGTCTGCGCCAGCGCCACGAATGCACGCAGCTGCCGCACGGTGACGTTGGCGCGCGCCAGCGGCGACGCTGCGGCTTGGCGCTCGATGGCGGGATCGGCTTGGCCCATGGGCATGCAATCGACTAGGGGCCCGCACGATAGCCGATCGACCGGCCGGCCGATTCAGCAATGGCCGCGATCGGTTCAGCAATGAAATGCGCTTGCGCCGGCGCACCGGCCGGCCCTCCAATGCAGGCCGCCCCCCCCATCGACAGGACGACCGGTGACCGACCGCTGCGACGACCTCCCCGCCCCGGCACCGCCGGCCCCGGAACCCGTGGACCCTGCGCTGCCCGGCCGGCGCGTCGTGCCACGTGCTGCCAAGGCGGCGCTGGCGCTGCTCGGGCTCGCGGCCCTTCAATTCGCCGGCGACGCGGTGGTCCAGTGGCTGGGCTGGCCTGTGCCGGGCTCGCTGCTGGGCCTGCTGCTGCTGCTCGGACTGCTGCAGGCCCACGGCCGGGTGCCTGCCGCGCTCGACGACGCCGCCGCACCACTGCTGCGGCACCTGATGCTGCTGTTGATCCCGTCGGTCGCCGCCGTCGGCCTGCATGCCGCAGCACTGCAGCAGCATGCGGCGGCCTTCGTGCTGGCATCCACCGTCGTCACCGCGCTGACCATCGCCGCCACCGCGTGGGTGCTGCACCGGCTGCTGAGGGCGTCGTGAACGCGGCCGCCCCGATGGTCGGCTGGTCGGCCGTTACTTTCGCGTGTTATGCCGCCGCACTGCTGCTGTACCGGCGCAGCGGCCACAGGCTGATGTGCCTGCCCGTGCTGACCGGCACCGCGCTGCTGCTGGCGGTGCTGGCGCTGGCGCGCGTCGACTATCCGACCTATGCCGCCGCCACGCACCCGCTGCGCTGGATGACCGGCCCGGCCATCATCGCCCTGGCCGTCCCGCTGTACCGGCAGCTGCCCTTGCTGCGGCGTTGGGCACTGCCGCTGCTGGCCGCGCTGCTGGTCGGCTGCCTGTCGTCGCTGCTGGGCACGCTGGCGGTGGCATGGCTTGCCGGCGCGCCCGATGCCGTTGCGCTGTCGCTGGCCCCGAAGGCGGCGACCATGCCGCTGGCGATGCTCGCGGTCGAGCGCGCCGGCGGCATTCCGGCCATCGCCGCCATGGCGGTGGTTGCCACCGGGGTGCTGGGCCCGGTGCTGGCCGGGCCGGTGCTGCGGTGGCTGCGCATCGACGACCCGGCGGTCCAGGCCTTCGCGCTCGGCCTGGTCGCCCACGCCATCGGCGTCGCACGCGTGCTGCAGACGCAGCCGGACCGCGTCGCCTTCGCGGCGCTGGCGATGGGCCTGAACGGCGTGGCCACCGCGTTCGCGCTGGCCTGGCTGGCGCGCTGGTGGTAAGGCGGCGGCGGGCGACTCGCCGCGCGGGTCAGGAAGCCGGCCCGCATCCCCCGGGCCCGCGAAGCCCCGCCGTGCCCAGTAGAGTGGCCGCATGTGCTCGAACTACCAACCCGTCACGAGCGCGGACCGCCTGCTCGCCTTCTTCGGTGTGGTACGCCAGCAGGACGAACCCCCGCTGGAGGTGCAGCCCGAGGTCTGGCCGCTCGGCATGGCGCCGTTCATCCGCCAGGCCCACGATGGCAGCGGCAACCGCCGGCTTGAGACCGGCCACTTCGGCCTCGTGCCCTCCTTCGCGAAGGAACTCGCCTTCGGCCGGCGCGCCTACAACGCCCGCTCGGAGACCGTCGCCAGCCTGCCCAGCTTCAAGCACGCCTGGGCGAACGGCCAGCGCTGCATCGTGCCAGCCGAGGCGGTGTACGAGCCCTGCTACGAGTCCGGCCGCGCGGTGCGCTGGATCATCCGCAAGCCCGGCGGGGTGCCGATGGGCATCGCCGGCATCTACCGCCGCTGGCGCGCGCCGGACGGCGGCGAACACTGGACCTTCGCGATGCTGACGGTGAATGCCACCGGCCATCCGGTGTACGAACGCATGCACCGGCCCGGCGAAGAGAAGCGCATGGTGCTGATCCTGGACCCCGCGGAGTACGACCGCTGGCTGCAGTGCAGCCCCGCCGAGGCGGCAGGCTTTTTCAAGCCTTGGGCCGGGCCGCTGGAAGCCGCGGCCGCCCCGCTGCCGCCGCGCGGGCGCGTGCCGCGGGGACCATTGGCCGACGACCAGGGCGAACTGCTCTGAGACGCCGGCAGCCATCGCCCTACCGCGCCCGCGCCGGCCCCCGGTCGCCCACTGTTGCAGGCCAGGCACCAAAGTTGCCGCACCCGGGTTCTTCCCGCCCCCCGTGGCCCCGCGAAAGGACCTCCGGCATGCGCATCGCCCAAGTCGCGCCGCTCTTCGAGAGCGTTCCCCCGAAGCTGTATGGCGGCACCGAGCGTGTGGTGTCCTACCTGACGGAGGCCCTGGTCGACCAGGGGCACGAGGTCACGCTGTTCGCCACCGGCGATTCGGCGACGCGTGCGCGGCTGGTGGCCGGCTGGCCGCGCGGGCTGCGCCTGGACGGACGCCTCCACCAGCACCAGCTGCCGCACCAGCAGCAGCTGGCCGACGTGGCATGCCTGCGCGAGCAGTTCGACGTCATCCACTTCCACACCGACTTCCGCCAGGCCGAGCTGATCCGGCGTTATCAACTGCCCGCGGTCACCACGCTGCACGGCCGGCTGGACCTGCCGGACGTCGCCGAAACGGTGCGCCGGTACCCGGAGATGGCGCTGGTGTCGATCTCCGATGCGCAGCGCGCGCCGCTGCACGGCGCGAACTGGCTGGCCACCGTGCAGCACGGCCTGCCGCGCGCGCTGTTCCGCGGCCAGGCGGGCTGCGGCCAGTACCTGGCCTTCCTGGGCCGCATCTCGCCCGAGAAGCGCTGCGACCGCGCGATCGAGATCGCCAAGCGCCTGAAACTGCCGCTGCGCATCGGGGCCAAGGTCGATCCGGCCGACCGGGCCTACTACGCCGAGCGCATCGCGCCGCTGATGGCGCACCCGCTCGTCAAGTTCGTCGGCGAGATCGCCGACCGCGAGAAGAACGAGTTCCTCGGCAACGCCATCGCGCTGCTGTTCCCGATCGACTGGCCCGAGCCCTTCGGGCTGGTGATGATCGAGGCGATGGCCTGCGGCACGCCGGTGGTGGCCTTCCGCCATGGCTCGGTACCCGAAGTGCTGGAGGACGGCGTCACCGGTTTCATCGTCGACGACATCGACGAGGCCGTCGCCGCCACCGCCCGCTGCGCGCAGCTGGACCGGCGGCGCATCCGGGCGCGCTTCGAGCAGCGCTTCAGCGCCGAGCGCATGGCGCGGGACTACCGGCGCGTCTACCAGCAGGTGCGGCGCCACGCCGCCCTGCGCACCGCGCAGACCAGGGAGGCCGGCCATGCATGACACCTGCACCGAACGCCCGCATGGCGATTACCACATCAGCTCGCCCACCGCCCGGCTGGACCACCGCACGCGGGTGCTCAAGCACGCCGACAGCTTCGTCGTGCTCGACCGCCTGGGCAACGCCGAGAGCCAGGGCGCCACCGAGTACGGCCTGTTCCACCAGGACACGCGCCATCTGTCCCGGCTGACCTTGCACATCAGTTCGCGCGGCCAGCCTCCGCGGCCGCTGATGCTGCTGGGCTCGGCAGTGAAGGACGACAACGCGATGCTGTTCGTGCACCTGACCAACCCGCCGATGGAAGGCGGCGACGGCGCCGAAACGCTGCCCCAGGGCCTGCTGCACCTGCTGCGCACCCAGGTGCTGTGGCGCGGCGCGCTGTACGAGCGGTTGCGCATCCACAACTACAGCGGACGGCACGCGCGGTTCACGCTGCATGTCGGCTTCGACGCCGACTTCGCCGACATCTTCGAGGCCCGCGGCATGCACCGCGAACGACGCGGCAGCCTGCGCCCGCCGCGGCTGGACGGCGACGCGATGCTGTTCCAGTACGAAGGCCTGGACCAGCGCCTGCGCGCAACCCGCGTCGAGTTCGAGGCCCTGCCCGCCGCGCTGTGGCCCGGCCGCGCCGATTTCGAGATCGACCTCGCCCCGCACGCCGCCTTCTGCACCCGATGGACCGTGCACTGCCGCAGCCAGGACGCCGCCGGTGGCCGTGCCGCGCCGGCGCCCGGGCTGGCCATGCCGGCGCAGGAGCCGCCCTGGTACGAGCAGGCCGAGGAACGCCTGCGCGCCGACATGCAGGCCGCGCGCGACCGCGAGCCGGCGCTCCACACCTCGAACACCCAGTTCGACCAGTGGATCCAGCGCTCGATGGCCGACCTGCACATGCTGGCCACCGACACCGGCCACGGCCGCTACCCCTACGCCGGCGTGCCGTGGTTCAGCACGCCCTTCGGCCGCGACGGCATCATCACCGCGCTGCAGTGCCTGTGGCTGGCGCCCGACCTGGCGCGGGGCGTGCTGCAGTACCTGGCGGCGATGCAGGCCAGCGGGACTAGCGACGCACAGGACGCGCAGCCCGGCAAGATCCTGCACGAAACCCGCGGTGGCGAGATGGCCGCCACCGGTGAAGTTCCTTTTGCGTGTTATTACGGATCGATCGATTCGACGCCGCTGTTCCTGATGCTGGGCGGCGCCTACCTCGAACGCACGGCGGACGTCCCGCTGGTGCAGGCCCTGTGGCCGCACTTCGAGCGCGCGCTGGCCTGGATGGACCACCATGGCGACACCGACGGCGACGGATTCGTCGAGTACGCCCGCATGACCGACCGCGGGCTGGCCAACCAGGGCTGGAAGGACTCGCACGATGCCGTCTTCCACGACGACGGGCGCCTCGCCGAAGGGCCGATCGCGCTGTGCGAAGTGCAGGGCTACGTCTACGCCGCGCGCCGCGCCGCGGCCGGCATGGCCTCGGCGCTGGGCCGGCACGAGCAGGCGCAGGCCCTGCACGCGCAGGCCGATGCCTTGCGGCAGCGCTTCGAAGAGGCCTTCTGGTGCGAGGACATCGGCAGCTATGCCCTAGCGCTGGACGGCCGCAAGCGGCCCTGCCGCGTCAGCTCGTCCAACGCCGGCCAGGCGCTGTACGCCGGCATCGCCAGCCCCGGGCGCGCGGCGGTCGTGGCGGCCACGCTGATGTCCGAGCCCTGCTTCAGCGGCTGGGGCGTGCGCACGGTGGCTTCCACCGCACCGCGCTACAACCCCATCTCGTACCACAACGGCTCCGTGTGGCCGCACGACAACGCGGTGATTGCCGCCGGCTTGGCGCGTTATGGCCACCACGACGCAGCGGCGCGCATCCTGGGCGGCCTGTTCGAAGCCTCGCTGCACTTCGACCTGAACCGCCTGCCGGAGCTGTTCTGCGGCTTCGTCAAGCACGCGGGCGAGCCCCCCACGCTGTACCCCCAGGCCTGCTCGCCGCAGGCCTGGGCCGCCGCGGCGCCGCTGATGTGCCTGCAGGCCTGCCTGGGCCTGCAGGTGGACGGCGCGCGCGGCCTGGTGGCTTTCCACAACCCGGTGATGCCCGGCTTCCTGGGCCAGGTGCACCTGCAGGGCCTGCGCCTGCCGCAGGGCACGATGGACGTGCTGATCACACGCCACGAACAAGGCGTGGGCGTGCGCCTGACGCGCCGCGACGGCGACGTGGGCTTGGTGGTCTCGATGTAGCGCGCCGGCCGCAGCCCGCGCGGCACGCGGTTTGCGATGGATCAGCGTCCGCGCGGCACCAGCCGGCCGCACGGGCGTTCCGTGTGCCTGGCCGTTAGGATGGCAGCCCGATGATGCGAGACCAGACCCTCGGCGAGGAGATCGCCAACGCCCTGAGCCATGGGCTCGGCTTCGTGCTGTCGGTGGCCTCGCTGCCGATCCTGGTGCACCACGCGGCCCTGCGCGGCGGCCCGGCGGACGTGGTGGCCGCCAGCGTCTTCGCCGCCACGGCCATCGTGCTGTACCTGGTCTCCACGCTGTACCACGCGCTGCCGGCGGGCCGCGCCAAGCTGTGGTTCAACCGGCTCGACCACGCCTGCATCTACCTCTTCATCGCCGGCAGCTACATGCCCTTCCTGCTCGGGCCGCTGAAGGGCACCTGGGGCTGGTCGCTCTTCGCCGTGGTGTGGGGCGCGGCGGCACTGGGCGTCGCGGCCAAGCTGCTGGACCGGCTGAAGCACCCGGTGTGGTCCACCGGCCTCTATGTCGCGATGGGCTGGGTGGCCGTCGTCGCCACCGCGCCGCTGCTGGAGCGCATGTCGTCGAACGGCCTGCTGTGGCTGGTGGCCGGGGGCCTGTCGTACACGCTCGGCGCGATCGTGTTCCTGTTCGATTCCAAGGTGCGCTACGCGCATTTCGTGTGGCATCTCTTCGTGCTGGGCGGCAGCACCTGCCACTTCTTCGCGGCGCTGTGGCACGCGCACGGCGGCATGCCGGCGGCCTGAGCGCCTGTGAACCCAGGCCACCCGCACGGCCTGCACGACGTGCCTGCGCCACCGCCCTGAGAGACACCCCGGCGCGGGCGCGATTCATCGGTTCACGGGCTCTCTGACGCTCACACCGGCCCGCTCGCGTCCGCATCCACCGCCGCCGGCAGCGGCGGCAGCTCGTTCGCCAGATCGCTGCTGGCCGGGCACCCACGCCGCCCAGGCGCGCGCCGAGGCGTTCGCCGGCCAGCGCCCAACCGGCCTCGCCGGCGGCCTGCAGCGGCAGCAGGGTGAAGTTCAGCAGGCGCCGGAAGCCCGTGCCACCCGCGCAAGACATTGCTCGCCTGTGTCCGGCCGGCGTTGGTGCGTCAAGCAAGCGCAACCGGAAGACAGCAAGGAAAGCAAATGCCGGTTGACAGGGCAAACCTGTCGGCCGAAGTTCGCGCGCGCGCGCTGAAGGAGTCGTCGGCGCGGCATGGCCTCGCCTTGATCACGCGTTCACGGGCCGGGGGCCGCTCCGCCATCGCACATGCAATCTTCGACATCCCCGCGGGGAGGGCACATGGCAGTCTGGCGCCATTGGATGGGCATGCTGGCTTCCGCGCTGCGCCTGCTGGTGCTGGCCGCGGCCGCGCTCGGCAGCAGCGGAACGTCGGCGCAGGGCCGGCCGCGCATCGACGGCTTCGACGTCGAACGGGTGGCCGAGCTGGTGGCGGGCACGCGCCTGAATTTCAGCGTGTTCGGCAGCCCCGGCGCGCAGGTGGTGCTGCAGATCGAAGGCGTGCGCCGCCCGGTGCCGCTGCGCGAGCTGCAGCCGGGCGTGTACGACGGCAGCCACGTGCTGGAACCCGGCGAGTCGATCGCGGCGGACGCCCGCGTCGTCGCGACGCTGCGCAGCGGCGGCGACGAGGTGCGTGCCATGCTGGACGAACCGCTGCTGCTGGGCGACCGACTGCCGGCGGCATCCGCCCGCGGCGCTGACCTGCGGCCATCGGCCGAGGCGCCCCCACCCACCGAGTCTCGGCCGTCGGCCGGGCCGCTGCCAGCGGCCGAGGCACACCCATCGGCCGGGCCGCAGCCCCTGGCCGAGCCGCTGCCATCGGCCCAGGAGCCCGCCAGGCGCACGGCGCCACCGGCCGCGCCGCCCGCGGACGGGCCGTCTCCCGCCCGGGGCCCGGCCGCACCGGCGCCCGAGCCGGCCCTGTGCCCCGACTGCGCCCTCGTCGAATCCATCCGCCCGCTGCCGGCTGACAAGCGCCCGCCGCCTTCGGCCGCCGGCCACCTGCTCGGCGGGCTGCTCGGCGGGCTGCTCGGCGGGCTGTTCGGCGGGCTGTTCGGCGAGCGGGTCGGTGCCGCTGTCGACCATCACGTCGCGCGGGTGACCGGGGCGGTCGAGCGCGCGGTCCTTGGCCGGCCGCTGGACGAAGCGCCGACCGGCGGCACCGAGGTCGTGCTGCGCCTGCCGAACGGCCAGCGCCTGCTGCGCATCTACGACCGCGCGCCCGACCTGCGCGTGGGCGACGTGCTGCGCCGCGGCAGCGGCCTCGGCGGCGCGCGCAGCGAACGGCTGCTGGACAGCCTGCCCGCGCCGCATCGCCGGCCGCCGCTGAAGTCGCAGCAGCTGGCGGGCCTGCCCGTGCCATGAGCCTCGCCGCCCCGCCCGGCCGGACGATCGCCGGGACGCTCTCTTCAACCGATAGGCCGCCGGTGCCCGCCACGGTCGGAGCCACTTCCGGCACGGACGGACCTGCCCCCGGCACGGCGCGGCGCCGCCGGCACCACACGCTGCCGGCGCCGATCACCGAGGCCTTGTTGCTGGGCCTGGTCATCGCCACGCTGTGGCCCGCCTTCCAGCGCGTGGCCGCATTCGGCGATGGCCGCGACCAGCGCTTCGCCGCGCGCGGGCTCGAACTCGGCGCGCTGCCCGAGCCGGTGCTGCCCGCCGCCTGCACGCTGGTGGCCGACGCCGCCGACCCGCTGCTGCAGGACCGCCTGTGCGGCGGCCCGCGCTGGCCCGGCAGCGCCACCCGCGCCGGCTTGCCCGCCGGCCCTTCCCCCGGCCCTTCCCCCGACCCGTCCCCAGCGTGGCCCGAGCCGCTGCGCCAGGCCGCCACCCGTGCCACCCGCGCACTGGCCGCGCCGGTGGCCGAAGCGCAGGCCCAGGCGCAGGACCTGCGGCAGCGCCAGCGCGAGGGCATCGGCGACCTGCGCGCGCTGGCCGACGCCGCGGCCGCGATCGAAGCCGACATCGCACCGCACCTCGCGCGCTTCCAGCTGCGCGGCGGCAGCCCGCTGCCGCTGCAGTGCCTGGTGGACGAGGCCGAAGCGGCCGCCGCCACCCGCGCCGCCACCCGCGCCGCCACGCCCTCGGTCACCCCCGCCGCCACTCCCGCCGCCCGTGCCAACGCCTGGCTGCTCCAGGCCGCCGCGCTGGACGGCCACCGTGCCACCGGCACGCTGGCGCGCCAGGTGGCGCTGCCGCCGCAAGCCCCGGGGCGCGAAGGCTGCGCCGCCGACCCCGCGGCCCGGCTCGGCGCCGCCGCGGCGCTGATGGCCGATGCCCGGCAGGCCCGCCAGCGCACCGCCAAGGACGAGGCGATGCGCGCCCTGCTGCCCGGCGCCGGCCTGCAGTGGGCCGGCGCGATGCTGCTCGGCTACGGCCTGCTCCGCCTCAGCCGCGTCGCGCGCCAGGCCGGGCCCGGCATCGCCGCATCGCTGGGCGCCTGGGCCATCGCCGCCTGGCTGGCCCGCGTGCCTTGGCCGCTGGCGGGCGCGCGCGCCTTCGAGCCCGCGCGTGCCGACGCCACGTGGACCGGCGCGCCGGCCGGCTTCGTCCTCGCGCTGGCCCTGGCGGCGCTGCTGATGGCGCTGGCAGCGGCCGGGCGCGCCCGGCCCCCGGCCGATCCGATGCCGGCCCAGGCGCCCAGCACGCGCCTGGGCTACCCCGGGCTGGCGCTGGCCACCGGCATCGGCTGGCTGCTGTTGCTGGAGCTGTCGGCGCACGGCCACCCGGTCAACCGCTACCTGGCGCTGTACCACCAGGGCCACCTGTGGCTGGGCCTGCTGGTGTTCTCGGTGCTGCTGTTCGCGCGGCGGCCGCTGGCGCAGGCGCTGGCCCGCGGGCTGTCGGCGCTCGGGGGCCGCACGCACCGGCTGGCGGCGTGGTTGACGCCCGCCGCGGCCGCCATGCTGGTGGCCGCGGCCGCACTGGCCGCGGTGCTGGCCTTCGGCACGCTGCTGGCCAACCTGCGCCAGTTCACCTCGGAGCTGGGCCGCATCTGGCTGATCGTCGGCGCCGCCTGGTTCTTCTTCCTGCGCGCCGGCCCGCTGGCGCGGCGCCTGGCCGAAAGCGGTGCCGCCCACGTGCCGATCGTGCGCTATCTGTGGCCGCTGCTGCTGGTGGTCGGCGTGCTGGTCGCGGCCATGGTGTTGACGCGCGACATGGGCCCGCTGCTGATCGCCGGCTATGGCAGCGGCGCCTTCATCGGCGCGGCGCTCGCGGCCTGGTGCCATGCGCGCGGCGCCCGGCCGGGAGGCTGCTTCGCGCTGGCGCTGGCCGTCTTCGCGCTGTGGATCGCCGCGGTCACCGCCGCGCTGTTCCAGGGCGGCAGCGTGGATGCGGTGACCGCAGCCCGCCTGGAAAGCCTGGCCGCGCCGCTCGCCTCCACCAACGACCAGCTGGCGCTGGTCAGCTGGTTCCAGCGCGCCTCGCCCCCCGAAGGCCACGGCCTGGGCGCGGTGCCCTGGTGCGGCCATGCCGCCGCGGCGCAGTGCAGCGGCGTGCCGGCGCAGGTGCACAGCGACTACACCTTCACCGCGCTGGTCGGCGTCTGGGGCGCGACCGCGGCCTGGGGCATGGCGCTGGGCACCGCCGTCTGGCTGCACCGGCTCGTCCGCCACCACGGCCGCGTCACCGGCGGCGAGCCGCGCCTGCTGGCCCGCGGCGGCCGCCTGGTGCCCGACGGCCAGGCCCTGCTGAGCTGGATCGCCGTCGGCTGGGTGGTGCTCACGCTGTGCCAGCTCGCCGTCACCGTGGCCGGCAACCTGGCGGTGCTGCCGCTCACCGGCGTCACCTTCCCCTTCGTCAGCTACGGCATGACCTCGCTGGTCGTGAACCTGGCCTTCCTGGCGCTCAGCCTGAACGTGGACCTGCCCGAGGGACGGACGGCGCCTGCGCTCGGCCCCGCCGAAGAAGGCGCTCTTCCCGCGGGGAGGATGCAGCACGGTGACGGGAGGGCCGTCGCGTGAGCCCGCGCCCCGCCGACCCTGCTGCCCGCCCGCCGCTGGCGGCGCGCCAGCGCACGCTGCTGGAATTCGCCATCACCGCCAGCGCCGCGGTGCTGCCGGTGATGCTGGCGGTGCTGCTGCTGGTGTCCGTGCTGCGGCCGGCGGACGAGGCGCGCGGCCCACGCTGGAACGGCCCCTCCGACCACTACGTCAGCGTGCGCCACCTGCAGGCCTTGAAGACCTTCGAACAGGCGATCGTGCCGCGCCACGGGACGCTCACGTCAGCCGTCAGCAGCCAGGCCGTCACCGAAGCCCTGCCCGCCTGCGGCAAGGACTGGCCGGCCGAGGACCTGGCCGCGCAGCTGGCGGCGATCGACACCGCGCTGCTGCGCTTCAGCACCCGCCCGAACCCGCGCACCGCGCAGCCGCTGGGCCTGGACGCGGCGCGCTGGCTGGCGGCGGCGGCGCAGGCGCTGGCGCGGCCCGTCGAGGTGCCGCAGTACCCCGAACGCAGCTTCCGCCTCACCTGCGGCGACCTGTCCCAGGCGGTGCAGGCGATGGCCCGCGCCGACGGCCGGCTGCTGGAAGCGCTGTCCTGGCGCGGAACCGTCAGCGCGCCCGCGCTGGCCCGGTGGGCGCCGCAGCAGCAGGTGCAGGTCAGCGCCCGCCACCTGATGCGCCGCAACCCCTGGAGCGGCCTGGCCGGCTGCCTCTACCTCGGCAGCGACGCGGCCGGCGCACCCAGCCACGTCATCGCCGGCGGCGCTTCGGCCCAGGCGCGGCTGTGCGCCCTGCCGGCGATGGCCGGCGCCTCGGCGCCGCCGCTGGCGCTGGCCGGCGAGCCGGCTGCGGACGCCGCCGCCGACGACCCGCGCTGGGCCGTGCCGCCCTCGCTGCCGGCGATGCTGGCGCCGCTGGAGGCGCTGCGCCAGCCGGCGCAGCCGCTGTACCGGCTCTACACCGAAAAGGACGCGGCCACCGGTGCCGGTGCACCGCCCTGGCAGCACGGCCCCAACCGCATCGCGCTGGACGGCACGCCGCTGGACGTCGGCTTCTCGCTGCGGCTGACGATCGACCCCGCGGCGCAGGCCCTCGCGCAGCGCACCGCCGCCTGCTACACCGGCCGCCACGACCTCTGCCGCGCGCTGGGCATCCTGCGGGCCGACGATGCCGGCCGCCCGCTGGGCCACCGCCTGCTGGAAGGCGCGATGGTGCGCATGGCCGCGGTCGCCATCGTCGACGTCGCCAGCGGCCGCATCGACGCGCTGGCCGGCGCGCTGTCGACCTGCGCCCGGCAGGAGGTCGACGGCCCCGGCCGCGACGCGGACTGCGACAAGCGCCTGCCCTACCCGGTGCGCTACCGCCCCGACGCGCTGCTGAACCCCGCCGTCTACCACGACGCGATGCCCGCCTCCACCATCAAGCCGCTGATGGCCGCTGCCTTCCTGAACGACAGCGAGCACGGTCGCCGCTGGCTGGCCGCCGAGCGTGCCGCGCTGGCCCAGCCCGGCACGCCCGCGCGCCAGAGCCTGCGCGGCGAATTGCTGCGCTCGGATTCGGCGCGTTTCCTCGACCGCATGATGTGCATCGACGGCGGCCCCCAGCCCTGTCGCCGCCCCTGGGACGTGCAGGCCACCGCGCTGGCCCTGGGCTGGGATGCGGCCTGCGGCGCCGGCAGCGGCAGCTGCGGCCGCCACGACCTGCTGTTCGGCCGCGCCATCGACGCCCAGGCCGCCGGCGGCCTGGTGCAGCCTTTGGCGCTGCCGGTGGCCTACGGCCGCCTGCTCAGCGAGCCGCGCGGCGCCCACCCCGGCGCGCCGATGGTGCTGATGCCGCCCACGGCGATGGACCCCACCGTGCTGCGCCGCTGCGCCGCCGGCGCCGACGGTGCACGCGGTACCGAGGACGACTGGGCGCAATGCCGTGGCCGCGGCGTGGTCGACATCGCCGCCGAGGGCTGGGGCCAGGGCCATGCCCGGGCCACCGCGCTGGGGGTGGCCGGCATGCTGTCGACGCTGGCGGCGGCCGCCAACGGCCAGCAGGCGCAGCGCCGCCCGCACCTGGTGGAGGCGCTGCAGGACAGCAGCGGCCACCGCCTGCAACCCGCCGCCGAGCGCTGGGGCCTGGCGGCACCGCAGCCGCTGCCGGTTCCGCGGGAAGCGGCCGAGGTGATCCTCAGCGGCCTGTCCTTCAGCCACCGCGAAGGCACCGCCCGCAGCGCCTGCGAGCAGGTGTTCGATGCGAAGCGCTGCCGCGAGATCACCTGGCTCGCCGGCAAGACCGGCACGCCCAGCTTTCCGAACGACGGCGTGGGCCTGGACGAACTGGCGCGGCTGTGCCGGCCCGCGGCCGCGGCCACGCCCATCGCGGCCACCGCCGCGGCGGCCCGGGCCCCGCGCGCGGCGTCCTGCAGCTCGCTGCGGCCCTACAAGTGGTACGTCGCCGCCTACCGCGCGAATGGCGCGGCCGATGGCCCCTGGACCAAGGTGATCGCGGTGCTGGCCGAACGCAACTGGCTGCGCCAGACCGGCATCGTGCACGGCGCCGGCGACCGCGGCCCGAACCCGGCGGCGGAGATCGCGATGCAGATCGCCGGCCGCCGCGTCGGCGCCCTGCCCGCCACCCCAAGTGCGGCCCTACCCATCACCCGGACCGCCCCCCCAGCATGAGCCCGCCCGCCGCCCGCCGCACCCCGGCCGTCGCCCCGGCCCTGCCGGCCCCGCTGGTCTGGACCTTCGACGGCCCGTTCGAACGCTGCCTGGGCGACCTGGAAGACACGCTGCGCCGCACGCTGGTCGGCATCGGCGACGTCTCGCGCATCCTGCTGCAGATCGAGCTGTCGCTGCCCGCGCTGCGCCGCCGCACCGAGGCCGGCGACCGGGTGCAGCCCGCCTTCGGCCGCCTGCTGCAGCGCCTGGCCGGCTATGGCCTGCCGCAGCCGCCGCGGCTGCGGCGCCTGGGCAGCGAGGGCCCATTGCTGACGCTGGTCGTCGCCTACCGCAAGTGAAACGGAAGAACCACCACCATGTCGCTCAAATCATGGGTTATCAGGCGCATCCGCCGCGAACCGGGCAGCCGCGGCCTGCTGTCGCGGGTGGACCTGCCGCCGCGCGATGCCGGCCACGAACCGGCCCTGGCGAACGGCGCCGCGCCGGGCTGGCCGGGCAGCGCTGCGGCCTCGGGCTGGGACAGCCGCCTGCCGCCGGCCGCGCGCGGGACCGAACCGGGCTTCGGCCATGCGCCGCCCGGCGGGCACCTCGCCGGCCACCTGGGTGACTACGCGCCGCTGATCGACGCCGTGCGGCAGGAGCTGGAGCACTTCATCGTCAGCCAGCTGCGCCTGCACCTGGCCATCGCCGACCGCGACCGCTACGTGCTGACCAGCATCGCCGTGCACTGCCAGGGCGACGACGCGGCACGCCAGCGGCTGCTGCGCTTCATGCGCGAGTTCAAGCCCGAGCAGGTCAAGCGCTACCTGGTGCGCGAGGTCATCGCCGGCCTGCCGAACGCCGCCGCCATCGACCTGAGCCAGTTCGCCGGCCTGGTCGACGGCGAGGCCCTGCCCGGCGACGGTGACGACGACTACCGCGACCTGCTGGCCGAACTGGCCGGCGCCGGCGACGATGGCGGCCCGGCCTACGAGGTGACGCTGCTCGGCCGCTGGAGCGAGATCGACACCAGCGCCGCGTCCGCCCTGCGCGCGCCGGCGCCGGCCCCCGCCGCCGGCGCGCTGGTGACGCCGCTGGCCGGGCCGCGCGCCGAGTTCGAGGTCGAGGACGCCGACGGCCGCCGCCGCGTCGTGCTGCCCGCGGTGGTGGCGGGCCGGCGCTACCTGGTCGGCAAGGGCGAGGGCTGCGACATCGTCGTGCGCGGCACCTACACCAGCCGCCGCCATGCCGAGCTGTGGCTGGACCAGGGCGGCTGGTGGTGCGCCGACGCCGGCTCCACCAACGGCATCCGGGTCGAGACGCCCGGCGCCGCAACGCCCCAGGTGGGCCTGCCCGCGGCGGCGGGCCAGGCGGACGCGCCGCTCCGCCTGGCCGACGGCGCGCGCCTGCTGCTGTCCGCGCGCAGCGACGGCCCGCCCGCCGACCACCCCTGGCTCGCGCTGCGCGGGCCGGCCCCGGCGGCCCTGGCCGGCACGCGGGTCACGCCGATCGCCGCGTCGCCGCGCACGCCGCTGACGGCCATCATGAGCGGCCACGCCGGCGCGCCCTTCAGCATCGTCGATGCCGCCGGCGGCGCCGCGCTGCTGGCGCTGCGCGCCGCCGCGCTGCCGCTGTCCATCGGCCGCTCGCGGCAGTGCGCGCTGGTCGTCGACCGCCGGCACGACGGCGTCTCCGGCCACCACCTGGACGTGGTCGCGCTGGATGCGGACGGCGCCGACATCGTCGTCGTCGGCGACAACGGCGTGCTGCTCGGCCACATGCACCACCGCCCCGGCGCCCGCGTGCGCTGGCCCGCCGGCCAGCGGCTGGTGCTGGGCGCGCGTGCCGACGAGGCACCGGCCTGCACGCTGCTGCTGCGGCGTGATTGACGGAGCAGCCCGCCATGAGCATCCCGAGCATGTCCACCCTGCCCACCACGCCCACCACGCCACTGGAGCCGCCGCCCGCCGGCGACATGGTCCCCGCGCGCTCGGCCGCGCACCACAGCGCCTGGGCGCGGCTGGAGGTGGCGGTGGCCACGTCCTGCGGCCGCGGCCATGCGCAGAACGAGGACGCGCACAGCCCGCTGTCGCTGGCCGGCCGCCTGTTCGTCGTCGCCGATGGCGTCGGCGGCGGCGCCATGGCCCACACCGTCAGCCGCCTGCTGGTGGCCCGCCTGCACCGGCTGCTGGACGACGGGCGCCTCAGCGCCGAGCGGCTGCGCGCCGCGATGCAGGAGGCCGACCGCGTCATCGCCCGCCACATCGCCAGCCGCAGCGACAAGCCCGGCGCCGCCACCGTCGCGCTGTGCGCGCGTGCCAACCTGCGGGCCACGCGCTGGTACGTCGCCTGGGTCGGTGATTGCCGCGTCTACCGCATCGCCGCCGGCGGTGCCGGCGCGCAGCTGCTGACGCGCGACGACAGCTTCGGCCACCTCGGCGAAACCCCGCCGCCGGGCAGCCACCTGGACGACCCGGCCCGCATGGTCGGCAACGGCGCCACCAGCGGCGCGAACGTGGCGCTGTGCACGCTGGCCGCCGGCGAACGCCTGGCGCTGTGCAGCGACGGCGTGCACAAGCACGTCGACACCGAGGCGCTGGGCCGCCTGCTCGGCGCGCCCGGCGCGCTGGCCGCCCGCTGCGATGCGGTGCTGGCGCTGGCGCGCCGGCACGGCAGCACCGACGACGCCACGCTGATGCTGGTGCACCACGGCGGCTTCGCGGTGCCGCGCCTGCGCTGGAGCCTGGCGTGACGAACGTGACGCCGTTCCCCGCGCCGGACCCCGCAGCCGGCGGCCCGCGCCGCGCGCCGGACGACCCCGTGCCGCAGGACCTGGACCGGCTCTTCGGCCGCGGCCGCCTGCGCATGCTGACCGGCCGCCACGTGGAGGTCTTCCGCGAGGAGGCCCGCCCCGGCGAGCGCCGCCGCTACACCAAGCGCTTCCTGGCCACCGACGCCGGCGACTTCCGCGCGTGGACCGAGCGCGAGTGGCGCATCCTGGCGCGCCTGGTCGGCCACGGCATCGCCTGCGTGCCCGAGGTGGCCCGCTTCGACCGCGGCGGTCCGCACGAGCCCGCCATCGTGCAGACCTACGACGCCGGCATCACCGTCGACCACTGGGCCACACTGCTGCCGGTGCAGCGCGACGGCCGCCCCTGGCGCCACGTGTTCGAGGACTGCG
>CAMLJY010000037.1 GCA_946480465.1 uncultured Burkholderiales bacterium
CACGCCTGCGGGCGACCGGACACATCGAGCTGCAAGACGTCCAAAGGTATTCACCTCGGGCTGCGCGAAGCCCGAAGGGTAATGCATCTTGGGCCGCCCGTTCGCGAACAGCTTGCCAGGACCCGCCGCACGCCGCGCGCCGCAAGGTCTGCTTTGCTGCGCCATCTAGAAGGACGGCCCTAGAAAAAGCGTGAGCGATGCCCGACACGGGGGGAAAGAAGTCTGCAAAATAGAACGACCGTTCGTTCTTTCCGAACCCTCTCCGGCGCCCCGGCGCCCGACCGCCAGGACCCTCGCCGTGACCGTCACGCCCCTGCCCAGCCCGCGCAAACGCTCTTCCGCCAGCGCTGCCGCGCGCTCGCTGCAGAAGGGCCAGCAGACCCGCGCCGCGATCCTCGAGGCCGCCCTCGGCCTCGCGTCCCACATGGGGCTCGAAGGCCTGTCGATCGGCGCGCTGGCGGAAGTGACGCAGATGAGCAAGTCGGGCGTCTTCGCCCACTTCGGCTCCCGGGAGGAACTGCAGATCGCCGTGATCCGCGAGTACCACGCCCGCTTCGAGGACGAGGTGTTCTTCCCCGCCGTGCGCGAGGCGCGCGGCCTGCCCCGCCTGCGCGCGCTGTTCGAGAACTGGATCCGCCGCGTCTCCATCGAGCTGGACTCCGGCTGCATCTACATCAGCGGCGCCGTCGAGTTCGACGACCGCCCAGGCCCCGTGCGCGACGCGCTGGCCTCGATGGTGCGCGCCTGGCAGGCGGCGCTGGAACGCGCGATCCGCTTGTCGATCGACGCGGGCCACCTGCGCGCCGACACCGATTCGCTGCAGATGCTGTTCGAAATCCACGGCTTGATCCTCGCGCTGCACCACGACGCACGCTTCCTGCGCCTGCCCGGCGCCGTGGACCGCGCCCGCGCCGGCTTCGACCGCATCGTCGCCCTCTACATGGTCGCCCCGCCGGAGTCCAAGAAGGCCGTGCGCGCGACGACCCGCTGAACACACACTCACCGCTTGACCTTCCCCAGACCACAGGAGCAGTCCCATGCCTCAGTACACCCCGCCGCTTCGTGACATGCAGTTCCTGATGCACGAAGTGCTCGGCGCCGTCGATGAGCTGAAGCTCCTGCCGCGCCACGCCGACATCGACGCCGACACCATCAACGCCGTGCTGGAAGAAGGCGGCAAGTTCGCCGCCGAGGTGCTGGCCCCGCTGAACCTGGCCGGCGACGCCGAAGGCTGCACGCTGGACAAGGCGACCCACGAGGTGAAGACCCCCAAGGGCTTCAAGGCCGCCTACGCCCAGTACGTGGAAGGCGGCTGGCCGGCGCTGTCCGTCGACCCCGAGTTCGGCGGCCAGGGCCTGCCGGTCCTGGTGAACCAATGCTTCTACGAGATGATGAACTCGGCGAACCAGGCCTGGACCATGTACCCCGGCCTGTCGCACGGCGCGTACGAAGCGCTGCATGCCTACGGCACGCCCGAGCAGCAGAAGACCTACCTGCCCAAGCTGACCAGCGGCGAGTGGACCGGCACCATGTGCCTGACCGAACCGCACTGCGGCACGGACCTGGGCCTGCTGCGCACCAAGGCCGAGCCGCAGCCCGACGGCACCTACCGCATCAGCGGCACCAAGATCTTCATTTCGGCCGGCGAGCACGACCTGGCCGCCAACATCGTGCACCTGGTGCTGGCGCGCCTGCCCGATGCACCGGCGGGCTCCAAGGGCATCTCGCTCTTCGTCGTGCCCAAGTTCAAGGTGGCGGCCGATGGCTCCATCGGCGAGCGCAACGGCATCTTCTGCGCCGGCCTGGAGCACAAGATGGGCATCCACGGCAACTCCACCTGCCAGATGGTGCTGGAGAACGCGGTGGGCACGCTGGTGGGCGAGCCCAACAAGGGCCTGCAGGCGATGTTCGTGATGATGAACGCCGCGCGCCTGGGCGTGGGCAACCAGTCGCTGGGCCTGACCGAGGTGGCCTACCAGAACGCGGTGGCCTATGCGAAGGACCGCATCCAGATGCGCGCGCTCTCCGGCCCCAAGGCGCCTGACCAGCCGGCCGACCCGATCATCGTGCACCCGGACGTGCGCAAGATGCTGCTGACCGCCCGGGCCTATGCCGAAGGCGGCCGCGCGCTGGCGATGTACACGGCGCTGCAGCTCGACAAGATGCTGGCCACGGACGACGAGGACGAGCGCAAGGAGCTGGAAGGCCAGGTCGCATTGCTGACGCCCATCATCAAGGCCTTCCTCACCGACAACGGCTGGATCGCCACCTCGCACTGCATGCAGGTGTTCGGCGGCCACGGCTACATCCATGAGTCGGGCATGGAGCAATTCGTGCGCGACGCGCGCATCAACATGATCTACGAGGGCACGAACACCGTGCAGTCGCTGGACCTGCTGGGCCGCAAGGTGCTGTCGGACAACGGCGCCAAGCTGAAGAAGTTCGGCAAGCTGATCGCCGAGTTCGTCGAGGAGGAAGGCGTCAGCGAGGCGATGCAGGAGTTCGTCAATCCGCTGGCCGACCTGGGCGACAAGGTGACCAAGCTGACGACCGAGCTGGGCATGAAGGCCTTCGGCAACGCCGACGAAGTGGGCGCCGCGGCGGTGGACTACCTGCGCGTCGTCGGCCACCTGTGCTTCGCCTACTTCTTTGCCCGCATGGCCAAGGTGGCCTTGGCGAAGAAGGATTCGGGCGATCCCTTCTACACCGCCAAGCTGCACACCGCGCGCTTCTACTTCGCCAAGCTGCTGCCGGAGACCGCCGCGCTGATCCGCAGCGCCCGCGCGGGCCTGGCGCCCTTGATGGCGATGGACGAGGCCTTGTTCTAAGCTGCCGGCTCCAACCATGGTCAGAGGAGACCGCTCCATGAAGAAGCTTCTTGTTGCGTCGTGTCTGTTCGTTGCCGCCGGCCTTTCCGTCGCGCAGGGCACGCCGGTGGGCTTGTGGAAGTCGGTCGACGACGAGACCAAGGCCGAGAAGTCGCTGGTGCGCATCAACGAATCCGGAGGCGCGCTGACCGGCAAGATCGAGAAGCTGTTCGACAAGTCCCGGCAGGACGCGGTGTGCGACAAGTGCAGCGACGACCGCAAGGACAAGCCCATTCTGGGCATGACCATCATCCGCAACGCCAAGGCCAGTGGCGAGGTGTGGGAAGGCGGCGACATCCTCGACCCGAACAACGGCAAGGTCTACAAGCTGCGCCTGAAGCCGCTGGATGGCGGCAAGGCGCTCGAGGTGCGCGGCTACATCGGCCCGTTCTACAGAAACCAAACCTGGATTCGCGTCGAATGAATTCGCTCCCCCCGAAGCGCCTGCGGCGCCTCCCCCCAGGGGGGCGAGCCCGGACATGGAAGGTCAAGTGGACCTTCCATGCCTGGCGAGCGGTCGACCCGCAAGGGTTGACGCGGCCCGCAGGGCACGCCAGCGGCCCGGCAAAGCCGGTTCCGCGGCGGCCGCTCGGGAAGACACGACCCAGGCCCTAGTCCCAAGTTTTTCCCGGAGAAGACATGATCAAGTTCAACGTGCGCAAGGTCGCCGTGCTGGGCGCCGGCGTGATGGGCGCGCAGATCGCGGCGCATCTCGTCAATGTTCGCGTGCCGGTGGTGTTGTTCGATTTGCCCGCCAAAGAGGGCCCGAAGAACAGCATCGTCACGAAGGCGATCGAGGGCCTGAAGAAGCTGAAGCCCTCCCCCATCGGCATCGCCGATGACCTGGTGCACATCCAGGCAGCGAACTACGAGGAGCACCTGGACCTGCTCAAGGACTGTGACCTGGTGATCGAGGCGATCGCCGAGCGCATGGACTGGAAGCTGGACCTGTACAGGAAGATCGCCGGCAGCGTGGCGCCGCATGCCATCGTGGCGTCCAACACCTCGGGCCTGTCGATCACCAAGCTGGCCGAGGCGCTGCCGGAAGAAATCAAGCCGCGCTTCTGCGGCATCCATTTCTTCAATCCGCCGCGCTACATGCAGCTGGTTGAATTGATTCCGACGCCGACCACGCAAGCGCAAATCCTGGACCAGCTGGAGACCTTCGTCACCAGCGCGCTGGGCAAGGGCGTGGTGCGCGCCAAGGACACGCCGAACTTCGTCGCCAACCGCGTCGGCATCGCCGGCATGCTGTCGACGATCAAGGAGGCCGAGAACTTCGGCCTGAGCTACGACATCGTCGACGACCTGACGGGCAAGAAGCTCGGCCGCGCCAGCTCCGGCACCTTCCGCACCGCGGACGTGGTGGGCCTGGACACGATGGCCCACGTGATGAAGACGCTGCAGGACAACCTGCAGGCTGACCCGTTCTTTGGCAGTTATGCCACGCCGCCCACGGTGGCCAAGCTGATCGCCGCGGGCGCGCTGGGCCAGAAGTCCGGCGCCGGCTTCTACAAGAAGGTCGGCAAGGACATCCTGCGCTTCGACGCGGCCAAGGGCGACTACGTGCCGGCCGGCGGCAAGGCCGAGGCCATCGTCGACCGCATCCTGAAGAAGCCCGCGGCCGAGCGCCTGAAGCTGCTGCGCGAATCCAGCAACCCGCAGGCGCAGTTCGTGTGGGCCATCCTGCGCAACAGCTTCCACTACGCGGCCGTGCACCTGGCCGAGATCGCCGATTCGGCGCGCGAGGTGGACCTGGCCATGCGCTGGGGCTTCGGCACCAAGCAAGGCCCATTCGAGCTGTGGCAGGAGGCCGGCTGGCAGCAGGTGGCGCAGTGGCTGAAGGAAGACATCGAGGCCGGCAAGGCCCTGTCTAACGCGCCGCTGCCCGCGTGGGTGTTCGACGGACGCACCGGCGTGCACACGCCGGAAGGTTCGTGGAGCGCGTCGCAGGGCAAGTACATCCCGCGGTCCGTGCTGCCGGTGTACCAGCGCCAACTGTTCCCCGAGAAACTGTTGGGCGAAGGCGGGGTCAGCCCCTTGCAGTCCGGCACCGAGGAATTCAAGAACGACGAGATGCGCGCCTGGTCGCCCGACGGCCAGGTGCTGGTGGCAAGCATCACCAGCAAGATGCACCTGATCGGGCCGGGCGTGATCGACGGGCTGCTGAAGGCCGTGGAGATTGCCGAAGCCAAATACCAGGGCCTCGTGATCTGGTCGCCGGACGAGCCCTTCTCCGCCGGCGCCAACCTGGAAGCGATGCTGCCGACCTTCATGAAGTCGGGTGCCAAGGGCATCGCGCCGGAGATCAAGAAGCTGCAGGACGCGCTGCTGCGCGTGCGCTATGCCGGTGTGCCCACCATCGCCGCGGTGCGCGGCATGGCACTGGGCGGCGGCTGCGAGATCGCCGTGGCCTGCGCCAAGCGCGTCGCTCACATGGAGAGTTATGTTGGCCTGGTGGAAGTGGGCGTCGGCCTGCTGCCGGGCGGCGGCGGCCTGACCTACATCGCGCGCCGCGGCGCCGAAAAGGCCAAGGCGGCCGGCTCCACCGATTACCTGGCCTTCGTGAAGGACGGCTTCCAGGCCGCAGCGATGGCCACGGTGGGCACCAGCGCGCTGGAAAGCCGCAAGCTGGGCTACTTCCTGGACGATGACGTGATCGTCGCCCACAAGGACGAGCTGCTGCATGTGGCCATCCAGCAGGCCAAGGCCATGGCCGATGCCGGCTGGCGCGCGCCGCTGAAGGCCTTGATCCCGGTCGCCGGCCGCTCCGGCATCGCCACCATCAAGGCACAGTTGGTCGCGATGCGCGACGGCGGCTTCATCGGCCCGCACGACTTCCACATCGCGAGCCTGATCGCCGACGTGGTCTGCGGCGGCGAGGTGGATGCCGGCTCGCTGGTGAGCGAGGAGTACCTGATGACGCTGGAGCGCAAGCATTTCTGCTCGCTGCTCGAGCACCCGAAGACCCAGGAGCGGGTCATGGGCTTCCTGCAAACGGGCAAGCCCGTCCGCAACTGATTCGGAGCACCCCACATGAGCAAGCAAGTTCAAGACGCCTACATCGTCGCCGCCACCCGCACGCCCATCGGCCGCTCGCACCGCGGCTTCTTCCGCAACACCCGGCCGGACGACCTGCTGGTGGCCGCCATCCAGGGCGCGCTCAAGCAGGTGCCCACGCTGGACCCCAAGGCCATCGAGGACGCCATCATCGGCTGCGCGATGCCCGAGGGCGAGCAGGGGCTGAACATGGCGCGCGTCGCGGCGCTGCTGGCGGGACTGCCCAATTCCGTGGGCGGCATCACCGTCAACCGCTTCTGCGCGTCGGGCCTGTCGGCGATCCAGATGGCTGCGGACCGCATCCGCGTCGGCGAGGCCGACGTGATGCTCGCCGGCGGCGCCGAGAGCATGAGCATGGTGCCGATGAGCGGCAACAAGCCGTCCTTCAACCCGGCCGTGTTCGCCAAGGACGAGAACGTCGGCATCGCCTACGGCATGGGCCTGACCGCCGAGAAGGTGGCGCAGCAGTGGAAGGTGAGCCGCGAGGCGCAGGACCAGTTCGCGCTGCAGTCGCACCTGAAGGCGATCAAGGCACAGCAGTCGGGTGAGTTCGGCGACGAGATCACGCCGGTCGAGGTGCTGGAGCGCCTGCCGAACCTGGCCACCGGCGAGGTCGACGTCAGGACCCGAACGGTCAGCCTCGACGAAGGTCCGCGCGGCGACACCACGCTGGAAGCGCTGGCCAGGCTGAAGACCGTGTTCGCGGCACCCAAGACCCCGGGCGGCCAGCCCACCGGTCTGGGCAGCGTGACGGCCGGCAACAGCTCGCAGACCAGCGACGGCGCAGGCGCGCTGATCCTGGCCAGCGAGAAGGCGGTCAAGCAGTTCGACTTGAAGCCGCTGGCGCGCTTCGTCAGCTTCGCATCGCGCGGCGTGCCGCCCGAAATCATGGGCATCGGCCCGATCGAAGCGATTCCGGCCGCACTGAAGTACGCGGGCCTGAGCCTGGCCGACATGGGCTGGATCGAGCTGAACGAGGCCTTCGCGGCGCAGGCGCTGGCGGTGATCAACACCGTGGGCCTGAACCCGGAGGTGGTGAACCCGATGGGCGGCGCCATCGCCTTGGGCCACCCGCTGGGCGCGACCGGCGCCATCCGCGCCGCCACCGTGGTGCACGCGCTGCGCCGCCACAAGCTCAAGCACGGCATGGTGACGATGTGCGTGGGCACCGGCCAGGGTGCGGCGGGCATCTTCGAGGCCCTCTGAGGCCTGCGAGGCGTCCGACCCGATGGACCTGCCGCGCCGCCGCCTGACCATCGCCGCCAGCGCGGCCGCCCTGCTGCCGCTGGCCGGCTGCAGCGAGTCACCCATTGGCACCTTCGCCGACTTCGGGGCCGTCAGGCGCGCACTTTCGGTGTTAGGCCCCCAGGCCCGCACCACGGCCGGCTGGCCGCTGTCGCAGGTGCTGCAGCACGCGGCGCAGAGCATCGAGTATTCGCTCGACGGCTTCCCCGAGCCGAAATCCGCGCTGTTCCAGGGCACCGTCGGCAAGGGCGCCTGGTCGGTCTTCAACGCGCGCGGCCGCATGAGCCATTCGCTGACCGAGCCCATCCCCGGCGCGCCGGCGCTGGATGCCGCGCTGCCGCTGGAACGCGCCAGCACGCGGCTGCTGGCCGCCATCGAGCGCTTCGAGCGCCACGCCGGGGCCCTGCAGCCGCACTTCGCCTATGGCGCGCTGGACAAACGGGCCTACACCCGCGCCCACCTGATGCACCTGGCCAACCACTGGACCGAAGTGGCGGCCGTCTGAAGCCGAGGAGCAGCCGCATGCAGCCGCTGACGATCACCACCGCCGACGGCTTCGCGCTGTCGGGCCAGCTCCACGGCGATCCCGCCCAGGCCGGCGCGGCGCTGCTGATCGCCCCGGCAATGGGGGTGTCGCAGTCCTACTACGCGCCCTTTGCGCGTTGGCTCGCCGAGCAAGGCATCGTGGTGCTCAGCTTCGACTACCGCGGCATGGGCCAGTCGCGCCCGCCGGAGCACCGCCGCAGCCTGCGCGGCTTCGAGGCCGACATCCACACCTGGGCCGAGCGCGACGCCGCCGCGGCCCTGGCCACGCTGGACGGCCTGCTGCCCGCCGCCACGCCCATCCACTGGCTGGGCCACAGCCTGGGCGGACAGATCTTCGGCCTGGTGCCCAACCGCGACCGCGTCTCGCGCATGGTCACCGTGGGCACCGGCAGCGGCTACTGGGTCGAGAACGCCGCCCCGCTGAAGCGCATGGTGTGGTGGCTGTGGTTCTTCGTGGTGCCGGTGGTGCTGCCGCTGGCCGGGTACTTCCCCGGCAAGCGGCTGAAGAAAGTGGGCGACCTGCCAGCCGGCGTGATGTCGCAGTGGCGGCGCTGGTGCCTGCATCGCGACTACATGATGGGCGAAGGCGGTGCCGCGCTGCGGGCGCAGTACGCCCGCATCACCACGCCCATCCTCAGCATGAGCTTCACGGACGACGAGTTCATGTCCGAACGCAACACCGATTCGCTGCACGGTTTCTACGCCGGCTCGCCGCGCACCATGGCCCGCATCGCGCCGGCCGACGTCGGCGCGCCGCGCATCGGACACTTCGGCTTCTTCCGCCCGCAGTTCCAGGCCACGCTGTGGCCTCGGGTGCACGGCTTCCTGAATTCATAACGTTCGAAAAACCTGGAGACCTGATGGACCACATCAAGACCGCGACGCTGAATGGCGTCTGCACGATCGAGATTGCGCGCCCCGAGAAGAAGAACGCGCTGACCATGGCGATGTACGAGGCCATGGCCGCCGCCATCAACGCCGCGGCCACCGACCCCGCCGTGCGGGCGCTGCTGATCACCGGGCAGCCCGGCGTCTTCACCTCCGGCAACGACCTGGAAGACTTCATGCAGCGGCCGCCGCAGGGCGCAGATTCGCCGGTGTTCCGCTTCATGCAGGCGCTGGTCGCCTTCGAGAAGCCGGTGGTCGCCGCGGTCACCGGCGCCGCGGTGGGCATCGGGACGACCCTGCTGCTGCACTGCGACTTCGTCTACGTCAGCGACGAGGCCCGCCTGGCCATGCCCTTCGTCAGCCTGGGCCTGGTGCCGGAGTACGCCTCCAGCCTGATCCTGCCGCAGCTGATGGGCCACGTGCGGGCGGCAGAAAAGCTGATGCTGGGCGAGCCCTTCACCGGCGCGATGGCGGTGGAATGCGGCATTGCCAATGCGGTGCTGCCCGCCACCGAGGTGGTCAACCACGCGCGCCGCATCGCCGAGCGCTTCAACGGCCTGCCGCCCGGCGCGGTGCGTGACACCAAGCGCCTGATGCGCGCGGCCGGCAAGGCCGCCATCAACCAGACCATCGCCACCGAAGGCGAGATCTTCGGTGCCCGCCTGCGCAGCCCGGAGGCGATGGAAGCCTTCCAGGCCTTCTTCCAGAAGCGCAAGCCCGACTTCTCGAAGTTCTGACGCGCCAAGACAGAGGAGACGACACATGGAACGCAGCCTGAAGGGCAAGACCCTCTTCGTCACCGGCGCCTCGCGCGGCATCGGCCTGGCCATCGCCACGCGCGCCGCGCGCGACGGCGCCAACATCATCCTGGTGGCCAAGACCACCGAGCCCAACCCGAAGCTGCCCGGCACGCTGGGCAGCGCGGCGGCCGAGATCGAGGCCGCGGGCGGCCAGGCGCTGCAGGTGCCCACCGACATCCGCGATGAAGAAGCCGTGGCCCGCGCCGTGGCCGCCGGCATCGAGCGCTTCGGCGGCATCGACATCCTGGTGAACAACGCCAGTGCGATCAACCTGACGCCCACGGCCGCCACGCCGATGAAGCGCTTCGACCTGATGATGGGCGTGAACGCGCGCGGCACCTACTGCTGCACCCAGGCCTGCCTGCCCGCGCTGACGGCCTCGGCCAAGGCCGGCCGCAACCCGCACGTGCTGACCATGTCGCCGCCCTTGAGCATGAAGGACCACTGGTTCGCGCCGCACGTGGCCTACACCATGGCCAAGTACGGCATGAGCATGTGCACGCTGGGCCATGCGCGCGAGTTCAAGAAGCTGGGCATCGCGGTGAACAGCCTGTGGCCGCGCACCGCCATCGCCACCGCGGCACTGCAGATGATTCCCGGCGTGGACACCAACAAGTGCCGCACGCCGGAGATCCTGTCCGACGCCGCCCACCTGATCCTGACCAGCGACGCGGCGACGACCACCGGCAACTTCTTCATCGACGACACGCTGCTGGCGGAGCACGGCGTCACGGACTTCGACCGTTATGCGGTCGTGCCCGGCACCAAGGACCTCATCCCCGACTTCTTCGTCGACTGATGGGCCCGCGCGCCCTGCTGCTGGCCTGCTGCGCCGCCTTGCTGGCTGGCTGCAACACGCTGTCGGAGAAGGAATGCCGCAGCGCCGACTGGGCAGCCATCGGCCGCAAGGACGGTGGCGCCGGCTACACGGCGGACCGGCTCGACGCCCACGCCAAGGCCTGCGGCGAGATCGGCATCGTGCCCGATGGCCGCGCCTACGCCCGCGGCCGCGAGCAGGGCCTGGGCAGCTATTGCCAGCCCTCCGTCGGCCGCAGCAAAGGCGCCGAGGGCGCCAGCTACCACGGCGTCTGCACCGGGCCGGCCGAGGCTGCCTTTCTGCGCGGCTACAGCATCGGCAAGCAGATCCACGAGCTGAAGAAACTGCAGGACAGCAACCGCCGCCAGCGCAAGGAGCTGACCGACCAGCTCGCGAAGAAGGACATCAAGGAAGACGAGAGCAAGCGCATCCGGCGCGAGCTGGGCCGCCTGGACGAGGACGACCGCCGGCTGCAGCGGCTGGTGGAGCAGGCCTACCAGATCCCGCTTTGAAGGCCGCGGCGGTGCCGCTTCTCGTCTCCGTCATCGCTTCACCAGCCTGAGCCGGACACCACCACGCGGCCGCAGGGTCACGTTCAGCTCCGGCTCGGCCGGCGGCGCGCCGGGCGGCAGGCCCAGGCTGCAGCGCTGCAAGAGCATCGCGGCGATCAGCACCATCTCCTGCATCGCGAAGTGCTGGCCGATGCACACCCGCGGCCCGGTGCCGAAAGGCATCCAGGCACCGCGCGGCGGCGGCGCGGCATCGGGCAGGAAGCGCTCGGGCCGGAAGGCTTCCGGTTCGGGGAAGGACCGCGCATCGCGCTGCAGCACCCAGGGCGTGATGCGCAGCATGGTGCCGCGCCGCACGGTGTAGCCCTGCACCTTCAGGTCCGCGGTGGCGCGGCGCGTGAGCACGGCGGCAATGGGCGGGTACAGCCGCATCGCCTCCTTCAGCGTCGCCAGCAGCCAAGGCAGCGCGGCCATGTCGTCCGGCCCGGGGTCGCGGCCGGCCAGCACCGCATCCACCTCGGCCTGCGCGCGCTCGGCGGCGGCCGGGTGGTCGGCCAGCAGGCGGCTCCACCACAGCAGCGCCGTGGCCGATGTCTCGAAGCCGGCCTGGAAGCTGACCATGCACTGGTCGAACACCTCCTGCGCGCTCAGCGGCTCACCGCTGGCCTGCGGCCCCTCGGTGTCGCGCAGTTCCAGCAGCAGGGCCAGCAGGTCGTCGCGTGGCACGTCGGCGTCACCCGCGGCCAGCGCGGCACGGCGTTCGTCGATGTGGCGCCCGATCAACCCGCGCAGCCGACGCAGCGCCTGCCGCTTCGCCGCCTTGCCGGGCAGCGGCAGCCAGTCGGGCAGTGTGAAGGGGCGGAACATCTCGCGCAGCGCCAGCTGCGACAACACCTGCACCGCCTGCGTCGCCTCGCGTGCATCGGCCGCCGCGCTGCGGCTGAACAGCACGCGCAGGATCACGTCCATCGCCAGCGTGGAGAACAGCGCGTCCATGTCCACGTCGGCCGTGCTGCCGGACGGGCCGGCGGGCAGGGCCTGCGCCAGCGCGGGGCGGATGGCCTCCACCATCAGCCGCGCATGGCCCGCCACGCGGCGCGGCGTGAAGGCCGGCTGCAGCATGCGCCGCTGGCGCTGCCAGAGTGCGCCCTCGGTCGTCAGCACGCTCTGGCCGAAGACCTGCTCGAAGACCTCGACGCCCCGCTCCCAACGCACGAGGTGAGCGGCCTGGTCCACCAGCACCTCGCGCACCGCTTCGGGCGCGAAGAGGTCGATGCTGTGGAAGTGCAGCAATCGCATGCCGACGATGTCGCCATGATCGCGCTGCAGTCCGGCGGTGAAGCCCAGGTAGTCGCGCTGCATCGCACGCAGCAGCGGAAGGCCCCACCACCGGTATGGCGGCCCAGGCGGCCGGGCGGTGGGATCGCGGTCGAATGGGCCGGTGGAAGGACCGGTGGAAGGACCGGTGGAAAGGCCGGCGGAGGGGCCGGCGGAGGGGCCGGCGCGGGGGCTCCGCGCAGGCGCGGACGTCGTGGTTTGCATGGCCTGCATGGTCGCCGCGGCGCCGGTTCACGGTCTTGAACGAATCCGACATCGCCCCCCTACACTGGCGGCCATGGACGAGCCTGCCCCCGTCTCGGCCGCCGTCAACCGCCTGTGGACGCCGCGGCTGTCGCTGTCCGCCTGCACCCGCGGCGTGATGCTGCGCGACACACGCGGGCTCTCGCTCTCGCCCGCGCAGCGCCTGACCTACTTCCCGGCATCACCGCTGTGCGCGGTGCACGTGACCTTCGAAGGCGAGGCGGAACTCCTGCGCGGCTTTCCCGACCGCCCGGCGCGGCTGGACGACCCGCGCGAACCGCTGCCCAGCGGCCTGGTGCTGGTCGGACCGCACACGCAGCCCACCGCTTGCTGGAACCCGGGCCCGGTGCACGTGCTGTCGCTGGTGCTGATGCCCGATGCGCTGCAGTTGCTGACCGGCCTGGAACCGGCGGCGCTGGTGAACCGCGTGGTCGACGCGAGCACGCTGCTGCCGGCCGAGTGGCGATGGCTGTTCGGGGGCCTGGCTGCCTTGCCCGACGCCGATGCACAGGTGCAGCGGCTGCAGGATTTCCTGGACCCGCGCTGGCAGGCCGTGCGTCCGAAGCAGGCCCTGCAAGGCCACCGCTACGCCGACTGGGCGCAGGGCCTGGCGATGCGCGCCGCCCAGTCGTCTGCCGGGCGCAGCCTGCGCCAGATGGAACGCCGCATCAAGGCCTGGGCTGGCCAGCCGATGCGCGAGCTGCAGAGCCTGGGCCGCATCGAACAGGCCTTCTTCACGGTGGCCAGGGCCGCGGACGACGAGCGCGTGCGCTGGGCCGAGGTGGCCGCCGACACCGGCTATGCCGACCAATCGCACCTCAGCCGCTCCACGCGCCGCGTGACGGGCTTCGCTCCGGACGAACTGCGGCGACGGATCCGGGACGAGGAGCCGTTCTGGCTCTACCGCCTGTGGGGCGCCTGAGGGTCCTTGCGCTTCAGCGCGGCACCGGCCGCGGCTTGCCCTCGTTGTCGATGGCGACGTAGGTGAGGTTGGCCTCGGTCACCTTCACCACCTGCAGGTTGGCCGGGTTGCGCTCGGCGATGACCGAGACGTGCACGGTGATGGAGGTGTTGCCGATGCGCTCGACCTTCGAATAAAAGCTGACCAGGTCGCCCACCGACACCGGCTGCTTGAAGACGAACTGGTTGACCGCCACGGTGGCGATGCGGCCCTTGGCGATGCGCATCGGCAGCACCGCGCCGGCCAGGTCCACGTGGGCCATCAGCCAGCCGCCGAAGATGTCGCCATTGCCGTTCACGTCGGCGGGCATCGGCATGACGCGCAGCACCAGTTCACTGCCGTCGGGCAAACTGCTGGGCCCCGTCAGTGCGGCCGGTACAGCGGGACTTGTGGGCTCGGTCATTCACCTTCACCTGCATTCGATTCGATCCCGGCATTCTCCATGCGACGCTCCGCCAGCTCTTCAGCCAGCCCCTCCAGCCTGCCCCAGCCCGCCGCGCCCGGCGAACCGCGTTCCGACTGGGCCACGCTGCGCAAGCTGCTGCCCTACCTGTGGCAGTACCGCTGGCGCGTGGCGCTCGTGCTGTTGTTCCTGGTGGCGGCCAAGGGCGCGAACGTCAGCGTGCCCATCCTGCTGAAGCACCTGGTCGACGCGCTGGACCTGAAGCCGGGCGACCTGCGCGCGGTGCTGGTGGTGCCGGTGGGCCTGCTGATGGCCTATGCCGGGCTGCGGCTGTCGACCTCGGTGTTCACCGAGCTGCGCGAGCTGGTCTTCGCCAAGGTCTCCTTCGGCGCCGCGCGGCAGATCGCGCTGCAGGTCTTCAAGCACCTGCACGAGCTGAGCCTGCGCTTCCACCTGGAACGCCAGACCGGCGGCCTCTCGCGCGACATCGAGCGCGGCACGCGCGCGCTGCAGTCCCTCGTCTCCTACTCGCTCTACACCATCCTGCCCACGCTGATCGAGGTGCTGCTGGTGCTGGGCATCCTGGGCTGGCGCTTCGACTGGGGCTACGTGTGGATCACGCTGGGCGCGCTGGCGGCCTACACGGTCTTCACCATCACCGTCACCGAATGGCGCACGCGCTTCCGGCGCGAGATGAACGAGCTGGACTCGAAGGCGCACACCCGCGCCATCGACGCGCTGCTGAACTACGAGACGGTCAAGTACTTCAACAACGAGGCCTTCGAGGCCGCGCGCTACGACCAGGGCCTGGAAGCCTACCGGCGCGCGCAACTGAAGTCGCAGACCACCTTGTCGCTGCTGAACACCGGCCAGCAGCTGATCATCGCCTTGAGCCTGGTGGCCATGCTGTGGCGCGCCACGCAAGGCGTGGTGGACGGGCGGCTGACGCTGGGCGACCTGGTGATGATCAACGCGTTCTTGATCCAGCTCTACATCCCGCTCAATTTCCTGGGCGTGCTGTACCGTGAGGTGAAGCAGAGCCTGACGGACCTGGAGCGCATGTTCGGCCTGCTGGAACGCGAACGCGAGGTGGCCGATGCGCCCGGTGCGCCGGACCTGGCCGTGCGCGAAGGCACCGTGCGCTTCGAGCACGTGAGCTTCGCCTACGACCCCGCGCGGCCCATCCTGCACGACGTGAGCTTCGAGGTGCCGGCGGGCAAGACGGTGGCGGTGGTCGGCGCCTCCGGCGCCGGCAAAAGCACCCTGGCGCGGCTGCTGTACCGCTTCTACGACGTCAGCGGCGGCCGCATCACCATCGACGGCCAGGACATCCGCCAGGTGACGCAGGGCAGCCTGCGCCGGGCCATCGGCATCGTGCCGCAGGACACCGTGCTGTTCAACGACACCGTGGGCTACAACATCGGCTACGGCCGCGCCGGCGCCACGCCGGCCGAGGTGGAAGCGGCGGCCAAGGCCGCGCACATCCACGGCTTCATCGCTTCCACGCCGGCGGGCTACGAGACCGTGGTCGGCGAGCGCGGGCTCAAGCTCTCCGGCGGCGAGAAGCAGCGCGTCGCCATCGCCCGCACCTTGCTCAAGAACCCGCCGGTCCTGATCTTCGACGAGGCCACCTCGGCGCTGGATTCGGCCAACGAACGCGCGATCCAGGCGGAGCTGAAGAGCGCCGCGCAGGGCAAGACCGCGCTGGTGATCGCGCACCGGCTGTCCACCGTGGCGGATGCCCACCGCATCGTCGTGCTCGATGGTGGCCGCGTCGCGGAAACCGGCACGCATGCCGAGCTGCTGGCGGCCGATGGCCGCTACGCGCGCATGTGGCGGCTGCAGCAGAACGCCGCGGACGCTGCCCATTCATCCACGCAATCTCCCGTATAGCGACCCGCGCAGGCCCACCGCTAGACTCCCCGCGTGGAAACCAAGTGGCTCGAAGACTTCGTCAGCCTGGCCGAGACGCGCAGCTTCTCGCGCTCGGCCCAGCTAAGGCACGTGACGCAACCGGCGTTCTCGCGCCGCATCCAGGCGCTGGAGGCCTGGGCCGGCATCGACCTCGTCGACCGATCGTCCTACCCCACGCGCCTGACCAGCGCCGGTGAAACCCTGCACGCCCAGGCGCTGGAGATCCTGACCGCACTGCAGTCGGCCCGCAACCTGATGCGCTCGCACCGCGCCAGCGGGCAGGACGTCATCGAGTTCGCGGTGCCGCACACGCTGGCCTTCACCTTCTTCCCGCACTGGCTGATGTCGCTGCGCGGCCGCTTCGGCTCGGTGAAGACCCGGCTCATCGCGCTGAACGTGCACGATGCCGTGCTGCGCCTGACCGAAGGCGGCTGCGACCTGCTGATCGCCTACCACCACCCCTCTCAACCGCTGCAGCTGAGCCCGGACCGCTACGAGATGCTGTCGCTCGGCCAGGAAACCCTGGCCGCCTACGCCAAGGCCGACGCCGCCGGCCAGCCGATGTTCCGCCTGACCACCGGCAGCGTGCCGGCACCGCTGCTGGCCTACGCCTCGGGCGCTTACATGGGCCACATGGTCGAACAGATCATCCGCCAGATGCCCACGCCGCCGGCGCTGGAGACCATCTACGAGACCGACATGTCCGAAGGCCTGAAGGCGATGGCGCTGGAAGGCCACGGCCTCGCCTTCCTGCCGGCCAGTTCGGTGCGCAAGGAGCTGAAGGCCAAGCGCCTGGTGGCTGCCTCGGCACCCGGCGTCGGCGAGCTGACGATGGAAGTGCGCATCTACCGCGAGCGGGCCGAAGTGGCGCGGCATGCCAAGCCGGTGGCGCAGGCGTTGTGGGAGTTCCTGCGCAGTTCGTGAATGCGCACAGGACCTCGGCATCGGGTGGACCGCCTCGGGCCGTACCCAGCGGCCCCAGGCCGCTCGAGCGCCGGCAGTGCCTGACAACCGCGGGAGTCAGTGCCCCAGGATCTTGGACAGGAAATCCTTCGTCCGCTCGCTTTTCGGGTTATCGAAGAACTCGTGCGGCGAGTTCTGCTCGACGATCTGCCCCTGGTCCATGAAGATCACTCGGTCGGCCACGGCTTTCGCAAAACCCATCTCGTGCGTTACGCACAGCATGGTGATGCCCTGGCCGGCCAGCTCGATCATCACGTCGAGCACCTCCTTGATCATCTCCGGGTCCAGCGCCGAGGTCGGTTCGTCGAACAGCATGATCTTGGGCGTCAGGCACAGCGCCCGCGCAATCGCCACCCGCTGCTGCTGGCCGCCCGAGAGCTGAAGCGGGTACTTCAGCGCCTGCTCGGCGATGCGCACGCGCTTCAACTGCACCATCGCGCGTTCTTCCGCCTCCTTGCGCGGCATCTTGCCCACCCACATCGGCGCCAGCGTCAGGTTCTCCAGCACCGTGAGGTGCGGGAACAGGTTGAACTGCTGGAACACCATGCCGACCTGCTTGCGGATCTTCTCCACCGCCTTCACGTCGTCGCTCAGCTCGATGCCATCGACCCGCAGCGTGCCTTCCTGGTGCTCCTCCAGCCGGTTGATGCAGCGGATCAGCGTGGACTTGCCGGAGCCCGAAGGACCGCAGATGACGATGCGCTCGCCGCGGGCGACGTTCAGGTCGATGTCACGCAGCACGTGGAAGTTGTTCCCGTACCACTTGTTGACCTTCTCGAACGAGATGATGGATTCGGTCGCCATGGCTTCCTAACGTCCGGCGCAAGTGGCAACTTGCTGTGAGACGCGCCCTCGACGCAGGGATACAGAGGAATCATGTCTCGCCATCTTGCTCCACCCAATAGGACTGCTTGTGGCCCCGAGATTCATACAGATTCTGAAAGTAATCGGCGGCGCGGCGGCTCTCATAGGAGCGCACCAGGGCCTTGTTGCCGTTGTCGTCCAATCTGTACAAGCTGCTCGGGCTCAGATCGCGCGCGTACACCGGATGGAGCTTCCTCAACAGCGCAATGGTATCCGTGTGGAGGTAGCACTTGTACGACCTTAGACCAAGGCAATCAATAACGGCCTCCATTTCGAGGGACTCGACATAGACGTTCACCTGAGAGATCGTGAGGTGATATTCAAGCGTGATCTTGTGGCCCCAGGGCAATTGGAAGAACCACAATTCCACAGGACCTGGAGCATCCCAATCGGGAGGATGATCGGAGTGCTTCGCACCAAATCGAGCGACAAACTCGTCGTAAGGAATCTCAACGGTGATGACGACCGTTCCGACCTCGATGTCGTCCCGGGAGATTGTTCGCATTCTTCGCCCCTAACGATTCTTCGACGCGGAGAGCTGCTTCTCCACCCACAAGCTGTACCGCGACATCGCGAAGCAGAACACGAAGTAGACGCCAGCGATGAAAAGATAAGCCTCGATCTTGAATGGCCGCCAATTGGCGTCCGAATTCAACGCCAGCCCCATCGCGCCGGTCAGCTCGTAGAGGCTCACGATGGTCACCAGCGAGGTGTCCTTGAAGATGGAGATGAAGTTGTTCATGATCCCCGGCACCACCAGCGACAGCGCCTGCGGCAGGATGATCTTGCGCTGCGTCTGCCAGTACCTCAGGCCCAGCGTGTCGGCCGCTTCCTGCTGGCCCTTCGGTATCGCCTGCAGGCCACCGCGCACGATCTCGGCCATGTAGGCCGCAGCGAACAGCGTGATGCCCACCAGCACGCGCAGCAGCACGTCGATGCTGGTGCCCGGCGGCATGAACAGCGGGAACATGAAGCTGGCCATGAACAGCACGCTGATCAAGGGCACGCCCCGGATCAGCTCGACGTAGATCACGCAGATCGTGCGGATGGCCGGCATCTTCGACCGCCGCCCCAATGCCACCAGCACCGACAGCGGGAACGCGAAGACGATGGACAGCGTGGCCAGCATGATGGTCAGCGGCAGGCCGCCCCAGCGGTCGGTGGGCACCGGCGCCAGGCCGCCGACACCACCCAGCATCAGCGCAAAGAACGCGCCCAGCACCACCACCCACAGCAGCGCGAGCCAGGGCTTCCAGAAGGCGCGGACGCAGCTGGCGACCAGCAGCGCCACCAGCAGCAGCGTGGCCACTTCGGGCCGCCATTGCTGCTCGAAGGGATAACGCCCGAAGACGATGAGCCGATGCTTCTCGGTGATGACGCCCCAGCAGGCGCCGATGCCGCGCGCGGCCTGGCAGCGGTCGGCATCGGGCGCGAACACGGCCTTCAGCGCCGCCCAGTCGATGAAGCCCGGCAGCCACCACGCGAAGCCGCCGACCAGCAGCAGCGTGATCACCGCACTGAGCGGGTCGCCGAACAGATTACGGCGCACCCAGGGGATGGCGCCTTCGGTCCTGACGGGCGAAGGGCGCGGCGGGATGGGCTGGAAGCTGTCCATCAGCACGCACCGGCCCGGCAGGGCAAGAACGCGGTAGACGGGTGACCGATGTTCATCACCGCTCCTTGATGGCCGCCCGCTTGTTGTACCCATTCATGATCGCCGACGTCGCCAGCGACGTGGTCAGGTACACGAGCATGATGATCGCGATGCACTCCACCGCGCGCCCGGTCTGGTTGATGGCGGTGTTGGAGATCGACACCACGTCCGGATAGCCGATGGCCACTGCCAGCGACGAGTTCTTCGTCAAGTTCAGGTACTGGTTGGTGATGGGCGGGATGATGACGCGCAAAGCCTGCGGCAGCACCACCAGCCGCATCTGCTGCCCGCGCGACAGGCCGATGGCGTTGGCCGCCTCCACCTGCCCGCGCGGCACCGACTGGATGCCTGCGCGCACCACTTCGGCGACGAAGGCCGCGGTGTAGAACACCAGGCCGAACAGCACCGACAGGAATTCCGGCGTCAACGCAGAGCCGCCTTCGACCGCCACGTCGCCCGCCACCGGCAGGTTCCATTCGTTCGGCGCACCGCCCGCCGCCCAGCCGGCCACGGCGCCGGTGATGACCAACGCCAGCACGGGCAGTGCCACGGACAAGCGCCGCCCCGTGCGGTCGAAATGCACCCGCACCCAGCGCGACCAGCCCCAGCCGATCGCAGCGCCCAGCACGATGCCGATGCCTGCGTAAGCCTGCGCCTCACCCCACACCGGCACCGGAAAGCTGAAGCCGCCCTTGCTGAGGAAGAAGAGGCCGAAGGCCGACATCGGCTCGCCGGGGTCGGGTAGCCACTCGGTCAGCAGCAGGTACCACATCAAGAGCTGCAGCAGGATGGGCACGTTGCGGAACAGCTCGACGTAGCCGTAGCACAGCCCCCGCACCAGGGCGTTGGGCGAGAAGCGGCCGATGCCCACCAGCGTGCCGATGACGGTCGTCAGCACGATGCCGATGATGGCCACCCGCAGCGTGTTCAGCACGCCGATGCCGAAGGCCTTCCAGTACGGGTCGAGCGCGTCGTAGGCCACCGGCATCTCGCCGATGTCGAAGCCGGCCGGCTGCGTGAGGAAGTCGAAGCCGCTCTGGATTCCGCGCACACGCATGTTCTCCAGCGTGTTGTGGGCGAGGAACCAGACCGCCAGGGCGATCAGCCCCAGGGCGATCAACTGGTACAGCAGGCCGCGCACTGCGCGGCTGCGAAGCGACCAGTCCCGCTTCGCCTTCGGAGCGGCGCGCGCCGTCATGCCCAAGGTGTCGGCAAACCCGGTGCTAACGCCTCAACGCACCGGCGGTGCGTACATGATGCCGCCCTTGTTCCACAGGTTGTTGACGCCGCGCGGCAGGCCCAGCGGCGACGTCGGCCCGACGTTGCGCTCGAAGATCTCGCCGTAGTTGCCGGTGGCCTTGATGGCGCGGTAGGCCCAGTCCTTGTCCAGGCCCAGCAGCTTGCCGGTGTCTTCCGTGGTGCCCAGGATGCGCTGCACCACCGGGTCGGTGCTGCTCTTCTGCTGGTCGACGTTGGCCTGGGTGATGCCGTATTCCTCGGCCTCGATCAGCGCGAAGACCACCCACTTGGCGATGGCGAAGAACTCGTCGTCGCCGCGGCGCACGGCCGGGCCCAGCGGCTCCTTGGAGATCAGCTCCGGCAGGATCAGGTGGTCGGCCGGCACCTTGGCTTCCTTGTTGCGCACCGACGCCAGGCCCGAGGCATCCGTGGTGTAGGCCTGGCAGCGGCCGGCGAAATAGGCGCCGGTGGCGGCCTCGACCTTCTCGAACACCACCGGCTTGATGGCCAGCTTGTTGGCGCGCGAGAAGTCCGTGAGGTTCTTCTCGGTCGTGGTGCCGGACTGCACGCAGACGGTCGCGCCTTTCAGCTGTTTGGCGCTCTTGATCTTGCCCTTGCTGGGCACCATGAAGCCCTGGCCGTCGTAGTAGGTGACGCCGGTGAAGTTCATGCCCAGCGAGGCGTCGCGCGTCAGCGTCCAGGTGGTGTTGCGCGACAGGATGTCGACCTCGCCGGACTGCAGCGCGGTGAAGCGCTGCTGCGCGTTCAGCGGCACGTACTTGACCTTGTTGGCATCGCCCAGCAGCGAGGCTGCAATGGCCTTGCACACGTCCACGTCCAGGCCCGACCAGTTGCCCTGGCTGTCAGCCACCGAAAAGCCCGCCAGCCCGGTGTTGACGCCGCACACCAGTTGACCGCGCGCCTTGATCGCATCGATGGTCTTGCCGGCCTGCGCCGGAATGGCGACCAGCGCCAGGGAAGCGGCAGCCAGGGCGCCGGTGATCAGGGACTTCGCGGTCGCATGCGTCATGTCGAGCATCTCCTCATGGGGTTCGTCCAGGTGACACCAGCGGGGTCGGCCGGCGCCGAGCGTGGGCGAGCATAGGGGATGCAAGAAGCATGCGCCCCCCGGCGCAACCCTAGCCGCCGATGGCGGCCGGACCTGCACTCTAGGGGGGTGAAAGAGGGGCGGAGAAGCCTGCGCTCAGGGCCGCGCGCGCGCCGAGGCCTCGGTGTCGTAGATGCCGAAGAAGCGCGCCACGCGGCCTTCGCGCAGCTGCCACACATGCACCCATTCGGTCTCGAACACGCCGCCGCCGGGCAGCGCCTGCGTGCGCTCGAAGCCGAGCACCGTGACATGGTCGGCCCCGGCCAGGAACTGCCGCGGCTCGAAGACCTGGATGCCTTCATGCTGCGCCACCAGGCCGAACCACTCGGCCACCTGGCCGGGGCCGCGGAAACGGCCGCCGAGCGGGGCCTTGCTGTCGCCGACGAATTGCCATTCGACGTCGCCGTGCAGCAGCGCCAGCAGCGCGGGCATGTCGCCGCGGCCGAAGGCGGCATAGACGTTCTGGACCGTGGTCAGGGCATCGCTCATCGTCGTCTCCATCAGCAAGGGTGATGCACTGGTCTACGGCCGCCGGGGCGGGTTGGATGCACCGTCCGCACTGGGAACGGGTGCGAAACTTCGCCCCATGACCTCCAGCCTCACGATCACCCGCCCCGACGACTGGCACCTGCACGTGCGCGACGGCGCCGCGATGGCCGCCGTCGTCCCGCACACGGCGCGCCAGTTCGGCCGCGCGATCATCATGCCCAACCTGCGGCCGCCGATCACCAGCACCGCGGCCGCCATCGCCTACCGCGACCGCATCCGCGCCGCCGTGCCCGAGGGCCTGGCGTTCGAGCCGCTGATGACGCTGTACCTGACCGACCTGCTGGCCCCGGACGAGATCCGCCGCGCGCGCGCGGCAGGCATCGTCGCCGCCAAGCTCTACCCCGCGGGCGCGACGACCAACAGCGACGCCGGCGTCACCGACATCCGCAAGGTCTACCCGGTGCTGGAAGCCATGCAGCGCGAGGGCCTGCTGCTGCTGGTGCACGGCGAGGTGACGGATCCGGCGGTGGACGTGTTCGACCGCGAGGCGGTCTTCATCGACCGCGTGATGCGGCCCTTGCGGCAAGACTTCCCGGGGCTGAAGGTGGTGTTCGAGCACATCACCACGCGCGAGGCCGCGCAGTACGTGGCCGAGGCCGACGCCTTGACCGGCGCCACCATCACCGCGCACCACCTGCTCTACAACCGCAACGCGATCTTCCAGGGCGGCCTGCGCCCGCACTACTACTGCCTGCCGGTGCTCAAGCGTGAACTGCACCGCGAGGCGCTGGTGGCGGCGGCCACGTCCGGCAGCGCCAAGTTCTTCCTGGGCACCGACAGCGCGCCGCATGCCGCGGTGATGAAGGAAGCCTCGGTGTGCGGCGCGGGTTGTTTCACCGCCCTGAGCGCGATGGAGTTGTACGCCGAGGCCTTCGACAACGCCGGTGCGCTGGACAAGCTGGAGGCTTTCGCCAGCCTCAACGGCCCGGCCTTCTACGGCCTGCCGGTCAATGCCGGCCGCATCACGCTGAAGCGCGAGCCCTGGCAGCTGCCGGACGCCGTGCCCTTCGGCGATGCGCAGCTGAAGCCGCTGCGCGGCGGCGAAACGATCGCCTGGCGCCTAGCATCCGATTGACGCGTCGTCGCCAGCAGCGGGGCGCACGGGCTCAGGCCGCCGGCACTTCCAGCCGGTTGTCGATGCTGCGCACGCCATCCACCGACGCCGCGATCTGCGCGGCGCGCTCGCGCGCCGGGCCGTTCGGCACCGCGCCGCGCAGCGCGACGCGGCCCTGGAAGGTGTCGACGGTGATGCCCGAGGTGCGCAACTCGCTGTCGAGCGCGAACTGGCTTTGCACGGTGGCGCTGATGGACGCGTCCTGCGCCGCATTGCCGGCCGAGCCGAGCTGCGCGATCTCGCGCTGCACGCGAGCGCTGTGGACATCCGTCCCGGCCAGCGCGGCCGGATCGGCCGGATCGGCCGGACCGGTCCGTGCGGCGGCGGCCTCGCTGTCCACGCGCGGCTCGCAGGCGGTCAGGCCCCCGGCCGCCGTCAGCGCGATCGTCAGCGTGGCCCAGAAGAGGGAACGTGGCGCCGGGCCCCGTGACGGGTCGGGCGTGAGGTCGGGCGTGAGGTTGGGCATGAGGCCAAGCTTTGCATTCATCGGGTCCTCCGGCAGGCCGGCCCTGGGGCCGATGAAACGACGATAGGCCGTGCGCGGCGGCTCCAGCATCGGCGCAAGGCGCCTGCGGCTGTCGGAGTCCGCCGACCCGCGTCAGTGCCGTCCTACCCGCACCCGAACCCCAGCGCCGCACCATCGGCCCGTACAGGCCGCGGGCGCGGCGATTGCCCGAACGCGCTGTGGCCGACGCCTCTGGCATGGCCCCCTTCAACTCAACGGCGAGGCCATCATGAACAAAGCGATTGCGCTGCTGCCCCTCGGGCTCCTTTCGTTCGCCTGCCATTCGGCCGTGCTCGGCGTGGCCGAGATGCAGAACGGCGCCTCCATCGTCTTCCACGACGAGTCCGGCCCCTGCCGGGGCGCGGCCAAGCTCGCTTCCTTCGTGACGCCCCAGGGCGAATCGATCCCGGGCTGCTGGGTCAGCCGCGTGCACCACATCGCGGTGGTGTTCTTCGACGGTGACGTCGGCGCGGTGCCGGTGGCGGCGCTGAAGCCCCCGAAGAACGTCTGAGCATTCCGTTGCGCCGGCCGGGGGCTGAAACGGCGGCCCGGCCGCACGCCGCGCGGCACACGTTCCGTCACGGCCGCGCCGCCGATCCATCACGTCGATCACCCTAGAATGCTGCGCCGCAACACCGTGTGCGGCGATTCGTGGGATCCGCTCCCACCCGGCCGCGGCCCCGCCGCCGCCGGAGCATCCTCCGCGCTTTCAACCCTGATGGCCTGCCGGCGCCCAACCGTTCGCGGGCCAGGAGCATTCGCATGGCCGACCCCGCGTCCTCACCCTCGTTCCTGCAGCGCCTCGGCATGGCGTTCGGCGCCTTTGCCGCGGTGCTGGGCGATGCCGGCTTCGCGGCGCGCTTCGCGGCGCTGCGCAGCGGCGCGCCTGCCGCCCCGCCACCCGCACCCTCCGCCCCACCCACCCCGCCCACACCTTCCGCCCCGGTGCCGGTGCCGGTGCTGAAGACGCTGGATGCCGATGCCGCGCTGCAGCTGCTGGCCCTGCTGCAGCGCGAAGCGCGGCTGATCGACTTCACCCGCGAAAGCCTGGCCGGCTACGACGATGCGCAGATCGGCGCCGCCGCGCGCCTGGTGCACGAAGGCTGTGCCAAGGTGCTGCGCGAGCACTTCGAGATCGTGCCGGTGCGCGGCGAGGCCGAAGGCAGCCGCGTCACCCTGCCCGCCGGCTTCGATGCGGCGGCCGTGCGCCTGACGGGCAACGTGACCGGCAGCGCCCCTTACACCGGCAGCCTGGCCCACCGCGGCTGGCGCGTGGCGACGGTGAAGTTGCCGCGCCTGGCCGACGGCCATGATGCGCGCGTGCTGGCGCCGGCGGAGGTGGAGCTGTGAACGCCGGCGCCACCCCCGCCCGCTACGCCATCGGCATCGACCTGGGCACCACGCACAGCGCGCTGTCGTACGTCGACCTGGCCGCCAGCGACGATGACCGCCCGGTGCTGCAGGTGCTGCCGATCCCGCAGCTGACCGCGCCGGGCACGGTCGAGAACCTGCCGCTGCTGCCCTCCTTCCTGTACCTGCCGCATGCCGACGAGCTGGCTCCGGGCGAGCTGACCCTGCCCTGGGCCGCCGCGCCGGACCACGTGACCGGCGAACTGGCCCGCCGCCGCGGCGCCACCACGCCGATCCGGCTGGTGTCCAGCGCCAAGAGCTGGCTCTGCCACTCGGGCATCGACCGCCGCGCCGCCGTGCTGCCGCCCGATGCGCCGCCGGAAGTGGCGCGCGTGTCGCCGCTGCAGGCCTCCACCCGCTACCTGCAGCACCTGCGCGACGCGTGGAACGCCGCCCACCCGGACGCGCCTTTCGCGGACCAGGACGTGACGGTCACCATCCCCGCCTCGTTCGACCCCGCCGCGCGCGAGCTGACGCTGGAGGCCGCTCAGTTGGCGGGTTATCCCGCGCTGACGCTGCTGGAGGAACCGCAGTCGGCGCTGTACAGCTGGATCGAGGCGGCCGGCGGCGCCTGGCGCAAGCAGGTGCGGCCGGGCGACGTGATCCTGGTGGTCGACGTCGGCGGCGGCACCAGCGACTTCTCGCTGATCGCCGTGCTGGAACGCGAAGGCAGCCTGGAGCTGCACCGCGTCGCGGTCGGCGAGCACATCCTGCTGGGCGGCGACAACATGGACCTGGCGCTGGCCCACACGGTGGCGCGCAAGCTGGCCGCCAAGGGCACCGCGCTCGATCCCTGGCAGCTGCGCGCGCTGACGCACGCCTGCCGCGGCGCCAAGGAACGGCTGCTGGCCGGCAGCGGCGCGCCGGCCGAGCCCATCGTGGTGCCCAGCCGTGGATCGAAGCTGATCGGCGGCGCCATCCGAACCGAGCTGACGCACGAGGAGGTGGCCGCGGTGATCCTGGAAGGCTTCTTCCCTGCCGTGGCGGCTGACGCGCGGCCGACCAGCCGGGTGCGCGCCGGCCTGGCGCAGTTGGGCCTGCCCTACGCGCAGGACGCCGCGGTGACGCGCCACCTGGCCGCGTTCCTTGGACGTCAGCAGAACGCACTGGACACGCTGGAGGGCGGCGCGCGCCGCCCTCCCGAAGGCGCGAGCTTCCTGCACCCGACCGCGCTGCTGTTCAACGGCGGGGTCTTCAAGTCGCCGCTGCTGGCCGAGCGCACGCTGGCCACACTGAACGCCTGGCTGGCTGCCGAAGGTGCCGAACCGGCGCGGCTGCTGGCCGGGGCCGACCTCGACCTGGCCGTCGCCCGCGGGGCCGCGTACTACGGCCGCGTGCGGCGCGGCCGCGGCGTGCGCATCCGCGGCGGCACCGCGTTCGCGTACTACATCGCGGTGGAATCGGCGATGCCCGCGGTGCCGGGCCTGGAGCCGCCGGTGCAGGCGCTGTGCATCGCGCCCTTCGGCATGGAGGAAGGCACCGACGCGCCGCTGCCCGCGCTGGAGCTGGGCCTGGTGGTCGGCGAGCCGGTGCATTTCCGCTTCTTCGCGTCGTCGGTTCGGCGGCAGGATGCCGTGGGCACGCTGCTGGACTTCTGGTCGCCGGAGGAACTGCAGGAGCTGGACGCCATCTCCGCCACGCTGCCGCCCGAAGGCCGCAGCCCCGGCGAAGTGGTGCCGGTGCGGTTGCATGCCAGCGTCACCGAAGCCGGCACGCTGGAGCTGGAGGCGCTGCCGGTGAACGGCAGCGAGCGCTGGAAGGTGGAGTTCGACGTGCGCGGCGAACGGCAGGAGGACGCGGGCGCCTGAGCCCTGCCCCGCGCGCCAGCCGGCGCGCGCCGCAGCCGCCGCGCCCTTCGCCATGGCCGCTCACTTCGTCGGTATCGACCTCGGGACGACGCACACCGTCGTCGCCCATGCGCCCGCCACCGGCCAGACCGGCGAGCCGGAGATCCGCCTCTTCGAGATCGAGCAGCTGGTCGCCCCCGGCGAGGTGGCGCCGCGCCCGCTACTGCCCTCGCTGCGCTACCACCCGGCCGAAGGCGAGATCGCGCCCGGCGAGCTGATGCTGCCCTGGGGCCCCTCGCCCGACGGCGCCGTGATCGGCACGCTGGCGCGCCGGCTCGGCGCCCGCGTGCCGGGCCGGCTGGTGGCCAGCGCGAAGAGCTGGCTCTCGCACGCCGCGGTCGACCGCCTCGCGCCCATCCTGCCCTGGGGCGCCCCGCCGGAGGTGCCCAAAGTCTCGCCGGTGGCCGCCAGCGCCGGCGTGCTGGCCCACGTGCGCGCGGCCTGGAACGAGCGCTTCCCGAAGGCGCCGCTCGAGGCGCAATCCATCGTGCTGACGGTGCCGGCGTCCTTCGACGACGCCGCGCGCGAGCTGACGCTGCAGGCCGCGCGCGACGCCGGCCTGCCCCAGCTGCGCCTGCTGGAAGAGCCGCAGGCCGCGCTGCAGGACTGGCTGTTCCGCCACCGCACGCGGCTCGCCGAGGCGCTGGCCGGCGTGCGCCTGATCCTGATCTGCGACGTCGGCGGCGGCACCACCGACCTGAGCCTGGTGCGGGTCGAGGCCGATGGCGACGGCCAGCGTGGCGAGGGCACCGGTCAACGTGACGGGGTGCCGCGCTTCGAGCGCGCCGGGCAACGGGACGAGGCGCCGCGCTTCCAGCGCGTCGCCGTGGGCCGCCACCTGATGCTGGGCGGCGACAACATGGACCTGGCACTGGCCCACCTGGCGGAGCGGCGCCTGCCCGGCGCCGCGGAGGGCGCGCGGGGGCTGTCCCCCGGCGAGCTGTCGCAGCTGGTCGAGCAGTGCCGTGCAGCGAAGGAGCGGCTGCTGTCGGACGGGGCACCGGACAGCGCGACGGTCACGCTGCTCGGCGCGGGCGCGAAGCTGATCGGCGGTGCCCGCTCCGCCACGCTGCGGCGCGACGAGGTCGAGCGTCTCGTGCTCGACGGCTTCTTCCCCGCCGGGACCGCCGACGAACTGCCGCGCCGCGAACGCACCGGCGCCGGTCTCGTCGCCTTCGGCCTGCCCTATGCCAGCGACCCGGCCGTGACGCGCCACATCGCCGCCTTCCTGCACGAGCATGCCGACGCCGGCTGGCCCGACGCGCTGCTGCTGAACGGCGGCGTCTTCCATGCCGACGCCATCGTCCACCGCCTGCAGGACACGCTGGCCGCCTGGCGCGGCGCGCCGCCGAAGCTGCTGCACAACGCCGACGCCGACCTCGCCGTCGCGCGCGGCGCTGTGGCGCACGCGTTGGCACGGCGCGGCACGGGGCCGCGCATCGGCAGCGGATCGGCGCGCAACTACTTCCTGCTGCTCGACGCCCAGGGCGATGGCGCGCGCCGCGGCGTGTGCGTGCTGCCGCGCGGCAGCGAAGAAGGCCAGGCCGTGGCGCTGCCGGACCGCGGCTTCGCGCTGAAAAGCGGCGAGCCGGTGCGCTTCGACCTCGTCGCCTCCACCAGCGGCAGCGTGCACGCCGGCGAGCTGGTCGACCTGGCGGACCAGCCGGTGACCCCGCTGCCGCCGCTGGCCACGGTGGTGCGCCGCGCAGACGGAGCGGCGCGCCGTGACATCCCGGTGCACCTGACGAGCCGCCTGACCGAGCTGGGCACGCTGGACGTCGAATGCACCGACGACGAGGACCCCGCGCAGTCCTGGAAGCTGCAGTTCCAGCTGCGGGCCGAAGCCACCGCGCCGGCGCCGGGCATCCACCCGCGCTTCGCCGACGCGGTCGCCGCGATCGAACGCGTCTTCGGTGCCCGCGACCGCGCGGTGGACGCCAAGGCGGTGAAGCAGCTGCGCAACCAGCTGGAAGCGCTGCTGGGCGCGCGCGAGAACTGGGGCCTGGCGCTGCTGCGGCCGCTCTTCGACGAACTGCTGCGCCGCGCCCGCGGCCGCCGCCGCTCGGCCGACCACGAGCGGCTGTGGCTCAGCCTGGCCGGCTGGTGCCTGCGCCCCGGCTTCGGCGATGCGCTGGACGGCTGGCGCATCGAGCAGCTGTGGCCCCTCTTCGAGCCGGGGGTCCAGCATGGCCGCGACGCGCAGGTCTGCGCCGAGTGGTGGACGCTGTGGCGGCGCGTGGCCGGCGGCCTGGCCGACGATGCGCAGCTGCGGCTGCTGCAGGACGTGGCTTTCAACCTGCGCGGCCACGAGCTGGGCCCGGACGCGCTGCAGCACCGCTCGCCCACCCTCGTCAAGGGCCAGCCGGACGACATGGTGCGGCTGGGCGCGGCACTGGAACGCATCGCCCCCGAGCACAAGGCGGAGTTCGGCGACTGGCTGGTGGCGCAGCTGCAGGCACCGCGGAAATCGCGGTCGGCGCCGGACACCACACACGTCCTTTGGGCGATAGGCCGGCTCGGTGCCCGCGTGCCCTTCCACGGCAGCGCCCACGGCGTGGTGCCCGTCGAGACGGCCGACGCCTGGCTGGAAGCGCTGCTGGCGCTGGACTGGAGGCACGTCGACGGCGCCGCGGCGGCCGCGGCCAACCTGGCCCGCCTGGCCGGCGACCGCGCGCGCGACCTGCCGCCGCAGCGGCGCGAGCAGGTGGCCACCCGGCTCGAAGCGCTGCACGCGCCGCCGGCCTGGGCCCAGCGCCTGCGCGAGGCCGTGGCGCTGGACGCGGCAGGCGAGCGCAGCGTCTTCGGCGAATCGCTGCCGCTGGGGCTGAAGCTGATCGACGCCGACGCGTGAACGGGCCCTTGGTTCGACGGCGGCGAGCCGGCTTGGCCGCCGGCCCTCAGTTCATCGGCGGGAACAGCTTGCGCAGGGCCTCCGCGTCGACCGGCTTCACCAGCACGTAGTCCACCCCCGCCAGCTCCGCCTTCTCGCGCTCCTCCGGATCGGACCAGCCGGTGACCGCGACCAGCGGCAGATCGGCGCCGTGGCGGTCCCGCAGCCGCCGGGCCAGCTCCAGCCCGTCCACCACCGGCATGCCCAGGTCCAGGATCACCCCGACCGGGCGGTGCTGCTCGACCAGCTGCAAGGCCGCCTCCGCCGTGGCAGCCGGGAACACCGTGTAGCCGTCCAGTTCCAGCAGGACCTGCAGGCTTTCAACGACATCGGCTTCGTCATCGACGACCACCAGCGCAGTGTCCACGCCGCCCCCCTCGAGAAAACACGCATCGTCGCACAGGCCCCGAGCCACCGCGAACCTGGGCGCGGCCGCGGGGGCATGTCACCTCCATGTCACCCCCGGAACGCTGCGGCAGCACCCGCATGCCGCAAAGATCGGGGACCGCGTCCGACCGCGCACCGGCCCAGCCCACAGCGCGCGCGACCACCGACTCCCCCCTTTCCAACCCACAAGACTGGATTCACGATGGACGAATTCCGACGCTTGATGCTGCGCCGAAGCCTGCTGGGCGGCGCTCACCTTTCCGGCCTGCTGGGCATGGGTGGGCTGGCCGGTTGCGGCGGTGGCAGCAGCAGCGGCCCGTCCGGAGCCGCCGCGGCCCGCGATGCCGGCGTGCCGACGAACCGGACCGCCGCGGCACCCCCGCCAGGGTCGGTCAACGTGCGATCGGCACCGTTCAATGCCAGGGGCGATGGCGTGGCGGACGACACCGCCGCGCTGCAGGCCGCGATCGATGCCGGGCCACCGGTCTTCGTCCCGGCGGGCCGCTACAGGATCAACCGGCTGCGCCTGCGCGCCGGCCTGCTGCTGCAGGGCGAAGAGGGCCGCGCCACGCTGATGCAGGCCGCGGCGCAGTCGATGCTGTACGCCAGCGCTTCAAAGACGTCCGAGCTGCTGGATGGCATCACGATCCAGGACCTCCAGCTCCAGGGCGCGGTGGAGACCGCCGGGTTCTCCGAGCACGTGCACCTGGTGGACCTGCGCGGCGTGCGCAACGCCAAGCTGCAGCGCTGCGTGCTGCGCGGCTTCCGCGGCGATGCGCTGTACCTCGGCGGGCAAGCGAGCGACGGCACCGCGCGGCACAACGAGAACGTGCTGGTCATCGAGAACGAGTTCGACGGCGTCAACAAGGACAACCGCAACGGAGTCAGCGTGATCGATGGCGACGGCATCGTCATCCAGCGCAACCTGTTCCACAACTGCACCCGCCCGAACATGCCGGGCGCGATCGACGTCGAGCCGAACAGCGGGCCCTTCCACATCGTTCGCAACATCATGGTCAGCAGCAATCGCTTCCGCAACATCGGCGGCAACGTGGCGGCGATCGCCATCGTCCCGGCGCGCCATCGCTACACCGTGGCGCCGACGAACTTCCTGGTCACGAACAACATCATCGACGGCTGCGATGCCTTCGGCATCAACTTCCTGCACATGCCCCTGGGCGGGATCGACGACGGCATGCCGCGGCATGACCTGACGGTCAGCGGCAACATCGTGCGCGGCGCACGGCGCGGCTTCGGCCTCACCGGCGTCGGCGGCGCTGTGATCGAGGACAACCGCTTCTCCGATCTCGATGGCTCGATGGTGGGCTACGTCAGCCCCGACCAGCGGGCCGACGACGTCATCGTGCGCAACAACCACTTCCTGCACTGCGGCAGCGGCAGCGGGGTCGGCTTCAGCGTGCACCATGCGCGCCGCCTGCTGCTGCAGGACAACCACTTCGACGACTGCGGCAACGGCGGGCCCGGCGCCTACGCGCTGGACTTCCGCGCCGGGGGTTCGGACTGGGTGTCGATCATCGAGAACCTGTTCAGTTCAGCCAGCGGGCGCACCCGCGTCGCCATCCAGCGGGAGCTGAACCACCAGATGGTCCCGGCGCACAACCGCTTCTCCGGCAACCAGCTGAACGGCCTGCCCAACCGCTTCGAGTGGGCGCTGGGCTGATCCGCCACCAGTCTCCCTGAGCGCTGCGCGGATGTTGCCGCGCCCGATGTCTCCTGCTCCAATCGACCGCCAAAGGCCGGCGTTCGAGCCGCCTCAGGGATGACGCAATCCAACAGCTGCAGCAGAACCGGCGCGAGACCTCTATCCAGGCATGGACTGGCGCTCGCCATGTGCTTGTCCGCACTGCCCATGGCACCGGCGCTGGCCGCCGAGCGAGCCGCGCAGCGCGATGACGGGGACTCGCCCCTCGTGGTGGCCAGCCTGGCCGACCTGAGCATCGAAGAGCTCAGCACGATCAGCATCAGCTCGGTCTCCAAGCGCCCGGAACGGCTGGCCGACGCGCCGGCCGCCATCTTCGTCATCACCAGCGGCCAGATCCGCCGCTCCGGCGCGACCAGCCTGCCCGAGGCGCTGCGGCTAGCGCCCAATCTGCACGTGGCCCGCATCAGCGCGAGCAGCTACGCGATCAGCGCCCGCGGCTTCAACGGCCCCTCGGCCAACAAGCTGCTGGTCCTCATCGACGGCCGATCCGTCTACACGCCGCTCTTCTCCGGCGTGTTCTGGGACGTGCAGGACCTGCTGCTGGAAGACGTCGACCGCATCGAGGTGATCAGCGGCCCGGGTGGCACGCTGTGGGGCGTCAATGCCGTCAACGGCATCATCAACATCGTCACCAAATCGGCGGAACGGACGCAGGGCGACCTCGTCACCGCGCTGGGCGGGAATGCCGATGCCGACCTGGCCTGGCGCCACGGCGGCCGGCTGGGCGAATCCGCCAGCTACCGGGTGCATGCCAAGGCCTTTCGGCGCGACCACACCTGGACCGAGGCCGGCGTGGCCGTGAAGGACCGGCAGCGTGCGAGCCAGATGGGCGGGCGACTCGATTGGGCCGGGGGCCGCGACCGCTTCGCGCTGATCGGCCAGGCCTACGACGGCAAGCGCGAGCAGCCCGCGCCCGGCAGCATCGTCGTCGCCGGCACGACGATTCCGCTGGGACCGATACCAACCTCGGGCGCCAGCCTGGTCGCTCGCTTCGAGCGGCAGCTCGACGCCGGCACGAGCTGGGTGCTGCAAGGCAGCCTCGACCGCACCAAGCGCACGGTCGACCCCACCTTTGCCGAGACGCTGGACGTGGCGGACATCCAGTTCCTGCACCGCTCGATGCCTTGGTCCGGCCACCAGCTGGTGTGGGGCGGCGAGTTGCGGGCGAGCCGGGACCGGCTGACCAACAGCCGCTACGTCGCGTTCCTGCCGGCGCGGCTGAACCAGCAATGGGCCAGCCTCTTCGCCCAGGACCAGGTGCAGCTGCGACCCAGCCTTCAGCTGACGCTGGGCGCCCGCGTCGAGCGCAACGACTACACCGGCAACGAGTGGCTGCCCAGCGCCCGGCTGGCCTGGAAGCGCGACGAGAACCACCTGGTCTGGGGCGCGCTGTCCCGCACGGTGCGGGCACCGTCGCGCCTGGACCGCGACACCTTCGTGCCGGGGCGGCCGCCGTTCCTGCTGCGCGGCGGAGCGCCCGTGGAATCGGAGGTCGCGAAGGTCGCGGAGCTGGGCTACCGCGGCCGGCCGACCGAGCGCTCCAGCCTCTCGGTCAGCGCCTTCCACGCCGCCTACGACAAGTTGCGAACGCAGCAGGTCGCCCCCGATCGCCGCTCGGTCGTGTTCAACAGCGCGATGAAGGCCGAGGTGCAGGGGCTGGAGCTGTGGGGCGCGGTGCAGCTGATGCCGAACTGGCGCCTTCAGGCCGGTGCCACCCGGCTCTGGCAGCACTTCGTGCTGTACCCGGGCAGCAACGACTTCAATGCGCCGCGCGCGGCCAAGGGCGCGAATCCGGAGCGGCAGGCCACGCTGCAGAGCAGCTGGGACCTCGGTCCGCACATCGACGTCGACCTCAGCCTGCGGCACGTCTCGCGCCTGCCGAGCGCGGACGTGCCGGCCTACACGTCGGTGAACCTGCGCGCGGCGTGGCGGCCGGCGAACAGCGTGGAGCTGTCCGTCGCCCTGCTGAACCTGCAGGGCGGCGGCCACGGCGAATTCAGCCCCCGAGCCACCCGCAGCGAATTCGATCGCGGCTTCGTCGTGAAGGCGGCGTTCGAGTTCTGAATCGGCGAACGCAGCCGGCGAGCGCGCCCGGCCTGCCGCGACGCGGCGACTCTACCAGGGCCGCGGGGCAGCCACTCAAGCTCGGCCGCGCGGCGTCCGCACGACTGCGATCAGCCGATGCGCGTGATCTTCGTGCCCTCGACCGACAGGTTCGCCATCAGGCCCATGTTGGTCAACGCAAAAGCCACCACCGGTGCACGCGCGGAGTTGATGTCGATCTCGCCGTTGGCGCCAACCTTCAACAACGCCACCGACGCATCGGCACCGACCGACCAACCCTTGCTGTCCTGGAAGCGACGCAGCGAGTCGGCGTTGGTGAACAGGAACACCAGCGCCTTCGACTGTGCGCCCGCCTGCAGCCCGACCGAGGCACTGGTCGTGCGGTAGTAGCCCGCATGCCTGTCCTTGACCCGCAGCTCGCCGTTGCCGATCTCGCCGCCGACCACCAGGCCGGCCGACACCGCGCGCGGGAACACCAGCACGCCGGCCGCGTCGGCCACGAGCTGGCGGCTACTGGGCGAGATCGCGTACAGGCGGCGCAAGGTGTCGTCGTAACCCTCGGCCAGGTCGCGCTTCTGCTCCGCCGTCAGCGGCGAGAGCCCGACCGCTGCGCTCGGGCTCGAGGCCGGCGTCACGGTCGCGGTTGTCGTGCAGCCGGCGAGCACCGCGCTCAGCACCAGCGCGACGGCCGGAATCCCGGTTGTCGTCTTCATCACAAGCTCCTTGGAGTGGGGCTCATGGCGCGGCAATCGTGGTTCCCGAATGGACGGCCGCGCCGCGGTCCTACACCGGAATGGGACACTGCCTACAGCCGCGGTGCGCCTGGCAGGCGCGCCGCATGCACAGCCGGTTTACTTCGGACTGTTCGAAGCATCCACCGGCCCACAGAATGCCCGCATGGACACCGAGGCATTCGCGCAGGACTTCGGCCGGCTCTACCGCGAGCTGTACCACCACGCCGTCCGCCGGATCGACAACGCGTGCGCCGCGCCCTCCGCCGAAACCACGGCGCTGCTGATGCACCTCTCGCAGGCCGGGCCGCTGACGCTGTCCGAGCTGTCGCAGCACTTCGACCGCGCTCTGTCGACCTTGAGCGCGAAGGTGGCGACGCTCGAGGCGCAAGGCCTGCTCGCCCGCCAACGCGACGAGGGGGACGCGCGGCGCGCCCTCATCTGGCTCAGCCCGGCAGGCCGTGAGCACCTGCTGCAGGCGCTGGAAGTCCTGGACCCCACGCTGCTGGCCAGCGCGGCAGGCGCTCTCTCGCCCGCTGAGCGCGGCGCACTGCTGGCCGGCCTGCGATCACTCATCGCGGCCCTGAAACCAAACCACGGAGAACCCTCGCCATGACACATCAATGCGAAAGCTGCGGCATGCCGATCGACAACGGCAGCTATTGCGCCTACTGCGTCGACGCCGAAGGGCGGCTGCAGGACTTCGACACGCGCTTCGAGCGCATGGTGCAGTGGGCGCTGCGCGAAGAGGCCGGACTGTCGCGCGACGAAGCAGAACGCCGGACGCTGGCCTACATGGCCCGCATGCCAGCCTGGGCCCAGCACCCGCGGGTGCGAGGTGAGGGACGGGATACGACGCAGTCCTGATGGGCCGAAGGTCGGCGGTCGCTGCAGCGGATGGCGCGGTGTGGACTGGTAGGCCGTGCTGGGTTCGAACCAGCGACCAAAGGATTATGAGTCCTCTGCTCTAACCGACTGAGCTAACGGCCCCGCGAGGGAAGGCGCGGATTGTAGGTGGCGCCCGCGGCGAGGGACCCGGCGACGGGCGGCAGCACCGGCCGGAACGCCGCCGCGCTGTAACAACATCGTCATGCAGCGTCGGATTTCGTCGGATCGGCCTCGGGCCAGTCGCGCTGCAATGGTCGTGTCTTCACCCGCAACCCACCGACCATGGCCACCGCACCCACCTCCACGCTCCTTGCCGCCACCGTCCGCCTGCGCCGCGCCCTGCGAATCGCGTTGAGCGCCTGGCACTTGTGGTCGGCTGCGCTGCTTGCCCTGGTGGCACCGATGGCGCAGGCCAGCGTCAGCGGGCTGTGGACGACCAGCAACGGCGACTACGTGGTCTTCATGCAGGACGGCAGCAGCGGGTCCACCTTCGCGCTGCAGGTGCCCGGAAGCTTCGACGCGCTGAAGGTGTGGCTCGGCAGCGGCTCGGCCAGCGCGATCACGCTGCAAGGCCTGACCGCCCCGGCCGACCTGCTGAGCGCCCAGGTGACCGGCTCGTCGATGAACGGCAGCACCAGCATCGGCGGCGTGCAGCAGCCCTTCAACGCCCAGCTCGCGCTGGCCTGGGTGGCCACGGAGTACGCCGGCGTCTGGCAGAAGTCGTCTCCGGCCAATGCCTACCTGGTCTTCTGCGTGCTGAACACCGGCAACGGGAAGATCGGCGTGCAAATCGACGTGACCCTGAACGCGGACAAGACGACCAGCTACGACATCTTCACCGGCGCCCTCACCGGCAGCCAGTTCACCGGCCTGTCGCTGACCGGCAGCGGCCGCACGACGCGCCTGGACTTCACGTCGGCCGAGCAGCTCTCGGGCACGAACAGCACGGTGACCCGCCCGGTGCAGACGGTGAGCTTCACCGCCTCGCACATCGTGAAGATCGCGCCCTGACGACCTCCCCGGCGGCGAGCCCGACCGGTCCGCACCCGGCCGCGCCGGGCGCGGCCGTCACTTCTGTCCGGAGAGCGCGTTGCTGACCAGCCGGGCGGTGATGTCCACCAGCTGGATCATGCGGTCGTAGGCCATGCGGGTGGGGCCGATGACGCCCAGCGTGCCGACGATGCGGCCATCGACTTCGTAAGGGGCCGAGACGACCGACAGCTCTTCGTAGGGCACCACGCCCGATTCGCCGCCGATGTAGATGCGCACGCCCTCGGCACGGCTGGAGTTCTCGAGCAGGCGCATCAGCTCGGTCTTCTGCTCGAAGAGGTTGAACATCTTGCGCAAGGCGCCCAGGTCGTTGCCGAAGTCCTGCACGCCCAGCAGGTTGCGCTCGCCGGAAACCACCACCTGCTCGCCCTCGGCGCGCAGCGGATCCTGGCCCGTCTGCACCGCCGCCTTCATCAGCAGCGCGATCTCGTCGCGCAGGCTGTCGATCTCGTTGCGCAGTCGCTCGCGCACCTCGTCCATGCCGAGCCCCGCGTAGTGGCTGTTCAGCATGGCGGTGGCTTCGCCCAGTTCCGCCTGCGTGTAGTCGCGCGGGGTGAAGATGACGCGGTTCTGCACGTCGCCATCGGTCGAGACCAGGATCACCAGCACGCGCTTCTCACCCAGGCGCATGAACTCGATGTGGTGGAACACGCCGGCGCGCTTGGGTGCCGTGACCACGCCGACGAAGTTCGACAGGCTGGACAGCATCTGCGCCGCCTGCGCGATCACCCGCTGCGGCTGGTCCGGCTGCAGCTGCTGGCGGACCCCGGCGATATCGGGCGGCGCATGCTCCAGGTCGATCGGTCGCGCGGTCATGAGCGTGTCGACGAACAGCCGGTAGCCGCGCGGGGTCGGCACGCGGCCGGCGGAGGTGTGGGGGCTGGCGATCAGTCCCAGCTCTTCCAGGTCGGCCATCACGTTGCGGATGGTGGCCGGCGACAGCTCCAGGCCCGAGGCGCGGGACAAGGTGCGCGAGCCGACCGGCTGGCCGTCGGCGATGTAGCGCTCGACCAGGGTCTTCAGCAGGGTGCGGGCACGCTCGTCCATGGGTATTTCATTGTAAGTACGCGACCCACGCCGCCCTGTCGCCAGCCCTCGTGCGCCGCAGGTGCTGTGGTGTAATCGTTCGCACCTCTTTCCACCCCGCACGCAGTGCCTTGGGCCGACATGGGCCGACGTTTCCACCACGCCGCGCTGGTCGGCAAATACCAGGCCGACGGCATCCGGCCGGTGCTGGAGGAAATCGCGCAATTCCTGGTGCGGCAGGGCCTGGAAGTCTCCTTCGAGCAGCAGACCGCCCGCAACACCGGCGTCGCCGACTACGACGCGCTCGACTTCGAACAGATCGGCGCGCGCTGCGACTTCGCCGTCGTCGTTGGTGGCGACGGCACGATGCTCGGCTTCGCACGCGAGGCCGCCCGCTTCGACCTGCCGCTGGTCGGCATCAACCAGGGGCGCCTGGGCTTCATCACGGACGTCACCATCGGCCAGTTCCGCGATGCCTTGGCACCGATGATCGCCGGCGACTACGCCGAAGAACACCGCACGATGATCGAAGGCGAGGTCTGGCGCGACAACGAGCGCATCTTCGAAGGCCTGTCGATGAACGACGTGGTCGTGAACCGCGGGCCGACGTCCGGCATGGTCGAACTGCGGGTGGACATCGGCGACGAGTTCATCGCCAACATCCGGGCCGACGGCCTGATCGTCGCCTCGCCCACCGGCTCCACCGCCTACTCGCTGTCCGCGGGCGGCCCCATCCTGCACCCGGGCATCGCCGGCTGGGTGCTGGTGCCGATCGCCTCGCACACCTTGTCCAACCGGCCCATCGTGCTGCCCGATGCGGGCGAGGTGCGCATCACCGTCGTGGCCGGCCGCGATGCGTCCGCCAATTTCGACATGCAGCGCCTGGCCAGCCTGCTGCATGGCGACCAGGTGCGCATGCGGCGCTCGGCGCACCGCGTGCGCTTCCTGCATCCGCGCGGCTGGAGCTACTACGCCACGCTGCGGCGCAAGCTGCGCTGGTACGAAGGGGTCGTCTAGATGCTGCGCCGCCTGACGCTGCGCGATTTCGTGATCGTCCGCAGCCTGGAGCTCGATTTCCATGCCGGCTTCTCGGTGCTCACCGGCGAGACCGGCGCCGGCAAGTCCATCCTGATCGACGCGCTGCAGCTCGCGCTGGGCAGCCGCGGCGACGCCGGTGTGGTCCGCGAGGGTGCGCCGCGCGCCGAGGTCAGCGCCGAGTTCGACGCCGCGCCGTCGCTGCGCCCCTGGCTCGACGACGCCGGCTTCGACGCCGACGACACGCTGCTGCTGCGCCGCACGATCGACGCGCAGGGGAAAAGCCGGGCCTGGATCAACGGCAGCCCCGCCACCGTGACGCAATTGCGCGAGCTGGCCGATGCGCTGCTCGACATCCACGGCCAGCATGCCTGGCAGGGCCTGACCCGCCCCGCCGCCACGCGCGAGCTGCTGGACGGCCAAGCCGGCATCGACACCCGCGCGCTGGCCGAGGCCTACGCCCAGCGCAAAGCCGCGGCCGAGGCGCTGGACCGCGCCCGCGAACGCCGCGACGAGATCGAGCGCGAACGTGAACGACTGGCCTGGCAGATCGGCGAACTGGACAAGCTGGCGCCCGGCGACGACGAATGGGCGGAGCTGAGCGCCGAGCACCAACGTCTCGCCCACGGCCAGGCCCTGATCGACGCGGCGCGGGGCGCACTGGAACTGTTGAGCGAGGGCGAGGCCACCGCCGAACACGGCACGCAGCGCGCGATCGACCTGCTGGCCGACGTGGCCGAGCACGATGCGCGCCTGGGCCCGGTGGTGGAGGTGCTGCAGGGCGCGATGGCGCAGCTGCAGGATGCCGCCCATTCGCTGAACGGCTACCTCGGCCATGCCGACCTCGACCCCGAGCGGCTGGCCGAGGTCGACGCACGGCTGTCGGCCTGGATGGGCCTGGCGCGGCGCTACCGCCGTCCGCCGGAGGAACTGCCGGCGCTGCTGGCCGGCTGGCGCGACGAGCTGCGCACGCTGGATGCCGCCACCGATTCCGCCGCGCTGGAAGATGCGCTGGCCGCTGCGGACAAGCGTTATCGAGCACTGGCCGCCGAGGTTTCGCGCGCCCGCCGCGGTGCGGCTGAAACGCTGTCCGCCGCCGTCACTCAGGCGATGCAGACGCTGGGCATGGCCGGCGGCCGCTTCGAGGTGCAGCTGCCGCCGCAGGCCGTGCCGCAGAGCTTCGGCCTGGAGTCGGTGGAGTTCGCGGTGGCCGGCCATGCCGGCAGCACGCCGCGGCCGCTGGCCAAAGTGGCCTCGGGCGGCGAGCTGTCGCGCCTGGCCTTGGCGATTGCCGTCACCACAGTACGCGGCGGCGGCGGCGCGGCCACGCTGATATTCGACGAGATCGATGCCGGCATCGGCGGCGCGGTCGGCGACACCGTGGGTGCCCTGATGAAGCAGCTCGGGCGCGAGCGCCAGGTACTGGCGGTGACCCACCTGGCCCAGGTGGCCGCCTGCGCCGACCACCACTACGTCGTCAGCAAGGCCGAGCGCCGCGGCCAGGGCACCACCAGCGACGTGCAGCCCGTCGCCGGCGAGGCGCGGGTGGCCGAAGTGGCCCGCATGCTGGGTGGCGAACACCTGGCCGGCACCAGCCTGGCCCATGCCGAGGCCCTGCTGCAGAAGCGCCCCGCCCCGGCCAAGCGGCGCACCCGCGCATGAGCGGCGAATCTCCCCGCCGCGCCAAGGAGCTGGTACTGATCACCGGCATCTCCGGCTCGGGCAAGTCGGTCGCGCTGCATGCGCTGGAAGACGCCGGCTACTTCTGCGTCGACAACCTGCCGCCCGAGCTGCTGCGCGACTACATGCGGCTCGACCACCCGCGCTATACCGAGCGCGTCGCGATCGCGGTGGATGCGCGCGCGGCCCGTTCCCTCCCCGCGCTGGTGCCGCTGATCTTCGAGCTGCGCAGCGAAGGCGTGACGATCCGGCCGCTGTTTTTGGACGCCAGTACCGACACGCTGGTGCGCCGCTTCTCCGAGACGCGCCGCCCGCACCCGCTGTCCCAGCCGGACGACAGCGGCACGCACCACGCGCTGATCGAGGCCATCGAGCTGGAGCGCCTGCTGCTGGCCGAGTTGCGAGAAGTCTCCACCGTCGTCGACACCAGCACGCTGCGCCCGGCCGGCCTGCGCGCTCAGGTGCGCGACCTGGTCGCCGCGCGGCACGACCGGCTGACCCTGGTCTTCGAGTCCTTCGCCTTCAAGTACGGCGTACCGCTGGATGCCGACTACGTGTTCGACGTGCGCATGCTGCCCAACCCGTACTACGTGCGCGAGCTGCGCCCACTGTCCGGCCGCGATGCGCCGGTGGCCGAGTACCTGGCCGAACAGCCCGAGGCCGGCGAGATGCTGGCCCAGATCGAGGGCTTCCTGCGCCGCTGGCTGCCGGCGCTGGCCACCGATCAGCGTGGCTACGTCACGGTCGCCATCGGCTGCACGGGCGGCCAGCACCGCTCCGTCTACATCGTCGAGCAGCTGGGCCGGCGCTTCGCCGACCATGGCGCGACGCTGATCCGCCACCGCGAACTGGACGCAGTCGATTGACCGACGCCTCCAAACCTCTCGCCGGCCTGCCGCTCTTTCCGCTGCAGTCGGTGCTGTTCCCTGGCGGCGTGCTAAGCCTGAAGGTCTTCGAGGCGCGCTACCTCGACCTCGTCAGCCGCTGCATGCGCCAGTCCACGCCCTTCGGCGTCGTCTGCCTGAACCAGGGTGGCGAGGTCCAGGCCGGGTCCGAGCGCGTGCGCTTCGAGCCGATCGGCGTGCTCGCGCACCTGCAGGACGTCGATGCCGAGCAGCCGGGCATTCTGCGCGTGCGCTGCCTGGGGGGCCGCCGCTTCCGCAGCAACCCGCCGAGGCAGTTGCCTGACGGCCTGTGGATCGCCGACACGACCCTGCTGCCGCCCGACGAGGTGGTGCACCCGTCACCCGATCAGTTCCCGACCGTCGAGGCGCTGACCAACGCCATCGAGTCGCTGCGCCAGCAGGGCCACACGCCGTTTGCCGAGCCCTATCAGCTGAATGACGCAGGCTGGGTGGCCAACCGCTGGTGCGAGATCCTGCCCATCTCGCTGGCCGCGAAGCAGAAGCTGATGGAGCTGCCCGAGCCGGCCATCCGTCTCAACCTGGTCGGCGAGTACCTGCGCGGCAAGGGCGTGATCCAGGGGCGCTGACCGGCCCCGCCCGCGGCGCCGCGGTTCGGCGTCAGGGCAGCAGGTCGGCCAGCCGCCGCACCGGAGCGGGCAGGCCCAGTGCCAGCGCTTCGGCACGGCCGAACCAGCGGCCGCCGGACAAGCCCGCATCCAGGCGCTGCTGTGCCCGCTTCGGCAGCCGCTCCGGCAGGCGCCAGTGCCAGGGCCGCAGGTGCCAGTCGCGGTGCGTCAGCACGTGGGTGAAGGACGGCCAGGCTTCGAGCGTGCCGGGACCGTCACCGGCCAGCGCCAGCAGCGCATCGTCGTCGTCGAAGGCAGGCGGCGTCCACAGGCCGGCCCAGATGCCGCGTGCCGGCCGCTGGACCAGGTACAGCCGGTCCCCGCGCGTCACCAGCAGCAGGCTGTGCGACAGCGTGCCGCGCTTGAGCGTGCGGGTCCTGACCGGATAGTCCTCCGGCCGGCCGCGGGCGCGCGCCGCGCAGGGGGCCTGCCACGGGCAGTGCAGGCAGGTCGGCCGCTTCTGCGTGCACACCGTCGCGCCCAGGTCCATCAAGCCCTGCGTGTAGGCCTCGATGTGAGCGTCCGGCAGCAGGGCCTGCGCGTGCTGCCACAGCGCGCGCTCGTTCGCTGCCTGCGCCAGGTCGTGCCCGAAGCCGAGCACGCGCGTCAGCACGCGCTTGACGTTGCCATCCAGGATCGCCACCCGCTCGCCGAAGCAGAAGGCGGCGATCGCGGCCGCCGTCGAGCGCCCGATGCCCGGCAGCTCGGCCAGCGCGGCGCTGTGGCTGGGAAAAGCGCCTCCGTGCTGCTCGACCACCACCTGCGCACAGCGGTGCAGGTTGCGCGCCCGGCTGTAGTAGCCGAGGCCGCTCCACATTGCCAGCACGTCGTCCAGCGGCGCGGCGGCGAGCGCCGCGACATCGGGAAAGCGCTGCAGGAAGCGGTCGTAATAGCCCAGCACGGTCGCCACCTGCGTCTGCTGCAGCATGATTTCGGACAGCCACACGCGGTAGGGGTCGCGCGTGTTCTGCCACGGCAGCGCATGCCGGCCGTGCACCTTCTGCCAGGCAATGAGCGCTGCGGCCAGGCCGGCCGCCGAGGTCGCCACGGCGGCGCGCGTCAGGCCGCGCCGCGCGAGGCCTGGCCGGTCGCGGAGCGGACCAGCGACAGGCGGGGGGGCGCACCCGACTCGGTGGCCGCGTCAGCGCGGGGCGGTGATGCCGCGAGGATGCGCAAGGCATCCACCGCCGCCTCGATGCGCTCCGCCGCCTGCTGCAGGCGCTGGTCCTGGGCCTCGACCTCGCTGATGCGCTGCTCCAGCTCGCCTTCGGCCGCCTGGATGCGCTGGTAGGCGTCGCGCCGCTGCCTCAGGCTGCGACGCCGTTCGCGAAGCTGCGATTCCAGCTGAGAGGTCGAGCCCTTGCTCCACAGTTCGACCTCGACCGCCGCGCTTTCGAACACGACGCGCAAGCGGGACAGCAACACCTGCTGGAACTGCGCCAGGAAGCCGGGCTCGGACAGGCGCCAGAGCTTGGTGATGCCGAAGTAGCGGCTGTAGCTGTCCTCGATGCGTTTCAGTTCGCGGCGGGTGTCGTCCAGCGCGGGCTTCGGGGCCGCGGCGAGCGAGAAGCCGAAATCCGCGTTCAGCTGGCGGTGGGTGGCAGTGAGCATCTGGTCGAGCTCGGCGATGCCGGCCTCGGCCGAATCCACCAGCGTCCGGAGGCGCTCGCCCAGGCGTGCAAAGGCCTTGCCGGCTCCCAGCTTGAAGAAGCTGGCCTCGCTGTCCGACTGCATGCGCTGCGTTTCCTCGCGCACGCGTTCGCTCGACAGCAGGCGCTGCACCTCGCGCAGCTGGCGCATCTGCACCGCGCGCATCGCGGCCAGGCGCGGCATGCATTGCTCGAAGGCCTTGGCGTCGGCCTCGAAGCGGCGCGAAATCATCTGCAGCTTGGAACCGCTCTTTCCGCGCAGGCTTCGCAGGTCGAGCAGCTGCTCGGTGACCTGGCGCCGGCGATCGGTCAGGCGCTTCAGCGAGCGCTGCTGCAGCACCAGCACGCCGTCCTCGACGAGCCGGCCGATCACCGCGCTGCGCTGCGGCAACAGTTCCGTCGACAAGGCCTGCTCCAGCGCCGGCAGGCCGCCGTCGCCGGCGGCCTCGTCGCCCAGCCGCGACAGCAGCGCCTCGCGGGCGGACATCGGGAAGATGCGCTGCGGCGGCATGCCCAGCGTCTCGGCCACATTGCGGCACTGCTGCGTCACCTGGGCCTGGATCTGGCTGGCCTCCAGCAGCGGATCGTTCAATGCGTCGATCTTGTTCAGCACGACGAAGCGCTCCAGCGAACGGTCGCCCAGGTGGTCGCGCCAGATCGACAAGTCCGAGCGCGTCACGCCGGTGTCGGCCGCCAGCAGGAAGACGATGGCGTGCGCTGAAGGCAGCAGCCCCAGCGTGAGTTCCGGCTCGGCGCCGATCGCGTTCAGGCCTGGCGTGTCGACGACGACCAGCCCACGCTTGAGCAGCGGGTGCGGGTAGTTGATGAGGGCATGGCGCCAGGCCGGCACCTCGACCATGTCGTGCTCGTCCCGCGGCGGGTTGTCTTCCGGGTGCTCGTCGTCCCACAAGCCCAGCCCTCGCGCCTCGTCCATCGGCACGCGCTGCGTGCGCGTCACTTCCTCGAAGACCTTGGCCAGGCCTTCGGGGTCGCCGACCGGCAGCGTGCGGTGTTCCCACAACTCGGGCCGCTCACGCAGCGCCGACACCGGCAGGCCGCCGCGGCGGGTGGAGATCGGCAGCAGCGACAGCGCCGGCGACTCCTGTGCATCCCAGGCCAGCTCGACGGGACACATCGTCGTGCGGCCCGGCGACGCGGGCAGCACGCGGCGGCCGTTGTCAGCGAAGAACAGCGCGTTGATCAGCTCCGACTTGCCGCGCGAGAACTCGGCAACGAAGGCGAGCACCAGGCGATCCGACGCCAGGCGCTGGCGCAGGGTGGAGGCCAGCCCGGCCGACTCGGCGTCGAAGAGGTCCAGGTCCGCCAGGGTCGCGCCGAATTGCTCGATGCGGCGGTCCAGCGATCGGCGCCACTCGGCCAGCGAATCCAGTTCACGCGAAAGCGTCGACGACATGCAGCAAACGGCGAAAGTTCGGGCGATCGTAGCGCACGCTCACCTCGGCCCTGCGTGCAAAAAGTCCTTCGATCGGCCGCTGTGGCGTATGCGCCGCGCCCCGATCAGCGGCGCTGACAGCCTGGGCAGAAGAAGGTAGAACGCTGGCCCTGCACGATGCGCCTGACCGTGCCGCCGCAACGGGCGCAGGCCTTGCCTTCGCGGCCGTAGACCAGCGCCTCGTCCTGGAAGGCGCCGCTCATGCCGTGCGCGTCGCGGAAGTCGCGCAGCGTGGAGCCGCCCAGCTCGATCGCCCGTGCCAGCGTCTGCCGCACCGCGGCCAGCAGGCGCTCCGCGCGCGGCTGGCTCAGCCGGTCGCAGCGCGCACGGGGGTCGATGCCCGCCAGGTGCAGTGCCTCGCTGGCGTAGATGTTGCCGGCGCCGACGACCAGCTCACCGCTCAGCAGCGCTGCCTTGATCGGCGACCGGCGGGCCTGGAGCGCTCGATGGAAGGACCACGGCGTCAAGGCCGCATCGAAGGGCTCAGGCCCCAGTCGGGCCAGCAGCCGTGCAGCCGGATCGGCCCGCAGCGAATCGGACCACACCACGGCACCGAAGCGCCGCGGATCCGTCAGTCGCAGCGTGCCGTGGCTGGTGCGCAGCTCGAAATGGTCGTGGAGACCGGCGGCGGCCGGGCGTTCCGACAGGTTCAGCGAGCCGGACATCCCCAGGTGCAGCAGCAGGCCGCCCCGGCGTTCTGCGTGCTCCATGGGCAGCCAGAGGTACTTTCCACGGCGGGCCATGTCGCCCAGCCGCATGCCATGCAGCGTCTGCGGCGCGCAGCCCAAGGGCCAGCGTAGCGCCTTGCCCAGCCGCGCCTCCTCCACCTGCGCCCCACGCAGCCGTTCAGCCAGCGTGATGCGTGTCACTTCGACCTCGGGCAGCTCGGGCATCAGCGCCTGCCGGGCCGACCGAAGCACGCCGGCCGACTCTCGGAGACGGGGAACGACGTGACGCGAGGGCGGGTCATTCATGGAATTATGGGTCGCCAATAGAATCAATCCCTGTTTCAGGAGTGACGATGCCCGGTTCCTCTGCGCCTTCGCGCCGCCTTCGGTCCTGGGTGGCGGCGGCCGCGGCGATCTCTTTCAGCACCGGGATGGCGTGGGCCCAACAGCCCCAGCAGGCGCCGGACAGCCCCCCGGCCGACGGCGCGGCACCACCTCCCCAGAATTCCCCGCTCGACGAGACGCTGTTCTACCAGCTGCTCATTGGTGAGATGGAGCTGTCAGCCGGCCGCGCCGGCAGCGCGTTCGAGGTGATCCTCGACGCCGCGCGCCGGCAACGCGACGACGCCCTCTTCCGGCGCGCCATCGACATCGCCCGCGAAGGCCGCGCCGGCAACCAGGCGCTGGCGGCCAGCCGCGCATGGCGCGCCGCCAAGCCCCAATCGCTCGAGGCCATCCAGTACGAAGCACAGATCCTGCTGGCCTTGAACCGCATCGACGAGCTGGACGAGCCCTTGCAGGCCTGGCTGGCCGCCGTGCCGGCCGCGAACCGCCCAGGCACCATCGTGGGCCTGTCCCGCCTGCTGCAGCGCGCGAACGACCGCACCAAGGCCCTGGCGCTGCTCGAGCAGGTGCTGGCCCCACACCTGGAGCAGCCCGCCACGCGCAACGCCAGCCTGGTCGCGCTCGGCCGCGCCCACCTCAACGCCGGCCAGCCGGAAGGCGCGCTGCAGCGCCTGCAGGAAGCGCATGCCGCGGACCCCGCCGCGACGGGCCCCGTCCTGCTCGCCCTCGACATGCTGCCCAGCCAGGCGGCGGCCGAGCAGGTCGTGACTCAGCACCTCGCCCGACCCGATGCGGAGCCCGCCGTGCGCATGGCCTACGTGCGGCTGCTCACGCAGTCGCAGCGCTACGTCGATGCCGCGGCGCAACTCGACATCCTGACGCGCGACAAGCCGCAGCTCGCCGAACCCTGGCTGTCGCTGGGCGCGTTGCGGCTCGAGCTGAAGCAGCTGCGCGAGGCCGAAACCGCGCTGCTGAAGTTCATCGAGCTGGCGCAACAGGGCGACATGCGTGCCGAGGCCACCGGCGACGACGACGACGAGAACCCCACGGCCGGCGCCAATCGCACCCTGACGCAGGCCTGGCTGATGCTGGCGCAGATCGCCGAGCAGCGCGGCGATGTGAAGGCTGCGGAGCAGTGGCTGTCGCGCGTCGACAACCCGCAGCGGGCGCTGGAGGTGCAAAGCCGCCGTGCTTCGATGCTGCTGCGCCAGGGCAAGGTGCGGGAAGCGCGCCAGCTGATCCAGGCGGTGCCCGAGCGCCAGCCCGACGATGCCCGGGCCAAGCTGCTGGCCGAAGCGCAGGTGTTGCGCGACGGCAAGCGCTGGCGCGACGCCGCCGAGGTGCTGTCGAGCGCGAATCAGCGCTTCACTGACGACGTCGACCTGATGTACGAACAGGCCATGGCCGAGGAGAAGGTCGAGAGCTTTGCCGAGATGGAGCGCTTGCTGCGCCGGGTGATCGAACTCAAGCCCGACCATCCGCATGCCCACAACGCGCTTGGCTATTCCCTGGCCGATCGCAAGCAGCGCCTGCCCGAGGCGCGCGACCTGATCCGCCGCGCGCTGGAACTCTCGCCAGGCGACCCTTTCATCACCGACAGCCTGGGCTGGGTCGAGTACCGCCTGGGCAACCACGCCGAAGCGGCCAAGCTGCTGCGCCAGGCCTACCGCGCGCGTCCGGACACCGAGATCGCCGCGCACCTGGGCGAGGTGCTGTGGATCATGGGCGAACGCGATGAAGCGCGCCGCATCCTCCAGGATGCGCGCGGGCGTGACGCCGCCAACGACGTGCTGCGCGAGACGATCGCCCGCCTCAAGGTCGGCCTTTGAGCGTGCGTCATTTCCACCTGATTGCGCGCACCGCGCCCGCTCTCGTTGCACTGGCGCTTGCCGCCTGCGCTACGCCGCCCCGACCCACCGCACCGGGTGACCTGCCTCCGCTGTCCGGCCGCCTGCTGGTGCGCATCGACAGCCAGCCTCCGCGCAGCGTCAGCGCGCAATTCGAGCTGAACGGTACGCCAGCCGCAGGCACGCTGGTATTGAGCGGTCCGCTCGGCGCCACCGCGGCGCAGGCACGGTGGGCCCACGGCGAGGCGATCCTGAAGTCAGGCGGCAAGGAAAGCCGCTATTCCGATCTGGACAGCCTGGCTGAAGAGGCCCTTGGGGAGCGCATCCCCATTGCGGCGTTGTTCGACTGGCTCCGTGGTCGTCCCTGGAGCGGTGCAGCATCGGCCCCCCGACATGACGGCTCGCTTGGATTCCAGCAGCTCGGGTGGCGCATCAACCTCGCCCGCGCCTCCGAAGGCTGGATCGAAGCCGAACGCGCCGGGCCGCCGGCCGTGCTCGTGCGCACCAAGCTCGACGATCCGTACTGACACGCCCGCATGACCCTGCGCGCCATCCACGAGGTGCCGGCACCCGCCAAGCTCAACCTCTTCCTGCACGTCGTCGGGCGCCGGCCGGATGGCTACCACCTGCTGCAGTCGATCTTCGTATTGCTGGACTGGTGCGACACGCTGCACTTCGAGCGCCGCGCCGACGGCCGCCTGCAGCGCCACGACCTCGGCCCCTCACTGCCCGCCGACGACCTGTGCTTGCGCGCGGCCCGAGCGCTCCAGCAGGCCAGCGGCTGCGGACTCGGGGCCGACATTCACATCGACAAGCAGGTGCCCTGGGGCGCCGGGCTCGGTGGTGGCAGTTCGGACGCTGCGTCAACGCTGCTGGCGCTGAATCGGCTCTGGGGCCTGCGCTGGCCACGGGCGCGACTGCAGGAGCTCGCGTTGACGCTCGGCGCGGACGTGCCATTTTTCGTCGGTGGCCGCCCAGCCTTCGTCGAAGGCATCGGCGAGCAACTGACTCCGCTGAACTTGGCACCGCAGTGGTTTGCGGTCGTGAAGCCGGCCGCGTCGATCCCGACTGCCGCCATTTTTTCGAGCCCACTTCTCAAACGCGACACCGAAGCTGCTATAGTCGTGGACTTTCTCGCAGACACCCAGCTTCAGCAGTGGTTGTCGGGTGAGGTCCAGCAGGAAGGTGCGGGCTACGGCCACAACGACCTGCAGGCCGCGGCCGAAGATCACTGCCCCGATGTAGCGCAAGCCGCACGGTGGCTGGAGGCCCGCTTCGGCAACAGCCGCATGTCGGGCTCCGGCAGCGCAGTGTTCGCGAGAGCCGGCACAGGCGTTCAGCCCGTGGCGACTTGGGGTGAGGACGATCTCCCGCCCCAATGGGTCGGCCGCTTGTGTCGCAGTCTGGATCACCATCCGCTGGTCGGCTGGGCAGACTGAAGGTTTCAAGGGTCTGGTGCAAACCGGGTCCTGTGTAGGGGAGTCGCCAAGTTGGTTAAGGCATCGGATTTTGATTCCGACATGCGAGGGTTCGAGTCCTTCCTCCCCTGCCAAACATCTTTCTCCGCCGCATCTCCGTTGTTTCCCTTTCCCTGCTGAACCGAGCCTTCGCGGAGCAAAGCCGTGCTGTTCAACACCGTGCTGTTCACCGGCAACGCCAATCCCGCACTCGCTGAAGAAATCGGCAAGAGCCTCGGCGTCGAACTCGGCAAGGCCACCGTCGGCCGCTTCTCCGATGGCGAGGTAACGGTTGAAGTCCAGCAGAACGTCCGCGCGCGAGACGTCTTCGTCGTGCAGCCCACCTGCGCTCCGACGAACGAGAACCTGATGGAACTGCTGATCATGGTCGATGCGTTGAAGCGCGCCAGCGCGCGCCGCATCACCGCCGTGATCCCCTACTTCGGCTACGCGCGCCAAGATCGGCGCCCGCGCTCGATGCGGGTGCCGATCAGCGCCAAGGTCGTCGCGAACCTGCTGGAGACCGTCGGCGTCGAGCGCGTGCTCACGATGGACCTGCACGCCGACCAGATCCAGGGATTCTTCGACATCCCGGTCGACAACATCTACGCCTCGCCGGTGCTGTTGTCGGACCTGAAGAGCAAGGCCTACCCCGACCTCGTGGTCGTGTCGCCGGACGTCGGAGGCGTGGTGCGCGCCCGCGCCCTCGCCAAGCAACTGGGCAGCGACCTCGCCATCATCGACAAGCGCCGGCCCAAGGCCAACGTGTCCGAGGTGATGCACGTCATCGGCGAGATCGAAGGCCGCAACTGCGTGATCATGGACGACATGATCGACACCGCCGGCACCCTGGTGAAGGCGGCCGAGGTGTTGAAGGAGCGCGGCGCCAAGCGCGTCTTCGCGTACTGCACCCATCCAATCTTCTCGGGCCCCGCGATCGAACGCATCGCCAAGAGCCAGCTCGACGAGGTGGTCATCACCAACACCATCCCACTGTCCGATGCAGCCAGGGCCTGCAAGAAGATCCGGCAGCTGACGGTGGCGTTCCTGTTCGCCGAGACCATCCGCCGCATTTCTGATGGCGAGTCGGTGACGTCGCTCTTCGCCGAACAGAACAATAACTTTTAAAGTAAATGGATAGGAGCCGGGTTGGGCCGTCGGCCTGAACCCGGTCTGTTGGTGCGGCCTTAGGCCGCGTTTTTTGTATGTGCCTGGTCGCGGGCACTCACATGGAGTCAACCATGAAATTCGTCGCCTACGAGCGCAATCTGCAGGGGACCGGAGCGAGCCGCCGCCTGCGTCTGTCGGGCAAGGTGCCTGGCATCGTTTACGGTGCCGGCGAGCCGAAGATGATCGAGCTCGATCACAACGCACTGTATTTCGCCCTCAAGAAGGAAGCCTTCCACTCGTCGATCCTCGAGATGGAACTGGCCGGCGCAGTGCAGAAGGTGCTGCTGCGCGACTTCCAGGTGCATGCCTGGAAGCAGCAAGTTCTGCACGTGGACTTCCAGCGCGTTGACGACACGACCCGCCTGCACAAGAAGGTGCCGCTGCACTTCTCCGGCGAGGAAAACTCCGTCGCCGTGAAGACCGACAAGTGCCTGGTCAGCCACGTCGCCAACGAGATCGAGATCGAGTGCCTGGCAACCCAGTTGCCCGAATTCATCGCCGTCGACCTCTCCGGCCTGACCAAGGGCCAATCGCTGCACGCCACCGACATCAAGCTGCCCGCCGGCATCAAGCTCGTGCGCCACGGCAGCCTGAACCCGGTGATCGTGGCGGCCACGCCGCCGAAGGCCGAGGAAGAAGTTGCGCCGGCGGCTGCCCCGGCCGCTCCCGCCAAGGGCGGCAAGGGCGCCCCGGCCAAGGCGCCCGCGAAGGACGCCAAGAAGAAGTAAGCCGATGGCTCCGCCGGGCGATGCCCGGCATGCCGAAACCGACAAGCCCCGCCTCGTGCGGGGCTTGTGCTTTTCAGGCCAGCAATTCCGTCACTGGCGTGTGCGCGTGGCCCAGTTGTCGCGCCACCGGCTCGCAGGTGACTTGCCCACCCGCCACGTTCAAGCCCGCCGCCAGGTGTGGGTTGTCACGCAACGCTTGGCGCCAGCCCTTGTCGGCCAGAGCGAGCGCATGGCCGATCGTCGCGTTGTTCAGCGCGAAGGTCGACGTTCGCGCCACGGCACCAGGCATGTTCGCGACGCAGTAGTGCACCACCCCGTCGACGACGTAGGTCGGTTCGGCATGCGTGGTCGGCCGAGAGGTCTCGAAACACCCGCCCTGATCGATCGCCACATCCACCACGACCGCACCCGGCTTCATGCGCGAAACCATCGCCCGCGTGACCAGCTTGGGCGCGGCGGCACCGGGGATGAGCACGCCACCGATCACCAAGTCCGCCGACAGCACGGCCTCTTCCACGCTGGCCGTGGTCGAGTGGAGCGTCGCGATGCGGTTCCCGAACACGAGGTCCAGTTGCCGCAGCCGATCGACGTTGCGATCGAGCACGGTCACGCGCGCGCCCATGCCCACCGCCACCTGCAGCGCGTTCGTGCCCACCACGCCGGCGCCCAGCACAACCACGTGCGCCGGGACGACGCCAGGAACACCTCCAAGCAGCACGCCCATGCCACCCTTGGACTTCTCGAGGTGCGCCGCCCCCGCCTGCACCGACATCCGACCCGCGACCTCGCTCATCGGTGCCAACAGCGGTAGCCCCCCGCCGGGGGCCGTGACGGTCTCGTAGGCGATGCAGACCGCACCCGAGCGAATGAGGCCGGCGGTCTGTTCCGGATCCGGCGCGAGATGCAGGTAGGTGTAGAGGATCTGGCCCTCGCGCAGCATGGCGATTTCGGTCGGCTGAGGCTCCTTCACTTTGACGATCATCTCGCCCTGCCGGAAGGTCTCGGCGGCATCAGCTGCCAGCCGCGCGCCGGCGGCCTCGTAGGCCTGATCACTCAGCCCGATCGCTGCGCCGGCACCAGCCTGCACCCAGACCTCGTGGCCACGAGCCGTCAGCTCGCGTACGCTGGCGGGCGTCAGCCCAACGCGGTATTCGTGGTTCTTGATCTCTTTCGGTACAGCGATTCGCATGGTGTGTCTCCGTGGTGGACGATCGATTGTGGGAATCCGCCCGACTTGCAGAAACATTCATCTTCATTTGTCAGATTACATTAGTGAACCTGATGAACGCGTTCGATCCTGCAGCCCTGGAATGCCTCGCCGCCCTCGTGGATGCCGGCAGTTTCGAACGTGCCGCGCAGCAGTTGTCGATCACCCAGTCGGCGGTGTCGCAGCGACTGCGAGCCCTGGAGACCGCACTCGGCAGACTGCTGGTGGTGCGCGCCCGGCCCCTGCGGCTGACCGAGCCCGGCAAAGTGCTGTTGCGCTATGCACGACAAATGCAAGCCATGCGGGCCGACATCGCCCGTGAACTCGGCGCCACGCGTGGACACGATGAACGGCTACCTATTGCGGTCAACGCGGACAGTCTGGCTACCTGGGTGCTACCGGCCCTGAACGAGGTGGTCCATGACGGCCGGCGCGAGGGCTACGGACTCGAGCTGATCGTCGACGACCAGGACTTCACCCACGACTGGTTGCGTGAGGGCGCCGTGCTCGGCTGCGTCAGCACTGTGGCCGAGGCGCTGCGCGGCTGCAGCGTGACCGCACTGGGCACGATGCGCTACATCGCCGTCGCAAGTCCCGCATTCTGCAGCGATGCCCTGTTGGCCGGCGGACTGCACCGCGGCAACTTCGCCCAGGTGCCGTGGCTGGTCTTCAACCGCAAGGACGACATGCACGTGGTGTGGGTCGCCAAGGCCTTCGGGATCCAGGCGCCGCGCCTGGTCGAGCGCTACGTTCCATCTTCCGAGGCGCACGTGCGCGCTGCGGCGATGGGCTGGGGCATCGGCGTGATGCCCGAGCAACTGGCCGCGCCGTGGCTCACGGACGGTACGCTCGTCGCACTGCATGCCGACGTGTGGGTGGATGTGCTGCTGCACTGGCACCAGTGGAAGCTGCGCGCGGACGACGCGCCCGATCCGCCGCTGCGCGCCGGCGTGCTGGACCGCATCGGCCGCGCCTTGATCATGGGGGCACGGGATTCGCTGAGGCCGGCGCCAGGATAATCGCGGGATGCTCGAACCTCAGCTCATCTCGTGCGCGACCCCTGTCGCCACCCTCGAATCGCCCATGCCCCTCAGGCGGACGGACGGTCGCTGATGATTCGCATGCTGGTCGGCCTGGGCAATCCTGGCCAGGAGTACGAAGGCACCCGCCACAACGCCGGCTTCTGGTGGATCGATGAAGCGGCACGCGTACTGGGCACCCGTCTGATGCATGACCGCGCGTATCACGGCCTGGTGGCCCGCGTGAACCGGCCTGAGGGTCCGGTCTGGCTGATTGAGCCGCAGACCTACATGAACCTGTCAGGCAAGTCGGTGGCACCGCTGGCGCGCTTCTTCAAGATCGAGGCCACGCAAATCCTCGTCGTACACGACGAACTCGATTTGCCGCCGGGCCAGATGAAGATCAAGCAGGGCGGCGGCGTCGCCGGCCACAACGGACTGAAGGACATCCAGGCCCAACTCGGCACGGCCGACTTCTGGCGCCTGCGCATCGGCATCGGCCATCCGGGAGACCGATCGGAAGTGGCCAATTGGGTGCTGCGCAAGCCGGCACCCGATCAGCGGGAAGCGATCCTGAAGTGCGTTGCACAGTCGATCGAGGCCCTGCCCCTGCTGCTCGACGGACCAATGGAGCGCGCGATGATGAAGATCCATGCCAAGCCACCACGGCCCAAGACAATGCCATCGGCCCCGAAGGTGACCGCCGCCCCTGCGGAGCCGACGTGATGAGCCGCCACTTCTCGCTGCTCGCTGCGGCATTCGGCTTGATGCTCGGTTCAGCCGCCGCCGCGACGGAACGCGGCAGCGAGACCGTCTACCGATGCGGTCCTGATGGCCGACAGTACTCGGGCAACGCGTGCCCCGAAGGCAAGCCGGCCGCGGCGGCCGACCCGCGGTCGGCGGAACAGCGCCGCCATGCGGAAGAAGTGGCCCGGCGCGACCGTGAACTCGCCGACCGCATGGCCAAAGAGCGCGAGCAGCGCGAACGCAACGCCCCGGGCGCAGTCGGCATCGGACCGAGCAGCAGCGCGAAGTCCACCACGACCGCCTCGGCCGGACCCAAGAAGTCGCCGCGCAAGAAGAAACAGAAGAAAGAACAGAAGAAAGATGCGCGCGCCAAGCGCGGCTGATCAGGTCGTCTTGCGAACGACCGCTCAGCTACCGGCGCCTCCCGCCGAACCGACCGCGGCCATCAGTTGCCGGTATTTGGACCACAGCTGATCCTTGGTCTCAATGTTCTTCGGATCGACCGGAATGCAGGCGACCGGGCAGACCTGGACGCACTGCGGCTCGTCGAAATGGCCGACACACTCCGTGCACTTGCGCGGATCGATCTGGTAGAACTCCACCCCCATCGCGATGGCCTGGTTCGGGCATTCGGGTTCGCAGACGTCGCAGTTGATGCAATCGTCGGTGATCATCAGGGCCATGCTGCGCCTTTGCTGACTTCAGGCGTCCGGTGCGTGAGCCACGCGCTCCTTCAGCCGATGAAGCACGGAAGGTGCCACGAACTTGGAGACATCGCCGCCCAAGGTGGCAATCTCGCGCACGAAGGTCCCGCTGACGAACTGGAATTGGTCCGAAGGTGTCAGGAACAAGGTCTCGACGTCCGGCATCAGCTGGCGATTCATGCCGGCCATCTGGAATTCGTACTCGAAGTCGCTGACCGCACGCAGCCCGCGCACGACCACCTTGCCGTGATTGGCGACGACGAAGTCGCGCAGCAGGCCGCGGAAGGCCACCACCTCGACGTTCTTGTATGGCAACGCGATCTCGGTGGCGATCTCCAGCCGCTCCGCAATGGTGAACATCGTGCGCTTGTGGTGACCGGCAGCGACCGCCAAGATCAGCTTGTCGAACAGGCGCGATGCGCGCCGCATCAGGTCTTCGTGCCCGAGGGTCATCGGATCGAAGGTGCCGGGGTAGACGGCGATCAGGGGCTGGGGGCTCACGACCACGTTCGTTCCTCGTCGGCTGAGTCGGCGGCAGTGTAGCTGCTGCGCCGCAGCAAAGCGAAATGCACCGCGCCGGCGCGCGACTGGCGCCACACTCGCCAAGTGGCATGGTCCTCCGGCCAGGACTGGTCAGACTCGACGTAAAGCCATCCGGATTCAGCGAGCAACGGTGAGGCAACGCCGACTGCCAACTCGTGCAGCCCGGTGCCGAAGGGCGGATCGAGCAGCACCAGGTCGAATCGCCCGGGAGGAGACCGCCGCATCCACGCCAGCGCATCCACGTGTTCCACACGGACGCTGGAGGCCTTCAAGCGAGCGACGCTGGCGGCCAGGCTGCGCGCCAGCTCCGCATCCCGTTCCAGGAGCACGACCTCGCCCGCGCCCCGAGAAGCCGCCTCCAGCCCGAGCGCCCCGCTCCCTGCGAATGCATCCAGCACGCGCCAGCCGTCGAGCCGCTGGCCGAGCCAGTTGAACAGCGTTTCGCGCACGCGGTCAGGCGTCGGCCTCAAGCCGGGCTTGTCGGCCACCGGCAGCTTGCTGCGCTTCCAGTCACCGCCGATGAGGCGCACCTCGCGCGGCGGCCCAGGCCGCGACATCTTCACTGCCGTACAGGGATCCCGCGCGCGGCCATCAGCGCCTTGGCCTCCCCGACGGTGAACTCCCCGTAGTGGAAGATGCTGGCCGCCAGTACCGCATCGGCCCCGCCGATCTGGATGCCGTCGGCCAGGTGTTCCAACGTGCCAACGCCGCCGGAAGCGATGACCGGCACCGCGATCGCATCACTGACCGCCCGGGTGAGCTTCAGGTCGAAGCCCGACTTGGTGCCATCCCGGTCCATGCTGGTCAGGAGGATCTCGCCGGCGCCGGCGGCGGCCATGCGCTGCGCCCACTGCACCGCATCGAGACCAGTGTTCTTGCGGCCACCATGGGTGTAGACGTCCCAGCCGCTGCCGTCGGCTCTGGCCTTGGCGTCAATGGCCACGACGATGCACTGTGCGCCGTACTTCGCCGAGGCTTCCTCGATCACCTCGGGTCGGGCCACCGCGGCGGAATTGAAGCTGACCTTGTCCGCGCCCGCATTCAACAGCCGACGCACGTCCTGCACCGTCCGCACGCCGCCCCCGACCGTGAGCGGGATGAAGACCTGCGACGCCACGCCTTCGATGATGTGCAGGATCAGGTCCCGTTCGTCGCTGGTGGCGGTGATGTCGAGGAAGGTCAGCTCGTCAGCGCCCTGCTCGTTGTAGCGCGCGGCAATCTCGACCGGGTCGCCCGCATCGCGCAGCTCGACGAAGTTGACGCCCTTGACGACGCGGCCGCCGGTGACGTCGAGGCAGGGGATGATGCGTTTGGCAAGCATGGAACAGAGGCGGAGGTGGCCCTCCACATTGGAAGCTAGCGTCAGTTCCGGCTCAGACGGCGAGTTCGTCAGCGCGCGCCTGCGCCTGGGCGAAATCGAGTGCGCCGGTATAGATGGACCGGCCGCAGATCACCCCGTCGACGCCCTCGGACTCGACCGCGCACAGGCGTTCGATGTCCGCCATCCCCGAGAGCCCGCCGGAGGCGATGACCGGCATCGTCAGCGCCTGCGCGAGCTTGACCGTGGCTTCGATGTTGATGCCGGTCAGCATGCCGTCGCGGCCGATGTCGGTGTAGATCACGCCCTCGACGCCGTAGTCCTCGAACTTCTTCGCCAGGTCGATCACTTCGTGGCCGGTGAGCTTGCTCCAGCCGTCGGTGGCGACTTTGCCGTCCTTGGCGTCGAGGCCGACGATGATGTGGCCGCCGAAGGCACTGCAGGCGTCCTTCAGGAAGCCCGGGTTCTTGACGGCGGCCGTGCCGATGATGATGTAGCTGATGCCGTCGTCCAGGTATCGCTCGATCGTGTCGAGGTCGCGAATGCCGCCACCCAGCTGCACGGGAATCTCGCCGTTCACCTCGGCAAGGATGGCCTTGATCGCCGGTTCGTTGATCGGCTTGCCGGCAAAGGCCCCGTTCAAGTCGACCAGGTGCAGTCGGCGCGCACCGGCATCAAGCCATCGTCGCGCCATCGCAGCGGGGTCTTCGCCGAAGGTGGTGGAAGCCTGCATGTCGCCCTGTTGCAGGCGCACGCACTGGCCGTCTTTGAGATCGATGGCTGGGATCAGCAGCATGGGAGGGACGCGGCCTCAGGGCCGCCAGGACAGGAAGTTGCGGTACAGGGCGAGTCCTTGTGCCGCGCTCTTCTCAGGGTGGAATTGGGTGGCAAAAATGTTATCCCGGGCCACGGCGCAGGTAAAGCCGCCGCCATAGTCCGCAACACCCGCGCTGTGCCGCGGATCGGCCGGGACCGTGTAGTAGCTGTGCACGAAGTAGTACCAGCTGTCGTCGGGCACACCCTGCCAGATGGGATGCGGTGCCCCATCGTCGGGACGCCCCTGGCGCACGCGGTTCCAGCCCATCTGCGGCACCTTGAAGCGGCTGCCGTCGGCCTGCAGCCGGCCGTCCAGCTGGAAGCGGCGCACCTCGCCGTGGATCAAGCCAAGCCCCGGCGTGTCCTGCTCTTCGCTGTGGTCCAGCAGCATCTGCATGCCCACGCAAACACCCATCAGCGGCTTGCGCGCGGCGGCGTCGAGCACGGCTTCCTTCAATCCGGAGTCCTGCAGTTCACGCATGCAGTCGCGCATCGCACCCTGACCGGGCAGCACGACGCGTTCAGCGGCGTAGACCTCTTCCGGGCGCTGTGTGACGAGAACCTCGATGTCGGTGCCCGCCGCCACGTGCTTGACGGCCTGGGACACCGAGAACAGGTTGCCCATCCCGTAGTCGACGACTGCGACGATGCGTTTCACAGCGAGCCCTTCGTGGAGGGGATGACGCCGGCCGAACGCGGGTCGAGCGTCATCGCCATGCGCAGTGCACGCCCAAAGGCCTTGAACACTGTCTCGGCCTGGTGGTGGGCATTGGCACCCTTCAGGTTGTCGATGTGCAAGGTCACGAGCGCGTGGTTCACGAAACCCTGGAAGAACTCGTAGGTCAGCTGAGTGTCGAAAGCACCGACCATGCCGGCCTTGAACGGGATGTCCATGTGCAGTCCCGGCCGGCCGGAGAAGTCGACGACGACGCGAGACAAGGCTTCGTCGAGCGGCACATAGGCATGGCCGTATCGGGTGATGCCCTTCTTGTCGCCAATCGCCTGCGCGACGGCCATGCCCAGGGTGATGCCCACGTCTTCGACCGTGTGGTGGCCATCGATGTGCAGATCGCCTTGGGCTTCGATGTCGAGGTCGATCAAGCCGTGCCGCGCGATCTGGTCGAGCATGTGGTCGAAGAAGCCGATGCCGGTGGCCAACTTCGACTGGCCGCTGCCATCAAGGTTGATGCGGACGCGGATCTGCGTCTCCTTGGTGTCGCGGCGGACTTCAGCAATGCGGTCCATGGTGATCGGGACGATTCGTGGTGGGGATGTGGTCACAGCGACGCGCGCAGCGCCGCCATCATCAGCCGGTTCTCGTCGGGCGTGCCGACGGTGAGACGCACGCAGTTGGCCAGCAGCGGGTGCATGCCGGCCACGTTCTTCACCAGCACGCCACGCTGCTTCATGCCGCTGAAAACAGCCCTGCTGTCCGGCACTCGCGCCAGGATCATGTTCGCCTGGCTGGGGAAGGGGTGCACGCCAGGCAGTTCAGCCAGGTCGCGCAACAGGTGATCGCGCTCGTCGCGGATCGAACGAGCCTGGGCGGCATATTCGTCGACGTGCTCCAGCGCGAACAAGGCCGCTTCGGCATTGAGCACGCCGACGTTGAAGGGCGGCCGCAGCTTGTCGATCAACTCGACGATCTCGCGCCGGCCGATCAGGTAGCCGATGCGCAGCCCGGCCAGGCCGAATTTGCTCATCGTGCGCATCAGGAGGACGTTGGGGAAGCGCTTGAGCCGGGGCATCGAATCGCGCGCGGCGAAGGGCTGGTACGCCTCGTCCATCACCACCAACCCATTCGCCCGCCCGGTCGCTTCGACCAGGCGGTCGATGACCTGGTCGTCCCAGAGGTTGGCCGTCGGGTTGTTCGGGTAGGCCAGGTACAGCAGCGACGGGCGCTCGGTCTCGATCGCCTGCAGCATGGCCGGCTCGTCGAGCTCGAAATCGGCGGTGAGCGGCACGCCAACGAAGCGCACGTTCTGCAGCGCAGCCGACATGCTGTACATCACGAAGCCGGGCATCGGCGCCATGATGACCGCCTCAGGCACCGCGCAAGCCATGGTCAGCATCGTGATCAATTCGTCCGAGCCGTTGCCCAGCGTCAGCGCACAGCCCTCAGGCATGTTGGCGTGCGCAGCCAGCGCGCAGCGCAGGTCTTCCGTGCACTCGGCGGGGTAGCGGTTGATCGCGACGCGGCCCAGGCGCTCGCCCAGCGCCTGCTGCAGCGCGGGCGGCAGGCGGTGCGGGTTCTCCATCGTGTCGAGCTTGATCATGCCGGCGCTCGGCTGCACCGCATAGGCATGCATCGACTGGATGTCGCGGCGGATCACGCGGTTGATGCAGTCGTGGAGCGAGGCGGTCATACGGTGCTTTCGTCGTCCAGGGCGATCGCTTCAGCGCGGCTTCAGCCGCAGCTCGGCTGCGCGGGCATGGGCCTGCAAGCCCTCGCCGTGCGCCAGTTCCGAAGCGATCGGACCCAGCACTTGCGCGCCCGCCTCGCTGACCTCGATCAGGCTGCTGCGCTTCTGGAAGTCGTAGACGCCGAGCGGCGAGCTGAAGCGCGCCGTACCGGCAGTGGGCAGCACGTGGTTCGGGCCGGCGCAGTAGTCACCCAGGCTCTCGCTGGTGAAGGCGCCGAGGAAGATCGCGCCGGCGTGGCGCAGCAACGGCTCCCAGCGCTGCGGCTCCCGGGCGCTGATCTCGAGATGTTCCGGCGCGATGCGGTTGCTGATCTCGCAAGCTTCCTCCATCGACCGCGTGAGTACCAGGCCGCCACGACCTTCCAGGGACGCGCGGATCACGTCCCGGCGCAGCATCCCGGGCAGCAGGCGGTCAATCGCCGCCTGCACTTCGTCGAGGTAGGCCGCGTCGGGGCACAGCAGGATGCTTTGCGCAAGTTCATCGTGCTCGGCTTGGCTGAAGAGGTCCATCGCCACCCAATCGGCAGGCGCGCTGCCATCGGCCAGCACCAGGATCTCACTGGGGCCGGCGATCATGTCGATACCGACCGTACCGAACACGCGCCGCTTGGCGCTGGCCACGTAGGCATTACCGGGACCGGTGATCTTGTCGACGCGCGGAATCGTCTGCGTGCCGTAAGCCAGTGCGGCAACGGCCTGTGCGCCGCCAACGGTGAAGGCTTGGGTAACGCCGGCGACGTAGGCCGCCGCCAGCACCAGTGCATTGCGCTCGCCGCGCGGCGTCGGTACCACCATGACGATGTCCCCGACGCCCGCCACCTGGGCCGGCAGCGCATTCATCAGCACGGACGACGGGTACGCCGCCTTGCCGCCAGGCACGTAGATGCCGACGCGGTCCAGCGGCGTGACCTTCTGGCCCAGCAGCGTGCCGTCCTCGTCGCGGTACTGCCAACTGCGGCCACACGCCTCCAGCTGGCGCTCGTGATAACGCCTGACACGCTCGGCCGCGGCCTGCAGCGCGCTGCGCTGAGCCGGCGTGATCACCTCGAACGCCTGTTGCAGCGATTCGCGTGACAGCTTCAGCCCGGCCACCGACTCGGACCGCAGCGCGTCGAAACGGGAGGTGTATTCCAGCACCGCGGCATCACCGCGTTGCCGCACGTCGGCCAAAATGGCCGCCACCCGCTGCTCGATCGCGTCATCAGTCTCCGCGGACCAGTGGTGCAGGCGCTGGAGCTGATCGTCGAAGTCGGGAGCGTCGGTGCGCAGGCGGCGGATGTTCACGGGGCTCATGGGCATCAGTTGCGGCCGGGCCGCGCGCGGGAGAAGGCATCGATGAGACCGCGGATCGGCTCACGCTTGAGCTTCAGCGCCGCCTGGTTCACGACCAGGCGCGAGCTGATGTCCATGATGCGCTCGACCTCCACCAGTTGGTTCGCGCGCAGCGTGCTACCGGTGGAAACCAGGTCGACGATCGCGTCGGCCAGGCCGGTCAGCGGCGCGAGTTCCATCGAGCCGTAAAGCTTGATGAGATCCACGTGCACGCCCTTGTCGGCAAAGTGCTGGCGGGCAATCTGCGTGTACTTGGTGGCCACGCGGATGCGCGAGCCCTGCTTCACCGCCGCGGCGTAGTCGAAGTCGGCACGCGTCGCCACACTCATGCGGCAGCGCGCAATGTTCAGATCCAGCGGCTGGTACAGGCCGCAGCCGCCGTGCTCGATCAGGATGTCCAACCCGGCCACGCCGAGATCAGCGCCACCCTGCTCGACATAGGTCGGCACGTCAGTCGCTCGCACCAGCACGACGCGCACGTCGGCCCGCGAGGTTCCAAGGATCAGCTTGCGGCTCTTCTCCGGATCTTCGCCGACCTCGATTCCGGCAGCCGCGAGCAACGGCAGCGTCTCGTCGAAGATCCGGCCCTTCGACAGCGCCAGTGTCAACGGCTGGTTCACGTCAGGCCCTCCCCGCTTTGCACGCGCCGCGGCGTACGAGAGAAAGGCGAAGCAAAGCGTCTTGCATGAGTCGGGCCTGGTGCGTGACGAAAGGGTGCACGTGGGGGCCGCAGTTCGGCGGGGCGGTGGCTGCCATCTCGGCCCGCGCACCGTCATCCGCAGCCCGGCGGCCGCGGAGGTTCAGTGGTGGTGATGCGAGGCCGCGGGCGCGGCAGCCCACTCGGCGGGGGTGAGCGTCTTCATCGACAGCGCGTGGATCTGCTCGCGCATTCTATCGCCGAGGGCGGCATACACCTGCTGGTGGCGGGCGATGCGGCTGCGCCCCTCGAAGGCCGATGACACGATGGTCGCGAAGAAATGGCGGCCGTCGCCCTCGACCGCGAGATGTTCGCAGTCAAGGCCCGCGGCAATGAAGCCACGAACGTCCTCGGCGGTGGGGTCGGCCATGATGGATGCGATTATCTCGTCTTTTACGATGGCTTCAGTGCCGCAGTTTGTAGCCACTGGCGAGCAGCCGCAGCGCCACCGCAGAAACGGCAACAAAACTGGCCCCCACGATGGTCAGGCTGAGCCAGGGCGACACGTCACTCGAGCCGAAGAATCCCCGCCGGAAGCCGTCGATCATGTAGAAGAACGGGTTCAGGTGACTCACCGCCTGCCACACCGGCGGCAGCGACTTCACCGAGTAGAAGACGCCGGACAGGAAGGTCATGGGCATGATGATGAAGTTCTGGAACGCAGCCATCTGGTCGAATTTTTCCGCCCAGAGACCAGCGATGAGGCCGAGCGAGCCGAGCATCCCCGCGCCCAGTGCCGCAAACACGACGATCCACCAGGGCTCGGCGTAAGCAGGCGGCGCGAACCACACCGTGACGATGAAGACGCCGAAGCCCACCACGAGGCCGCGCACGACCGATGCACCGACGTAGGCAGCGAACCACGCCCAGTGCGAAAGCGGCGTGACGAGCAAGAACACGAGGTTGCCGGTGATCTTGCTCTGGATGAGGCTCGAGGAGCTGTTGGCGAAGCTGTTCTGCAGCACGCTCATCATCACGAGCCCGGGAATCAGAAAGCTGGTGTACCCGACGCCCTCGAAGACCTGGACCCGATCCTCCAGCACGTGCCCGAAGATCAGCAGGTACATCACCGCTGTGAGCACTGGGGCCGCGATGGTCTGGAACGCCACCTTCCAGAAGCGCAGCAGCTCCTTGTAGAACAGCATCCCGGCACCGGCCAGAGTCATGCCGACTCCCTCGACGCCAGCGTCCCGCCCTGCATGATCTCCAGGAACACGTCCTCCAGGTCGGCGCGTCCGATCTCCAAGTCTTCGACGCGCACGTTCGCGGCCCGCAAACGGGCCAGCAGCCGTTCAACTTCGGCAGCGTCATGGGCCGTCAGCTGAACGATGCGGCCGGTGACGCGCGCCTGGTTGACCAACATCGGCGGCAGCACATCGTCGGTCTTGAATCGAAGCATCGTGCTGGCCGCCCCTTGCAGCAGGGTGGCCGTACGGTCCAAAGCCACCAGACGCCCCAGCTTCAACATGCCGATGCGATGACACAGCGCCTCGGCCTCTTCCAGATAGTGGGTCGTCAGCAGCACGGTGTGGCCCTCCCGGTTCAGCCTCGCGATGAAGGCCCACAGCGTCTGCCGCAGCTCGACGTCAACACCGGCGGTCGGTTCGTCCAGCACGATCACCGGCGGCCTGTGCACCAGCGCCTGCGCCACCAGGACGCGACGCTTCATCCCGCCGGAGAGCTGACGCATGTTGGCGTTCGCCTTGTCGGCCAGTCCGAGGTTCTCCAGCAGTTCGTCGATCCAAGCGTCGTTGCGCTTGACGCCGAAGTAGCCGCTCTGGATGCGCAAGGTTTCGCGCACCGAAAAGAAGGGGTCGAATACCAGCTCCTGCGGCACGATCCCGAGCGCCCTGCGTGCGGCGGCATAGTCGCTGATCACGTCATGCCCCATCACGGTCACACGGCCCGCACTGGCTCGGGACAAGCCCGCCAGGATGCTGATCAACGTCGTCTTGCCTGCGCCATTGGGCCCGAGCAAACCGAAGAACTCCCCCTGCTGGATGTCGAAGCTGACGCCACTCAAGGCCTGGAAGCCGCCTCGGGAAGCGTGGTAGGTCTTCGCGACATCCTGGAAGCTGACGGCAGGCATCATCGTCGGCCTCGCCCTCCAAGGGCCGCGGAAGCGCCGGGGCGCGCAAACGAACGATACAGGGGGGTCGTCATTGGTAGATGTTGGCCCGTTGTCAGGCCCTAAGGTCGATAACCAAGCCAA
>CAMLJY010000038.1 GCA_946480465.1 uncultured Burkholderiales bacterium
CACGCGCCAGAATCGGCAGCGTGTGCGGCGACCATACGGGGCAGGTCAGTGGGCTGGATTTGCTCCGCGTAGCGGCTTCGTCCAACCAATCATTCCAGCCGACCGCCTCCGGCGGCGGCTGAACTCCAGCGTTAAGCGCCTCGAATGCCACTCTTCTACGCGACGGCTGACGACTTGGTTCCGGTATTCGCCGCGGTCGAAGCCAAACTCGACGTTCGATACACGTTCGTTGACCATCAATCGACCGAGCTGATTGAGTCCTGGCGTCATGGCGAGGAGCTGCCAAGCCTCTGGCGATCTAGTCTCTCGGAGTCTGCAATGACTGGCCCCGCATACCTCGTCACGCTCGGCGACTCGTCAATCAAGCCTAGGAAGATACGGCAGAACAGCGGCAAAATTGTCTGGGCCATCGATCAACTGGAAAACCCTGACAGCACGGTATTCATGCACGGTGGACGCTACCGTGAAGACGTCTTGCTCCATGGCCAAGTTGCCGCCGCCTCGCGTACGCCGATCGCTCTCAAGCTGCAGCGAGCGTTCGAGTCAGCAATTCGAAAGCACTTTGTTCACATCAAGGCATTTCGGGTCGGTAAAGCTGCTGAGTTGCTCCTCGATAGCGGAGTTCGACTTACCCCGTCAGCTCAATGTCCAATGGAATATGACCTCTCTCGCCAATAGGCCGGCGCCTAACGATTGAGGATAGATCGCGCGAAGCCGCGATCTGATCCGTTTGTTGGACAAGCCCGTGCCGAAGCGGCCCGGCGGTGCCGGTGGGCCACTGCAAATAAATCCGGAATGACCCAATACTGTTCGGTTAGAAGAAGGTGCCGGTTGGATTCGTTGGCGACCAAGGCTTTGGCCGGCTCGTCCTGGTTCGTGGGGTGCACGGCCGTGCCTCAACGACGACCGGTGTGAAGTCAGTTGGTACGCGTGTCGGCGCGCGACGATCATGCGGGGCGTACTGGGAGTTGCGTCGCTTCACCATGCGCGGCGAGCGCTTGTCGAGCGTTCGCGTCGCGCGGATGCAGGCGCTGGCCGCGAGGAGTTCATGGAACCACCGGAGCCTGCGTCGGGGCCGCTCTGGGGGGAAAGGCCCCGGACCGGGGCTGTGTGCGCCGCACCAGTTCGACATGTCCCTTGAAGGACAGTTCGGCGTGGGGCAGCCGATGTCGCGTCGCGCTCTGGTGCAACAACCAGCGCACGGCGTAGTGCGCGAGCACCCAGCCATAGAACTCCTGCCGCACCAGTTCCGGGGTCTTGCTGCGCAGCACCCGCTTGCTCTGCCGGAGATGGGTCTTGAGTTCATCGAAGACGGCCTCGATTTCCCAGCGCTGGTGATCAGCAGATTCAGGCCAGCGCGAGGGACGGGCAGCCCCTTCCAGGTCCTCGCCGCCGCCCAGTTCGGGTCGACGCAGGCGTTTGGACGCGCAGAAACGGCTGGATCGTCCAGCCATCACTCAAAGTGAGCGTCAATCAGCTGAGGCTCGTCACGGATTCAGGGAGATGACAATGAATTCTGCAGTTCCCATTCGAATACAGTGCCGGCGCGACCGAAAGCTCGATCGGGCTGCGCGGCACCTTTGGTGCGTTCTCGGCGATGGGGTTGTACGACGCCAGCGAAACCGCCGCGGGCGTGAAGGCCAAGGTCGCCACGCTGGGCGCACTGTACAGGTTCGGCCTAACGACGTTCAAGGCCGGCTGGGGGCTGGCCGACGTGGCGGGCGTGAAGTAGGAGCGCCTGGCTTCGCCAGGGGCCAGCGACGCTCTCGAAGCGCACCTCGGTCTGCGCTGACGCCGCCACCAAGCGTTTCGCCGCCACGGGCACCAGGCAGGTCCGTGGCGTTGGACTGACGCACGGCTTCTGATCCGCCTGCAAGGGCGCCGCCCTCGACTCGCGCGGACAGCACCGCGGCCGAGGGCGTTCGATGCCTCATCGGCGACCGGAAGTGGAGGGCAGGGCGCGCGCGGCGACCGCACAGAACCAGCGCACGCCCAGCGGCAGCGCCTCGTCGTTGAAGTCGTAGCAGGGGTGGTGCAGTGGCCGCTCGCCGTCCGGGCCCGGCTCGGCGCGGGCCTGGCCCAGCCAAAGGTAGGCGCCGGGGCGCTGCTGCAGCAGGAAGGCGAAGTCCTCGCTGGTGAAGGCAGGACGCTCGGCCACCGCGGCGTCCAGGCCCGCATCGGCGGCCGCGGCCAGCGCCAGCGCCGCCTCGGCGGGTGAGTTGAGCGTGGCCGGGTAGTAGCGGATATAAGACACGTCCGCGGCCACGCCGTGCGCGAGCGCGGTGCCCGCGGCGGCGTCGCGCAGCGCGGCTTCGATGCGGTCCTGCACCGCCGGGTCGAAGCTGCGCACCGTGCCGGTGATGCGCGCCTCGGCCGGCAGCACGTTGTGGCTCTGGCCGCCTTCGAGCTTGGTCACCGACAGCACGGCCGAGTCGGTGGGGTCGATGCGGCGCGAGACGATGGTGTTGAGCTGCACGACGACCTGGCTCGCGGCCAGCAGCGCGTCCGGCGTGTGCTGAGGCTGCGCCGCATGGCCGCCGCGCCCGCGCAGCACGATGTCGAAGCGGTCGGCCGCCGCCATGATCGGTCCGGGCCGCGTGCGCGCCTGGCCCAGCGGCAGGTCGGGCCAGTTGTGCAGCGCGTAGACGGCATCGCAGGGGAAGCGCTCGAACAGCCCTTCCTCGAGCATGCGGCGCGCACCGGCCTGGCCCTCTTCAGCCGGCTGGAAGATGAAGTGCACCGTGCCATCGAAGGTGCACGTGCGCGCCAGCTGCCTGGCCGCACCGAGCAGCATCGCGGTGTGGCCGTCGTGGCCGCAGCCGTGGTGCGCGCCGGGGTGGCGGCTGGCATGCGGCTGCTTTCCGAGTTCGACCATCGGCAGCGCATCCATGTCAGCGCGCAGGCCGATGCTGCGGCCGCTGGCCCCGGCGCGCAGCGTGCCCACCACGCCGGTGCCGGCGATGCCTTCGTGCACCTCCAGCCCCAGCAGCCGCAGCGCACCGGCAACGATGCCGGACGTGCGCTTTTCATGATAGGCCGTTTCGGGGTGTGCATGCAGGTCGCGGCGCAGCGCGACGAGGTCGGGGATCAGGTCGTCGACGATCAAGGCAGGCTTTCGGCAAGGATGTGGGTGGCCTGAAAAGCATAGGGTGGTGCGCGCAGCGGGTGATGCCGTTGTGGGCCTGCACATCGGCACAGTCTTGCGCGGCGCCGTCCATCATCGGCACGCCCGTTCGGGGCGCCACGGGCGGGGGGCGCATTCGGCGGTCATCCCAGCGGAGCAGGGCGGCGCAGGGGTGGATCCCTTTCGAGCGCCTGAATGGCTGCATCAGGACATGCTGCGGCCGGCACCGCATTGCACATGATGTGCCGCCAGGCGCCGCACAAGCGCACCAAGCGCTGCGGGGGCGAACCTATGCTTGACGCACCTGATGCCAGTCACGAGAAGTGCCATGACTCAGCTGATGTTGTTTTCCACTTTCATGCCCGGGCAACCCCGCGCCGTGCTGCGTTTCGTCCACCGCAGGAACCGCGACCAGTCGCTGGCCTTTCCCTGCGATGCGGCGGGACAGGTCGACCTGGATGCACTCGACGAGCGCAGCCGCAATCGGTACCTCTTCGCCCGCGCGCTGATGGGCCGCGACTATGCGTCTCCGGTCGTCGCCGAATCCGCCGCATGAAGTCCGGTTCCTTGTCGGTTATTCCGATTGCCATTCCGATGCCCACACCATCCAGCCATTCCGCGGCCATTGCTCGGCGCCCTGAAGGCGGCCGTGGATTCACGGCTCCGCTTCAAAGGATCGCCACCGCATGACGTCCCCCCTCATCGAGCGCCTCGCGAGCGCCGGCCTTCTGGATCGCCTTTTCATTGACGGCGAATGGGTCCTGCCCACCGGATCGGCGCGCGCGTCCGTCATCGACCCATCGACGGAGCAGGCTGTCGCGCAGATCGCCCTGGGCACGGCTCACGACGCCGCCGCCGCCGTGGCCGCGGCGCGGCGCGCCTTCGGGCGCTGGTCCGCCACCCCGGCCCCAGGCCGCGCCGACGTGCTCGACCGCGTGCACCGGCTGCTGCTGGAGCGCGCCGAATGGTTCGCGCAGGCGATTTCGTTAGAGATGGGCGCGGCGCTGGCGGCCGCGCGCAGCGCGCACGTGCCCTTTGCCGCGGAGCACGTCCGCGTGGCGCGCGACCTCGCCGCCAGCCATCCGTTCCTCAGCCACCGCGGCGACCTGGCGATCATGCGCGAGCCGATCGGCGTCTGCGGCCTGATCACGCCCTGGAACTGGCCGCTGTACCAGATCACCGCGAAAGTGGGCCCCGCACTGGCGGCGGGCTGCACGGTGGTGCTCAAGCCCAGCGAGCTGTCGCCGCTGAGCGGCCTGCTCTTCGCCGAGCTGATGCGCGATGCCGGCGTGCCCGCGGGCGTGTTCAACCTGGTGAATGGCGACGGGCCCGAGGTCGGCGCGGCATTGGCCGCGCACCCGGACGTGGACATGATCTCGATCACCGGCTCCACGCGCGCCGGCGTGCTGGTGGCGCAGGCCGCGGCGGTCACCGTCAAGCGCGTGGCGCAGGAACTCGGCGGCAAGTCCCCCAACGTGATCCTGCCGGACGCGGATCTCGCGAAGGCCGTGCCGGCCGGCGTGGCGGCGGCCTTCCGCAACGTCGGCCAGTCCTGCAGCGCGCTGACGCGCATGATCGTGCCGCGCGCACGCCTGGCCGAGGTCGAGCGCCTGGCTTGCGAGGCGGTGCGCGACATCGTCGTCGGCGATCCGCGCTCGCCCGGGACCACGCATGGCCCGGTGGCCAACCGGGCGCAGTTCGATCGCGTGCAGGAGATGGTCGGCGCCGGCATCGCCGAAGGGGCCAGGCTGGTGTGCGGCGGACTCGGCCGGCCGCCGGGAATGGAGCGCGGCTTCTACGTCCGCCCGACGATCTTCTCCGACGTGCATCCGCAGATGCGCATCGCGCAGGAGGAGATCTTCGGGCCGGTGCTCTGCATCATCGCCTACGACAGCGTGGACCATGCGGTGGAGATCGCCAACGGCACGGTCTACGGCCTCGGCGCCCACGTGCAGGGCCGCGACCTGGATGCGGCGCGGGCCGTGGCGGCGCGCATCCGGTCCGGCCAGGTGCACATCAACCATCCGGCCTGGAATCCGATGGCCCCCTTCGGCGGCTACAAGCGCTCGGGCAACGGACGCGAATACGGCGTGGAAGGCCTGCACGAATACCTGGAAACCAAGGCCGTACTCGGATACGGCCCAGAGACTCCCTGACTTTGAGAAAGAACGTCCATGACCGCTGCCCTGATGCTGCACCGCGCCGATGGCGCTCCCGAATCGACCCCCTTCCGGAAGGCCGCCTTCGGCGCGGCCGATCCTTTCGCACGCTGCCGTGAAATCGCCTGGGAAGGACCGGACGCGATGTGCGCCGGCCGGGTCGGCTTCATCGGTGAACTGGACGTGGCCAGCTTCCCCCACGCCGAGACCATCGTCGTCGTGGATGGCGAGCTCACGCTGATCGCCGCGGGTGCGGAACCGCTCGTGCTCGGCCGCGGCGATGGCGCCGTGATCGCGCGCGGCACTGCAGTGCGCATCCTGGCGGGTACACGCGCGCTGTTCGTGTCCTGTGCCGCTGCGGCCCAGGGGCCCGGCAACCCTGGCCTGAAGCGGCTGCGCCGCGATGCCGAGGCGCACTACAAGCCGTCCAACCCGCCGCCGGCCGAGGCGCTGCTGGGCCCGGTGCCGCAGTGCCGCAGCGACAGGCTCTTCATCGACGAAGGGGCGCGATACCAGGCCGGCACCTGGGACTCCACGCCGTACCACCGCATCGTCCGCCCGCACCGCCTGAACGAACTGATGGTGCTGCTGGCCGGCAGCGTGCGTTTCGCCAGCCCCGACGGCAGCGTGCTGTCGGCCGGCACCGGCGATGCGGTCTTCGTCCCCCAGGGGGCCCCGATCGGCTGGGAGAGCAGCGAGCGTGTCGCCAAGTTCTACGTCGTGCAGGAGCTGCAGGCCTGAGCAGATCGTTCCGTGCGAGCGCCAACAACGGCAGGGCCGGTTGCACGCGCCCCGCGATACGGCAGCACCGACTGAACAACTCAACCTACGATGGTCTACCAATGAACCTGCCACTGACCATGCACCGCGATCACCGCGCTGGAACGACCGTGCCGCTCGCGCTCAGCCAGCCGCTGCGCGTGCTGGACACCTCGCCCCGGCTTCCCTCGCATGCCGATGCCGTCGTGATCGGCGGCGGCATCATCGGCGTGTTCGCGGCCTACTACATGGCCCGGCGCGGGCTGTCGGTGGCGGTGGTCGAGAAGGGATTCATCGGTGCCGAGCAATCCAGTCGCAACTGGGGCTGGTGCCGCCAGCAGAACCGCGACGCGCGCGAGCTGCCGATGGCCACCAGGAGCCTCGAGCTGTGGGAGCAGTTCACCGCGGACACCGGCGAGGACACGGGCTTCAGCCGCTGCGGCCTGCTGTACCTCAGCAACGACGAGGAAGAGATCGCACGCTGGGCCCGGTGGCGCGACTTCGCGAAGACCGCCGGCGTGGTAACGCACATCTTGAGCGGCCGCGAAGCGAGCGAACGCGGCCAGGCCACGGGGCAAACCTGGGTCGGCGGCGTCTTCTCGCCCACCGACGGCACGGCCGACCCCGCCAAGGCGGCGCCGGCCGTGGCCGCGGCGCTGATGAAGCTCGGCGGCACCGTGCACCAGAACTGCGCCGCGCGCGGCATCGAGCGCGAGGGGGGGCGCGTCAGCGCGGTGGTGACGGAGGCGGGCACCATCAAGACCCGCACCGTCGTGTATGCCGGCGGCGCGTGGGCTTCGTCGTTCTGCCGCCAGCTGGGTATTCGGTTCCCGCAGGCGACGGTCCGCCAGACCATCGTGCGCGTGGCGCCGGTGACGCAGCGGCTGCCGGACGCACTGCACACCGCGCCCGTCTCGGTCACCCGCCGCAGCGACGGCAGCTACAACGTCGCCATCAGCGGACGTGGCCGCGTCGATCCGACGATGCAGCTGCTGCGCTTCGCGCCGCAGTTCCTGCCGATGTTCGCCAAGCGCTGGCGCAACGTCTTTCCCGGCGGGCTCGAAGGCATTCGCGGCGGCCATGAATCGCTGGCGCGCTGGAAGCTCGATGCACCGACGCCGATGGAACGCATGCGCGTTCTCGACCCCCGGGCGGACCGTGCGGCGGCCAGGCTGACCTACGACCGCGCAGTCCAGCTGCTGCCCGCCTTGGGCCAGTCCGGCATCGCCAATGCCTGGGCCGGTTTCGTCGACAGCACACCCGACGGCGTGCCGGGCATCGGCGAAGTGGCGGAGGTCCCCGGCTTCATCCTGGCCGCGGGCTTCTCCGGCCACGGCTTCGGCATCGGCCCCGGGGCCGGCCACCTGATCGCGGACCTGGTCACCGGTGACAAGCCGATCTTCGATCCCACCCCCTACGACCCCGCGCGCTTCAGCCAGTCGGCTTGGGGCAAGGTGGCTGACTTCTAGCGATCCGGCACCAACGATCCATTGCCTTCGCGACCGAACCGCTGAAGGACGATTCCCAGGATCGCGCGGCACGTACCGCGCATTGGCGGCTCCCGCTCCGGGTTCGTGCCGCAGGTGGCTTGCTACCGCGGCACGGCCCGGGGCGCCAGTTCCGACAGGGCCTCGATCGCGAAGTCCAGGGGTGCGCGCCCTGTGGGGCTGGTCAACGATGGCAGGCCGTGGCCCGCAGCGGCCACGCGCACGAGCTTCAGGCGGCCATCGCAGGCACTCCACACGTCGACACCGGGCGCGAGTTGGCGCTTCTCTCGGCCGATCGGTTCTGCACAGGTGGCATTGGCCTTCCAGGCGAAGTGAGCCCACTCTCCCGCGAGCGTGGGCTCGGCCATCGCGTTGCCGTAGGCCGCGATCGTGGAAGCATTCAAGCGCCAGGTGGCAGCTTCCCACTGGCCGGCGTTCTGCAGCACCGGGTCCGTGTCGCCGACGATGCCCCAGTACCGCGCAGCCGATGGCCCGCCGACGGGGCAGGCCGTCGGATCCGTGAGGTAGCGGCTGGATGCCGGACCGGCGAAGGACATGAATGCCGAGTAGCTGGCCGGGGCTTCACACCAGACGCGGTTGACCATCGTGCCTCCCATGCCATGACCGGCAAGGATCACGTGCTCGATCCGCAGGGTGCTGCGCAGGTGCTGGGCCACGGCGCTCAGGTAGCTGACATCGTTGCGGCTGGATGACGTGCTGCCGTTGTTCCAGGCGGTTGGTTCGCCGGTCTGCGTGCCGCCGCGGCCGGGGCCGCCGCCACCACCACGACCGAAGGCCGGGATGCTGGCGTAAGCGACTGCGACCTCATTCGATTCCAGCCATCCCCAGTCCAGCCACTCGCCTGGCACGCGGGCGTGGGCCTGGGCCAAACCGGTGTCGACCCGAGCCGTTGGCTCGCCCGGGTCAACGACGAAGACGATGGCGCGCTTGGCCGTGGCCGACCGGTAGACCGTGAGCTCCTCGCCCGACCCGCCGTGGGGGTAGCCCGTGATGGTGGGCCGATCGACGGTGCCGGTTGAATCCACGGGCGTGATGAACGACGACAACGGCGCCAGATAACTCACCTGCGCGCCCAGTGGCCCACCGAGCACATAGACGCCGCCTTCCTCGATCCCTGCGCTCGTCGTCGTCGCGACACCGAGGTAAGTGCCTGTGGCTGGGTAGTGGCGGTAGGCGAACGGCGGTGCCATCCGCGTCAGCGAGTGCCCCGGAAAGTATTGCGGGTACTGCCTTTCGGCGAAGTCCATCAATTGGCGGGCACGGTCGTTCGCGAGGTAGCCGTTGCGGATGCCCGCGATCTCCGTCTGCGCTTCGGAGCGGGTCAGGCCGCCCAAGGATTTGCAGGTGCCGGCGGGCACGTACCTGTAGTCGTCGAGCGCCTGGTCGCGCAAGGTCTGGCCGGCGCATGCATGGGTGCCCGTCAGGTTGGCGCAGTCGTTCTGTCCCGCCTTCGCGATGCCAAAGCACGGCTCCTTCGCCTGGCCGAACGCAGGTTCGGCAGCTGCGCACAGCCCCATGGTCACGGCCACGGCATAGGCCGCCTGAACGACGGATCGATGCGTGGAGAGTGCGTGGTCGGACACGTTGAATCCTCGAGTGTTGGTGAAAGAGCGTCGGCAGTGAACGGAGCCGCAGTCTCCGCTCGCACTGCGCGTGGATCAGAGCGAGAGGATGGCGCGAACCATCTGTTCGATTTCAGCGGACGTGGGCCTGGGGTTCGCCGGCATGGGCACCGGCCCCCAGACGCCAACACCGCCGGTGCGCACCCGTGACTCGAGCGCGGCCTGCGCGGCCGCTTGGCCCTTGTATCGCCTGGCGATATCCAGGAATGAGGGTCCGACAAGTCGCTTGTCGATCGTGTGGCAGGCCAGGCAACCATGGCTTCGGGCCAACTGCATCGGGTCCATCGTCGCTGGAGTGGCCGCAACCACCGATGCCGATTTGCTCGCCGATGACTTCCCATCACCGACAACGAGTTCGATCCTGTACTCACCAGCCGTGTCGGGCGTGAATGACACCGCCTCGGTACTGGTCGCGCTGAGCTGCACTGTGCTGCCCTCCGGTCTCGTGGCAAGGGTCCATCGGTAGCTCAGCGGATCTCCGTTCGGATCGCGGCTCAGCCACGCGCTGAACGAGACCGGTGAGCCGACCGATGGGGTGGCACCGTCCGAGAACAGTCGCGCCACCGGCGGCATGTCGACGTCGGCCGGTGTGCCAAGCTGCACGCCTGCGGCTCGGACGGGTAGCGTCGTCGCACTGTGGCTGCCGTTTCCCAGTTGCCCTTGTTCGTTGGCGCCGAAGCTGAGCACCGTGCCGTCGCGCATCAGGAGCGCGACGTGGGTGTTGGCCGCGAAGTCGGCGATCGGCCCTTCCTGGGCGAACAGTCGAGCAGGCGACAGTCGCGAAGCGCTTCCATCGGGCGCGACGTGCTCGCCCCAGGCCCACAGCTCGCCGCTGCGGGTGAGTGCATAGGAAGCCTTCCCGTACACCTCCACGCGAGCGATCGGCGGGAGATTGCCGACGCGCGTGGGCGCGCCCGAAACCCAGCGCTGAGCGGTACCGTTGCCGAGCTGGCCGGCGTCGTTGTCGCCCCATGACCAGATCAGGCCATCGGCGGTGACGCCAAGGCAGTGGCCGCCTGCTGCGCCGTTGCGGTTCTGTGTGATCAGCCCGCTGCAACTGCTCTGCACGAACGACGGGTAGTCGCGCGCGCGCGTGGTGTTGGTCGACGTGCTGAACTGCCGGGTGAAGCCGCCGCCACTGCCCAGCGGGCCGCACTCGTCAATGCCGCGTCGCGGGTCGACGCTGCCCAGCGACGCAATTGGAGCGCTGGCGTCAATAGGCGCTCCGCCAGGCATCGTCAACAGCGTGCCGTCCGCTCGCAGAGCGTAAATGCGCGAAGACAAGCCATGACCGCAAGCCGCCACCGAAACCGTCTCCGTGAGTCCCGGAATGGCGATTGGCGCCGATGTGACCTGCGGTGTTGCATCGGAGGGTCCAAAGACGCCCTGGTACTGCCGCCCCCAACCGTAGACTTGGCCCGCTCGCGTGACGGCCAGGGAATAATCGGCGGCGGCATACACGCCGGCAACACCCGCCAGGCCATTCACCGCGCCGGCCGTGCTTCCGGGGATCGGCGTCTTGCGCGCGCCAGTGGCCCCGTCGCCCCAAGTCAACACGCCCCCTTGCGCGGTCACCACCATCGTGTATCCAGGGCCGGCGGCAATGCGGTGATAAGCAGCATTCTGCGGAAACTGCCCAGTGCATTCGGCTGGGTACACCTGGCAGTGGAAATCGCGCAGTTGACCAATCGAAATGAGTTCTCCACCGGTGATCGGTCCCATCACCACCACCGCGCCCCCTGCCGTCCCGACATAGTTGCCGGTTTCCGGGTAATAGCGGTAGGTGTATGCGTCCAGTACGCTGTTGGCCTGGCGACCGGGAAATAACCAGGGGTACGCGCCTTCGGCCCAGTTCAGCAGCGTGCCAGCATCGATGGCGCGCGGCTCCGACGCAGCGGTCCGGTAGCGCACTTCCCTTGCATCGCCCTTGCCCTCGGCTTGGGGTCGAGCACCGCTCGATTCACCGCCGCCACAGGCGCTCAGCAGCGCGGCAAGGCACAGCGGAAAGGCAAGCGCTGGCACGAGGCTCTGCCATCGCTGGCTGCTGCGCCCCGGCCGGCGCCAGGCCGAGGGTTCCGTCCCCACCGGTTTCATCATCTCCCACCTCGTCGCGAGTTCCATCCATGTGGAGCGCGACCATAGGGTGGGGGCGTTACCGGCGCGTTACCCGGTACGGCCATGGCCTTTCCGGGTCGCAGGGACGTTGCGCCGGGCCCTTGAAATGGAAGCGGTTGCTGGCCGGGATGGGGTGGTCATCGGCCAGGACGCCGTGACCGAGCTGGATGGACTTCAAAAGGTGGCGGCAATCGGCTCAGGCCAGTTTGTCCTTGAGCCGGTAATAGGCCCCCACCAAAGGCAGGAACCAGGGCGGTCCGACATGGCCGGGAATGGCAGGCCAATCGAAGTCCTTCCAGGGATTCAGGTCGGCGCGGCCGTCCATCACCTCGGCCATGAGGGTGCCCATCAGCGTCGACATCTGCGTGCCGTGGCCGCTGTAGCCCATGGCGTAATGGACACCGTTGCGTTCGCCGGCGCGCGGCAGCCGGTCGCGCGTCATGTCGACCATGCCGCCCCAGCAATAGTCGATGCGGGCATCACGCAGTTCGGGAAAGACCTCGTGCAAGGCCGCCTGCAGGATCGCGCCGCTTTTCTGGTCGGACTGCGGATTGGACACGGCGAAGCGCGCGCGGCCGCCGAAGAGCAGCCGGTTGTCCGGCGTGGTGCGGAAGTAGTTGACGAGGTTCCTGGTGTCCACCGCCATGCGGCGCCGCGGCAGCAGCCGGTCGAGGGTCTCTGTCGGCAGCGGCTCGGTGACGATCAGGAAGGCGCCCACCGGCACGATGCGGCGCCGTATCCAGCCCAGTGGCCCGATGTGCGAGGTCCCGCTGGCCAGCAGCACCTGCTCGGCCTGCAGGAGGCCCTTTGGCGTCTCGACGGCGTGGCCGCCGCCGGGCATCGGCTTCAGGCGGGTCATCGGCGCATGCTCGTGCATCTCGACACCGCGCCGCGCCGCTGCTTCGGCCAGCCCGCGCACGAAGCGCCCGACGTGCATGCCGGCGCTCTTGCGGTAGACCAGCGCGCCGTGGAAGCGGTCCGAACCGACTTCTGCGGCCAGATCCGCACGGCTCACCATGTGGGTATCGGGATCGACGCTGGCGGCCAGCAGCTCCTGGCTGCGCGCCAGCTTGTCGACGTGCTCGGGCTTGGCGGCGAGCTTGATCTTGCCGACACGCGCGAAGCTGCAGTCGATGCGCTCTTCGGCCACCAGGCGCTCGACGGTGTCGACACCCGCGTCGAATGCACGATAGAGCCTGTTCGCGACTTCCTTGCCCAGCCGAGCCGACAGGGTGCCATAGTCCTGCGCGAAGCCGTTGTTGCACATGCCGCCGTTGCGGCCGGAAGCGGCGTGACCGATGGTCTCGGCCTCCAGCAGCACCACGCGTGCGCCCTTCTTGGCCAGCGCCAGCGCGGCCGAACAGCCGGTCAGGCCGCCGCCGATCACCGCCACGTCGCAGCGGCCTTGCACCGGTCCGGCGGCGGCACTGCGAAAGGGCGTCGAGGTGTCGAGCCAATAGGACGTCAGTTTCATACCGGCACTCCGTGCGTCTGCAGGCGCAGCACTGCCCTGCATCTCAATTGAACGACTGGCTGGCCAGCGCGAACATGCGCGCCGGCCCGGACGGCGAAACAGTGCTCCCGCGGACCATGGTGGTGGCGTCTCCAACCCGCTGCAGGCCGATGCCTTCGAGCCACGGACCGAGTCCGGACGTGGCCGGCGTATCGATCCGGACGAACGTGCGGCCCACGCGCGCCAGCGCGGCCTGGACCAGGGTGCGTGCGTCGGCCGGGTCGTTGGCGACGACGGGGCCGATGACCTGTCCGCGGCCGAATCGGCGTGAGATGGCGTAGCCGTGTGGCCGGCCATCGCGCAGCAGCACCTGGCCTTCGCCGAGCTGGACGAGTCGGTCCAGCATGGGCCGGCGGGTCCAGCCGGTGGCCTGCCGGTCGAGGTGGGCGACCGCGCCGGCATCCGAGGGCACCATGGCCCTGACCTGGCGGGCCGGTGGCACGGGCTGGTGCGCATGCGGAATGCCTTGGTGCTGCAGGATCAGGCCGGTGCGAACGAAGCCGCGCCGTTCATAAAGCGCCATGCCCCCGGCCGTCGAATTGAGCACGGTGGTGCGCGCTGGCACGGCGGCCAGCAGCGCGTCCACCAGCTGAGCGCCGTGGCCGCGGCCCTGCGCCGCTTTCGCGACGATGATCATGCCGGCCGACGCATGCGCGTCGCCATAGGCCCACCACACCGCGGTGCCGATCACCGCGCCGGCGGCTTGCAGCACGAAGCCACGGCCGAGCTGCAGCGCGACCTGCCAGTCTTCGAACCGGTAGGGCCAGGACATCTCCTGCGACAGCGCGAGCGCGCCTTGCAGGTGTGCCTCGGTGAAGGGCACCAGCACCGCGCCATCGGTCCCGCCGTCAGCGCGGTGGTGTGCGGCAGTGGTCATGGCTCGAGCACGGCGATGGCGTCGATCTCGACAAGGTGCCCGTAGTGCAATTCAGGTACGGGCACGACGCTGCGCGCCGGGCCGGCGTCCGGCAGCATGGCCGCATAAACGGCATTGAAGCGCGGCCAATGGGCCACGCCGACGAGGTAGGCCGTGACCTTCACCAGTTGGCGTGGCGTGCCGCCTGCGGCGCGCAGGATCTGCAGCACGTTCTGGATCGCCTGCCTGGCCTGCGCCTCGAAGCCGTCGTCATCCAATGGACGCCCATCCGGCAGGATCGGCAATTGGCCGGAAATGAACAACTGCCCATTCGAGAGGATGGCCTGTGCGTAATGCCCCGCCGGCCGCGGCGCGCAGTCGGTCTCGATGGCGCGGATGAGCGGCGCGCGGTTCATTGCCAGCCTCCGAAGCGCGGCCATTCGGTCTCCACCTTGTCGGACGTGCCGCGCACGACCCGGTAAGCCCGGTGCTGGGCGCTGGTTGCGCAGGCATGGTTCGGCAGGATGCGCACGCGGTCGCCGATCCCGAGATCCGGCAGCCTTGCGCCCGAGGCGGGACGCAGCGCGATGATGCCGTGCTCCTGATTGGCGTCGGCCATGATCAGGTCGGGGTAGGGCATGCCGGCGAGGTCGCACACCAGGCCATAGCCTTGATCCACCGCCTGCCGGCGGGTGCCGCGGTCCTGCGACATGGCCATCCACCCGGCATCGACCAGGATCCACCCCTTGTCGCGCTGGTGGCCGATGACCGTGGCGAGCACCGAGACGGCGATGTCCTCGACCTGGCAGACACCGAGGCCGGCCATCACCAGATCGAAGAAGACGAACACGCCGGCGCGGACCTCGGTGACGCCGCTGAGGTCGGACGCGTGGTGTGCGGTGGGCGTGGAGCCCACGCTGACCACGGGACACGGCAGGCCCGCGTGGCGCAGGAGGGTGGCCGCATCGACGACGCTGCGCCGCTCCACTTCCGCGCACTGGCGCAAGGCCTCCGCCCCGCGGGCCGAATAGCTGTCGCCCGCGTGCGTGAGCACGCCGCGCAGTTCGGCGCCATCCTCGAGGACGTGGCCGATGGCCAGCAGCAATTGCCGGTCGGCCGGGCGCACGCCGGAGCGGTGGCCGTCGCAGTCGATCTCGATCAGCGCGGGAATGCGCGCCCCGGCCTGGCGCGAAGCCCGGACCACGGCCTGCGCCTGCTCCACCGTGTCCAGCACCACCGTCAGGTCGACGCCTTTCGCGCGCAGCGCGAGCACCTGTGGCAGCTTCGATGGCGCGACGCCGACGGCGTAGACGATGTCGCGCACGCCTGCCGCGGCGAAGTGCTCGGCTTCGAGCAGCGTCGACACGGTGGCCGGGCCGGCAGGCGAGGGCATGAGGCGCCGCGCGATCTCAACCGATTTGCAGGTCTTCAGGTGTGGACGCAGCGTCACGCCCAGGCCATCGAGGCGGGACTTCAGGCGCGCGATGTTCCGCTCCATCCGCTGCGCGTCGAGGACGAGGCAGGGCGTCGCCAGGTCACCCAGGGTCTTGGAACATGGTTCGGCGGGCGTGGGCTCGGTGGCTGTGTGGGTCACTGCGGTCTCCGGTTCTGTGCGGGTTGCTGCCTGGGGATCCTCGGGACAGCGGTCCGCTGCGGTGGCCGCATGTTGCGCGCGGAGGCCGCAACCTACAATTTATCCAGCCTGCATGCTGCATTAAGGCGAAGCTGAATGTTCAACTCCGACGACCTGCGCTTCTTCAACGTGCTGGCCAGTTGCGCGTCGCTCGCGGAAGCGGCGCGCAAGCTGGACGTGACGCCGCCGGCCGTCACCCAGCGCCTGCAGGCGCTGGAGGCGCGCATCGGCATGCGGCTCATCGACCGCTCGGGCCGGCGGTTGGTTCTCACCGACGAGGGAGACCTGGTGGCCTCGCACGGCATGCGCGTGGCCGAGGCGATGGAGGTGCTGGCCGAGGCACTGGCCAATCGCAAGAAGGCCGTCAGCGGACACCTGCGCATTGCCGCCCCGCATGGCTTCGGCCGGCTGCACGTGGCGCCCGTGGCCGATGCATTCGCCAAGGCGCATCCCGGGGTGACGGTCACGCTCGAGCTGTCCGACCACCCGGGTGCGCAGTTGCTCGAGAGCAGTGACGTCATCGTCCACATCGGGCCGCCCGCCGGGCAGGACCAGATCGTCACCACCCTGGCGCCGAACCGGCGCATCCTCTGCGCCAGCCCGGCCTACCTCGGGAAGGTGTCGCCCGTTCAAGCGCCTTCGGACCTGGTGCGGCACCGGTGCCTGGTGGTCAGGGAGAACGACGAGGACGTCACCCTGTGGCGCTTTCAGCATGCCTCGCGCGAGCCGCAAACCGTGCGCATCCGTCCCACGATGTGCAGCAACGATGGCGCGGTGGTGCGCGACTGGGCGCTGGCGGGGCAAGGTGTTGCGGTGCGGTCGGAGTGGAACGTGGCCGCCGACCTCTCGGCCGGCCGGCTCAAGCGGGTGTTGCCGGGCTGGGAGCTGCCGCCGGCCGACGTGGTGGCGATGTTGGGTGCGCGCTTCGGGCGCAGTGCGCGGACGACCGCTTTTCTGGCCATGCTGCGCCAATCACTTTCGCCGGCACCCTGGAGGCGCAAGACGCTTCGCTGAGGGCTGCGCGCAAAGGCGGGTTGGTGGTCTTGCGCTGCCGCGCGCGGCTGATTCCCTCCCCCAGGCCGAGTCGTCTTGCGAGGCTTGTCTTACTTCGAATTGAGGTAGTGCGTGATCACGCGCTCGAGGTAGCTCGAAGGCGGCGGACAGGTGATTTCGCCGGACGCGAGCAATGACCGGGTTGCGCTGTTGCCGAAGGCCTGAGGTGTCTCCAGGTAGTCCAGGAACACCGGCAGCGTGCCGAGTGCGCGCTTCAGCAGGGGTGGGGCGACCAATGACAGGGCGGGCAGGGCGCCGCGAAACAGCGCCAGCGGCAGCGCGCGCGGGCGAGGCAATCGGTGGCCCCGGGCGCGCCAGAGGGCGTGCACGCAGGCCTGCAGGTCCGTCAGCGGCAGCGCATCGTCCGGCCCGGAACACAGGTGCAGGACTTGGCCCGCGATGTGGTGCTGCTGGCATGACCAGAGGACTGCGGCCGCGACATGGTCGACGGGCACGATGTCCAGCCGTGCCGCGCCCAGCCGCGGCACCAGCCCCATGCTGCGCTGGCCCGTCAGGAACTCCAGCAAGTGGTAGAAGACCTGGAATCGCCGCACCTGTCCGCTGCGTGAATCACCGACGACCATGCTGGGGCGGTGCACGGTCACGGGCAGGCCTTCGGCGGCCAGGCGCTGGATGGTGTCCTCGGCCTCGGCCTTGGCCTGCTCGTAGGTGTTGTGGAAGCGGCGTGGCTCGTGGAGCCAGCGTTCCGGCAGTGTGCCGGGCAGGCGGCCGCCGACGCCGACCGTGCTGATGAATTCGAGCTTGCGCAGCTGGCCCCGGCGCCAGGCGCCGAGGGCCAGCGCGCCAATGGCTTGCGCCGCGGTCACTGCCCCGCGCCGCGCGGCCTCGAGCGGCAGCGTCATCTTCAGCAGCGCGGCGCAGTGGATGATGTGCGTGCACTCGGCCGCCAGCCGATCGTGCTCGGCGGCGGACAGGCCGAGCAGGGGAAGGCTCACGTCGCCCCGCAACGCCTCCACCTGCGATGCCTCGGCTTCGTTCAGTCGCCAGGAACGAAGCAGCTCGCGCCGGCGCAGCTGCAGGTCTTGCGGGGAGGCGGCGCGCAGCAGCAGGGTCAGCCGCCGGCCGGGCTGCGCCGCCAGCCACTGCCGTGCGATCACGCTGCCGACGACGCCGGTGGCGCCGGTGATGAAGGCGTGGCTCACGGGTTTCCGCCAAGCGCGTGGACATTCACGACGGGCATGTCGGTGCCCGCGTCGATGGCGTGATAGAGGCGCTGCAATGAATCCGCGAACTTCTGCTCGACGTGTCGTCGCCGCAGCTTGAGGTTCGTGGTGAGTTCACCACCGGCGATGCTGAACGCGCGCGACGGCGCCACCAGCACGCCGGCCACTTGCTCGTGCCTTGGCAGGCCCTGCATCGCTTCGCGCAGCAAGGCCTGCAGCGCTCGCAGCTCCGATTCGCTCCAGCCTTCCGCCGCGCCCTTGCAGGCCATGCCGACGATTGCGGCAGGCGCCGGGCGGCCTGCGCCCAGCACCAGCGCATGGTCGACACCCTGCAGGGCCCGCAGGCGATCCTCCAACGGCGCCGGCGCCAGCCAACGCCCATTGCCGATCTTGAATACCTCGGACTTGCGGCCGACGATGCGCAAGAAGCCATCGGCGTCCAATTGGCCCAGGTCACCCGTGGCCAGCACGCCGGCTTCGTCGGCGACGCCCGGTCCGCGGACGACGATCTCGCCGTCCGTGGCCAGATGGACCTGGTTCGACCGCAGCGGGCGGCCCACCGTGCCCGGCTTGCGTGCGTCGATGGTGTTGCAGGCAATCGGCACGATGCATTCGCTGGTCCCGTAGGCCTCGAGCACGGGGACGCCGATGGCGTCGAACCAATCGATGAGCCACGGTGGCATCGCGGCCGAGCCGCTGATCGCATAGCGCAGCCCGTGGCCGAACGCGCCGCGCAGCCGACGCAGCACGAGCCGGTCCGCCAGCCACCAGGTCAGGTTCTGGTGGGCTGGCAGGGTCCGTCCCGCCCGTCGTGCGGCCACGCGCAGATGTCCGGCCCGGATCGCGGCCTCGGCCAGCCTCTGCAGCCAGGCCGGGCCGCCCCGCAGGCGTGCCTGCACGCCGGCGTGCACCTGCTGGAAGAAGCGCGGCACGCCGACGATGACCACCGGGTTCACCGCGCCGACGTGCTCCATCACAGCGCGAGGATCCGGCACGAGGTGGCTGACCGCGCCACGCGCCATGGCCCCGAAGTTCACCATGCGCTGGAACAATTGCGCCAGCGGCAGCCAGCACAGCAGTGGACTGCCTTCCTGGATGTCCGCGAAGGATTGCAGGATGGCTTGCACCGCTGCCATCACCTGCTCGTGCCGATAGGTCACCGGCCGTGGGTCACCGGTGGTGCCCGACGAGAAGGCCACCAGCGCTTCGTCTTCCGGAGCGACCGGATGAAGCGATCCTGCGGCGGGCCTGTCGATGACTTGCGCCGGCGACGTCGTTCCCGGCGGCCGCGGCCCCTGCATCGCGATGACGTGGCGAATCGACTCCCGCGCCGCGGCCGGCAGCTTGTCCAACGTGGACGCATCCTGCACCACCAGCGCCGCCACGCCCAGGCTGCGGGTCAGTCGACCGACGAGATCCGGCGGGTAGTGCATGTCCAGGCCCACGACGCTGCCGCCGCAGTACAGCGCAGCCATCTGGAAGCGCTCCCAGTCCAGGCTGGTCGGAGCCCAGATCGCGACCCGCTGGCCGCGGCCAATGCCGAGCGTGCGCAGGCCGACCGCGAGGGACCGGACCTGGCGCGCATGCTCCTCCCAGGTCTGCGTCAGCGGCTCGCCCGGCGCGCCACGGTCGACGAACGCGGGCGCCCGCGGGCTGCTGCGGAGCCTGGCCTCGAAGCACTCGATGATCGTGCCCCAGGCCGGTCGGGCACCGCTCGCCGTGTCGTCAGAGCGGTGGGTCATAGGCACCCCGGGGCAGGCGGACTGCAAGATCGGAAGGCGACAAGCCGAGCCATTGCATCTGCTGCGATGCGGCCCGGCCCAAGCCGATGCGGCGGCGGATCATCCAGTCCACCAGTGGTGCCTGCAAGCGCCAGCGACGCCGATCTGCACGGCCATCCCGGATCAGGGCGGCGAACTCCGGCGCATAGGGATTGAAGCCGAAGTGGCGCAGGTCCGAGTACATCAGCAGCCAGTTGATCGGGTAGTTGCTGTGTACGGGGCTGGCGTGGGACGGACGAGCGACCAGGCCGAGCTGATGCGCCTGGCGGATCGCCTTGTCCTGGTCGTAGGGCCAGGCGTGGAAGGGAGCGAGATAGCGCGGAAAGGACGTGCCCGCTGGATAGCGGCCGGGATTCCAGAAGCGCTCCAGTTCCTGTGGCGCGAATTCACTGGAGTCCTTCAGCGCTGGTGGTGTCCAGTCGGTGCCGCAGACCAGGCGCCGCGAGAACTCGTAGACCATGCGTTCGGGTTCGGGCTGTCCGGGCGAGTAGCCGGCGAGCACCAGCGGTATGCCGCGTTCGGTCGCCACGCGCAGTGCATCACCTTCGAAGAGCGGTGCGTAGACGTAGGAGACGGTGTACACCGCCCCTCGCTCTTCCTGATTCTGCAGAAGGTAGCGAAACAGCTTGCGGTAGAACGCGTCCGCCGGCCGGTAGACGAGATGATCGATGCCCAGCAGCGCAATCGTGCGGCGGATGTTCGACCATGCGACGTCAGGAATGTTGACGTCCGTGGTGAACGCGAGGACCTTCAGGCGGTACTCGACCTTCAACCGGTGCAGCAGCAGCAAGCTGTCCTTGCCGCCAGACAGGCACACCAGCGCGTCGTATTCGCCATGCCCGCGGCAGCTCTGCAGCGTGGCTTCCAAGTCCTGCTCGAACCGCGCGCGCCTGCGCTCGGCCTCGGCCGCTGCGGCCGGGTCATGGTTCCGGCAGGGACTGCAGATGCCACGCGCATCGGGATCGGCGCCGGGGACGTTGGAGGGTAGGAGACAGCGAGGGCAGCGGCGCATGGGGGTGAACCTAGGCAATGGGGATTCCGTGTCGACTGCCCGAATGGTGGGCAGTCCGGCGTGGCTCGTCATGCCCACATTCCTTCCCGCCCGACGCGCTGCCTGCCTCGCCACCATCGCCGCAGTGCGCCCATCCATCCGCCGGTGGCGCCCATCCTGCGGGACTGCAGCACCACGCGCATGCGCTCACGGGTGCGTTGCTCCTGGCGCTGCGACAAGGAGTGCGCGAAGAACGAAGGCCGGCCCGGCTTTGCACCGTGGGGCCCTGCCGCGCTGCGCGCCGCATGGATCTGCGCCTCGATGTGCGACAACGGGCACACCAGCAGCACGCCGGGCGCGCCGATGCCCGGGTTGTGGCGCGGGGGCCCGCAGCGCTTGAAACCCAGTACGCGGGTGTAGAAGCCCACGTGGCGCGGGTTCACCTCGATCACGACGTGCGTGGCCCGGTACAACTGGTGTGCGTAAATGAAGGCGACGTGGAACATCGTCGCCAGCGTGTGCGAAGCCGACGCCCGTTCACCGGTCGCCAGTTTGGTGAAGGCGCACAGGCGAGCCCCGACTGCGCGCAGCGCCGTGAGTTCCTGGGCGTAGTGGGCCTCGCCCAGCAAGCCGCCGCGCTGGTCCAGAGACACCGTGAGCGTGCCGACGAGCTGATCTTGCTCGTAAATGGCAATCGTCAGAAGCTCGTCGGACAGCGTGACGGCCTGCGTGCCGTAGCCACGGTCGCGGTAGCGCCGGTTCAGCAGAAGGGCGGCTTCGTCGACCAGCCGAGCACGGTTTGCCACGCGCACCTTGAAGCCGCTGCCCGCAACGCCGGGCGCCTGCAGCGTGGACCTCGCGAACACCGTGGCTGCGGGCGATTGAGTCTCGCGCTCGGTCGGCGGCGCGTGCGCGTGATCGCGCTGGCGTCGGTCTTTCCACCACACGGCTGAACCCCCATCTTCATGGCCCGCTCGCGGGTCCTGTTTCGTGACGGGGCAATGGTGAGTGAAATGCCCGTCGAAAGAAACTCATCTGTGGAGTAGTCGCATCCCTATTCGGAGTGACTGGACTTGTCGTCGCAATCAGCAAATTCGAACCATCCCTGCGTATGGCCGCTGCGCCCATTGCATTGACCACGACCCTCTATTGCAGCCACGTCCTCGGGCGCGCATCCGAGGCAGCGGCTGCGCTGGGTCATAGGGAAAGCCCGTGGCCTTCGTGAAAGGATTTGACAGGTGTTCGACAGGGACGCAGGCCTAGACTCCGAGCCAGAGTCATCGAGGTCGTCATTGAACGCGCCACGCCTCTTGCTCGTCGAGGACCACCCGGAGCTGTCGCTGTGGCTCGGCCATGCGCTGCGCAAGGCCGGCTATGACGTCACTTTCGCGCTGGATGGCGAGGTCGGCGGCAGGTTCCTGCGCGAGGGCGGGTTCGATCTGGTGGTGCTCGACCTCTCGCTGCCGAAGTGCTCGGGGCTCGACCTGCTGGCGGCACTGCGCGCCCGCGGCGACGCCACGCCCGTCATCATCCTCACCGCACGGGCCGAGGTGGCCGACCGTGTGGAAGGCTTGAAGGCCGGTGCCGACGACTACCTGCCAAAGCCATTCGACCTTGGCGAATTCGAGGCCAGGGTGGAAGCGCTGCTGCGCCGGCCCAAGGACCTGCGCCCCCACTTTCGCACGGTCGGCCGCATCGTCCTGGACCTGAGCCAGAACGCTTTCTACCTGGACGGCCTGCCCATGCCGCTGCCGAAGAAGGAATCGGCCCTGCTGCAGTTGCTCTTCGATCGAGCGGGCCGTGCGGTGAGCAAGGAGTTCCTGTTGGAGCAGGTGCTCGAAGGCGCGGGCAGCGTCGACAACATCGAGGTCATCGTGCACCGCGTGCGCCGTCGGCTCGAAGGATCCGGCGTGAGGATCAGCACGCTGCGCGGCCTGGGCTACATGCTCGAGCAGGAGAGGTGAAGCGCGGCAGCAGCACATCGCTGCGCAGCACGCTGCTGCGCTGGTTGCTGTTGCCTGCGGTGCTGGTGGTGCCCATCAATGCCTTGCTGACCTACCGCGAAAGCGTGGCGATATCCAACGCTGCCTACGACCGGTCTCTCCTCATGTTCGCCCGCAGCATTGCGGAAGGCATCCGTGTCGACGAAGGCGTACTGGTGGCAGACCTGCCGTATGCAGCCATCGACACGATCGAAACCGGCCTCGGCGACCGGATCTTCTACCGCGTGACCGGGCCGCAGCAGCGCCTGCTGGGCGGCTACGACGACTTGCCGGCCGTGCCCGCCGATGTGCCGATGTCGACGCTCTACCCGGTCCTCGTGCAGTTCTACGACGGCGTGTACCGCGGCCTTCCGGTGTGGGTGGCCGCGCTGCACCAGCCCATCAGCGAAGAGGGTGCTGCCGGCATGGCGCTGGTGCAGGTGGCGGAGACATTGGAGGCTCGAGCCGCGCTGATCGAGCGAGTACTCGTGCAGGCCGTTGCCAAGCAGCTGGTTCTGCTGGTCCTGGCCGTGGCTTTCATCCTCATGGCAGTGCGCCGCGGCTTGTCTGCACTGGATGATCTGCGGCGCAATGCGGAAGCGCGGAGCGTCGGTGACCTGACGCCATTCGACGAGCGAGCGGTCCCCGCCGAAACGCGTGCCTTCGTGGAGGCACTGAATCGCTACATCGCGCGGCTGGCGGAACTGATCCTGCTGCGCAAGCGCTTCATCGAGAACGCGGCGCATCAGCTGCGCACGCCGATCGCGGTGCTGAAGACGCAGGTGGCGCTGGCCCAGCGCGAGGACGATCCGCAGGCGCTGCGCGTCATCGTCCGCGCGATGTCGGCCACCACCGACGGCGCTGCCAGGCTGGCGAATCAGTTGCTGTCGCTGACAAGGGCTGAACACGGACCGGCGCAGCGGCGGGAGATTGTTGACCTGGTGGCGATGTCGCGCCAGGTCTGCCTGGATTTCGCCGCGCGAGCCATTGCCGAGGGCATCGACTTCGGACTCGAGACGGAGTCCGATGCCGTCGTCCCCGTCGATGGTGATGCCGTCCAGTTGCAGGAAATGCTGGTGAATCTGGTGGACAACGCAATGAAGTACGGGGCACCGGGCGAGCGCGTGACGGTGGCGGTCCATCCGAATGAGAGCGGCGGTGTGTTGACTTTCGATGACAGTGGTCCCGGCATTCCCGTGAACGAACGCGAGAACGTGCTTCGGCGCTTCTACCGCATGCCAGGCCAGCCGCAGGTCGGTTCCGGCCTGGGCTTGGCCATCGTGGACGAGACAGCGCGCCAGCATGGGGGAACTGTCGAGCTGCAGGACAGCCCCCTTGGCGGGCTGAGGGTGCGCGTTCAGTTCCCGCCGCTTGGCAGCGCAAGTGGAAAGGGGGCTCCCGTCATGCGGGCAGGCTCGCGGGGTGGCTTGCGCGCTTAGGCTCGCCGTTGGCCGATCCGGTACACGTCGTGCGCACCTGGCCAAGGCATACCGCCGAGGCGCAGCGCAGCAGGGCTCGTGCGCGGTTCTCCAGGTCCCAGGGATCGAACGATCTGCAAGGACTGCCGATATCGTCCGAAAGGGGCGGCCTCCCCAATGTCGGCTGTTCGGTCTTGCCCATCAGCAGCAGGATTGGAGTGTGAATGCCACGTCGGCGCAGCCGGTTCAGCAGTTCGAAGCCGGCGCGCTGCGAGTGGTCGAGGTTGAGCACCATCAGGTCGTATTCGTCAACTGCGAGCTTGTTCTCGGCCTGAGTCCCGTTCCGTGCGACCTCGACGTCGTAGCCCCCCCGGCACAGCGCGTGGCCGAGCCATCGTGACAGCTCCGGATGCGCTTCCACCAGCAACAAGCGTGGACTTCCCATGTCTGCGCCAACTGCAGCTGCCAACCGGCGATACGGCAAGAGTAGGCAGTACCGCTGTCGAAGCGCTTTCAGTTGGGCGTCTATCCGCCGTCGATCCGATTGGTGCGGAATACCTGTCCCTCCGGTGGTCCCGGCGGGCAATGGCGTGCGCTGCGGCCTGCGGCGCGGCCAGATCTAGAGCAGGCCGCTGTCGGCCATCACGCGCTTCAGGCGGGTGTGCTCGTCGTCCACGAAGCGCGCGAACGAGTCACCGACGAGCAAGGCGTCGCTCCAGCGGTACTCCTTCAGCGTTCGCTGCCAGCCGGGTGTCCGGGTGGCCAGCACCACGGCGTTCACCATGCGGTCGCGCTGCTCCGCGGTGATGCCTGGTGCCGCGTACAGGCCACGCCAGTTGCCAATCTCGATGTCCAGGCCCAATTCCTTCAGGGTGGGGGCGTCGATGCCCTTCAGCCGTGCACCCGACGTGACGGCCAGTGCCCGCAGCTTGCCGCCGTGGATCAGGGTCTCGAATTCGGCGACGCCGCTGATCCCGATGGTGATCTGACCGCCGATCACCGCAGCGGCGGCTTCCCCGCCTCCTTTGAAGGGCAGGTACACGACGCGGGATGGCGGCACGCCGGCGCTCTTGGCGATGAGCGCCACGGAGATCTGGTCCACCGAGCCACGCGATCCGCCGCCCCAGCGGACGCTGCGCGGATCGCGCCGCAATTGGTCGAGCACGTCGCGCAGGCTGCGCATCGGCGAATCGGCCGCGGTGACCAGCACGTTGTACTCCGATGCCAGTCGCGCAATGGGGACCGCATCCGACAAGCTGTGGGGAGGCCGGCCCTGCACCGTGGCGCCCACCATGACCGCGCCCGCGACGATGAGTGCACCAGGCTTGCCGGCATTGACCAGGACGAACTCGCTCAGCGCCAGGGTGCCTCCGGCTCCCCCCTTGTGGTGGTAGGTGACCCGGTCTGCGAGACCCGCCTCCTGCAGTGCGGAGCCGATCGCGCGCGCCGTGAGGTCGTAGCCCCCACCCGGGCTGGCTCCCACCGTGATGGCGTAGTCCGGCAGCGCTTGGGCCATGCCCAGTGGACAGGCGAGTGCGATGATTCCTGCCGCCGCGCGAGCCATCCAACGGACGAGATGCTTTCTCACGCGTCACCCCAACCGTGACATTGGCCTCGATTGTCGGCCCGGTATCGGCGGGAAGCCCTATGCGACCGGATAGTTGCGCCCGGGCACCGGACTAACGAATGATTCCAAGTTCGAGTGCCTTGGCGACGGCCTGCGTGCGGCTGTACACGTCCAGCTTTCCGAAGATCACCTTGACGTGGTATTTGATGTTGGCTTCGCTGGTCCCGAGGATGCTTGCGATTTCGCCATTGGTCTTGCCGAGTTTCAGCCAGGCCAATGTCTCGATCTGCCGCAGCGACAAGTCCACCCCCCTTTGATCCGGACAGGGGCAGGGCGACAGGCGCGCGTCGCAGTGGGCGCTGCCGTCGGCTGCCGGCTGCATCTGAAAGCCATCCGATGCATTGCCGATGGCATTCAGCAGTGCCATGTGAAGGTGCGGCAGCAAGCGGTTCAGAAGGTACGCGTGCCGTTCGCGCAGCGGCTCGGTAACGCGAATGAAGCAGAAGTAGCTGACGGCTTCCCCGTTCATGTCCACGAAACCGTGTCCGATGAGATTGGCCAGGCCCGCCGCACGGGCCCGCTCCATCCAGCCGTCGCTCCACCAGCGGCCTTGGGTCTGCGTGGGGTCGGCCAGCACGGGTGCTCGGGTGGATTGCCACTGGCGAATCATCTCGGAGTTGTAGCCGCCGTCCGGCTTTCGGATTGCAGCCATGTACTCGGGTGGAAAGCGATGCAGCAGAAGGCAATGCGGATTCCATTCCGCGATCGAGTCGGCCATGCCGCAGACCATGCCGTCATGGGGTAGTACGCGCCGCAGCGCTCCGTCCACGGCGGCGAGGAAGTCCTTCAGCGTGCCGGCATCGGCCAGCGCATCGATGGCATCCATCAGCGCCAGCCGGAACACTTCAGAGGAGGGTCGAGAAGGCATCCCGATGCAAATTCCACAACGCTGGTGCCGAGATGTTGCATCCTCGATCCGGCACCTGTCCAGTCGAAGCATCCCCGTTTGACGCTGCAGCGCCTTTGCCCCATCTCTCGATCCGCTGGCTGCGGGGCACGTCAAGCATCAGGCATGCACCTCGGATGGCCCGCCGGTCCCGGCTGCAGTGCGGAACGCATTCACCTTGGTCAGAAGGTCGCCGGCCTCGTTGCTCAGCGATTGCGCCGCGGCACTGGACTGCTCGACCAAAGCCGCGTTCTGCTGCGTCATGTCGTCCAGTTGCCGCACCGCACTGTTCACTTCAGCCAATCCCTCGTGTTGGCGTGCCGTTGAACTGGCGATGCGCTGCATCGTGTCGTTCACCCGTCCGGTGGAGGCGACGATCTCGCTCATGCTTTCGCCGGCCGCGTGCACCAGCCTCGCGCCGGACTCGACACGTTCGATCGAGGCGCTGATCAGGGCCTTGATCTCCCGCGCGGCTTTGGCGCTGCTCTGCGCCAGGCTGCGCACCTCGCTGGCGACGACGGCGAAGCCGCGGCCCTGCGGGCCCGCGCGGGCGGCCTCTACCGCCGCGTTCAGCGCCAGGATATTGGTCTGGAACGAGATGCGGTCGATCACGCCGATGATGGTTGAGATCTGTTTCGCGGTGGCGGCAATGTCATCCATGCTGTTCACGACATCGGCGATCACGCGGCCGCCGCGCTGTGCCGCGGCCGTCGCCTCCCGGGCCAGCGTGTCGGCTGATGCGGCTGCATGAACCGCTTGCTGCACCGTGCTCGTCAGGTCCTGCATCGCCTGGGTCGTGCGCTGGAGCCAGGCGGCCGCGCGCTCGGTGCGGCCGGACAGGTCCTGGCTGCCGTGCGCGATCTCCTTGGATGCCGCCGCGACGCCGTTGCTGGTGTCGCGAACCTGGCCTACCAGGTTGGCCAGCGCGCTGGACATCTCGCCCAGCGTCCGTTGCAGGTCGCCGAATTCGTCGCCGCGATCGATCCGGATGGCCGCGGTCAGGTCGCCGGCGGTGATCCGCCGTGCCAGTCCCACCGCCTGGTTCAGCGGCGAATGGATGGACCGGATGAGCGCCCGCGCACCCAGGGCAATGGCCGCCAGCAAGGCCAGCAGGCCGGCGCCACTGGCGTGCAGCACGCGCTCGCATGCGTCGGCGAAACGCTCCGACAGTTGCCTGGCTTCCATCCGCTGCAGCGCCGCATAGGCCTGGACCGACTTCAGGTAGGCCTGGGCCGCGGGATTGAAGCGCTTCTCGAACTCCGACTTGGCCATCTGCATGTCCCCGGCCTCGGCGAATCGCATGGCCTCGGCCTGCGCGGTCAGCAGGGCGTTTCGTTCGTGGTCCAGCTGGACGACGAGGGCTCTTTCCCGTTCGCTTTGCGGCATGGCGCCGATGTTCCGGCGGATCTCGTCAATGCGGGCGAATGATTTCCCGATCGGGACCTTGAATGCTTCGATCAGCTCAGGGTTGTAGCCCAGGGTGGATCCGGTCATGCGGGCAATGTTGGTGTCAGTCAGGCTTGCCCATTCCGTGGCACCGCGTGCCTTGGCGTCGGCCACGGCCAATTCCGCGGTGCTGCGCTGCTGCAGGTCGATCATCTTCCAGGCGGCCGTGCCGAACAGTGCTGCAAGGGCGACCATGCCGAGCGACACGGCGCACCACAGCCGTGTTGCGAGTCCGAAGGCCCTGCGGTTCGACTTCATGGCCACCATCTCCGTTTCATCTGCATCACCTTGACTATCGGCATTGCCATGGCGCGGGTTCGGCCGCCGGCCTTATCCGAACGGATAGTTGACGCGCGTGCTCATGCGCACCCTCGCGCGCCAACATCAGGTCGTTCTCGGCGGCGTCGCACCAGGTGGAGATGAGGCGGGTCGCTCACTTCAGGCGACAGCGATCCGCTGCCGCTGGCAGGGCCGCAGTCGCTCGGCGCGGGCCGTGCGGCGGCCAGAGGCTCGCGCGTGTACCCGTGCGCGGGCTGCGCCAGGATGCGGTCCCTGCCGTTGTCACTTGCCGCGGGCGCGCTGGTGCCGGTGCAGGTCGTCGACGTGTCCGTGCCCGTGTTCGCGCGCGCGCGGCGCTGGCGGCGGGCCGTCCTCGGCCAGACCTTTCAAGACGCCGCAGGACGCCGCATCGCCCGGGCCCTGGCAGCGCGCACGCAGCTGGCGCAGTTCGGCTTCCAGCCGCCGCAGTTCGGCGATGCGTTCGGCCACGTGCCCGATGTGCCGGTCGAGCACCGCGTCCGCGCCGGAGCAATCGCCGCCGCGCGCATCGGCGAAGCCCAGCAGCGCACGCACCTCGTCCAGCGTCATGTCCAGCGCGCGGCAGCGGCGGATGAAGGCGAGCCGCTGGACGTGGTGGGCGGCGTAGATGCGGTAGTTGCCGTCGGTCCGCTGCGGCGCGGGCAGCAGGCCTTCGCGCTCGTAGTACCTGATGGTCTCGATGGGCGTGGCTGTGGCGGCGGCCACTTCACCGATCTTCATGGCGTGGGATCTCTGCGGGACGGGCGCTCGACTCTACGCCTTGGCCCCGGAAGCCGGCCCGCAGGCCGTGCCCCGCGTGCAGCCGGCCCGCGCGCAGCCGCGCCACGTTGCGGTTCATGCCGTGGCGGAAGACGTGTTCGTACAGCCAGCGCTTCACGCCGCCCAGGTTGGAGCCATGGGTGGCGTAGAACGAGTCCGGATCGTCATAAACCCCGAAATCCTCGGCAATGCCTTCCTTCTGGATGTAGGTGTCTTTGCCGCACCACGCCACGCCGGGCGCGGACAGGTCCGGCGTGGCCGCACCGTAGCCGCAGAAGCGCTTCGCTTGCGGGAATTTCTGCTGCAGGCTGGCGAGGTAGGGCTCGTCGAGGATGAAGCCTTCCAGCGCGATCCAGCGTCCGTCGTGCCACACCTCGACCCAGCTGTGCACGATGCGCCGTGGTGCGAGCCAGTAGGTGAGGCCGGTGATCGCGCCCTTCTGCAGCGCCTTGTGAATGGTGAAGCCGTGGAAGCGGCAGGGGATGCCGCTGGCCCGCAGCAGCGCCATCAGCAGCGTGCCCTTGGTGTTGCACTGGCCGATGCCGTCGGCCAACACCTCGGAGGCGCTGAGTTCGTCGCCGCGGTTGTAGCCGAAGGCGATCTCGTTGCGCACGAAGTCGTAGACCGCGCCGATGCGCTCGTATTCGGGCAGCGTGCGCCAGCCGCGCGCGGCGACGAGCCGTTCGATCGGCGGCTGGTGGAAGTCGAGCAGGCCGGTGGCGGACAGGTGGCGGGCGAGGGGGCGGGACATGATCGGGTGTCCGGTGAAGTGGCGATGGCGCCATTGCAGGGCCTGAAGCCGCTTCATGGTCAAGCACCCGCCGCGCCGCCGGGCGAGGGGGGGCGCAGTGGCTGACGCGGCAGGTGACGCGGCAGGTGACGCGGCAGGTGACGCGGCAGGTGACGCGGCATGCCGCCCGGCGCGGCCTGCAATGGCGCTTCAGCGCGGCGGCGCGGTCGGGCCGGCCCGCGCACGCACCGGCAGCTGCAGGTGGAAGCGGCTGCCCTGGCCGCGGCCGGCGCTGCGGGCCTCGACGAATCCGCCGTGCATCGAGGCCAGCCGCTTCACCACGGCCAGTCCCACGCCGGTCCCCGGTACAGCGTCGTCGGCGCCTTCGCGGACGAACAGCTCGAAGATCCGCTCGAGGTTCTCCTTCTCGATGCCGATGCCGTCGTCTTCGACCCGGATCGCGACCAGGTCGCCTTCGATCGTCGCGGACACGGCCACGTGCCCGCCCGCGGGCGTGTACTTCACCGCGTTCGACACCAGGTTCGCCACCATCTGGTGGACGCGCAGCGGGTCGGCCTCGAACCGCATGGGCTCCGAGGAGACGATCAGCTGCAGCGCGACGTTCCTGGCCGCGGCTTCCGGCCTGAAGCCGTCGACCACCGGCTTCAGCAGGTCCTGCAGCACCACGGTCTCGTAGTGCGGCCGTTCCGCGCTGCGGGCGTTGCCGGGGCGGGCGTTCTCCAGCACCCCGCGCATGACGGCCACCTGCCGCTCGATCATGTCGGCCATTTCCCCGATGGCGCGGGGCCCTGGCGCATGCCGAAGCAGTTCCGCCGCGCTGCTCAGCGGGGACAGTGGATTGCGCAGTTCGTGGACCAGGGCCATCAGCGAGGCTTCGCGCTCGCCGAGGTCCTGCGCCAGGCGATCGATCCGGTTCTGCATGGCCAGGTACCGGGTCCTCAGGTCGGTGCGGTCGCGCACGACCTTGACGAAGCCGCACACCGCGCCGTCCTCGGCATGCAGCGTGGTGAGCAAGCCGTTGCCCCAGAACTGGCTGCCGTTGCGGCGGATGTGCCAGCGGTCATCCTCCGAACGTCCGGCGCGGGCCGCCACGTCGAGTTCGAGCTGCGGGATGCCGCGCTCGCGGTCTTCGGGGGTGAACAGGATGGCGAACCGCTGGCCGAGCACGTCGCCGGCGGCATGGCCGAACAGCAGTCGCGCGGCGCCGTGCCAGCCGGCGATGCTGCCGTCCAGTGCCACGCGGACGACGGCGAACTCGCGCGTGCGCTCGAGCGCATCGGTCAGCCAGGTCTGGTCGCTCCCGGGCGGTGCGGTGCCCGGCCGTGTTGATGAGGGATCCATCCGCCTCCTTGATGCCCGGTGGTCGCATGCGCGTCATCGACGTGCGGAATGCGGCAAGCGGCAGGCCCGCCGGGCCGGGCCGCGCCGGCCACGCCGCCAGGCTTTGCCGGTTGAAACGGTTCGGCGCTTCGGAACGTCGATTGCCGCAGTGGCGGCAGCGCGCCTTTGCGCCTGACCCGACCCCAAGGAGACCGAGCATGGGATTGAACGTGATGGACAACCGCGGCACGCCGCTCGACCGGCAGCGCTTCACCTGGCGCGACATGGTCGGCAAGCCGATCAGCAAGCTCGACGACGATGCGTACACCCGCGTGCGCATCATCCTGATGAACGGCATCGAGATGGAGGCGCTGCGCTTCTCGCACGGCTGCGCCCGCATGAACCGCGAGCTGCAGCCGGTGCTCGCCCAGTTGCGGCGGGTGGAGCAGCACCAGGCCACCAGCATCAACTGGCTGCTCGGGGCGGACCACTCGCCGCTGGAAACCACCATCGCCTACGAGCAGGTGGCCATCGACGTGACCGCCGGGGTCGCGCTGCGCGAGCCGGACGCCTACCTGGCTCAGGTCTACCGCTTCGGGCTGCTCGAGGACTTCGACCACATGTACCGCTACTCGGCGCTGCTGGACCGGCTGGAGGGCAAGGACGCGAACAACATCCTGCAGAGCTACACCGACATCCTGCCGGGGCGCCCGACGATCGTGGAGCACCGCGACCCGCTGGACGACCTGCGCCGGTCCTACGACCGGCATGCCGCGGCCCCGCTGTCGAAGCTGCATGCGCTGACCATCATGGCCGCCGAGCAACAGACCCACAACTACTACATGAACGTCGGCCCGCTGTTCTCCGACCCGATGGCGCGGCTGCTGTATGCCGAGATCGCCTCCATCGAGGAGCAGCACACCACGCAGTACGAATCCATCATCGACCCCGACGAAGGCTGGCTCGAGAAGTGGGTGTTGCACGAGGCGGCCGAGGTCTACAACTACTTCGGCTGTGCCGAACAGGAGTCCAACCCGCGCATCAAGGCGATGTGGGAGCGCTTCCTGGGCTACGAGCTGGGGCACCTGCACGTGGCGATGGATCACTTCCAGCGTCTGACCGGGCGCGACGTGGCGGAGATCATGCCCGCGGAGCTGCCCGGCCCGATCCCGATCGCCTCGCAGCGCGAGTTCGTGCGCAAGGTGCTCGCGGCCGAGGTGGACCTGCGGGCCAGCGGCACCGAGTTCGTCGCCCGGGACGAGGAGCCGCAGCGCTCGATCGACTACCGCGACCAGCTCAACAGCGCCGGCTCGCCGACCGAGCAGGTGGCCTCGGGCTACCGCTGGCGGCCGGGCACCGAGCTGCAGAAGGCGGCATGAGCGGCGCCGCTTTCGCTTTCCCAATGGACAGGAACAGGAGATGGACGATGGAAGCCAGGATCCACATGGGCGCCAACCGGACCGGGGTGCAGATGTCGCCCTTCGACACGGCGGCGATGGTGCAGGGCGAGGACGACTTCGGGGTGGCCGAGTCGGACGACCGGGCGGACCTGCGGGTGCGCTCCGACTACGCGGACGAGGCCGAGGGCCTCGGCTCCGTGCCGGTGCCGGCGACGCCGGGCGGGCTCGTGAAATCGGGGGTCGACATGCTCAAAGGCAGCCGGCCGCAGGTGCTGCTCGACAAGCTGGGCGAACGGCTGGCCTTCGAGCGTGGCGGCGTGCGGCTGTACGACTCGCTGCTCGTCAAGTGCCGCTGCGCGGCCGACATGCTGGAGGGCGACGAGCTGAACCGGCTGCAGTCGTTCAGGCAGCAGGAGGCGGAGCACGTCGACACGGTGGCCCGGGCCATCGGGGACCTCGGTGCGGACCCGACGGCGCAGACGCCGTGCGCTGACCTGGCCGGTGTCAAGGCCATGGGCCTGGTGCAGGCGATGAACGACCCGCGCTCGTCCCTGCTCCAATCGCTGCAGGTGATCCTCGATGCCGAGCTGCTGGACAACGCAGGCTGGGAGATGCTGATCGCGCTGGCGCGCAACTGCGGCCACGATGCGATGGCCGATGGCTTCGTGCAGGCCGCACGCGAGGAAGCCGGGCACCTCACGGCGGTTCGCGCCATCGTCGAGCGCCTGACGGCGAAGGAAGCGAGCATCGTCGGAACCTGATCAACGTCCAAAGGAGCGATTCGAATGCCGAAGAACACCATCTGCCTGTGGTACGACAAGGATGCGGAAGCCGCGGCGCGCTTCTACGCCGAAGTCTTCCCCGACAGCCGCGTCGGCGCCGTGCACAAGGCGCCGGCCGACTACCCCGACGGCAAGGCGGGGGACGTGCTGACCGTGGAGTTCACCGTGGCGGGCATCCCTTGCCTCGGCCTGAACGGGGGCCCGGCGTTCAGGCACAACGAGGCCTTTTCGTTCCAGATCGCCACCGAAGACCAGGAAGAGACCGACCGGTACTGGAACGCCATCGTCGGCAACGGCGGCCAGGAGAGCGCCTGCGGCTGGTGCAAGGACCGCTGGGGCGTGAGCTGGCAGATCACGCCCCGCGTGCTGACCGAGGCCATGGCCCAGGGTGGCGAGGTGGCCCGGCGCGCCTTCGAGGCGATGATGGCGATGGGCCGGATCGACGTGGCCGCGATCCAGGCGGCGGTGCGCGGCTGACGGGCGGCTCCGGCCCTGACCGGCCCGGCGCGGCTACACGGCGGCCACCGCCTTCGGCGCGCGCGCGGTCTCGACGAAGCGGCGCATGCGCTGCGCCTCGGCGGCGCCGAGCCGTTCGGCCCGGATCGTGGCCTGGCGTTCCAGCTCGCCGAGGCGCCAGCGCAGCTCGCGCACGACGATGCTGGTTTCCAGCCGGGCGGAGGCGCTCATCGACGCGATTTCCTGCTCCAGGGCGGTGGGTGCCAGGCTGTCCAGCCCGGTGCTGGACAGCGCCACCCGGATGCGCTCCCAGCGCTCGACGGCCAGGCCTACCAGGTCGCCGAAGGCGTTGGCGCCGGGCAGGCGCCGCTCGTCGGCCAGCAGGGCCTTCACGCCGTCGACGTTGCCGAAGCGGGCGCGCAGCGCGCACACGTCGCGCACCAGGTCGGCGATGGCGGTGGCCACGTCGGCCGGAAGCTCCTGCGCCGCCACCTCGCGCGAGGCGGACACCACCCGATCGAGCAGGGCACGGTTGAATTCGCCGGGGACGAGCTTCAGCGCGACGTCGGCGCGGTGCGCGTGGTGGGCGCCCGATTCCATCAGGCCCATCAGCAGCTCGGCCACGGCCAGCACCTGGCCGGGCATCGACACCCCATCGGCGCGCAAGCCCGCCGGGTAGCCGAAGCCGTCCTGCCGCTCATGGTGGTGCAGCACGGCCTGCGCCACGGCCGCGCCGGCGCCCGGCATGGTCGCCAGCACGCGCGAACCGACGATCGGGTGCGTCGCGATGTGCTTCCACTCGGCCACCGACAGCCGCGCGCCGGGGGCCAGGTAGGCGGGATCGATGTACAGCTCCCCGACGTCATGCACCAGCCCGGCCAGCAGCAGGGTGCCTGCGTCGAGCGGGGCCGGCAGCTCGCGTGCCAGCGCCGCGGCCAGCAGCGCGGTGCCGACCGCGTGGTTCAGCTTGGCCGGCCCGCGCGCCGCGTAGACGCTGAGCAGTGAATCGACCTCGGTGGTCAGCGCGATGTCGCGCAGGGCCGAGGTGAGCAGGCGCGCCGAGGCGGCGCCGCAGACCCGCGACAGCAGCGGGTGCTGCTCGATCAGCTGCTCCGCCACGCGGTCGATGTGCCGGGTGGCGACCCCGTCGACCACGCGCAGCATGGTTTCCAGCGGCTTCTTCAGCTTGTATTCGAGCAGCCGTTCCCGGACCCGGGCGTCGACCTTGGCGCCTCGGGCGAGCAGCTTCATCCCGTTGCTGGCGAGGATGTCCTCGCTGGCTTCCACCTCGCTGGTCGCCGAACAGGCGACCACGTGGTCCAGGAAGTGCTGGTTGACGGTGCTGGGGGGCGTTTCCATCAAGAGCCTCCCAGGCCGGAGGGGCCTGTTCGCCGAGCGGACGACCCTCCACTCCGGGGACAGCAGCGATGGGAGCAGACCGGTCCGCCGGCGGCATTCCGGCCGCCGGAGAAAACGATTCCGCCAGATGTCTTCGGCCGTGAGGCCGGCGGCTTGAGGGCGCAATTCACGGCCTGGTTCGCAAGGTGGGCCGGGAACCCCTTGCCGAGGTCCCGCCGATCGGCTCGGATGCGGCAATAACGATTGAAATGATAAATACATCAATTTGTCACGCGTGCCGTTCGAGCCGGTGGGGCCGGCTGGTCGATATGGCGGGAGGTGCTTCGGCGCGCGCCTGCCCATCGGCTTCACCGGCATGCGGCGTTCGCCGGGCCACGCTGCCATAGCGGCTCGACGGGCGCGCCGGGTCCTTGCCAACAGACTGAAGACGAGACGTCACGATGAGAATCGTTCCCATGCCCCCCGGGCTGCTGCGTGCGGGCCAGCCCTTGCCCATTGCCCTGCGTGACGGACGCGGCGGCGTCGTCGTGGCGCGCGGCACCTGCATGCCCGCCGGCACCGACGTGGGCGCCCTGATCCGCCGCGGCCTGTGGGCCGATGCCGACGAGATCGAGCGCTGGCAGCGCCGGGACGCCGACACGCAGCGGCGCTCGGCGGCATGCCTGCCGGACGAGGCCGGCTCGGAGTTCTGGGCCGGCCTGCCGGAGCGGGCCAACCGCGTGCTGCGCGAGCCCACTGGCGCCGGCTTCCTCGGCGCGCTGATGCAGCTGCATGACGAGTTCTCGCCGCGCCTGGACCGCGAGCCCGACAAGGCGCTGATCGCCCTGATCCGCCTGGCCGGCACCTCCACCGAGCACTACAGCGCCACGCACGCGCTGCTGTGCGCGGTGTCGGCCGCGCTGGTCGTGCGGCAGCTGTCCGGTTGGTCGGATGCGGACCGCCGGTCGCTCAGCCTGGCTGCCCTGTCGATGAACGTCTGGATGACGGATCTGCAGGATGCGCTGGCGAAGCAGCGCAGCGCCCCCACCGTGGCCCAGCGGGCGGCCCTGGCCAACCACGCGCAAGGCTCGGCGAAGCTGCTGCGCGACGCCGGCGTCGACGACGAGCCCTGGCTCGAAGCGGTGGCCCACCACCATGACGCGGTGTCCGGGCCGCTGGGCCCGCGCAGCAAGGGCCAGCAGATGGCGCGGGTGCTGCAGCGCGTCGACCTGTTCACCGCCCGCTTGAGCCCGCGCCGCAGCCGGCCGGCGATGTCGGCTTCCGCCGCCGCGCAGGTGGCGTACCTGGGCGAGGACGGCCAGCCGGACGAGGCCGGCATGCTGCTGATCCGCGCGCTCGGCATCTACCCGCCCGGGTGCCTGGTGCGGCTGGCGAGCCAGGAGCTCGCCGTGGTGCTGCGGCGCGGCGCGCGGGCCAACCAGCCGGAGGTGGCGACGATCTCCGACAAGTCGGCGCGGGCGCTGCCGCTGCAGGCGTGGCGCATCTCCGCGCAGCCGATCGCGGCGGCGCTGGCCCCGCATGAATTCGTGCTCGACCTGCCGCTGGCGCGGCTGCTGGCGCTGGCGGGCTCGCCCGTCCCCGAACCATTCGCGCATGGCCGCACGGCGACCATCCACCTCCCGGAGAGGGCCCTGTCATGACCGCCACGTCCATGAGCACCCGGGCGAAGCTCGCGTGGTCCTTCGGCGGCCTGGCCGCGATGACGTTGCTGCTGGCGGCCACGTCGCTGGCGCTGCTCGGCGAGGCCAATGACCGCTTCGCGGACTACGTGCGCGGCATCGATGCACGGGCCAGGATGGCGGCGAAGGTGCGCACGGCGGTCGAGCAGCGCGCCATCGCCGCGCGCAACCTGGTGCTGGTGACCGATGCGAAGCAGCTGGCGGCGGAGAAGGCCGCGGTGACACAGGCCCATGCCGACGTGCAGTCCCGGCTGGGCGAACTCGTGCGCATGATCGAGCAGGCCGCCGATGCCTCGCAAAAGGCGCGGGACCTGGTGGCCGAGATGCAGCAGGTCGAGAAGGCCTACGGCCCGGTGGCGCTGGCCATCGTCGACCTGGCGCTGAACGACAGGCGCGACGAAGCGATCGCCAGGATGAACCGCGACTGCCTGCCGCTGCTGGCCGCGCTGGCGAAGGTGTCCGGTGAATTCGCCGAGCACACCGAAGCGCGGGCGAGCCGCCTGACCGAGGATGCGGCGGCGCGCTACCGCACGCACCGCGGCTACCTGCTGGCCTCCTGCGCCCTGGCGCTGGCCGGGGCCGTGCTGGCGGGCGCGCTGATCACCCGCAGCCTGATGCGCTCGCTGGGCGCGGAGCCGGCCGAGCTGGGCCAGGTGGCGCGTCGCGTCGCCAGCGGCGACCTGAGCCCCCTGCCCGGTGCTGGCGACGCGCCCGGCGCCAGCGTGCTGGCCTCGCTGGGCGCCATGCAGGCCAACCTGGCCGCCATCGTCGGCCAGGTGCGCAGCGCCTCCGACTCGATCGCCGCGGGTTCCGCCCAGATCGCGCTCGGCGGCAGCGACTTGAGCCAGCGCACCGAAGAGCAGGCCAGCGCGCTGGAGCAGACCGCCTCGACGATGAACCAGCTGAGCGCCACCGTGCGCAACAACGCCGACAACGCGCGCCAGGCGAAGGAGCTGGCCGAGGGCGCGAGCGGCATCGCAGGCCAGGGCGGCGCGCTCGTGGACCGGGTGGTGCAGACCATGCGCGGCATCCATGCCGATTCCCGCAGGATGACGGACATCGTCTCGGTCATCGACGGCATCGCGTTCCAGACCAACATCCTGGCGCTGAATGCGGCGGTGGAGTCGGCACGGGCCGGGGATCAGGGCCGCAGCTTCGCGGTGGTGGCCGGCGAGGTGCGCAGCCTCGCGCAGCGCAGCGCCGCGTCGGCCCGCGAGATCCGGTCGCTGATCACCAGCAGCGTGGAGCAGATCGAGCACGGATGCAGCCTGGTGGACCAGGCCGGCGCGACCATGGCCGACATCGTCGGCGCGATCAGCCAGGTGGGCGACATCGTCGCGGCGATCAGCGCGGCCAGCGCGGAGCAGAGCGCTGGCGTCACGCAGGTCGGCCAGGCCGTCGCGCTGATCGACCAGGCTACGCAGCAGAACGCCACGCTGGTGGAGGAAAGCGCGGGGGCCGCCGACAGCCTGAAGCTGCAGGCCGGCAAGCTGGTGGAGGCGATGGCCGTGTTCCGGCTGGAGGGCCGCGGCGCGGCCGCTTGACGCCACCACGGGCTCCAGCCGCTCGACGCCACCGTGGCGGGGCCGGCGCGGCGTATGGTGTAGCGCCGCGAGTACAGCGGCAACGGCACTCGCCCGATACGCCCGGCCGGCGGCGCCGCCGCTCGTGAGCGGCCGCGCGCGCGGGGCTTTCGCGTGCGCAGTGTGTTGTATCGTCCGCGCATGCAAAGACATCTTCTGGACCTGGAGCGCTACCTCGCGGAGCTGGCGCGTGATGCCCAGGCCGGTGACCAGCTGCCGACGATCCGCGAGCTGATGCGCCGCTTCGGTGTCTCCCAGGGACTGGTCCAGCGGGCCTTCGCGTCGCTGAAGGAACGCGGCCTGATCAACTCGCAGGTGGGCCGCGGCACCTACTTCGTCGGTGGTGACGGTGCGGGCCGGGTGCCTGCCGGCGGCGCGGCAGCGGCGCCGGCGGCGGAGAGCGAGGCCAAGGCCCGCCTGCCCGCCGGCCGCTCCGTGCTGCTGCTGCGCCGCTCCATCAGCATCGCGCGCGGCCGCGCCCTGGTCGATGGCCTGCACCGGCGCTTCGCGGCCGAGGGGCACCGGGTGCTGGAGGTGTCGTACACCGATTCCGACCATGCGCTGACGGTGCTGAAGGCGCTGCCGCGCTTCGATGCCTGCGTGCTGCAGTCGAGCTTCCGCACGATCCCGATCGAGCTGCTGGCCGCCTTGCGCGCGAAGTGCGCGGCCCTGGCGATCGACGGTGCGGCGCTGGTCGGGGCGGACGTCGAGGCGGTCGGCACCGAGTGGGGCGAGCCGCTGGCCGACGCCTTCGAGTCGCTGCGGCAACGCGGCCACCGCCGCTTTGCGGTGGCCATGACCGCGCATCCGATGCTTGCCACGCAGCTGGGCTGGCGCCGCCTCGAGCAACTGCGGCAAGCCCATCCGGAATGCAGCTTCGAGGCGATCGCCCTGCCGCACTGGCCCGACGGGGAGTACGCCGCGGCCCTGGTCCAGCGCCTGCTCGAGCTGCATGCCGCTTCGGCCGCGCCCCCCACCGCGCTGATCGCCTGGGGCATCGAGGACGGCCTGCGGCTGCGCGAACTGCTCGACGAGGCCCGCCTGCCGGTGCCGGCGGCGCTGAGCGTGGTGCTGCTGGGGCGCACCGACCTGGTCAACGAACACGGCGGCTTCTTCAGCACCGTGGGCTGCAGTGTCGAGGACCAGATGGCCGCGCTGCACGACGCGCTGCTGGCACGCTGGGCGCGACCCGATGCGCCGTACGGCATCCGGCTGATCCCGCTGCAGCGCCGTGCCGGCGCCTCGGTGGCCGATGCACCGCCCGCGTCCGGCAAGGCGGCGCGCCCGCCGGTGCGCGACGAGCCGCGCGCGCTGCGCGAACGCGGCTGATCCCGGCGCACGCCAGCGCCGCCGGCGCTTCAGCCCGCCGCGTCGCCGCGGCCCAGCCGTGCCAGCACCTCGTCGGTGATGGCCGCTGACTCTCCGAGGTAGGAATCCGGCGCCAGCGCCTGCAGCAGTTCGTCCGGCAGCGTGCCGCCGAAGGCGGGCTGCTCGGCCAGCACCGCGCGGAAGGGCCGGCCTTCGGTCTGCGCCTGCTGGGCCGCCTGGTACAGCAGGTGGTGCGCCTGGTGGCGGCCCATGCGGCGGGTCAGCGCCATCATCACCGCCTCGGTGGCGATCAGGCCGCCGGTCATGCCGAGGTTGCGGCGCATCGCCTCGGGATGCACCTGCAGGCCCTCGGCCAGCCGGCGCAGCGTCGCGGCGATGGAGGCGCCGATGATCGCGACCTCCGGCAGCAGCGTGTCGGTGAGGTTGGTGGACGTGGCGTCGCCTTCGTCCATGCGCACCGTGGCGTCCAGCGCGGCCGGCACGCGCAGGCGCAGCATGCGCGCCAGGCTGGCCAGCAGCTGCGCGGTCGAGGGGTTGCGCTTTTGCGCCATCGTCGAGCTGCCCACCTTGCCGAGGTGGAAGGACTCGGACACCTCGCCGATCTCGGTGCGCTGCAGGAACACCACGTCCAGCGCGATCTTCTGCGCGGTGCCGGCGAGCAGGCCCAGGGCCTGCACGTAGTCGCAGGCGCGGTCGAAGGACGAGCGCATCGGCAGGCCGGCCGGCGCCAGCCCCAGCTCGGCGGCGAGGCGCACCTCGACCTCCCTGCCCAGCGGCCCCATGGCCGCGAAGGTGCCGATGGCGCCGCCCATGCAGGCCGGGAACGACGCCGCCAGCCGCCGCTGCAGCCGCGTGCGGTCGCGCAGCAGCTCCTCGATCCAGCCGGAGAGCTTGAAGCCGAAGCTCATCGGCAGCGCGTGCTGGCCATGGGTGCGGCCCGGCATCGGCGTGGCGCGGTGCGCGCGCGCCAGGGCGGCCAGCGCCTCCAGCGCGGCGTCGAGATCGCGCCGCAGCAGCCGGTCGGTCTCGCGCATCTGCAGTGCGCAGGCGGTGTCGAAGATGTTCTGCGTCGTCGCGCCCCAGTGCAGGTAGCCGGCGGCCGGCTCGCCGCAGTGCTGCTGCAGCTGCTGCAGCACCGGCACCAGCGGATGCTGGGCGAAGGCAATGGCCTCGGCCAGGCGGGCGGTGTCGAACCGGGCCGCTCGCGCCTGTTCGGTGATGGTGCGGGCGGCGTCGGCCGGGATCAGCCCGAGCGCGGCCTGCACGCGCGCCAGGGCGGCTTCCACCGTCAGCCAGCCCTGCAGCGTGGCCTCATCGCTCCACAGCTGCTTGGCTTCCGGGCTGAACCAGTGGCCGGTGATGAAGGACTCGAACATTCCAACGGGCATGGGGACTCTCCGCGACGGGGGTCGATGTAGTCGACAATGTATTGAATGAATACGCTAGTGTATCGTTGCTCCGGAGTGGCGTGGATGCGCGTGATCTTCTCTCGCTTTGATCGGTGAAATCCCTGACGCGATGCGGGTGTGCTGCGGCTTGACAGTGTTTGCGTTCGTCACAATACAATGCAATACACCAGCGGACGTCGTTGGACCACCGGAGACAAATTCATGCATTCCCCCCGTCGTTTCGACCTGACGCGTGCCAGCGCCCGGTGTCGCGCCGGCCTCGCCGCCGCGCTGGCGGCGTGCGCCTGCGGCACCGCCGCCGCGCAGTCGAACGTGAGCATCTACGGCATCGTCGACCAGGGCCTGTCGAAGGCGAACAGCGGCACCACGCCAGCCGGCCTGCTGCCCGGGCGCCCGGCGGCGCCGGACGTCTGGACGATGAAGGCCGGCAACACCTCGCGCATCGGCTTCCGCGGGCAGGAGGACCTGGGCAATGGGCTGTACTCGCGCTTCCAGATCGAGCACCGCTTCGCCGCCGACACCGGAACGCCCAGCAACGCGTCGGTGTTCTGGCTCGGCCGTTCGGTGGTCGCCGTGGGCAGCAAGCAGTGGGGCGAGGTGTACATGGGCCGCGAGTACTCGCCGGCCTTCTGGGTCGCACTGAATGCCGATGCCACCTACTGGAGCTACGTCGGCCAGCTGGGCTCGCCCTACACCTACGCCAACTACACGGCGGTCGCCTCGAACATCGAGGCGACCAACATCCGCTGGGCCAACAGCGTCGGCTACAAGACGCCCACCGTCGCCGGCTTCAGCGGCGAACTGGCCCTGGCGTTCGGCGAGGAGCGGCGCAGCAACAACGTGTCCGGCAACGTGCAGTACAAGAACGGCCCGGTGTGGGCCGGTGCCGCCTTCGACCGGCTCGACGAGCGCAACAACCTGGTGCTGGTCGCGGGCGGCTACGACTTCGGCGTGGTGTACCCCACGCTCAGTTACTCCCGTGCGGAAGGCGGCTTGAACGGCGATGCCAAGGCGTATGCGGTGGCGCTGCGGGTGCCGCTGAAGCAGGCGCGGCTGTACGTCCAGGCCGGCCGGCTGATGCCAGCGACCCAGCTGGACTCGACCATGTTCTCGGGCGGCGGCGAGTATTTCCTCAGCAAGCGCACCTCGCTGTACGCCAACCTGGGCTCGGCCAAGCGCGACCGCGCGACGCGGACGACGGCGTTCGACGTCGGCGTCAAGCACACCTTCTGATGGGGAGCACACCATGACGTCGATGCAGCGCAGGCACTTCAACCGCACCGCCGCCGGCCTGGCGCTGGGCGCACTGTCCGGCGGCGCCGGACAGGCTCTGGCGCAATCCGAGCGGCCCATCTCCCTGGTCGTCGGCTACTCGGCCGGCGGCAGCGCCGACCTGGTCGCGCGGGCCGTGGGCGCGGAACTGGCCAAGCGCCTGAACCGCCAGGTCATCATCGAGAACGTGGCCGGCGCCAGCGGCATGCTGGCGGTGCAGAAGGTGCTGGGCGGGCCGGCCGACGGCTCGGTGCTCTACATGGGCGGCACCGACACCGTCGTGGTGCCGATGGTGAACCCGAAGTTCAAGCACGACTGGGAGCGCGACTTCACGCCCGTGGGGCGCACGACCACGGTGCCGATGGTGTTCGCGGTCGCGGCGGGGTCGAAGTACAGGAGCCTGTCCGACGTGGTCAAGCGCCTGCAGGCCGGCGGCGGCGAGAACTTCACCTACGCCACCCCCGGCATCGGCACCATGCAGCACCTGTACGGCGCGCTGATCAACAAGCGCGCCGGCGTGACGATGCAGCACATCCCCTACCGGGGCGGCGCGCAGATCGCCAACGACCTGGTGGGACACCAGGTGGACTCGGCGATCCTCGTGCTGTCCACCGCGATGCCCTTCCTGAAGGACGGCAAGATCAAGGCGCTGTCGGTGTCCGATTCGGCCCGCGTGCCCGAGCTGCCGGAGGTCAGGCGGCTGGGCGAGGAGGAGGGCTTCGGCGGCGTGTCGCTGCCTTTGTGGCAGGGGCTGTTCGTGAAGGCCGGCACGCCGCCGGCGGTGGTGGCGGCGCTGGAGCGGGCGCTGCAGGAGGCCCTCGGCCAGCCCGAACTGCGGGCGCGGCTGAAGGAGTCCGGCATCACGGTCTCGCCGATGAAGGCGCGCGAACTGCGCGACTTCGTGGCCGCTCAGGCGACGGTTTATCGCGACATCGTCTCGAGTTCGAAGATCACGATCGACTGACGCACGCCGGAGGGCAGCATGAAGGGCGTCGTGCGTGTTCGCCGCGCGGCGGCCGGGGCGTTGGGCAGCGCGGCAGCGGCGGCGCGGGCCGCCGCCGCGCCGCTCGCGGCCGGGCTGCTGGTGGCCGTGCAGGTGCTGCTGGCCGTGCAGGTGCTGGTGCCCGCGCCCGCGCGGGCCGAGGAGGGCGTGACGGCGGAGGCCATCGTGATCAGCCGCGTCATCGCGCTCGACGGCCCGGCCGGCGCCAAGGGGCGCGAGCAGGAGGCGGCACTGCAGGCCTATTTCGGCGCGGTCAATGCGGCCGGGGGTGTGCACGGCCGCCGCATCGAGCTGCGCACGACCGATGCCGACCTGCGCAGCGCTGACGCCTTGCGCGCGATCCGCGACGGCCAGCGGCCGTTCGCGTTATTCCTGTTCGGCGGCACGGCGGGCAGCGCGGTGGCGATGGCGCTGGCCGCCGAGGCCCGCATCCCTTTCGTCGCGCCCAACAGCGGCGCCAACCTGTTCCACCAGCCCGTCAACCGCTACGTGTTCAACGTGCGCGCCCGCTACCAGGACGAAGTGGTCGCCGCAATCCGCCATTTCGCGCTGGTGAACCAGCGCCGGCTGGCGCTGCTGCACGTGGACGATCCTTTTGGCCGGGATGCGGCCGAGGGCTACCGCGACGGCCTGCGCGCGAGCGGCGCCACGTCGGTCTACGAAGGCCGCTTCGCCGGCGGCCAGGCCGAGCTCGGCGCCCATGCGCGTGCACTGGCGGCCGCGCAGCCGCAGGCGGTGATCTGCATCGGCGCATCACGCCGGGTGGCGGACCTGGTGATCGCGGCGCGCCGCGCCGGCGTCAGCGCGACCTTCATGACCTTGTCGAACAACGCCTCGGCCGGCTTCGCGCGGGAGCTGGGGCCGCACGCCCGCGGCGTGATCGTGAGCCAGGTGATGCCGCCGCCGGCCACGCAGACCACCCGGCTCAGCCGCGAGCTGGTCCGGCTGCTGGCGGCGGCGCCGGGCGGCGAGGCGTCCTACGCCGCGATGGAAGCCTACGCATCGGCCCGGGTGCTGGTCGAGGGCCTGCGCCGCGCCGGTCCCCATCCGACGCGCGAGGGCTTCGTGCAGGCGCTGGAGTCGCTGCGGCGCTTCGACCTGGGCGGACTGGAGATCGACTTCTCCGCCAAGAAGCGCAGCGGCTCGGCTTACGTGGACCTGAGCATCCTGAGCGAGGAAGGCAGGTACCGGCGCTAGCGGCGCCACCTGCCGTTCACGCCGCTTGGCGGCCCGCGCGCGGACCCGGCGAACCGCGCATTGACACGCTCCAGTTCCTTGCTATCGTGCTTCGCGCGAGGGGACCGGGCGCGCGGCAGGCATGCCGTTTGCCAGGGTCCCGGCACGCTCGATGCCGTACCGGTCGAACGCGCTGTTCTTCCGACGAACGAGGCGACTGTCGCGAATGCTGAAGGCCGATGGCAGCTGGGCCGGGCCGCCCGATCGACGGGTGGTGGACGGCGCTGCCGGCGAGGTGGCGCTGCTCGTCTTCCTGGTCGAAGGCCGGGAGCACGCGCTGCCACTGGACGCCGTCGTGCGCGTGCTGCCGATGATGGACATGGCGCCGCTGCCCGCGGCGCCCGCGCTCGTGGCCGGCGTGATCAACGTCGGCGGGCAGGTGGTCCCGGTCATGGACCTGCGGCGCCGGCTGGGGTGGCCGCCGCGCACGCCCGCCGTCAGCGACGTGCTGGTGCTCGCCGCGGGCCGGCAGCGCCGCGTCGCCTTGCCCGCCGATGCGGTGCGCGGCGTCGTCGTGCGGCCGCCGTCGGCCATCACCGAAGCGTCGGCCCTGGCAGGCGCGGAGCTGCCGCTGGCCGGGGTGGTGAAGCTCGACGACGGGCTGGCGCTGATCCACGACCTGGACGCATTCCTCACCCCCGGCGACGAGGCCCGGCTCGCCGCCGCGCTCGCGCCGGCCCCTTGAACCCATGGGCGGCGCGGCGAACAAGTCCTGGCTGTCGGCGGTTGCCGCGATCGTCGACGAGCGGCTGGGCTTGCACCTGCCGCCCGAACGGCTCAGCGAACTCTGGCGCGCCCTGGACGCCGCGGCACGCTCGGCAGGCGATGGCGACGCGGTGGCGTTCGCGCGGCGCCTGATGGAAGAGGGCGACGCCGGCGGGCCGGCATTCGAGGCGCTCGGGCGTGCGCTGGCCGTGGGCGAGACCTACTTCTTCCGCGAGCCGCGCAGCCTCGAACTGATCGCCGGGCACCTGCTGCCGGCGCTCATCGCGCAGCGGCGCGGCGGTTCGCGCATGCTCAGGCTCTGGAGCGCCGCCTGCTGCACCGGCGAAGAGGCGTACACGCTCGCGATGATCGTCGACCGGCTGCTGCCCGAGCGGCAGGACTGGCGCATCACGCTGCTCGCCACCGACCTGAACCTGCACTTCCTGCGCGCGGCGGAGCAGGGGGAGTATGGCGAGTGGTCGTTCCGCGACGCGCCGGGCTGGGTCAAGCCACGCTACTTCACACCCATCGGCGATCGGCGTTATCGCCTCGACCCGCGCATCCGCGCCATGGTGCGCTTCGCGCCGCTGAACCTGGCGCAGCCAGGCTACCCCAGCGCGGAGAACGACACGCAGGCCATGGACCTGATCCTGTGCCGCAACGTGCTGATGTACTTCTCGGCGGAACAGGCGCAGCGCGTCGTCGATCGACTGGCGCGGGCCCTCGCACCCGGCGGACGGCTGTTGGTGGGCACGACGGAGAACCCGCTGCGCCGCTTCGAGCCGCTGGTGCCGGAGCGCCACGAGGGGGTGGTCTTCCACCGCCGGCCTGGTCCGCACGACGAGCCGGTGCTGCCGGCGGATGCGGCCGCCGCGGTGCCGGGCCTGGCCCCGGACCCGCTGCCTCGGCCACGCGAGGTGCCGGTGCCCGCGTGGGCCGCGGCGCAGCCGGCCCCCCACGGCCAGGCGGCCCGGCCATCGCCCACCGGGCGCGGCGCGACGCCGCGCGCGCCCGTGGCGCCGCCGCGCGCCGCCGAGCCGGCGAAGGCGGACCCGCTGGCCCCGGCCCGGCAGGCGGCGGACGCGGGCCGGCTGCCGCAGGCGCTGTCCGCGGTCGAACAGGCCCTGGTGGCGGCCAAGCTCGACGCACAGGCGCATCACCTGCACGCCGCCATCCTGCTGGAAATGGGGCGCGACGGCGAAGCCCGGGCGGCGTGGCAGCGGGCGATCTACCTCGAACCCGGCTTCGTGCTCGCGCACCACGCGCTGGGCCTGCTGGCGCTGCGGCAGGGCCAACGCGACGAGGCGCGGCGGCACCTCGGCAACGTGCTGGAGTTGCTGTCGCCGCGGCCGGCCGACGAGCCGCTGCCGCACGGCGGCGGCCTGGGCGTTGCGCAGATGCGGGCCATGGTTGCCGCGGCGCTGGAGCGGGTGCGGTGAACGCCGCGCCGTCCCGCACCGACTGGCAGGCGCTGCGGCGGCGCCTGGACGAGGTGGCCCGCCGCCTCGACCAGCCGGACCGCGACGCGCTGCGCCGCGAACGCGTGCTGAAGGAACGCGCGCGGCTGGCCGCGCAGGAGCCGCCGCCGGAGGCGGCCGGGGCGGCGCGCGCGGTGGTGGAGTTTTCGATGGGCCAGGAGCGCTATGCGCTCGACCTGGGCTGGGTGCGCGAGGTGCTGGCGCTGCGCGACCTGACACCGCTGCCGGGCACGCCGGCCTTCGTCGCGGGCATCGTCAACCTGCGCGGGCGGGTGGTTGCGGTGCTGGACCTGAAGGCCTTCTTCGAGTTGCCCGCCAAGGGCTTGCCCGATCTGGACCGGGTGGTGGTGATCGGCGACGATGCCGCCGAGTTCGGCCTGCTGGCCGATGCGGTGCACGGCGTGCGCCTGCTGCCGCCCGGCGAGATCCAGGATCCGCCCGCCACGCTGACCGGCGTGCGCCGGCGCTATCTGGCAGGCGTGACCGCCGGCGGCCTGGCCCTGCTCGATGGGGCGCGCATCGTCGGCGATCCCCGGCTCACGGTGCACGACGAGGTGCCCACATGACCCCCGACAACCGGACGACAGGGAGAGTGTCGCCATGACCTGGTTCTCGAATCTCCGAACGAGCCCGCGGCTGCTGCTCAGTTTCGGCGTCATCATCCTGTTGCTGGTCTCGACGATCGGCATCGGCTACCGCGGCATGGAACACGTGCACGACCAGGGACAGATCGCGATCACCATCGGCGAGATCGATGGCCGCCTGAACGAGTCGCGCGCGCTGCTGATGACCCTGCTGGACGGACAGCGGCGGGACGCGGCCGCGCTGCGCGAGGAAGTGGCCAGCAACGCGGCGCGCGCCGATGAACTGTTCGCGCGCCTGGAGCGGATCACGCGCGGCAGCCCCGCGGTTCACGAGTCCGTGAAGCAGCTGGCCCGTGTGCGCGACGAGCACCGCCGCGTGCGCGAGCAGCAGGTGATGGCGCCGCTGGCCGAAGGGCGGATCGAGCCGGCGCGCGAGGTCGCGCTGGGCGCGCAGGTCGAGACCTACGGGCGCATGCGCAAGCTGCTCGACGCCATCAGTGAAGAGTCGCAGCGCGCGGCCTCGCGCGCGTGGCAGGACTCGGCCCGGATGATGCTCGGCGGCGCCGCCGCGGCGCTGGTGGCCACCGCCTTGATCGTCATGCTGCTCACGCGCGTCACCGCGGCCCCGCTGCGCGATCTCGCGGCCGCGGCCGAGCGCATCGCCCAGGGCGACCTCGAAACCCCGCTGCCGGCCACCGGCCGCCGCGACGAGATCGGCATGCTCGCCGATGCCTTCGCCCGCATGAGCACCTCGCTGGGCGGCATGGCCGTGGTGGCACGCCGGATCGCCGAGCAGGACCTGACGGTGGAGGTGCAGCCGCAGTCGCCGCGCGACATGCTGGGCCATGCCTTCGCGACCATGGTGGCGCGGCTGCGGGCGTCGACCGGGACGCTCGCTTCCAGCGTCAGCGTGCTCGCGGCCTCGGCGAGCGAGATCCTCGCGGCGACGACGCAGGTGGCCTCCGGCGCGGCCGAGACCGGCACCGCGATCGCGCAGACCACCACCACGGTCGAGGAGGTCAAGCAGACCGCCCAGCTCGCCACGCAGAAGGCGCGCGTGGTGGCCGACGGCGCGCAGCGCGCCATCGCCATCGGCCAGGGGGGGCGAGCGGCGGTCGAAGCCACGGTGGAGCGCATGCGCCACATCCAGGGGCAGATGGAGACCATCGCCGAGACGGTCGTGCGGCTCAGCGAGCAGAGCCAGGCGATCGGCGAAATCATCGCGGTGGTCAACGACCTGGCCGAGCAGTCGAACCTGCTGGCGGTCAATGCCGCCATCGAGGCGGCCAAGGCCGGCGAGCATGGCCGCGGCTTCACCGTGGTGGCGCAGGAGGTGCGCAGCCTGGCCGAACAGTCGCGCCAGGCCACCGGCCAGGTGCGCGGCATCCTGCACGACATCCAGAAGGCCACCACCGCGGCGGTGCTGGCCACCGAGCAGGGCAGCAAGGCGGTGGAGACCGGTGTGCGGCAGTCCACCGAGGCGGGCGAGGCGATCGCCCAGCTCGCCGGCACCATGGGCGAGGCGGCCCAGGCCGCGACCCAGATCGCCGCGTCCAGCCAGCAGCAGCTGGTGGGCACCGACCAGGTGGCGCTGGCGATGCAGAACATCCGCGATGCGAGCATGCAGAACGTGTCGGCCACGCGCCAGGCGGAAACCGCGGCCCACAACCTGAACCAGATCGGGGGCACGCTGAAGGAGCTGGTGGCCCAGTACAAGCTCTGAAGATCCATGCCCGCGAGCGACGACGATCTCCTGCGCCGGCTGCGCGCCACCTTCCGCGCGGAGGCGCAGGAGCACCTGCGGACCATGGCCTCGGGCCTGGTGGCACTGGAGCGGCCCGGGCAGCCGTTGCCGCGCGAGGTGCTGGACGAGGTGTTCCGCGCCGCGCACAGCCTGAAAGGCGCGGCGCGGGCGGTGAACGCCGGCGGCATCGAGTCGCTGTGCCAGGCGCTGGAAAGCGCGCTGGCCGCGCTGCGGCGCGAGACGCTGGCGCCGTCGGCCGAGCTGTTCGACCTGCTGCACCGCGGCAACGACCTGCTGGCCCAGGCGCTGGTGGCGCTGGACGGCGCGCCGGACCAGCCCGTGCCCGGCGCGGCCGACCTGCGCCGCGCGCTGAGCAACCTGGTGCTGCGGTCCCGGCCTGGCGCCGATGCGTCGCCGGCAGCGCCGCGGACGCCTTCCCCCGCCGCGGCAGCTGCGCCAGCCGCGCCAATCGCGCCAGCCGTCCCGGCCGCGCCGGCCGCGCCGGCCGCCCCGGCCGCTCCGGCCGCTCCGGCCGCGGCGCCGCCGGAGGACACCGTGCGCGTGCGCCGCGGCACGCTGGACGCGGTGCTGCTGCAGTCGGAGGAGCTGCTGTTCGCGAAGCTGGCGGCGCTGCAGCGCGCCGAGGCGCTGCGCACGCTGGGTCGCGGCCCCGGCGAATGGCGCAAGCGTGCCGCGGCGCTGCGCCCGGACCTGAGGTCGGTGGCGCGGGCGCTGCAGTCCGGGGCCGCGGCGCCGGTGGCGCCGGCCTGGCGCCGCATCGAGGAATTCGTCGAAGCCAGCCATGACGCGGCCGGCGCGCTGGAAGCCGGCCTGCTGCGCGAGGCGCGTGCCGCGGAGCACGACCAGCGCGCCGTCGCCACCATGGTCGACGAGCTGCTGGAGCAGATGAAGTCGGCGGCGCTGCAGCCTTTCGCCCGCGTGCTCGAGCTGTTTCCGCCGGCGGTGCGGCAGATGTCGCGCGACCGGCGCAAGGAGGTCGACCTGCACCTGGCCGGGGCCGAGGTGGAGGTGGACCGCCGCATCCTGGAGGCCATCAAGGACCCACTGATCCACCTGGTGCGCAATGCGATCGACCACGGCATCGAGAGCCCCGCGCTGCGGCGCGAGCGCGGCAAGCCCGAGCGCGGGCGGCTGGCGGTGGAGGTCAGCGCCGGCAACGGCCATGCGGTGGACGTGAGCGTGCGCGACGACGGTGCCGGCTTCGACGCGGCGGCGCTGCGGCAGGCCGCGCTGCGCGCCGGCGTGCAGGCCGTGCCCGAGACCGAGGCCGGGTTGGCGTCGCAGGCCCTGCTGGCCCTGGCCTGCGAAGCCGGCGTGTCCACCAGCCGCACCATCACCGACCTGTCCGGCCGCGGGCTCGGGCTGTCGGTGGTGCGGCACGAGGTCGAGCGCATCGGCGGCAGCCTGTCGGTGGAGTCCGAACCCGGCCGCGGCACGCACTTCCGCATGCGGCTGCCGCTCACGCTGTCGCGCTTCCGCGGCGTGGTCGTGCGGCTCGGGCGGCAGCGCTTCGTGCTGCCCACGCGCAGCGTGGAGCGCGTGGGCCGCGTGCGGCGCGAGGAGGTGCGCAGCGTCGAGAACCGCGAGACCGTCGCGGTCGATGGCCGCGCGCTGGCGCTGGTGCGGCTGGACCGCGTGCTCGGCCTGCGGGCCGAGGGCGACGAGAACGCCGCCGTCTTCCCCGTGGTGGTCATCGGGCACAACGGGCAGGCGGTGGCCTTCCGCGTCGACGAGGTGGTGGACGAGCGCGAGGTCCTCGTCAAGCCGCTCGGCCGGCCGCTGCAGCGGGTGCGGCACCTGGCGGGGGCCAGCGTGGTCGGCGGCGGTCCGCTGGTGCCGGTGCTGCACGTGCCGGACCTGCTGAAGTCCGCCGCCGAGGCCGCGGGCAATGCGCGCGCGCCGGAGCGCGCCGCCGCCGCGGACGCGGGCAAGGCCATCCTCGTGGCCGAGGACTCCATCACCTCGCGCACCCTGCTCAAGGGCATCCTGGAAGGGGCGGGCTACCGCGTGGAAGCCGTGGCCGACGGCGTCGAAGCCTTCGCCGCGCTGCGCGCCGGCCGCTTCGACCTGGTGGTGACCGACGTCGACATGCCGCGCCTCGACGGCTTCGGCCTGACGGCCAAGATACGCGGCGACCGCGCGCTCTCGCAGCTGCCGGTGGTGCTGGTGACGGCGCTGGCCTCGCGCGAGGACCGCGAGCATGGCATCGACGTCGGCGCGAGCGCCTACATCGTCAAGAGCAGCTTCGACCAGGGCAACCTGCTCGAGGTGGTGAGGCGCCTGGCATGAGCGGCCACGAGCGCCCGATCACCGTGCTGATCGTCGAGGCCTCGCCGGCGGTCGCCGAGTTCCTGTCGCGCCTGCTCGGCGCGGATCCGGCGATCCGCGTCGTCGGCGTCGTCACCGAAGCGCACACCGCCGTTGCCATGGCGAGCCGGCTGCGCCCATCGGTCATCACGATGGACATCCAGATGCCGGGTATGGACGGCTTCGAGGCCACGCGCCGCATCATGGAGACCTGTCCCGCGCCGATCGTGATGGTCTCCGGCGGCCCGCCGGAGGGCTCGGCCGGCGAGTTGCGGGCCGTGGCCGCCGGTGCGCTGGCCAGCGTGCCGCGCCCGGCCGACCCCGGCCACCCCGACCATGCGGCGTCGGCCCGCCGCCTGGTCGAGACGGTCAAGCTGATGTCCGAAGTCAAGGTGGTGCGGCGCTGGCCGCGCCGCCGCCCGGCCGGCGCTCCGGCGGCCCAGGCGGCGGCCGCGCCGGCCAGCGATGCCCCGCCGTCGCCGGCCGAGCCGCTCGCCCTGCCGCGCGGCATCCGGGCGGTGGCGATCGGCGCGTCCACCGGCGGTCCGCTGGTGCTGCAGTCCATCCTGGCGCGGCTGCCGAAGCAGCTGTCGGCGCCGGTGCTGATCGTGCAGCACATGGCGCCGGGCTTCGTCGACAGCTTCGCCGACTGGCTGCAGCAATCCACCGGATTCCCGGTGCGCCTGCCCACCGGCGGCGAAGCGCTGCTGCCGGGCGTGGCCTACGTCGCGCCCGACGGCCTGCACATGGGCGTGGGCACGGACGGCCGCGTGCTGCTGTCGCGGCAGGCGCCCGAGAACGGCGTGCGGCCGGCCGTGTCCTTCCTGTTCCGCAGCCTGCATGCGGCGCTGGCGCCGCACGTGGCGGCGGTGCTGCTGACCGGCATGGGGCGGGACGGCGTCGACGAACTCAAACGCCTGAAAGACGCGGGGGCGGTCACGATCGCGCAGGACCAGAAGTCCTCGGTGATCTTCGGCATGCCGGGGCAGGCGGTGGAAGCCGGTGCCGTCTCGCACGTCCTGCCGCCCGATGCCATCGCCCGTGCGCTGGCCAGCCTGGTTCCATCCGAATGACCGACCACGACGAATCCATCGAGATCCTCATCGTCGAGGACAGCCCGACGCAGGCCCAGCAGCTGCTGCTGATGCTCGAGCACCGGGGCTATCGCCTGAACGTGGCGGCCAACGGGCGCGAGGCCCTGGCCCGGATGGCCCTCAAGCCGCCGGCGCTGGTGGTCAGCGACGTCGTGATGCCCGAGATGGACGGCTATGCGCTGTGCCGCGCGATCAAGCAGGACGAACTGCTGCGCGAGACGCCGGTGGTGCTGCTGACCTCGCTGTCCGATCCGGCCGACGTGGTGCGCGGGCTGGAGGTCGGTGCCGACAGCTTCCTCTTCAAGCCCTGCGATCCGCGCTACCTGGCCGCGCGCATCGAGTCGCTGATCGCGAACCGCCACCTGCAGGGTGCGGACTCGGCCAAGATGGGCGTCGAGATCTTCTTCGCCGGGCGCAAGTTCTTCATCACCTCCAACCGGCTGCAGATCCTGAACCTGCTGCTGTCCACCTACGAGGCCGCGGTGCAGCGCAACGACGAACTGATCCGGGTGCAGGACGAGCTGCGCTTCGTCAACGAGAACCTGGAGGCCACCGTGCGCGAGCGCACGCACGAGCTGGCCGAGGAGATCGACGAGCGCAAGCGCATCGAGGCCAAGCTGCAGGCCCGCTTCGCCCGCCTGCAGCTGCTGCGGCAGATCACCCATGCCATCGGCCGCCAGAGCGAGCTGCGGGACATCCTGCACGTGGTGTCCGACAGCATCGAGGAGCAGCTGCCGGTGGACTTCTGCGCCATCGCGCTGCACCAGCCGGCGGAGCGCCGGCTCACGGTCACCAGCATCGGCACCCGTGGTGGTGCGCTGGCGCAGCGGGTGGGCCTGGCCGAAGGCGCGCAGCTGCCGGTGGCCGATGTGGCGCTGGCGCGCTGCGTGGCCGGCGAGCTGGTGCACGAGCCCGACCTGCGCCAGGTGCGCCTGCCTTTCGCCGACCGCCTGGGCGCGGGCGGCCTGCACAGCGCGGTGCTGGTGCCGCTGCGGGTCGACGACGAGGTGTTCGGCGCCATCGTCGCGGCGCGCCGCGACGACCACAGCTTCACGAGCGCGGACTGCGAGTTCCTCGGCCAGCTGGGCGAGCACGTGGCCCTGGCATCGAACCAGGCGCGCCTGCACGCGGACCTGCAGCATGCCTACGACGACCTGCACCGCACGCAGCAGTACGTGATGCAGCAGGAACGCCTGCGGGCGCTGGGGCAGATGGCCAGCGGCATCGCGCACGACATCAACAACGCCATCTCGCCGATCGCGCTCTACACCGAGTCGCTGCTGGCGCGCGAGGCGCAGCTGAGCCCGCGCGGCCGTTCACAGCTGGAGACCATCCAGCGCGCCATCGAGGACCTGGCCGAGACGGTGGCGCGCATGCGCGAGTTCTATCGCCCGCGCGATGCGCAGGCCGGCAGCGTGCGGGTGGCCCTGAACCCGCTGGTGGACCAGGTCGTCGAGCTGACGCGGGCGCGCTGGCGCGACATGCCGCAGCAGGCCGGCACCGCGATCGACGTGGCGATCGAGCTGCAGCAGCCGCTGCCTTCGGTGATGGCGTCCGAAGGCGAGATCCGCGAGGCGCTGACCAACCTGGTGTTCAACGCCGTCGATGCGATGCCGGCCGGCGGCACGCTGGGCTTTCGCACCCGCTCGTTCACCGACGAGGCCGGCCACGACCGCGTCGCGATCGCCGTGTCGGACACCGGCACCGGCATGGACGAGCAGACCCGCCGGCGCTGCCTGGAGCCCTTCTACACCACCAAGGGCGACCGCGGCACCGGCCTGGGCCTGGCGATGGTCTACGGCACGATGCAGCGCCACGGCGGCGAGCTGCGCATCGACAGCACGCCGGGCCAGGGCACCACCGTCAGCCTGTGCTTCCCGTCGGCCGATGCGCGGGAGATTGCCGCCGCCAGCGACTGGGGCGAGCTGGCCGAGCCGGCCGCGCCGGCGGCGCTGCGCCTGCTCGTCGTCGACGACGACCCGGTGCTGTTGCGCTCGCTGACCGACATCCTCGAGGCGGAGGGCCACGAGGTGACCGCCGCCGCCGGCGGCCGCCAGGGCATCGACGCCGCCACGGCGGCGGCGGAGCGCGGCAGTCCCTTCGATGCGGTGATCACCGACCTCGGCATGCCGAACGTCGATGGCCGGCAGGTGGCCCGCGCGGTGAAGGCCGCGTCGCCCGGCACGCTGGTGCTGATGCTCACCGGCTGGGGCCGCCGCATGCAGGAAGACGGCGAGCGGGTCGAGTTCGTCGACCAGCTGCTCAGCAAGCCGCCCCGCGTGGCGGACCTGCGCGCGGCGCTGCGGCGCCAGGCCGCACCATGACCGCCGTTTCCGCAACCGGCGCAGGGGCGATGCACGCCGGCGCACCCATCCGCACCGTGCTGGCCGACGACCACGACCTCGTCCGCTCCGGCCTCAGGCTGCTGCTCGAGGTGGTGCCCGGGGTGCGGGTGGTGGCCGAGGCGCGCGACGGCACCGAGCTGCTGGAGGCGGTGCGCCGCGAGCAGCCGGACCTGGTCGTGACCGACATCAGCATGCCCGGCATGGATGGCCTCACCTCGCTGTCGCTGCTGCGCGGGCAGCCGCAGGCGCCGCGGGTGCTGGTGGTGTCGATGCACGACTCGCCCGACCTCATTCGCCGCGCCTTCGCGCTGGGCGCGGCGGGCTACGTGATGAAGGACAGCACGGCGGTGGAGTTCGAGCAGGCGGTGCGCTGCGTGATGTCGGGGCAGCCCTACTACAGCGCCCAGGTGTCGCAAAGGCTGCTGCAGACGCAGGCGCCGGCGCCTGAACAGCTGCTGACACCGCGGCAGATCGAGATCCTGGTCCTCATCGCCACCGGCCACGCCGCCAAGGAGGTGGCCTTCAAGCTCGGCCTCAGCCCGAAGACGGTGGACGTGCACCGCGCCCGCATCATGGAACGCCTGGGCATCAACGACATCGCCGGCCTGACGCTGTACTGCGTGCGGCACGGCCTGGTCGATCCGGCGCGGCCGCGGGCCGAAGGCGCCTGATGCTTCGGCGGACTGGTGCAGCCTCGACGGGCCCTACGAAATTTCCCTAAAGCGACGTACGCCTCAACATCGTCGGGGCGGGTGGCCCGATCGCTAAGCTCGCCGGCGATGAGCATGCTGTCCCTCGCCGAGATGCAACCGCTGTCCTCGGTCCAGGGCGGTCCGGCCTTGCCCGGTCCGCGGCCCGGGAGCGGGGTGACGAACGACCAGCACTACCGCCTGCTGTTCGAGTCGAATCCGCTGCCGATGTGGGTCTACGACCTCGAGACGCTGGGCTTCCTCGACGTCAACGATGCGGCCTGCCGCAAGTACGGCTACACGCGCGCGGAGTTCCTGGCGCTGACGATCCGCGACATCCGGCCGCCGGCCGACGTGGCCGCGGTCGAGGATTCGGTGCGGACCACGCCGTCCCATGCCATCGGCAGCAGCCTCTGGCGCCACCGGCTGCGCGATGGGCGCTTGATCCGCGTCGAGGTCACTTCGCACGAGCTGGTGTACGCCGGCCGGCGGGCGCGCTTCGTCTGCCCCATCGACGTGACCCAGCGCCTGGCCGCCGAGGAGGCCCTGGGCCAGCGCGAGGCCGGGCTGCGCCAGGCGCAGGCGATGGCGCGCCTGGGTCACTTCATCGTGCGCGAAGGTGGCGCGGTCGAGAGCCGGTCCGAGAGCCTGTCGGCGATCACCGGCCTGCACGGCGAGCGCATGCCCGCCACCACCCGGGCGTGGATGCAGCTGGTGCACCCGGACGACCGCGAGCACTTCCGGCGCGTCTGCCACGAGGCCCTGCGGCTCGGCGATCGCCACGAGATGTCGTACCGCGTGGCCCATGCCGACGGCCGCTGGGTCGCGATCCGCCAGGTGATCGAGCCGATGGCGGGCACGGGCGTGGACGGCGCGCGGCGTTGGTTCAGCACGCTGCAGGACGTGACCGAGCAGCTGCAGAAGGACGAGCGCCTGGTCTACCTGGCAGCCCATGATCCGCTGACGGGGCTGGCGAACGACACGCTGCTGCGCGAGCGGCTGCGGCAGGAGATCGCCATTGCCCGCGCGGGCGGGCAGCGCCTGGCGCTGGTCATGATGGACATCGAGCGCTTCAAGGGCATCAACGACGCCTTGGGCCGCGAGGCCGGCGACGAGGTGCTGCGCGAGCTGGCGCGCCGCCTCCGCGCCGCTGCCGGCGGCGAGGCGTGCGTCGCCCGCGTGGGACCCAACCACTTCGCCTTCCTGGTTCCCGGCGCGAAGGGCGAGTCCGACGTGCTGCGTGCCGCGGAGGCGGTCAGCGCGTGCTGCTTCGGCCCGGTGTTCGTCGTGGCCGGCGAGCAGCTGCGCCTGTCGGCGCGCATGGGCATCGCGCTGCACCCGGCCGATGGCGCCGAGGCGGAGCTGCTGTTCCGCAACGCCGAGGCGGCAGTGCGCAAGGCCAAGGCCGGCGGCGAGCGGGCGCTCTTCTACAACCACCTGATGACCGAGGCGGTGGCCGAGAAGCTGGCGCTGGAGAACCAGCTGCGGCAGGCGCTGGAAAACGATGAGTTCGTGCTGCACTACCAGCCCAAGGTGGACCTGGACACGCGCCGCGTGCTGGGGCTGGAGGCCCTGATCCGCTGGAACAGCCCGCGCCTGGGCCTGGTGCCGCCGGCCCGCTTCATCCCGCTGATGGAGGAAACCGGCCTGATCCTGGAGGTGGGCCCCTGGGCCTTGCGCCAGGCCGCCGCGGATCGCCGGCGCTGGGTCGATGCCGGGCAGCCGGCGCCGCGCATCGCGGTCAACGTCTCGGCGGTGCAGGTGCGGCGGCCGGACTTCGTTGCCACGGTGCAGGCGGCGCTGGCGCGCGGGGCGCGCGATCCCGGCATCGACATCGAACTCACCGAAAGCCTGGTGATGGAAGACGTCGAGTCGAGCATCGGCAAGCTGCAGGCGCTGCGCGCACTGGGCGTCGAGATCGCGATCGACGACTTCGGCACCGGCTACTCGTCGCTCGCCTACCTGACCCGCCTGCCGGTGCAGACACTGAAGATCGACCGCTCCTTCGTCGCCACCATGCTGGACCAGCGCGACGGCCTGACGCTGGTGTCGTCGATGATCTCGCTGGCGCATGCACTGCGTTTGAAGATCGTGGCCGAGGGTGTCGAGACCGAGGAACAGGCGCGCACGCTGCACCTGCTGCGCTGCGACCAGATGCAGGGCTACCTCTTCAGCCGCCCGCTGCCTTTCGAGGCGGTGAGCGCGCTGCTGGTGGAGGCGGCGTGACCACACTGCGCCCGGCCATGGCAGGGGGGTGGCCGGAGGATGGTTTGGCGAGGGGGGCTGCTTGAGCAGCGTCTGGCCGCCCCGCGGTGCGGCGCCTCAGGCCGTTACCGAGCCCGGGGGGCGCGGCGTCCAGGCGCCGGCCGGTGCGCGCGGAGCGCCGGCCGCCACCGGCAAGGAGCAGCGCCTCCAGGCGCAGCGGCTGCGCATGACGGCGCTCAGCGTCGTCAACTTCCTGCTGCAGTCCGGCATCCTCGCGCTCTATGCCGCGCTGGGCCGGGTGTCCTGGGGCCTGGTGGCGTCCTTCCTGGTGGCTTCCATGGCGGCCAGCGGCGGCTTCTGGCTGCTGATCCGCAGTGGTCGCAATACCCGTTTCGCCGATCCCGGCATGCTGCTGCCGCAGATCGTCGTGAGCTGGCTGGTGCAGGTCGTGTTCCTGGCACTGGCGCCGCAGCTGGCCGTGGTGTTCCTCGTCTCGCTGCTGGTGGGATTCGTCTACGCGATGATCGCCTTCGACGAGCGCCAGTTCATCATCGCGTGGCTGCTGCAGGCCGCGATGACGGCCGCCGCGATGGCCTGGGGCTGGCACGCGGCCGGTGCCCCCGGCTGGACCGTCGCCGAGCTGGCCGTGGCCTGGCTGCTCTTCTTCCTGTGCACGTACCGGATCACGGCCATCGGTGCCCAGTTCAGCAGCCTGCGGGCCAAGCTGTCGGAAAAGAACCGGCTGCTGTCGGAGTCGCTCGCCCGCATCGCCGAGCTGGCCAGCCACGACGACCTGACCGGTGCGCTCAACCGGCGCTCGTTCATGCAGCTGCTGGAGGCCGAACGCGCCCGGCTCGGCCGCGCGCCGCAGCCCTTCAGCGTGGCGCTGCTGGACCTGGACCACTTCAAGTCCATCAACGACCGGCACGGCCACCTGGCCGGCGATGCGGTGCTGAAAGCGCTGTGCGGGGTGGTGGGCGGCGCCCTGCGCGGAACCGACGTCTTCGCGCGTTACGGGGGCGAGGAATTCGTGCTGCTGCTGCACGCACCGATCGATGCGGCCACCACCTGGTCGGTGCTCGAGCGGGTGCGGCTGCGCATCGAGCGCCACGATTGGGATGCGATCGCCCCCGGCCTGGCCGTCACGGCATCCATCGGCATGGCCGTCTGGAGCGACGGCCAGACCGCGCAGGACTTGCTTGGGCAGGCGGACAAGGCGCTCTACGACGCGAAGCGGCGCGGCCGCAATCGGGTGATGCCGCGGGTGCTGCCGCCACGCCACGCCGACGGCGAGCCGTGAAGTAAGTGGCGCCGGCGGCGCCGGACTTCGCCCGCGGCGGAACGCGCGCGCGCCGCGCAGGTCCGCACAGCGCGGCCCCGGCGATGCACGACGCCGCTGCCGCCGCGCGATCTCCCGACGACGCCGTCCCTGAAGGGCCGGCCCGGGATCGCGCGGCCTTCCAGCCTTCCACTCCCGCATGTCCGATGTCCAAGCTGTTCCTTGTCCTTGCCGCGTTCCTCGTCTCCCTTCCGGCCACCGCCGCGCCGGCGCTGGAATCGCCGCGCGCGCTGGTGATGGATGCCGGCACCGGTGAGGTGCTGCTGGCCAAGGGCGCGCACGACGTGGCGTCGATCGCCTCGCTGAGCAAGCTGATGACGGCGATGGTCGTGCTGGATGCGCGGCTGAATCCCTTCGAGGTGCTGGAGATCGAGCCGGCCGACCTCGACACCATCAAGGGCACCCAGTCGGGCGTGCCCGTCGGCGCGCGCTTCACGCGGCGCACGCTGCTGCGGCTGGCGCTGCTGTCGTCGGACAACCGGGCCGCCGCGGCGCTGGCCCGCACCTACCCGGGTGGCAAGCCGGGCTTCGTGCGGGCGGTGGCGGCCAAGGCGGCGGCGCTGGGCCTGAAGCGCACCTCGATGGAGGAACCCACCGGTCTGTCGCCGCGCAACCGCTCCAGCGCGGCGGACGTGGCGCGGATGCTCGCCGCGTCGGCGACCTACCCCGACATCACCGAGATCACCAGCCGGCCGGCGGCCCGCTTCGAGGTCAACGGCGCGCCGCGGCTGTTTCGCAACACCAACCGCATGGTGGGCCGGCCCGGCTGGCACATCCTGGTCTCCAAGACCGGCTACACCCGCGAGGCCGGGCGCTGCGTGACGATGGTGCTGGAAGAGGCGGGACGCAAGGTGCTGGTGGTGCTGATGGGCGCCGGCGATCGCGGAGGCCGGGCGCTGGATGCGTTGAACATCAAGCGCTGGCTGGCCGCCGGCGCCGGGCCGCGCAAGCAGCAGCAGCAGCGCGCGGGCGGGCCGGCGGCGCGGCTGTCCTGACGGGCGGCGCCGCGAGGCGCGTCGCCGGGGCGCGCCGGCATCGCGGGCCGGCATCGGCGGGCCGGGAACGGGGCTTGCCACGCTCGGTGGCCGCCCCCACCAGGAAGCACCGATGACGCATCCCCCGTACCGCCGCAACTCGCCGTGGCCGCTGCTGCTGGCCACCACCGCCGTGCTCGGCGCCTCCGCCTGGTTCACCCGCCGCATGGTGCGGCGCACGCGGCTGGCGCACCCGGCGCGCGGCAGCTTCCTGCTGGTGGACGACGTGCGCCTGCACGTCACCGTGCACGGCGAGCCGCGCCACCCGCCGCTGGTGCTGCTGCACGGCTGCGGCGGCTCGGCGGAAGAGATGGCGCTGAGCGGCCTGGTGGATGCGGCCGCCGAGCGCTACCGCGTCTACGTCTTCGACCGGCCGGGGTACGGCCACAGCGACCGGCCGCCGCACCGCTCCTACACCCCCGACGAGCAGGCCCGCCTGCTGCTGCACGCGCTGCGCTCGCTGAACGTGCACCAGCCCATCGTGCTGGGCCACTCATGGGGCACGCTGGTGGCGGTGGCAATGGCGCTGCGCGAGCCGGCGGCCGTGCGGGCGCTGGTGCTGGCCTCGGGCTACTACACGCCGAGCCTGCGGCTGGACACGCCCTGGCTGTCGCTGCCGGCGGTGCCGCTGCTGGGCACGCTGATGCGGCACACGCTGGCGCCGCTGATCGGTCGCCTGCTGTGGCCGCTGATGCTGCGCCGCGTGTTCGCGCCGGCCGAGGTGCCCGCACGCTTCCGGCGCGACTACCCGGTGTGGCTGTCGCTGAGGCCGCTCACTTTGAAAGCCAGCGGCGCCGAGGCGGCGATGATGCCGCTGCAGGCCGCGTGGCTGCGCCCGCGCGAGAAGGAACTGGCGCCGCCGGTGGTCGTGGTGGCCGGCGAGCAGGACCGCCTGGTGCTGACCCGCTGGCAGTCCGCGCGCCTGGCCGACCGGGTGCCCGGCGCCACGCTGCACCGCGTGCCCGGCGCCGGCCACATGGTCCACCACACCGCGACGCGCCAGGTGCTGGCGGCGATCGACGAGGCGGCCGAGCGGGCCGAGGCGCCGGTGCCGGTGGCTTCACCGAGCTGAGGTTCGCTGCTCGACGCCCAGCCGCGGTGCCGACTGCAACCGTCCGCCAAAACCACGCGCCGAAACCACCCGCCGAAACCACGCGCCGAAACCACGCGCCGAAACCACGCGCCGAAGCCACCTGCTGGAAGCGCCGCGCCCGCTGCGTCGATCCCTGCCTGGAGATTCCTGATGGCTACACCCATTCCGCCCGCATCCCCCACCGCAACGCCCGCGGGCAACGCGCGCAACCCCGGCGACGATGCGCCGCCCGGCACCCCCGGCACCGGCGAGGCGGTCTGTCCGCGCTGCGGCGGCAGCGGCCGCCTGCCCGACGGACAGTCCTGCGCCGACTGCGGCGGCAGCGGCCGCGTCACCCGGGGCATCGGCGGTGGTTGAAGCGGCCTCTCAGGTGCCGCAGAAGGTCTGGTACGCGGCCGTGACGTCGGCCGGCGCCGGCTCGGCATAGCGTTCGAAAGACGCGTCACC